>JAJDWX010000036.1 GCA_022825385.1 Rhodothermales bacterium
TGCGCGATGGCGTTATTCTATAGGCGCGAAGGCGTCGCTGCCCGCAGGCGGAGCGGCTACGGCGCCCCGTACGCTGGACGTGTCGTTCAACAGGGAACGCAGGACCCTGACCGTGCGGGCGGTATGGCCGCTCGCCGACCGGTAATCGGGGCTTGCTCTTTTTTTCATTCGCTTACTTCCTCGCATATGCGTATCGCTTATTCGCCGAGTACTCGTTTGTATTCGCAAGGGCCCCTGCGTTGTGTCAGGCGGTTCTTGCGGCGGGCGCTTTGGGGTTTGGCGGGAGCGCTTCTGGGTTTTGGAGCATATCCTGTTTTGGCGCAATCCGCGGATGTCTTTGTCGCCGAGCCGGATTTTATACGCCTTCGCGCAGAGCGGTATGCAAATGCGCAAGATTCATTGGACTTGGTAAATTTTTATCATGGGATGGGCGAAGAAGACTGGATGGACCACAGGGGCTGGCTCGAAGCGTCGGAGAAGATAATAGGCGCCGCTGTTGCGGCCCATGAAGCGGACTCGCTGGCTCTCGTAGATTTTTATCATGCGGCGGGCGGCGAAGGCTGGATAGACCCCACAGGGTGGCTCAAAGACCCTGTCATGGACTGGTATGGCGTTACGCTAAGCGAAGAGGGAAGAGTTGTGGCCTTTTCTATGTCCGATAATAACCTTACAGGTACAATCTCCGCCTCGCTTGGGGAACTTGGAAAGTTGAAGGAGATACATCTTGATCGCAATAGCCTGACAGGGTCTATACCCCCGAAGTTAGGAAATCTTGCCCAACTGGAGGTCTTGAATATTAGCGATAACGACTTGACGGGTTCGATCCCCGCTTCTCTGCAGGGCCTTGCGAAGTTGAGATACCTATATATTAATTATAATAGTCTGACAGGGTCTATACCCCCGGAGTTAGGAAATCTTGCCCAACTGGAGGTCTTGGATATTCACAATAACGACTTGACAGGCTCCATTCCCAGTTCATTGGGTCGCCTCTTCCGGTTACGCAGGCTCTTGTTGGGTGTAAACAACTTTACTGGTTTGATTCCTTTTGAATTAGGCAACCTCGCAGAACTAAAATATCTCAATCTTCGGAGGAACGCATTGAGGTTGCCAATTCCCGCCTCGCTCGGACGCCTTGCAAAGTTGGAGTACCTTGATCTTGCTGGAAATCTTCTGACAGGACCTATACCGCCGGTATTAGGCGAACTCGCTCAATTGAGATATTTGAATCTTCGGTGGAACCGCTTCACGGGTTCAATCCCCCGCTGGCTGGAGCGCCTTACGCAGTTGGAGGCTCTCTTTCTTGATTCGAATAGTTTGACAGGGACTATTCCCCCGGAATTAGGCAACCTCGCCAAGTTGCAAGCCCTGCGTCTTAATCATAACGACTTGACGGGGGCCATCCCCGCCTGGTTGGGAAAATTCTCCGGTTTACTCTCTATCTATTTGGGTGACAATGTCTTAACGGGTTCCATACCGCCGTCGCTGGGTAATCTTGCGAAACTGATATATCTGGATTTGAGCAACAATCCGCTTGATCCCTACGACTTTCCGGCGTGGATCATGAATCTTGATAAATTGCGGACGCTCAATCTGAGCGGGACGCGATTGTACGGCACGATCCCTTCTGAATTATTCGATCTGCCAAGAATTTGGACATTGACTCTTTCGTATAACGATTTGGAAGGTGCGCTGCCCGACAATATCTCCAATGCAAAGACGCTATCGCATCTTTACATTAGCGGTAACTACTTCCATGCGCTGCCTGACCTGTCCGGCCTGCCCGCACTCTACCGTGTTAGCGTTGGGCTTAACCGGCTCACGTTCGAGGATTTCGAGGACCGGGAACTGCCTGCGGGCGTAAGAACCTATGATTATGCGCCCCAGCGTCGCGTACCCACCCATGTAGCGCGCTCGGCGTTCCAGGCCACGTTTTCGGTCGAGGTGGGCGGCACGGCGAACAAGTATCAGTGGTACCGCGAAGGGTCTGTGAACGACCAGGCGGTTCCGGGTGCCACTTCGGATACGTTCGTGGCGTCCTTGTCCGACCCGCCGCTCTGCTATTACTGCAAGATCACGAATGCGAAAGTGCCCGATTTGACGCTCTACAGCGAGTGCGTTTCCGTGGATGACGCCGACACGCAGGCGACGCCGGACGTGGAGGCGAGTACGTATACGCTGAGGCTTCAGAAAGGCGGCGAACCCGGCAGCTACATGCTTGCGCTACGCACCGATCCAGGTGGCGCGGTTACCGTAACGCCGTCCTCAAGCAACAAAGCGTCGGCAACGGTGTCGGGTGCGCTTGCGTTCGACCCTTCGAACTGGGGTACGCCGCAGACCGTCACGGTGACGCCCGTGGACGATGCGAACCTGGACGACGATACGGTTACGATTACGCATGCCGTGGCGGGGTATCCGGGCGTTCCCGTGGGGCCGGTTGTTACCGTAACGGTGGCCGACGCCACGATCATCATATCCGCCGAGGAGGAGGAACAGGAGATACCCACCGCCTTCGCGCTGGAGCAGAACTATCCGAACCCGTTTAATCCGTCCACTACCATTGCGTTTACGCTCAACAAGACGCAGCGCGCCACGCTTTCGGTTTACGACCTGCTGGGGCAAAAGGTGCAAACGCTTGTGGACGGCGTGCGTCCGGCGGCCCGCTACCGCATCCCGTTCGACGCGTCGGACCTGGCCAGCGGCACGTATCTCTACGTGCTCCAAACCGAAGAGGAGATCGCGGTCAAGACCATGCTGCTCGTCAAGTGACGGACTGTGCCGTCTGCTGTCGCATCCGCTGCTTCAACGAAAAATGCCCGCAAAGGGGCCTTGACAACCTGATGCCCGGCGACGTATTCTATAGGCGCAATCTGTTGCCGAAGGCAGGGTAAAACCGCCGCATTAACACGGTTATCCAAAACTGTCCGGGCTTTTCAGACCATTTCCGCCTCCCTATTCCTTATGCAAGCGATAGTATGAATGTTTTCGAACGGATCGTTTCCGCCCTGGAGAGCGCCGTGTGGTCGTTCGGCCCCTCGGTCGGCGGCGAACCGATCCCTCTTGTCATTATTCTGCTCCTGGGCACGGGCGTATTCCTGACGCTCCGGCTGCAATTCATTCAGGTTCGTCGCCTGCGGCACGGGTTCGCCGTTACGTCCGGCAGGTACGACGACCCCAACGAGCCCGGCGACGTATCCCATTTTCAGGCGCTCACGACGGCGCTTTCGGCGACGGTGGGCATCGGCAATATCGCGGGCGTAGCCATCGCCATCCACTGGGGCGGTCCCGGCGCGATTTTCTGGATGTGGATTACCGCGTTCCTGGGCATGGCCACCAAGTACACGGAGGTTACGCTTGCGCAGCATTACCGGGATATAGTGCCTGCGGACGATGCGTCTCGCAAGCAGGGCACGGTGGCGGGCGGGCCGATGTATTATATCGAGCGCGGCCTGGGCAGCCGCTGGAAACCCCTTGCCGTGTTTTTCGCCGTGCTGCTGGGGATCACCGCCTTTTTTACGGGCAACGCCGTGCAGGCCAATACGGTGGCGGACGTGATGTCCTCCGAATTTGGCGTGGCGGCCTGGGTTACGGGGATCGTTACTTCGGCCGTCATAGGCATGGTCATTCTGGGAGGCATTGGCCGCATCGGGCGGGTTACCGGCGTGCTCGCGCCGGTTATGGCCGCCGTGTACGTGCTGGGCGCCCTCCTCATCATTGTGATGAACATACACCAGCTTCCCGACGCGCTGGGACTCATTTTCCGGGAAGCGTTCAATCCGAGCGCCGGGGTGGCCGGAACCGGCACGGGCGCGTTTTTGCTTACGCTCATGTGGGGGGTGCGCCGCGGGCTGTTTTCGAACGAGGCCGGGCAAGGATCGGCGCCCATCGCGCATTCCGCCGCCAAGACGGACGAACCGGTTTCGGAAGGGGTCGTGGCGCTGCTCGAACCGTTCATCGACACCATCGTCATTTGCACGATGACGGCGCTGGTCATTCTCACCACCGGCGTATGGAACGCCCGGACGCCCACGGAACTGGACCTGGCGGCGGGCGATATCGGGTATGTGCAACAGGACGAGGCGGGCGCTTTTTCCGCCGCCGATCCCCCGGAGGAAATTCCCATCGTGGACGGCCTGGCGCAAACGGGCCCGGGCGCGACGCAACTGGCCTGGCACGACGTGGCTGTCGAACGCTTGTTCGTCGACGCGGAGCATACGGCGCCGTTTACCGGACGCTTGGAACCGGCGAGGCAACGCGCCGTCGCCGTTGGGGGGCGGGAATACGCCGCGCTGTACGGCGACGCCGTGGAGAACGGCGCCCCGATGACGCAACTGGGCTTTCAGCGCGGGCTGGCCCCGCTGGGCGATTGGGGAGGCTACATCGTGATACTCAGCGTGCTGCTTTTTGCGGTTTCTACCGCCATCGCCTGGAGTTATTACGGGGATCGCTGCGCCTACTATCTGTTTGGCCAGAAGGGCGTGATTCCGTACAAGGCGGTTTTCGTGGCCATGCACTTCGTGGGCGCTACGCTGGCCCTCACGACGGTATGGACGCTGGGCGACGTGTTTCTGGGCATTGTGATTCTGCCGAACCTGTTGGCCATGGCGTTCCTTTCGGGCAAGGTTCGGGAAATGACGATCGGGTATTTCAAACGCCGTCCCTGGGTGAAGAACTACGAGGCGCGCGAGCGCAGCCTCGAAGAGAAGCGGGGCAAGAAACGAGAGCCTCGTGGGTAACGAACGGCGCAAGACGATGCGTTTTTCCGGTTTGCGGCGGCGCGTTTTCCCGGCATGGGCGTGCGTGGCGGCGTTGTGCTGGGCCGGCGCCGCGCAGGCGCAGGAGGGGTCTCTGTACGCGCCCTCCGTGATGCTTCGGGGGAAAGCGTTCGACGTGCGCGCAGAAGGCGTCGAGGCCGACTCGGCGGCGGCGTACCGGGTGCGGATCGGCGAAGCGGATCCGCTGCCGCTGGAACGCGCGCCGGACGGGCAATGGCGCCTGCGCGACGCCACGGTTTCGTCCCTCGGTTTCGTATCCATCGCTTTGCTGCGCAACGACGAGGTGGTCGCCAGGACCGGGATGCATGTCATTCCCGGCTGGGTGTCTGTCGTCCCGCCGCTCATAGCCATCGCCGCCGCGCTCATTCTCCGGCAGGTTATCCCGGCCCTGTTCCTTGGCCTGCTCGTAGGCGCCTGGGTTGCGCGCGGCATGGGGTTCGACGGCCTGTGGCTGGGCCTGCTGGATACGTTTCAGGTATATGTGCTCGCCGCGCTTATCGACCCCGGTCATGGGGCCATCATCCTGTTTTCGCTTATGATCGGGGGCATGGTGGGGATTATTTCGCGCAACGGGGGCATGCAAGACATCGTAGAGCGCCTTGTTCGGCGGATTCGCTCGCCCCGCAAGGCGCAGGTCGCTACGGGCATGATGGGGCTCCTCGTCTTTTTCGACGATTACGCCAACACGCTCGTGGTGGGCAACACGATGCGTTCGGTGACGGACCGGTTCAACGTTTCCCGGGAGAAACTGGCGTATATCGTGGATTCCACGGCGGCGCCCGTCGCCTGCCTTGCGCTGGTCACCACGTGGATCGGCTACGAAGTCGGCCTGATCGGCGTGGCCGTAGCGAATCTCGACGGCTTCGGCGAATCGGCCTATTCGATCTTTTTGCAATCCATTCCCTACAGTTTTTATCCGATTCTCGCCATTTTCTTCGTGTTTTGCGTGGCTTCTTCCGCGCGGGATTTCGGTCCCATGCACCGGGCGGAGGCGCGCGCCCGCCTCACGGGCCAGGTCCTGTCCCCGGACGCCGACATTGGGCAGCACGAGGAAGCGGCCGACGCCGTATCCCCCAAGGCCGGCGCGAAATATCACGCCATAGACGCCGTGGCGCCCGTGGTCGTGCTGGTCGTATCCGTGCTGGCGGGGCTGTACGCCACCGGAGAAGGCGATACGTTGCGGGACATTATCGGCACGGCGGATTCGTACAGCGCCCTCATGTGGGGATCGCTGCTGGGCGTGATTGCGGCGGTTGCGTTGTCGCTTGTCCGCCGTACGCTAACCCTGACCGAAACGGTAAACGCCTGGTTCTCGGGCGTCAAGTCCATGCTCCTGGCGTGCGTTATTCTGGTGCTGGCCTGGGCGCTTTCGGAGATTACCACGGTCATCCATACGGCGGACTACCTTATTTCCGCGCTGGGCGAATCGCTGCCTCCGGCCATCGTGCCCGCGCTGATTTTCGTCCTGGCCGCCGTTACCGCGTTCTCTACGGGGTCCAGCTGGGGGGCTATGGGCATTCTCATGCCGCTTGTGCTTCCGCTGGTGTGGGCCATTCTCGCCATCAACGGCATGACGGACGGATCGCATCATCATATTATGTATTCTTCCGTGGCCTGCGTACTCACGGGAGCCGTTTGCGGAGACCATTGTTCTCCTATATCGGACACGACGATTCTTTCTTCCATGGCGTCCGGCTGCGATCACATAGACCATGTCCGCACCCAGCTGCCCTACGCGTCGTTCGTGGGCGGCGTCGCCATCGCGCTGGGCATTGTGCCCGCCGGGTTCGGCCTGCCCTGGTGGATTGGCCTGCTTGCGGGCGCCCTGACGCTGTTTTTCGGCTTGCGGACGTTCGGCAAGCGCATTCCCGAGGCAGAGGGCGCATGACGGACTCCGACGACAGGCCCTGGGGCCGCTGGGAAGAATACCTGAACGAGCCGGGATACCGCGTCAAGCGCATTGTCGTTCGCCCCGGGCGGCGGCTCTCGCTTCAGAAGCACGCGCACCGGCGGGAACACTGGGTGATTGCGTCCGGCAGCGGCCTTTTTACGCTGAACGCAGCGCAGCGCCGCGTAGCGGCGGGGGACGCGCTTTTTATCGACAGGGGAGATGTGCACCGCATCGAAAACGACGGCGCCGCCCCGCTCGTGATTATCGAAACCCAGCTTGGCCTGTGCCTCGAAGACGACATCGTCCGCCTGGAGGATGATTTCGGGCGGGCTTAGAAGGTTTTTTTTGGCAGGGCTTGCTTGTGAAGAAATCGTTACGTATGCTGGAGATGGCAGGGCGATTTCCGGGACACGGGCCGCATGCTTCTTCTCAAATAAAGCGGAGATCACAATGATATCCAGAAAAGATACTTTCGCACCGCCTGCCTGGCTGTTGCTCTGTTGTTTCTTCGGAATTTTTTGGGCCATGCCGTTTACATTCCCAGCTATAGCCCAGGATACGCACACAGAAGCAAACGAAATAACTGATCCTAAGCAGCGAATGGGTTTTTATTTTTCTTTGACGGGTATGGTAGCTGATATTTTTCCTGGCCCCTTAAATTTTTATGGTCAAGGTAATATCGAAGAATCCGAAGATGACGGTATGCCTTATCCAACCCTGTTTTTTAGTACAAGATATGATAAATATCAATTACTCATTGGCTGGGATGATAATTCTTCTCATCGTGAATATTTGAATAACGAAAATATCTTTAAAATTGCCGCACGATATAATTATTATCCTTTTACTAAAAATTTATATCTTTGGGGAGGCCCTGTGCTTTGGCGTTTTAATAAAAAGTTTCATTTTAGTAAATATGTTTGCGATGAATATGATTATGAATCAGATTATGATATAGTAGATGGTCCTCCATGCAAACCAGAAGCTTCAAGACACGTTGAAATTGAAACAGATCGACCGAATGGAAAATCATTGACTTTTGGTATAACTTCTGGCTTGGGTCTGGAGTACACATTATTTAACTTTATTGTTTTATCTCACGAAATAGAATTTTTATATTCGCCTTGTAAATACAAGGAATTTATATGCATTGGAGGCGATCTTAAGTTACTGGGCGTTCACTTTGAATTATAGCGGGTATGCCGCTTCATATCACCCGATCCGTCCCCCCGTCGATGGGGACCTGGGCGCCCGTCGTGGCCCGAAAGGCGTCCCCCGCCATGACGGATACGAGCCGTCCTACGTCCGCCGCCCGTATTTCCGTCTTGAGGAGGTTTTTCGTTTTGTACTCTGCTACCGTCATGCCGTAGCGCTTCGCCGAGCGCTGGAGCGCCTCCTCGGTCCATAGCCGGGTGTCGAAGACGGCGTCCGGGTGCACGACGTTCACGCGTACGCCGTCCGCGGCCAGTTCCAGGGCCGCCACGCGGGCCAACTGGGTTACGCCCGCCTTGCTCACCGAATAGGCCGCCGCCCCGGGGCCGGGCGCGGCATAGTTCCGCGACCCCACCACGACGATGGCGGGCCGAATCCCCAATTTCAGGTAGGGAATGGCTGCGTTCATAAACCGCTGGGTCGCCGTCAGGTTGACGGCCAGCATCCGGTCCCATGCGTCCGGGTCCTGCTCCTCGATGCGCTCGCCGGACTGGAAAATCCCCGCGTTGCACACGATGACGTCCAGCCCCCCGAAGGTCGCTACCACGCGCTCCACCGCCGCCCGCACCGCGTTTTCGTCGGTTACGTCGCACGGGATCCCGGTCATGCCGTCCAGCGCGTCGACCACGCCGGGATGCGCGTCCATGCCCGCCACCGTGGCCCCGTCCCGCATCAGGGCTTCGCAAACCGCCTTGCCAATGCCCCCGTACGTGCCCGTTACGAGGGCGATTTTGCCCTGATGCTCTTTGGGCGCGCCCCGCTTGCCCAGTTTCGCCTGCTCCAGCGACCAGTATTCCACATCGAAAATCTCCTGTTCCGACAAGGCGCGCCATCCGCCGAGGGATTCGCCCGTCTGAATGGCC
This sequence comes from Rhodothermales bacterium, assembly GCA_022825385.1. Lineage (GTDB taxonomy): Bacteria > Bacteroidota > Rhodothermia > Rhodothermales > VXPQ01 > VXPQ01. Next base: position 8,739 of record JAJDWX010000036.1, read on the forward strand.
TGCCGGGTATGCCGCGCAATGTCTGCGACGATCCCGCATTCCCGGACGCTGCTCCCGAAAGCAATGCATCCGCTTTCCTTCCAGACGGCCATGCGCGGCGCGGGGTCGAGCATGTGCAGCCCCTCGGTTTTGTGGGCCTCGTAATACGCCGCATAGGTTCTTGCGAATGCAGCCACTTCGGAGACGTCCTCGTCCGGTCGTTTGGCTATGACGACGGGGATGCGTTTGCCCCGGAGCACATGGTCCGGCGTGAGCGGCCCCCGCGTAGCGATGTCGGCCACGTCCTTGCGGCTTGCGAAGCCCTGCGCGCTTCCGGACTGGTCCAGCATGGCCAGCTGCGCCGCCCCGCGCGTCCGCGACGCCGCCCGCCGTATCCGCGCCAGATCCAGCAGGTCCACGTCCTGCCGCGCTTCGGGGTGCTTCGTCTGGCCCCGGTCGGCAAGGTACGCCTCGGCGCGGCTCGCCAGTTCGATCATGTGCTCGTAGGAGGTCCGCGCGTCGTCGGCCCACGTGAATATGCCGTGGTGCATCAGGATAATGCCCTTGTACCCGTCAAGGTCTACGTCCCGAATCGCTTCGTATACCTGCCGGGCGAGGATAAAGCCGGGCATCACGTACGGCAGCACGAGGCAGTCCGGGCAGACCTCCCGCATGATGGCTTTTCCCCGCGGATTGTTCGTGAGGGTAACCATGGCGTCGGCATGGGTATGGTCTACGAATCGGGCGGGGAGGATGGCGTGCAGAATCGCCTCCACGGACGGGGACGGGCTAGACGAATCCAGCATGAACGACCGCAATTGCCGGGTCATTTCCTCGTCGGACAAGGTTTCGAGGTCGGCCAGCCGCTGCGTTTCCTTAAGGCGCAGCGCGGGGAACCCGGGCTTTTCGATGGTTTGCAGGTCCCACCCGCTGCCCTTGACGTAGAGGACGTCCACGTCGTCTCCGAACAAATCCTTCGTCGCGGACTTCACCGACGTGTTGCCGCCGCCGTGCATGACAAGGTATTCTTCCGACCCGAGGAGGCGCGAGGAATAGACCCGCATCGCCAGGTCGTCTCCGGCGCAGGCTTCCGCCTCCCGGTCGTTCCACAAACTGCGCATAAAGGCTCTGTTTTGCGATTTTATTGTTCGATCAGATGGACAAGCGTCCGCACGGCTTCCTCGACGAAGGCCGGGTCTTCCGCGCCGCAGTCCAGTTCCTGCAACTCGACGGAGGCGGGCAGGGCCTTGCGCAGCGCGCCAAAGAACGCGGCGTCGCTTTCCTTGTCCTCCAGCGGCCCTCCGGGAATGGAATACCGGCTCACCCCTTGCAGCGGCAGCATAAAGACCGTTTTTTGCGCGCTGTGGGCCAGACGGCGGCCGATTTCCTCCGCCACCTTGCGGATTTCGTCCGGTCCGAGGCGGGGCGCGAACACGACCGGGCTATGGAATACGTACGCATGATGTTTCCAGGCTTCCGGCGCCTCGTTGGGCGTGTGCAGCAGCAGCCCGATGTGCTCCGCGCCGCCGGGACATATTACCTGGGGCAAGCCCAGTTTTCCGGCTACGGTCAGGCGTTCCGGGTCGCGCGAGGCGCGCAAGCCGTCGTATACGTCGTCGGCGATTTCGCCCAGCCCATAGTCGAAGACCGCCTTGATGATGCCTTCCCGCATCATCTGTTCCATGGCGCGTCCGCCCGCGCCGATCGCATGAAACGTAATGACTTCGTAGCCTGCTTCGTGAAACAGGTCGATGGCGTGCATGGCGCCGCGGGTCAGCACGCCCAGGTTCGTCATCCCGATGGTGCCCTTGCTGTTTGCGTCGGCGGCGAGGGGGCGGTCGCTTTTTCGGGCCATGCCCACGGCGGCGCCCGCCGCGTTCGCCAGTATTTTTCGGGAAAACGGATTCAGGCCCAGAATGTCGCTGACCGAGAACATCATGGCGATGTCCTTGATGCCCACGAACGGCTCGGTATCCCCGGAGGCCGCCGTGGAAAGCATCACCTTCCCGAACCCGTAGGGCAGCGCCTGCATGACCTGCGAACAGGTCGAGGTGCCCTGGGTGCCGCCCAGGGCCAGCAGCGCGTGGATTTTGTTTTGCAGGACCAGGTCCAGGAGTATTTTTTGCGCGCCCCGGACGATGTACGGCCCGATCTCCTCTCGCGCAGGGTCTTCGAGCAAGGCGTCCGGCTCGCCGCCTCCGGCGCGGATCACCGTTTCGGCGCCAATGTCCACGGGTGTGGCGGCGGGGCCCACCACGCCGATATTGATCAGCAGGGCTTCGGCTCCGAGGGCCTCGATTTCCCGCCGCGCGAAGTCCGCCTCCGCGCCCTTCGTATCCATCGTGGCCAGTACGGCAATGGTTTTCGGCATAATGCGTTGCGTGCTATGGCGAGCGTACTCAAACCGCGCTGAGCGAAGGGGTTTGGATCAGCGTATTCCGTTATGCGTCCTGTTTGCGGAAGCGCAGGGCCGCGAATTCCCGGGCCGCCGCCGATACGGCGCGTTCTATGGGGAGGCGCTCCGTGGACGAGCCGGTCCAGAACCCGTGCCCGGACGTATGGTCCAGCATGTATTGCGCATCGACGGGATTCTCCATGGCGGCGCCGTGCGCCACAAGGAGGACCTCCGGGTGGACCTTGCGTACGGCCTGGTAGGCTTCTTCGGTTTGCTCGGCGGTTTGCTCGATGGTCAATCCGCTGTCGTATCCCTTGAGTCCCCCTTTCGTCGTGCCCGCGTGATAGCAGAAAATGTGCGGCTTGGCCTCCTCGCACATGGCCAGCGCGTCTTCGAGGGTGAACGCCAGCCCGATGGTTACCATGTCCATTTCTTCCCGCGCCAGTTTCAGCATCTCGATCTCGTTCTGGTACGTGACGCCGGCGCTGGTCAGCACCCGGTATATCTCGCTGTCGTGGTCTACGTAGCTGACCGAGGGGCCTATATTCGAAACGGACTCCACGCCCATGGTCTTGCACTCGCCAAGCGTCATGCGCATGTCCTTGAGCGGATCGTTCGCATTCAGGCAGGCGCAGACGAATGCGTTGCCTTCCAGCGCGGGCATGATGTCTTCGCGGGTGTAGTCCAGCGTTTGCCTGTTCGAATCGAGGATCGGCCACATCATGGACATGGTGCCCATGCCGTTGGCGCGCAGGCGCGCTCCGGAAAACGTATTGATGCAATCGGCGCCGGCGGCTTCCAGCAGCCTGGCCACCAGGCCGCTGCCTGCGCTGGCGATCATAATGGGCAGGCGCCGGGCTGCCTTGGCCTCAAGGCCCGCGAGAATGCGTTCTGTGGAGATGCGGCGAGTAATCATGGCGGCGAATCTGGAGCGAGGCGACAGGGGAACGTATCGAAAGTATCCGTACTTGATTGCGGGGCGCAGCGCAAAATAAGGCCTGCGCGGGAATAGGCCAAATGCGCGGCGCATCCTCAAGATCGAAGCCCCTGCGCCCTCGCCAGCGCCCCCCGAAACCCGCCATCCTTAAAAAATAAGGCGCCGAATTTCGGAGGTTAAAAAAATAAGGCGGCCTGTCTTTGCCTCCGGCAGGGGGCCTGCGGAACATTGCGGCCTGTGCGGGTAAAATCGAACAGGCCCTTTCTTCGCTGGATAGATTTTTTCAGAATTTCTCAAAAACAGCCCTGTACCGTGCCCGAAATCCTCGCAGGTTCGCAGGACGCCCAAGACGCGCGTTTCGGCGTGGTGGTCAGCCGGTTCAACGAGCCGGTTACGGAGCGTTTGCTTGCGGGCGCGCTGGAGGCGCTTGCCGCCCGCGGCGCGGACATGGATCGGGTGACGGTGGCGCGGTGTCCCGGCGCGGTGGAGATTCCGCTCGTGGCCCGCAAACTGGCCGGAACCGGATCGTACGATGCGATTATTTGTCTTGGCGCGGTGATTCGCGGCGAAACGCCCCATTTCGAGGCGGTGTGCCATGCCGCCTCCTGCGGCGCGGCGCGTACGGCGCTGGACCTTGGGCTGCCCGTCTCGTTTGGCGTGCTTACGACGGATACGGCGGCGCAGGCGCTGGCGCGGTCCGGCGGCGAGAAGGGCAACAAGGGGGCCGACGCGGCGGAGGCGGCCATCGAAATGGTGAATTTGTTGCGCGACGTCGAGCGGCTATGACCTTGCGCGGCGCGCGTATCGTTCCTTGCCTGGCGCCGACCCGGCTTTTTGCGCGGCGGCGCGCTTTTTTTCTTGCTTCCTTTCCTGTTTGGCCACGGCCCATGCGTTTCTTTTCGTCCTTTTGCCTTGCCGCCTTGCTGCTTGCCGCAGGGTTTCCGGGGGATGCGTCGGCGCAGGATCGTCGCTGGCGGACGCACACCTCTTTCAGGGAGGTTACGGACGTGGCGGCGCTGGGGGATGCGGTCTGGGCGGCCACGACCGGAGGCCTGTTCCGCTACGAACCCGGATCGGGCGCGTTTTCGACGTATGGTCCCGGGGAAGGGCTGTACGGCGTGGCGGCGCAGGCCATTACGGCGGATCCGCGCAGCGAGACGCTCTGGATCGGCTATCCGGATGGGGCGCTGGAGCGCCTGAACCCGGCCACCGGGGTCGTAAAGACGTATTTTGACATTGTCCGCGCCGAACAATACCCGTCTCGTCACATCAACCGGGTCGTGGCGCATGGGGATTCCGTCTTCGTCGCCACCGCGTTTGGCGTCGTGGTGTTCGATCCTGCGCGCAACGAGGTGCGCGATACGTTCGGCAAACTGGGGTCGCTTCCGTCGGGTACGGAAGTGTTCGACATGGCCTTTGCGCCGGGCGAGGATGGCGAACTGGCTATCTGGGCGGCTACGGACGCCGGTATTGCGTACGCCTCCCTGCGGTCGTTCAATCTGAGCGATCCCGCCGAATGGACGGTGGAGACCGCGGGGCTTCCGGTTCCGTCGCTGCGGACCATCGCCTGGTTCGATGGCGCGATCCATGTGGGAACGACCGGGGACCTCGCGCGGCGAACGGCCCCCGGCGCGTATACGCCGCTTGGGGTAAGCGCCCGGGGCATTCGGGATATGGAGGTCATGGGAGATCGCCTGGTGGGCGTCGAGCGGTTTGGCCTGTTCGTCGTATCCGGCGGGCAGGGGCGCAGGCTATCCATCGAGGCGTACGAGGACCCGTCGGCCCTGGTCGCCGGGCCGGACGGCAACGTATGGATCGGCGATGCGCAGGGCGGATTGCTCGCCGCGCCGCTTCCGGACCTTTCCGACCGGGAAGCCTCGATTCTTTTCTCCGAAATCTTCCCGGACGGCCCGCGGGACAACCTGTTTGCGGACGTGCAGGTCGATGGGGACGGGAATCTCTGGACGGTGGGTTTTCGGGGGGGCGAAAGCGGTTTTTACCGTTTCGACGCCGAGGGGGACTGGACCAATTACGTACGGCGGCTGTTTCCCGAATTATTCACCACGTACGACCGCCTGTACGTGGACCCGCGCGGACATGCCTGGATAGGCTCTTCGGGCAACGGCTTGACGGAGGTGGCGGCGGACGGAACCGTGCGCGCCTGGAACGCGGAGAATTCGTCGTTGCTTCCGGCGACCGGCACGGACAATTATATTATTGTGGCGGGGGCCGCCGCCGACAAGGACGGCCGGCTGTGGTTTACCAATCCGCTGTCTGTGGTTCCCATGCATGTCTACGAGCCGGACGGAAACGGCTGGACGGCCATTCCCGATATCCGCTGCGGGACCTTCTCCATGGTGGGCCATGCGTTCGACCGCGTGTATATCGACACGTTCGACCAGCAATGGATCATCGTGAAGGACCGGGCGAATTTGCGGCATGTGGTGGGGCTGCTCGTGCTGGACGCGAACGGAACGCCTGCGGAGCCAGCGGACGACGCCTGCCGGTTTTTCGACGAAGCCGACAGGCAAGGCCAGGGCCTGCCCGGTACGACGGTCACCTCCATCGTGGAGGATCGGGACGGAATGGTGTGGATCGGCACGGACAAGGGCGTTGCCTTCGTGATCAATAATGGCGTGGTGGCCGAAGACCCGAACGCCGTGCCGGCGTGGCCGCGCGCGCAGGGCGGGGACGCCGTGTATCTCCTGCGCGGCATTTTCGTGAACGACCTGGCGGTCGATCCGGCGGGCCGAATCTGGGTGGCGACGAACGAAGGGGTTGCGGTGGTGCAGCAGGTCGAGGGCGGCTACGAGGTGGCGGAACGCTTCACCGCCGAGAATTCCCCGCTGTTTTCGAATACGGTCCTCGCCCTGGACATCGACCCGATATCGGGCAGGGCGTACATGGCTACGGACCAGGGTTTGGTGAGTTACGAAGGGGACGCCGTCGCTCCTGTGGAACAGGTTGGCGAGATCAAAGTTTATCCGAACCCCGTACGCATGGAATCGGGCGGCGACGTATCGATTTTCATGGAGGGGCTTGTGGAGGCTACGACATTGCGGGTCGTTACGCTCGACGGTCATGTGGTGGCGCGTTTGCAGACGCGCGGGGGACGGGCCAGATGGGATGGCCGGGATGCGGAAGGCCGCCTGGTTCCGTCGGGCATGTACCTTGTCATTGCCGTAGGGGAGGGGGGCGAAGGAGCGGCCTATGGGAAATTGGCTGTCATTCGCTGAGACATGGTGACCGTAGCTCAGTCGGTTAGAGCGCCAGGTTGTGGCCCTGGAGGTCGTGGGTTCAATTCCCATCGGTCACCCGCACGGCTGCCTTACTTTTTAAGGAGCCGAAAATGTGCGCCTGAAAATATTAGCCGCGTTCGTCTAGGGGTCCAGGACGCCGGCCTTTCACGCCGGTAACACGGGTTCAAATCCCGTACGCGGTACCAATGGGGGGCATCTCTACAGGTCTGGGGAGATTTTTTGGAATTTTTGGAGATAATGCGGTTTTTGAGGGGATTTTTGGGGCCGGTTTATTCCGTTTCTATTGATTATTTACGCCCCTGCCTTAATTTTTCAGGGACGGAAGATGTGTGCCTAAAAATATTAGGCGTGTTCTTGCGGGGACCGGGCAGCGGCCAGATTTAATGTTTTGGCGACATTTTTTTTTGGTTTAGGGCTTGCTTTTGAAGAAATCGTGAAGTATGCTGGAGGCGGTCGGGCGGTCCAGGACACAGGCCGAATGACACTCATTAAATAGCGAGGCGAACCATGTACGCGTTATTATCCTTATATCCTTATCGCTTTCCCGTGTATACCTGGTGGCTTTCTATTGTGCTTGTTGTTATACTTACACAAACAGGCACTGTAGTAGCCCAGGTCGAGTCATCAAGATCAGATGAAATTGTAACAGCAAAAGAAGAAAATTATGATTGGCAAATTGGAATTTCTTTTTCTGTATATTCTGCTCTAATTGAGCTTAATTGTGTTTTTGATTCTGATTATTGTTATGATGACATGCCTTACCCTGATATTAATACAAGAGTTAGTTATAAAAATTGGCAGATTATTTCGTCTTGGTCAAAAGATCAAAATGAATTTATATTTAATTTTTCAGGACGTTATAATTATTATCCATCAAAAAAATATCGATTACGACCGTTTGGTTTTGCTGGAATTGGCGTTTGGTATTTCAATAGAAAATGGATTTATCGAGCACATCTCAGCAATAGCCCTGAATATACTGATTGTCAATACGATTGTTCTTTAAATGATAATATCATACGTTACGAAGAATTTACAGATCCTGAATTTACTTATAAACTTGACAAGGATCGTCCTGAAGGGAAATCAATATTTCCTGGATTAACAGGAGGTATTGGAATTGAATATAATATGGGAAATTTAGTATTTACACATGAATTCGATTTGTATTGGATAAGTTGTTCCTATACGGAGTTTATATGTACGGTGCCTGATTTCAAATTTCTGGGCCTACATTTTCAATTTTAAAGCCAAACTGTCTGTACATTTTTGACAGTCTCCCTAACACCCACCCCCTGAAACCCCTCCAATAATGAATATGCCCGCTTCTTCCAACGACCTCTCCCGCCTGCATTCGGCTGCAAGCGACCTGTTTTCCGGTGTGGATCCGGAAGGGCACCGCCTGACAGACGAACAGGTCGCCTTTTTTCGCGAACAGGGCTATGTGTCCGGGATGCGGTTGTTGACGGATGCCCAGGTCGAAGCGTTGCGGACGGAATTGCAGGAATTTTTCGATCCGGGCCACGAAGGGCGCGAATTGTGGCACGAATACCATACGAACGAATCCGGGGACCCGGACAACGTATTGTTTCATGCTCTTGGCGCCTGGCGGATTCGGCCAGGGTTTCATGACGCGCTGTGGAATCCGGCGTTCGCGATTCCGGCGGCCCAACTTCTTGCAGGCCCGGTTCGGTTCTGGCACGATCAGCTTTTCTGCAAACCGGCGCGGCATGGCGGGGTGGTGGCGTGGCATCAGGATTATTCGTACTGGACCCGTACGGAACCCTTGTCCCACCTCACGTGCTGGATCGGGCTGGACGACGCCACGGCGGATAACGGCTGCATCCAGTATATTCCCGGAAGCCATACGTGGAATCTGCTTCCGATTACCGGACTGGCGAACGATATGGACGCCATTTTCCAGGTCCTGACCGACGAGCAGAAGGAAGCGTTTCGGCCTGTTCCGGTGCAGCTCAAGGCGGGCGAAGCCACGTTTCATCACCCGCTCATGGTCCATGGTTCCTATGCGAACCGCACGGATCGGCCGCGTCGCGCCATGGTCATCAATGTGGTGCGGGACGGCGTGCGTTCGGCTACCGACGCGCCCCTGCTTGCCGGCGTACCCGCCATAGGCCAGGGCGAGGCGCTTGATGGCCGCTTCTTTCCGCTCCTTTACGACCCCTCCAGCCCATGATGCGCATTGTTTCGTTGTTCCTGGTCGCCTTTGCGCCGCTTTTTGCTCCTGCTTCCGCGCAGGCACAGGAGCCGCCGCCGCTGCGGCTTGCCGTGGCCCGCCTTACGCACGGCCATGCGCACTGGATATTCAACCGGCCCGGCAAGACGGATATCGAACTGGTCGGCGTCTACGAGCCGAATATCGCGTTGCGGGATCGATTCGTCGAGCGATATGGCCTGGACCCGGCCTTGTTCTTCGCAGACCTGGACGATATGCTCGACGAGGCAAGGCCCGAAGCGGTGGCGGCTTTCGGTTCGATAGCCGAGCATGTGGAGGTCGTGGAAGCGGCGGCGCCGCGCGGCGTCCACGTCATGGTGGAAAAACCGCTGGCGTTCGCTATTGAGGACGCCCTGCGGATGCGCGCCCTGGCCGAGCGGCACGCCATCCATGTGCTCACCAACTACGAGACCACCTGGTACCCGTCCATGTACGCGGCGCGGGAAGTCATTGCGGACAGCGCGCTGGGGGCCATTCGGAAGATGGTCATTCGGGACGGGCATCCGGGGCCAAAGGAGATCGGGGTCAGCGAGGAATTTCTGGAATGGCTAACCGATCCGGCGTATAACGGCGGCGGAGCGCTCATAGATTTCGGGTGCTACGGGGCGAATCTGGCCACCTGGCTGATGGAGGGCGAGCCGCCCCGGACGGTGACCGCCGTAACGCAACAGATCAAGCCGGACATATATCCCGACGTGGACGACGAAGCGACGATTCTGCTCGCCTGGCCGCATGCCCAGGCGATTATTCAGGCGTCCTGGAACTGGCCGTTCCACCGCAAGGATATGCACGTGTATGGCCGAACGGGGTATCTTTTTGCGCCGGACGCTGCGGAATTGCGCGTTCGGGCGGCGGGCGCCGACGAGGAAGCGACGCATCGGCTTGCGCCGCGCCCCGCCCCCTTCGACGATCCGTTCAGTTACCTGGCCGCCGTCGTCCGCGGCGCCGTGCAGGTCGCCGATACGGACCTTTCGTCGCTACGGAACAATGTAACCGTAGTGCGTATCCTTGACGCCGCCCGCGAATCCGCCCGCACAGGACGTACGGTGACGCTGGAGTAGCGGGGGGAACAGTGGCTATTTCGCCCATTATGATTTTCGCCCGCCATGCCTCTGCATCGCTTGTTTCGCGCCTTCCGCCCCGTCGCCGGCCTTTCCGCCGTCGTTTTCTTTTCTCTGCTCGTTTTCGCCCTGCCTGCGTGCGGACAGCAGCGGGTGACCGATTCGTCGGGTTCGGGGGCGGCGCTACGGCTCGAAGAAGCGTTTTCGAATCTCCGTTTCACCCGGCCCGTGGATTTTCAATCGCCGGGGGACGGGTCCGGCCGGGTTTTCGTGGTCGAGCAGGCGGGCGTCGTAAAGGTGTTCGACAACCGCGCTGACGTGGGTTCTGCCGCCGTTTTTCTCGACATCAGGAGCCGGGTTCGCGACCAGGGCAACGAAGAAGGGCTTTTGGGGCTTGCGTTTCACCCGGACTTTGCGTCGAACGGCTATTTCTACGTGGATTACACGGCTTCGAATCCGCGCCGGACCGTCGTGGCCCGCTACCGCGCGGACCCGAACGACCCTGATCGCGCGCTGCCAGACAGCGAAACCGTTATTCTCGAGGTAAACCAGCCGTATAGCAACCATAACGGAGGCCAGGTCGTCTTCGGTCCCGACGGGTATTTGTACATAGCCCTCGGCGACGGCGGCAGCGGCGGCGATCCGCGCGATCATGGCGAGAACCCCGCCACCTTGCTGGGGTCCATCTTGCGCATAGACGTGGACGGCGGCGCGCCGTACGCCATTCCGGCGGACAACCCGTTTGCAGGCAACAGCGATGGATACCGGGAGGAAATCTATGCGTACGGATTGCGCAACCCCTGGCGCATCAGTTTCGATGCCCGGACAGGGCAGTTGTGGGCCGCCGACGTGGGACAGAACATGTACGAGGAAGTGAACATTATCGAAAGCGGCGGAAATTACGGGTGGGACGTTATGGAGGGGATGCATTGCTACGAACCGAGCACGGGCTGCAATCAGGAGGGGTTGACGCTCCCCGTGTGGGAATATTCGCACGACCTCGGCATTTCGATCACGGGCGGGTACGTATATCGGGGGCCGTCGGCTCCTGCGCTCTCCGGTCGGTACGTTTTCGCCGATTTCGGAACGGGACGCATCTGGGCGCTTGCCTGGGACGGCAGCCAGGCGCGGGTCGAGGAGATTATGAACACGAGCCTCGCCATCGCCTCCTTCGGGGTCGATGCGCGACACGAATTGTACGCCCTCGCTTTCGACGGCAGGATATACCGGTTTACGGAGGAATTCCAGGGTACGATGCCGGATCCTCCGGGGAATTTGCAAGCGGTTGCAGGGGATTCGCAGGTTATGTTGACCTGGGACGCGCCGGGCAATGACGGCGGAGCGGCGATTGCCGGCTATGCCTATCGCTACAAAGCGACCGGGGAGGCCTTTGGCGCGTATGCGGCCATTCCCGAAAGCGGCCCCGGCGGGGCGAACGCGCGCAGTTATACGGTTGCCGGCCTTGCGCATGGCCTGGAATACGTTTTTCAGGTAATCGCCGTGAACGAGCATGGCAGGGGAGCCCCCGCCGAGGCCACCGTCAAGTTGCCTGCGCCTGCGACCATTCCGGGCGCTCCGGCAAGTTTGCAGGCCGTTGCGGGGGATGCGCAGGTTACGTTGGCCTGGGACGCGCCGGGCCATGACGGCGGGGCGGTTATTTCCGGCTACGCCTATCGCCAGAAAGCGACCGGCGAGGCCTTTGGCGCGTATGCGGATATTCCCGAAAGCGGCCCCGGCGGGGCGAATGCGCGCGAGTATACGGTTACCGGCCTTGCGAAGGGCCTGGAATACGTTTTTCAGGTGCGCGCCGTGAACGAGCAGGGCGGGGGGCCGCCCGCCGAGACCAGCGCGTATTTGCCTCCTGCGCCAGACCCCCCAACGAACGCGGAAAGCGAGGAACTTCCGAGCGAAGCCGCGCTTTGGGGCAACTATCCGAATCCATTCAACCCGGAGACCACGATACGCTACGCCTTGTCGCAGCCGGGCCCGGTGCGGCTCGCCGTATACGATTTGCTGGGCCATGAAGTGGCGGTGCTCGTCGACGAACCGAAACCCGCAGGCTGGCATGAAATACGATTTCCCGCCGCCTCGTTGCCCAGCGGATCGTATGTTTACCGCTTGCAGGCGCAAGACAAGATCATGGCGGACACGATGACGCTCGTCAAGTGAATCCCCGCTGACGTATCTTTTTCCGTTGCCCGCCGCGTTTCGCCTGCGTATTATGTCGTATTATATATGTCTCTGCCCTTTCGGAACCCGCATCCCCAGCCCGTATCGCCATGTTCTCTCGTTCGTCCGCCGCATCGCGCGCGTTCTGCCGCCTGGTCCTTTTTGCGTTGATCCCGTTCGTTTGGGGATGCGGATCGTCTTCCTCCGACGAGTCGGGGGCGGATGGAGCCGCAGCGCTGGAGATCGCTGTCGTGCCGAAGGGCACCACCCATGAGTTCTGGAAAGCGATCCACGCCGGCGCGGAAAAAGCCGCCGCCGAATTCGACGTAGACGTGATTTGGCAGGGGCCGCAAAAGGAGGACGACCGCCAGTTGCAAATCCAGGTGCTGCAAAACCTGATTAGCCGCGGGGTGGACGCCATTGTGGTGGCCCCCCTCGACGCCCGCAGCATGGCGCGACCGGTAGAAGCCGCCGTCGCCCGGGGCATCCCGGTGGTGGTCATTGATTCCGGGCTGGAATCGGATGCGCAATCCAGTTTCATTGCGTCCAACAACTACGAAGGGGGGCGGATTGGCGGGCAATACCTGGCCGAACAGCTTGGCGGGGCGGGGAAGGTGGTGCTCTTGCGGTATCAGGAAGGATCCGCAAGCACCACGAACCGGGAGCGCGGCTTTCTGGATGCGCTCGGCGAGTACGCCCCGGACGCCGAATTACTGGTCGATAATATGTATGCGGGCGCGACGATGGCCCTGGCGCTCCAGGTTTCCCAGAATATTCTGAACCGGTTTCCAGAGATCGACGCCATTTTCACGCCGAACGAATCCGCGACGCAAGGCATGTTGCGCGCGCTGGAAACGGCGGGGCGCGCAGGCGACGTGACGCTGGTAGGGTTCGACGTCAACCCCATTTTGCTGGATGCGATGTGGGACGGAACCCTGCACGGACTGGTGGTTCAGGACCCCGTGGGCATGGGGTACGAGGGCGTAAAAGCCGCCGTATCCATCCTGCGGGGAGGCGCCGTGCCGGAGCGGATGGATACGCGCACCATTCTCGTGACCCCCGACAACATCGAAGACGCAGAGATTCAGGAGTTGCTGTACCCCGATTTCGACCGCTGGCTCGACAACTAACCGGCCACGCGGCGCGTCCCATGTCGTCTTCCGTCCTTTCCCTTGAGGGCATTCGCAAGTCGTTCGGCCCCGTGCATGCGCTCCAGGGGGTGGACCTGCATGTCCGGGCGGGCGAAGTGCATGCGCTTGTGGGGGAGAACGGCGCCGGAAAAAGTACGCTCATGAAGATTTTGAGCGGCGTATACCGGCCCGACGCGGGGAAAATGACCTTGTACGGCGCCCCGTACGCCCCTGCGAATCCGCTGGACGGGCGCGCGGCGGGCGTCAGCATGATTTACCAGGAACTGGTGCTGGCCCCGCATCTGACCGTCGAAGAAAATGTCACCCTCGGCGACGAACATGCCCGTTACGGGTGGATTCGCCCCCGGACCCGCGAAGTGGAGCGAATCCTTGGGGATTTGGGGCAGCAAGGCGTCGCGCCCGACGCCCGGGTAAGCGACCTGAGCATCGGCAAGCAGCAACTCGTCGAAATCGCCCGCGCGCTCCTTTTCGACGCCCGGATCGTGGTCATGGACGAACCCACCAGTTCGCTGGCCGCCGACGATACGCAAGCGTTGTTCGAAGCGATCGGTCGGATGAGGGAGCAGGGACTCGCGGTCATCTACATCAGCCATTTTCTGGAGGAAGTGCAGGAAGTGTGCGATCGCTACACCGTGCTGCGCGACGGCAAGATGATTTCGACGGGGCGGGTGATGGGCACGCCGGTAAGCCGCATCATAGAAGACATGGTGGGGCGTTCGGTGGATGAACTTTTCCCCTCCGGCGACCACGCGCTGGGCGATCCGCTGCTGGACGTGTCCGGTTTGCAGGGGCGTCGGGGGGTGCCCGCCAACGTTTGTTTTACGTTGCGTCGCGGGGAGATTATGGGCATTGCCGGGTTGGTGGGCGCAGGACGCTCGGAAACGGTGCGGACGTTGTTCGGGCTGGATTCTGCCCGCTCCGGCGCCTTGTCCATCCGGGGCCGCGAAGCGCTGCGCGTTGCCTGGATGACGCCGCGGGCGGCGCTCGACCATGGACTGGACCTTTTGAGCGAGAACCGGAAGGAGGAGGGCCTGGCGCTGAATTTGTCCCTTGTTTTCAATCTGACGTTGTCCGACTTGCGCCGCTACAGCCGGGCCGGTTTTTTGCAACTGGGCAAGGAGCGCCGCGACGGGGCCCGCTGGGTCGATGCGTTGCGCATTCGGGCCGGCTCCGTCGAGCAGCGGGCCGACGAACTTTCCGGCGGAAACCAGCAGAAAGTGTGCCTGGCGCGTCTCTTGCAGCAAGACAACGACATTCTTTTTCTCGACGAACCCACCCGAGGGATCGATATCGGCAGCAAGGCCGAGATATACAAACTCGTCCACCGGCTTGCGCAGCAGGGCAAGGCCATCGTGATGATCAGTTCGTACCTGCCCGAACTGCTTGGCGTGTGCGACACGCTGGGCGTGATGCACAAGGGACGCCTTTCTGCGGTGCGCCCTGTTCCGGAATGGACGGAACATCGTATTATGCAGTTCGCCACATCCGGATACGACGCATGAAGAAACCACGGAATTACAAGGCTATGTTGTCGGAGATCGGCCCCTTGCTTGGGCTGATCTTCGTTTTCGCGCTGTTCGCCGCGCTGACGCCGTCCGCCTTCACGTCGTTCTATAACGTCAAGACGATCCTGACCCAGAGCGTCATCATCGGGATTGCCGCGTTCGGCACGACGTTCATTATCGTTTCGGAGGGCATCGACCTGAGCGTGGGCTCGCAGATTGCATTGACGACGGTCATTGTGGCGGCGGTCCTGAACCTGCCCGGCGGCGATCCGGGGATTTTCTGGCCGCTCCTGGCGCTTGCGGCGGGGGTGCTGGCCTGTACGGGCGTAGGCGCGTTCAACGGGTTCGTCATTACGAAATTCCGCATCGTGCCCTTTATCGTCACGCTGGGTTCCATGCAGATCGTGCGCGGGATAGCCAAATGGATCGGCAAGGAGCAGACCGTCCCGACCCCGGACAACTGGCTCACGAACCTCATGCTGATCGACCCTTCGCCCTCATGGCTTCTTTTCGGGCCGGGGGTGTGGCTTGCGCTGGCGCTGCTGGTCGTTTCCGCCGCGCTGTTGAAGTACACCGTGCTGGGGCGGTACACCTTCGCCATCGGGTCCAACGAGCAGACCGCCCGGCTCTGCGGCGTCAAGGTGGACCGCATGAAAATCGTGATTTATGGGCTGGGCGGCCTCTTGACCGGCGTCGCCGGGGTTATGCAGTACAGTTACCTCACGGTAGGCGATCCTACGACCGCCGTGGGGCTGGAGCTGGATATCATCGCCGCCGTGGTAATTGGCGGCGGCTCGCTGAGTGGCGGGGAGGGCAGCGTGGTGGGCTCCATCGTCGGGGCGCTGATTATGGCGGTGCTGCGCAACGGAAGCAACATGCTGGGCCTGCCGAATTACGTACAGGAAATCATTATCGGCGCCATCATCGTGGGCGCCGTGCTGATCGATCAGCAAAAGCACCGGCTGCGGACGGCAGGGTAGGGCGCAGCGCGTTGACAACATACTTGTTGGCAACGAATCCGTTGGCAACAAAATCTATCTTCGCACCTTCGCCAAGCCTTTGCGTATATCCTCCGCAACCTCGAATACTTCTTGCGACACCTCTGTCTCAAGGCCGATTTCTCGTCGAAAAGCGGTAACCAACGGTAACAACAAATCCTTCAGCGCGGCTTCTTCAATCAAGGCAAGCACAGCCTTGTAGCCAAGAGCAATACCAAATGCCAACAGGGCACGTATAGCGGCGCCCGGAACATGACCGGTCTCCGCAAGAAACCCCAGAATCACCTGAACGTCACGCTTGCAAGTATCTTGATCTTCAAGATAACGCATCAAATCTTTATGATCGACCACATTTGCAGAAGGCTGCATCGATTGCCAAAGAATAAGACCCTTGTTGATTGTGGCCATTCCTGTAATATCAATAACTTGACGCACGTTACTATTCATGAATCTATTTATTAAATGATTATATATGTCAACAGATTCAATAAAATTATTCATCTTATAAGCCAACAAATTTGCTTTGTGCAGTAATGCCTGGGCAATACTAAAAGACATGATTAATGAATTATCTTGGCCAAATTCATTTAACATTTCATTGCAAACATCAAGAGATTCAAATGTTTTATCTATTTGCGCAAGTATAAGGCTTTTCTGAACCAATGCCTGTGCTACACATCCAATAATCAAATCAACGTTACTATTAGCAAATTTACATATCACTTTTTCATATAATTCTAATGCATCATTGATTCGATCTAACTGTATTAAAGCTATTCCTTTATTCATAAAAGATTGAACTACAAGTTGTAAAATTTCAGACGAATCAATATTACCAAATTTACGTATTACTTCATCGCTTAATTCAATAACTTCTTCTGATCTTTTCAAAATTCCCAATACAGCAGCTTTATTTGTAAAAGAATGTGCTACAATAACAATGATTTCCATTTCTTGACTATTAATAAATTTTTCTATAATATTATCATATATATAAAGAGATTCATTTAATTTTCCTAAATAACTTAAAGCAACAGCTTTGTTTATGAGAACTTGTAACGTTTGAGAATTCATTTCATGCATAGATACATTGCCAAATTTATCTAAATATTCATCACAAACACTTATTTCTTCTGGAATTCTGTTTAATTTCCCTAATGTATTGGCTTTATGTATCATTGTATTTTTAATTATTTCTATAATTTTGTCTGAATTATTTTCGCTAAATTTTGTCATAATTTTGTCACAAATTATGATGGTTTCAGGTGCTCTATTCAGATATGTTAATGAAATACTCTTATTAAGAAGAGCCATAGCAACAACTTCATCTAAATAGTTATTTTTAATCGTATTTGATTCATTCATAATTTCATTATATATTTGATCAATTTCATCAAATATATTAACCATTTTATCATAATTTTTAATGTCTGACATTCTTTTTGCTTCATCCATCAATTGATAAATTTTTTGTTCTTTTTTATCAGAATATTTATCAAAATATCTGTCCAATGATTGAATAAATCTTTGACTAATATCATTGGAACGTACTGAGTTATTTAAATCTTTCATTTCAGTTACAGTATTTTGCAAAATTGTTCTCAATTCATAATGAGAGTAATACTCTACCATAAATTGTAACAATGCTTCGACTATTTGATTTGACATTCCACTTCGAAGTAAATAATATATGTTATACAGTCGCTCGACAAGATAATATTTTTTACGTCGAGGAGTTCCTCCTTTTTCTGACACCACGCCACGGTCGATTAGACGTTGCAGTTGCGCGCTGCATTGACTTGTATCCAGGCGTGCAAGGCCGGCTATTTCTCGGGTATTCGCCGGTTTCCAGAGTTTGGCCAAGGCAAGATATACACGTCGCTCCTGAGCAGCAGAGAGGGATTCGATATGACTTCTAAAATATTCCGTGTGTTCATCAACCAAATCGAACAAATCTTTCATTAATTCGCGCAAAGAAAGCGCGGCTCCAAAACCGGCTATAATCGTAAGCAGGCGCGGATTGCTCCCCGTCAAAATTTCGAGTGGTCGTATTTGTTTCACCGCAGGTTCTTTTCCAGAAACCTTTTCCCAAAGCGTAGCGCATTCCTGCGTAGAGAGAGGGCGTAACGTAAGCACTCGAAAGAGATCGTATAATGCTTGTTCCGGATTATCGATTTCCTCGAATCGACTGGTGGCGCTCGCTAATAGCATAATACGAGGCTCAGTCTGAAGCGTTTTTCGTAATCGCCACGCTGTATCTGGATCAGCTATATCTCGAAAAATCATATTCATATTCTCCACAATAAGCACCAATCGCTTATCTTCGCGATCCGAAAAATCGAGTAATGCGCCAAGACAACGCTCTGCAAGCGCTTGGTCGTCTTGCATGCTTCTCAGTTCCTCCCATGTGCGTCTTATATTTGTTTTTTCCATCTCGCTGGAAACTTGTACCGCCAATCTGTCCAGACATTCCAGCCAGAATTCTCCGCATGTACTCACTTCGTAGCTTTCTTCGGCAAAGACAATAGGAAAAAGCCGAGAAGACATCGTATTGTTCCGACGTATTTCCACGGCGATCCGAAGTAACAGCATTGTTTTACCACTTCCGCGAGGTCCGATTACAAGAAGATGCTGATTTGAATTTCCTGTATTTTCCTGTAATGTCTCAACAATGGATGTAAATTCGTTCGTACGTACACAGAACGATTCAAGCAATTCATCGTCGGACAAAAAACCAGGGTTATATTTTTTAAGGTTCAAGGCCATGCGTCAAGCATCTTTACTTTGTTGTAATCGATCAGCAATGGATCGGAAGCGATCTCCATTTTGCACTCGCCACCAATCTTCAAGAAGGCCAGAAACAAACCGGTATCCACCATCTGAACGAGATAAATATCCATCATGTTCAAGCAGGCGCAATATATCCCGAATAGCGATTTGATCGTCGCGCTCTGGAAAACGATAGTACGTCATATAGTCTTCTATGGACTTGCCATCCAAAAAACCATTATTGACCGCAGCTTCAGTCAACAATTCCATGGCAATCCTGTAATCGCTATTCCCCAGCGCCATTTTCAATCGTCCTTCGTAATGTTCAAGGTCGATTCTGCCGCGGATGCCAAGCATATCTTTAGCGTACACGCGCTTTATGTCATCCAGTGTAGCTTGTTGCTTGCCCGTCCGGCGAAAATCCTCGTGAAGGTAATCGAAGAACTGCTGGATATGATGCGGAATGCAACACCGCAGCTTGCGACACATTGCCTCGCGAAGGTCCGGCGCAAGTACAATCCCATAATTGTTCGCTAACGCCTTCAGACATTGACTGGCGGTATCTTCGTCCCATGGACCCAATTCGAAAGGGGCAAAGATATTCGCTTGGGCGCTGAGTCCGGCAAGCCTCAAGGTCGGTTCCAGTCCGATGCTGCCGAATACGATCATACGTATATTCCGATGTGCCTGTCCCGCTTTGCGGAGCCAGCTCATGAACTCGTCGGCGTCTTGCTTTCTCTCTGGCGTAATGCGATAATCGGACCCCTTGAGGAGTCGATTGATCAGGAGCGGCAATTCGTCCAAGGCCAGTACCACAGGTTTCTCATGTTTATCTATAGAAGCAAAAATGGCGTCTCCTTTCTGCTTCCAGTTTCCTTTATCGACTCCGGCTCTGATTTTGACCTTGAGTTCAGAAACGGCCAATTCTTCAATTGAAGCCTGTTGCAGGAAATTACCAAAGCCCCTTTTGACCCGGGGCCACAGTCCCTGAGCCGAGCTGGTTCCGGTTGCAATTTCCGCGACAGCGTCCATCGGGTCTCCGGCGGCCTCAAGGTCGACAAACAGCGTTTCGAACTCGCCTGTGTCCTTCAAGCACCGCAATGTTTCGCGGACCAGGCTCGTCTTGCCCATCCTCCGTTGCGCGGTAAGCAACGTGTGGCGACCTTCCCGGATACGCTCCACGAGTGCTTCCACTTCGACTTCCCGGTTGAAGAAGCGCTCCCCGTCAACCCAGTTGCCTCCTGCTTTCGTTAGCTTTTCCATGTCGTTCTGGAGAAATGGTTCACAACGATTCTGTTGCCAACAATATAGTTGCCAACGAATACGTTGTCAAGTATTGCGCGAATTTTTTTCGTAAGGCGAGCGGGCATAGCCCCATACGCGGACGCGCTCTGGAAAATGCCAAAGGAGAATCCCCGTCCGGGAAATCCGTTGGCAAAGCCCCCCTACGCCAGCGTCTCCCCCGTCATTTCTTCCGGTATCGGCTCGTCGAGGAGGGACAGGATGGTGGGGGCGACATCGCCGAGTTTGCCGTCGCGGACGGGGCCGTCGAATCCTTCCCGGACGATCAGGTGCGGCACGAGCGCCGTCGTATGCGCCGTGTGCGGGCTGCCGTCCGGGTTCCGCATCCGGTCGGCGTTTCCGTGATCGGCAATGACGCTGGCCGAATATCCGTGCGCGATCGCCGCCTCGATCACGACCTGCGCCGCCGCGTCCACGGCTTCGACCGCCCGGACCGCCGCCTCGAAATCCCCCGTATGCCCTACCATGTCCGGGTTGGCGAAATTCAGGCACGCGAAATTATATTTTTCTTCCGCAAGCGCTTCGGCGGCGCGCCGGGCTATTTCCGCCGCGCTCATTTCCGGTTGCATGTCGTAGGTGGCCACTTTCGGGGAGGGGACCAGGATGCGGTCTTCTCCTTCGAACGCCGCTTCGCGCCCGCCGCTGAAGAAGTAGGTGACGTGGGCGTACTTTTCCGTTTCCGCAATGCGCAGCTGCGTTCCGCCCCGCGCCGCAATGACCTCGCCCAGCGTACGGCGAAGATGCACCTTCGGAAAGGCGACCGGCAAGTCAAAGGTAGCGTCGTAGGGCGAAAACAGCGTGAAGCAAAGGTCCGAAAGCGGCTCCCGGGCAAAGCCGTCAAACGCCGGATCGGTGAACGCGCGCGTCATTTGCCGGGCCCGATCGCCCCGAAAATTGTAAAACACGACCGCGTCGCCCTCTCGCACGCAGGCGTCCCGAACGATGGACGGCTCCACGAACTCGTCCGTAATCCCGCGCCGGTAGTGTGCTTGCAGGGCGGTCGCCGGGTCGGGAAACGCCTCGCCCTCGCCGCGCGCGAGCGCGTTGTAGGCCCGTTCGATGCGTTCCCAGCGCTGGTCCCGGTCCATGGCGTAGTAGCGCCCCGTAATCGATGCAATCCGTCCCGCCCCGATTTCCTTCGCCGTCTTCTCGAAATCGCGAACATATCCGAGGCCGCCGCGCGGATCGGTGTCCCTGCCGTCCGTGAAGGCGTGAACGCACACCCGGTCCCCGGCCAACCCCTGCCCTGCAGCCAGCCGCAGCAAGGCGTACAAATGATGCAGCGAGGAGTGTACGCCCCCGTCCGAAAACAATCCCATGAGATGCAGCCGCGAGCCCCGCTCCGTCGCATGCCGCGCCGCGGCAAGCAAGGCTTCGTTCTCGAAAAAGTCGCCGTCTTCTATGGCCTTGTCGATGCGCGTGATCTCCTGGTAGACTACGCGTCCTGCCCCGAGATTCATATGGCCCACTTCGGAGTTTCCCATTTGCCCATCAGGTAGACCGACCGGTCTACCTGACGCTTCGAGGCGCCCGTGCGGCCAGGCGGCGAAAAGTCGGTCGAGGAACGGTTTCCGGGCCCGGTCGATGGCGCTTGCCGAAGGCTCCTCGGCCAGGCCGTATCCGTCCAGAATAACCAATATGTGGCGTTTGTTTCGGTCCACTTCGTCGCGCGTTTCGTGAATGACGTATGGGTTTATTACGGGTTATATCCTGTAATCCCGGACCTTGCGGGTCGTGGCGCCCGTCTTGCTGTAAAATACGTTCATGGAGCCGCAAAGCGGGCAGCAAATTTGTTCGGTTCCCTGGCGGTCCGTATGCCGATCCGGCGTGTCGAAGTACCGGTTTCGCGTCTTGCAATAATACTTCCCGCGGGCAGGATCCAGGCCTTCCAGCGGTCCGGGAAGCCGCTGCGCTTCCGCAAAATACCGGCAGGCGTCCGCCGCGGCGCACGCGTCGCAAGACGGCGCGCGGGCCGTGCACGTGTAGCGGCCATGCAGAATGAGCAGGTGATGGGCTTCGCCCCACGACGTTTCTGGCAGGATTTGTTTCAGGCCCTGTTCGACCTTCAGCGGGGTATCCGCGTTTTTCACCAGTCCCATCCGGTTGGCCACGCGAAACACATGGGTATCGACCGGAAGCGCCGCCCGCTCGAACGCCACGGACGCCACCACCTGCGCCGTTTTGCGGCCCACGCCTTGCAGCGTCATCAGTTCGCGCACCGTATTCGGAATGCGTCCGTCGTAGGTTGCCACGACGCGGCGGGCCATGGCCACGAGATGTTTCGCCTTGTTGTTCGGAAACGAGATGGATCGAATCCAGGGGAACACCTCTTCCGGTTCGGCTTTGGCCAGGCTGCGGACGCTCGGGAAGGTCTCGAAAAGGTCGGGCGTCGCCATGTTGACCCGCGCGTCCGTACACTGAGCCGAAAGGATGACCGCTACGATGAGTTCGTAGGGATTCCTGTGCGACAGTTCCGTTTCCGGGCGCGCAATGACGTTGCGCAGGGCGGACAAGATGCGGTCTGCGCGTTCGGCGCGGTTCATGGCGTGCGCTGATTAAAAGGATACGCTGAGTAAGGACACAAATATAATTCATGCCCCAAAAAACATTGCGGCGGGAACCCGACATGTTGGCGCGGTTGTATCGGTACGGCTATTTCCATGCGCGGAAACATACCTGTCCTGTGCCTCGCAGCCTCCCGAAGGGCGCCCGCGCCCGCAATGCACCGAATCCGCATGTTTTCTGCTGGTTTCCACAAGATAATCATAACGGCCTTTACGGGCGAACGCGCCGCGCCGGGCAAGGGGGTTTCGGTCAGCGTATCCCTATGCTTCGCCCTTGTTTTCGCGACGGCGTTTCCGGGGAATGCGTCCGTCTCTGCCTCTGCTATGGCCCAGGCCCCGCCCGATCTACCCGGCCCCCCGTCCGCCGCGCAAGCAGCGCCCGTCCCGCCGCCCCTGCGCGTATCCCTGCTGACCATTCTTCCCGGTTCCGAGATATACTCGCTTTGGGGGCATAGCGCCCTTCGGATTACGGATCCGCAGCAAGGTCTCGATATCACGTACAACTACGGCACGTTCGATTTCGAATCCGGCAATTTCGTCCTCAAGTTCCTGCACGGCAATCTGGATTACACCCTTTCCGCGTCCGGGTTCGCGTCCGGGCGCCGGGCGTACGAGGCGCAGGGCCGCCCCATCATCGAGCAGACGCTGAACCTCGCGCCCGCGCAGCAACGACGCCTCGCGGAACTGCTGGCCGTCAACCTGCGCCCGGAAAACCGCCGCTACCGCTATCATTTCCTGTTCGACAATTGCAGTACGCGCATTCGGGACATGCTGGAAGCGGCGCTTGGCGAGGAAATCTTGCATGTTCCGGAACCTTCGGGCGACGCGCAAACCTTTCGGGCGCTTATCGATCCATACCAGCGCGCCGCGCCTTTCCTGGACGCCGGGATCGATGTGTTGCTTGGCGCGCCCGCAGACCGGCCGGCGGATCCGCGCGAGCGCATGTTTCTGCCCGAATACCTTATGGAAGCCTTCGGCGCCGCCCGCATAGGGTCGGGGGCGGCTACGCGCCCGCTTGTCGCGCGCACCGATACGCTGCTCTGGATTGCGGAATATGGCGCGTCGGGCGGGCGTTTCCCTTGGGAGACGGCGGCCGCCTGGTTGTTCTTCGCCGTCGGCCTGGCGCTCACCCTGCGGCATGCCGGCGCGATCCGCGCGTTCGACGCGCCGTTTTTTCTGGCCATCGGGTTGGCGGGCCTCTTGATCGCGTATCTCTGGTTCGTTTCGCACCACGACGTAACGAACGCGAACAGGCATCTTTTCTGGGCCTGGCCTACGCATGCGCTGGCGGGGGGCGTTCTCCTTTTCCGCCGTTCGCCGTCGCGCCCGCTGGCCTTCTACATGGCTGCGGCTGCGGCGGCCCTCGGCGTTTCTGTCCTGATCTCGCCGTTCGTCGCGCAGCCCTTCCCTGCGGCATGGTTGCCCGTGGCCTTGCTTGCGGCCGTCCGGGCAGCCAGGATTGCGCTGCCCATGCTCGCCGGAGGCCTCCGACGCGTCGGTCCCCCCAGGCAGCCCCCTACTTCATCAGCGCCATCTTCCTGACGGCGGTTTGTTCTTCCGTCCTGAGGACGTAGAGATACGTTCCGCTGGCGAGGCCAGAGGCGTCGAACGCAGCGCGGTAGCGCGCCGCCGGGCGTACGCCGTCCACGAGCGTCCGCACCTTCTGCCCCAGCACATCGTATACTGCAAGCGTTACGCGCTGCGTCCTGGCGAGCGCAAACTCGATGGTCGTAACCGGATTGAAGGGGTTCGGATAGTTCTGCTCAAGCGCGAAGGCCGTCGGGATTTCTTCCTCGGCGGACGTCGCGTCGCTGAACCCCGGCGCGGGCGTTGCGACGGACGCTTGCGACCCCTCGCCGTTCGCCGCCGCGCCGTCCACCGGTTCGAACTCCACCACCGCCACGCGGGTATCGTCCATGATCTTCACCTCGACGGACGCCCCCTGCGCGCCCCCCGCAAAGTCGGCGATCAGGGTTCCGAGGGCCACCGTGAACGTTTCGTCGTCCAGGTCCGCGTCCGCCACCGTCGCGATCACGCCCGTCCCGCTCGTTGCGTTCGCGGCAATGGCGATATCGGTCGGCGCGTCATAGTCCCCTTCTTCGGCGGCGCCTGCCGTCAGGACGAGCGGTATGGTTACCGCGTTCGAGGCCGCCTGCGAGAGCGTAACGGTAACGACCGCCTCCTCGCCTTCCGTCACAGGGTTCGGGGCGACGGACAGCGTAACCTCGGTCGGATCGCCGCCGCCTCCGCCGCCACCGCCGCCACCGCCGCCGCCGCCGCCCGCCTCGTCGTTGTCCGTAATGGTGAGCGTATGGCTTTTGACGGCGCCCAGCAGATAGTCTCCGCTGTCCGCCAGCGTGAGGACGATGGTCTCGTTCGGCTCCTCCTCGCTGTCGTCGGCGAGCGTTACCGGGATGCTGACGGAGGCGGCGTTGGCGCCCGCCACAACGGTCCCGAGGTTGGCGACGTCGTAGTCGACGCCCGCTGTCGCCGTGCCGCCTGTCGCGTAGCGCAGCGTGAGGGGGGCTTGCGGCGCCGGATCGAGGTTCACCGCGACGTTCACGGAGCCTGCGCCCTCGCCCGCGGTGGACGCCGTCGAAGCGAAAGAGACTTGCGGCGCCGGTTCGTCGTCGTCCTCCACGGTGGCTACGACGGTCGGACCGCTCGGCAGGCCCGCGTAGCCGCTTACGGCGTGCGAAATCGTTACGTTTTCGTTGTCCGCGTCCAGGTCGTCCTGCGGGGCGACGGTCACCGTCTGCTCCCGATCCCAGTTGCTGCTGTCGAAGGTCAAGGCCCCCGAAACGGCGACGGCCCCCGGATCGCTTGACCTCGGCGTAACCGTTACCCGGCCGCCGGGGTCCGTGCGCAATACGAGCGTATAGGCGTCGCCCGGACCGCCCTCCTTGAGCGCGACATTGAGCGTACTGGCGTTCACGCCCGCCGGGACCGGTTCGTCGTCGTCTTCCACGGTGGCTGCGATGGTCGGCCCGCTCGCTACGCCCGCGTAGCCGCTTACGGCGTGCGAGATCGTTACGTTTTCGTTGTCCGCGTCCGCGTCGTCCTGCGGGGCGACGGTTACGGTTTGCTCCCGATCCCAGTTGTTGCTGTCGAAAGTCAAGGCCCCCGAAACCGTTACGGCTCCCGGATCGCTCGAGGTCGGCGTAACCGTTACCGTGCCGCCGGGGTCCGTGCGCAGGACCAGCGTATAGGCATCGTCCGGCCCCCCTTCCTTGAGCTCGACGCTCAACTTGCCGGCGTCCACGCCCGGCGTCGTCGGAATTTCGTCGTCGTCCACGACAACAGCCACGGGGTCGGCGCTCGTTACGCCCGCCTCGATTACGCCCTTGACGATGACCGTATAGCCGCTTACGGCGTGCGAAATCGTTACGTTTTCGTCCTCCGCGTCCGCGTCGTCCACTGGCCTTACGGTTACGGTCTGCGGCGTATCCCAGTCGCTGCCGCCAAAAGTCAGCGTCCCTGGCGCGACGGTTACGGCCCCCGGATCGCTTGATGTCGCCGTAACCGTTACCGTGCCGCCGGGATCCGTGTCCAGGACCACCTCGTAGGTTCCGGCGCTTCCGCCTTCGTCCAGCGAAAGCGAGAGCGGAGTAACCGTAACGCCGCGTTCGTCGTCGTCCGTAACGGCGACGGCGACGTCGGGCCCGCTCGTCTTGCCCGCGTAACCGCTTATGGCGTGCGTAATCGTTACGTTTTCGTTGTCCGCGTCTCCGTCGTTCACTGCCGTTACGGTTACGGGCTGCGGCGTGCTCCAGGTGCGCCTATTGAAAGTCAACGTTCCCGGCTCGACGGCGACGGCCCCCGGATCGCTCGATGTCGGCGTAACCGTTACCGCGCCGCTCGGCTCCGTGTCCAGCACGAAGGTGTAGTTCCCTGGCGGCCCGCCTTCGTCCAGCGCAATCGATTGCGGAGTAACCGTAACGTCCGCCTTGTCGTTATCCGTAATGGTCAAGGTATAAACTTTCGGGTCGGCTACGATATAGTCCTTGTGATCCTTGATCCTGACCATGATCGTTTCGTCCCCCTCGGTCACCTGATCGTCGATAATCGTTACGGAGATATCGACAATGGTATTGCCCGGGGAGATCGAAAACGGCCCGGTTTTGCCCGAGGGCGAGGGCGAGGGCGAGGGGAAGATATAGTCCTCGCCGAGAACGGCTGTGGATCCAGAGAAATCGAAGGCGTCTAAGTTCAGCGAGATATTTTGGGGAACAGGATTCAGGTTGACACTTATGTTGTGCGTAACTGACGCCTCGGTTGTGCTCGCCCCGGACGAGACAAAGCGGACGACCCCGTCGTCATTGTCCTTGAAAAGAATGTCGCCGCTGCCTGTCCTCGTGCCGACGGCGCCGCCCGCGAGCCCGGTCGCGGAAAGTTTCGGCGAACCGCGCTCGGACGACGCGGGGATCGAGACGGTTATGGTCTTGTCCAGCGCGTCGGGGTCTTTCGAGGCGATAAGGGCAACCTCTGCCTCCCGCGCAGTCGTTCCGTTTTTCGGGCCTGCGAACGTAACCATGTTCGAGGCAAGCGTGACGCCTGACCCGGAGATTTTGGACAAGGTAAAGTCCTTCACCGGCGCGCCGCCCGAAAACTGGAGCGGGATGGCCAGCGTCTCCCCGGGTCCGAGCACCCGGTTAAGCGTCAGGACGATCTTCGCCGGGTCGCTCGGGTCGCCCTCCGTTGCGGTCGCATCCGGCATCGAAAGCGTAACCCGGGTGGGGTCGTCGTCGATAATTGTAACCGACACCTTGTTGATGGACAGGCCATGGTAATCGGCGTCCGCCGACGAAGACGTATGCGTTATCGTCGCGGAGCGGCTGCCGCCGGGGTTGTCGGTGGCGTCGTCTATGGCGGCGACGGAGACCGTTTGCGGGGTATCCCAGGCGGCGGGAGCGAAGCGCAGCGTATGCGAGAGGGCCGGCGAGCCGTTGACGGTCAGGACGGCGCCAGGGCGAACCTGCAGAGCGACCGACACGTCGTGCGCAGGGCGGGAGCCAAGCGCGATGCTGTACGTGTCGCCCGCGCCGCCCTCCGT
The DNA here is from genome assembly GCA_022825385.1 of Rhodothermales bacterium. Taxonomy (GTDB): domain Bacteria; phylum Bacteroidota; class Rhodothermia; order Rhodothermales; family VXPQ01; genus VXPQ01. The sequence goes on from JAJDWX010000036.1 coordinate 36,115, forward strand.
TACTTCGGTCGACCCGTTCGATTGCGTAACCGTTATGCCAACTTCGTCGTCGTCTTTGATGCTAATGAACATATCCGCCCGCTTCCCTTCGTAGTCTCCGCCCGCCGCCGTATGCGTCAGCGTAACCGCCTCGTCGCGGGTGTCGTCGTCGTGGCCAGCGGCTATGTCCACTTCCTGCCAGTCATTCCAGTTGGATCGGGTGAAGGTCAGCGTGTTCTGATCGCCGTCCGTACTGCCGTCGGTATCTACCGTAAGATCCGTGCCGGACGCGCCGCTCACCGTCACCGTAACGTCGGCGGTTGGCTGGCTCGCAAGCTTCGCCTGGTAAGAACCCTTGGTTCCTTCCATTATGGGCGACGTTGCATTATTAACCTGAAGCAAGATCTGTTGGCTGGCGTCCTTGATCTGGATGAACCATACAGGGCCATCCAGTGTGCGATAGGGGGTTTTAAACGAGTAGGCGTAAGGCGGCGTTGCCGGATCGACTATGCAATCGTCGCACATATTCTTAACAGGTACGCCGCCTGCCGTCATTATTAACCTGAATTGAATGATTTCGGTCGGCTCCCCTTTGGTATCGGCCAGGGCCTCGATCGCAATGGTCTTTGTTACGTCCCCGGCGTCGATGTACACATGGCCATGGGTCGGCTCCGTCATGCCGGAAAAAGCCAGTTCTTCCCGATCAGCTGGTTGCGTACCGGGTGGGCACTTGAATGTTGGTTGGCCGGCGATAAACCCGATGCCGCACTCTTTCCGCATTATATCGATATAAAAACCTACCCGCTTGCTCAGCGCCTTGCTCAGGGTCAGTGTTATCTCTCCCGTCTCGCCTTCCGCGATGGGATTCGTAATATCCACCTTAAGTTTTGGAATTTTATCGTCGTCCTTGGTGAAAATGGGCATAGAAGACACTCTATCGTAGCCGCCGCCCTTCGCCGTGTACGTTATGCTCCCGCTTTCGTCGTCGCTGTTGTCGTCTTGCGGGGCCGTTACCCTGATGGTTTTCCCCTTCTTATAGTTGGAGGTCGTAAAGGTCAGCGTGTTTTGGTTGCCGTCTGTCTTGAAGTCGGTATCTATTACGACGGGCGCATTTGTCGTGATCGTTACGGTAACGTCGCCGGTGGGTTGCTTCGAAAGACGCACCGTCCAGGAAGCGCTTTTCCCTTCTTTTATCGTACTCTCGGGATTCCCAATCACGATGTCTCCATTTCCGCCTTCTCTACGGGATTCCGGGGCTTCGGTCCTGCTCGTCGGCGCGTCGTCCAGCGCGCTGCGCGCCGCATCCGGCGCAGGCGGCGAAACCTGCCCGTACGCAGGCGCGGCGAGGGCGGCGCACAGCGCGAACGCGAGCGCGGCGAAAATCCGAAGTCCCGGTTTCGTTAACAACATCGAAGGGGGCGAGGGGGGGGGGGTATTCCGCATACTCGTCAAAGGGCGTGAAAAGAATATTTCGCGCGAAAAGCGAAAAGAAGGAAACTACCGCACCACGATCTCCACAGGCATTCTGGCCTGCGCCGACCCGGCGTCCCGGGCCTGCGCCGCGAAGGCGCGGACCTGATCCATCCATTGCCGCTCGGCAGGGGATCGGGTCCAGTGCGTCCAGGCGGCCTGGCCCTTCGTCGTCAGCAGGTCGCTAAAGGCTTCGAAAGGCGTTTTCGGGCGCGGCAGGATGCGCAGTCGCCAGGGTCCCTCTCCCAAGCCGGCCTTGTCGGCGGCCAGCGCGATCGCGTCTTGCAACGTTCCGAGCGAATCCACCAGTCCGACGGTTAGCGCGTCCTCCCCCGACCAGACGCGGCCCTGGGCAATGCTTCGCACCGCCGCTTCGTCCAGCCCGCGGCGCGTGGCCACAAGACCAATGAACGCATCGTACATCTCGTCTACCCAGCCCTGCAGCATCTGCCGTTCGTAGGCGCCCAGCGGACGAACCCCGGACAGCATGTCTGCATAGGGGCTGGTTTGCACCCCGTCCGTCGTAATGCCCAGTTTGTTTTCGAACGCTTGCCCGACATCGAAAAACATGGCGAACACGCCGATGGAGCCCGTCACGCTAATCGGATCGGCCAGAATGGTTTCGCCCGCCGTCGCAATCCAGTAGCCTCCCGAAGCCGCCACGTTGCCCATGGAAACGATCACGGGCTTTTCTTCCGCGGTCTGGCGGATGGCTTCCCACATGGCGCCGGAGGCCGCCGCCGATCCGCCCGGAGAATTGATGCGCAGGACCACGGCTTTCACCTGGTCGCTTTCCCGCGCTTCTTCCATATCCCGCGCCAGGCTTTCCGTTCCAAGGACGGCGCCGCTGAAGAAATTCCCCGGGACGCTTTGCCCGTTGAGAATCGTGCCCTCGGCGTACACCACGGCGATTTCTCCCTCCATGTTCGTCGAGCGCCCCGCCTCGGAGTTCGGCGTAAAGCCATAGGATTCCAGCGACATCGTTTGCAGTTCCGCCTCCGGCGCATGGCCAAGGCGCCGCTTGATGCGCTTCAAGACGCCATCCCGGTACAGCAGCTCGTCGATCAGCCCGGCTTCAAGGGCTTCTTTCGCCGAGAAAATGGCCTTCCGGTTCACCAGTTCGTTCAGCGCCTCGAAGGTCGTTCCCCGGCTTTCGGCCACCGCGTTCAGGAACGTCTCGTTGTACGAATCCAGCAGGGCGGCGAGTTGCTCTTCGTTTTCCGGAGACAGGTTCCGGCGCAGGTACGGCTCCACGGCGGACTTGAACGAACCGGCCCGAATGATTTGCGGCTCCACGTCGAGTTTTTCGATCAGCCCGGCGTAGAAGAAGGTTTTCATCGAAAATCCATTGAATTCGAACATGGCCTCCGGGGCGGCGAAGACGCTATCGGCAACCGACGCCAGATAGTAGGTCGATTCCATCATCATATAATCGTCGCTCGAAGCGAACACGGGCTTGCCGCTGTCCCGAAACCGCAGCAGCGCCTTGCGGACTTCGTGGGAACTGGCGCTCAATCCCGAAAATCCCCGGACCCGAATCCACAGGGCGTCGATGCGCTCGTCTGTCGCCGCCTTGTCCAGCGCGTCCGTAAGGCCCATCAGGCTGTAGTTCGAGCGCGTACCGGCCAACTGATCGAAGGCGTCCACCGAGGGCGTCTCGGGAATGGGCCTGGCGAGGTCGAACGTGAGCACCGTGCCGCTGCCCACGCTCGGCGCGGCGTTGCCGGACATGGAGATCGCCGACACGACGAACGCCAGAAACAGGCCGACGAGAAAGAGGAGGCCGAAAGCGACCAGCGTACCCAGCGCGGCGGCGGCCATGTTGGAAAGAAAGCGCATAACGAAGCGAAAAACGGACCGTGCGATGAAAAACGGGCAAAATATCCTGAAAAATACGAAATTTCAGGCTTTACATTTCACAAGAATGCGCGCTGCGCCAAATGGACGCCGTTTTTCGATACCATATCCCGGAACTCCATCCGCTTGCCGTCCACTTCCCGATTGCGCTTTTGCTGGCGGCGGCGCTGGCGGCGCTGATCTGGATGGTATGGGGGGCGCCCTTCTGGCGCCGCGTTACGTGCTTGCTTGCGACAGCGGGCGCGGCGGGCGCCCTGTTCGCCTGGTTTACGGGAGACGCCATGGCGGAGCAGGCGGCGGGCGTTCCCATCGTGGACGAACTGGTGGATTTGCACGAGCGCATGGCCCTGTACGCGCTGATTGCAGCCCTTTTGGCTTCCGCGACGCTGGGCCTGCTAACCTGGGCGGCGAGCGCGTCCCGTCGCGGTCGCTTTGCGGACAGCGCCCCGGATCGTCTTCCGTACCGCCTTGCCGCCGGTTTGCTGGCGCTCCTTGCGGCGGCCCTTACGGCCTGGGCCGGTCATATTGGCGCCACCATGACGTGGGGCGTTTCCGGGTAACGGGATCGCGGCGCGCGGGATCGTATCGAATGGGGTTTTGATCCGCGTATCCTGAACATCTTTGCGCGCTGGGCGTTTTTATCCACTTTGCGCGAAAACACAGCACGCCACCGAGCCCATCGGCTCCCATACGCCTTGAACGAGCACGATACGCATCGCGACGCCCCTCTTGCGGCGGAACCGTCGGAAGACGGCGTAGCGTCGTCCGAAGCGGACCGCCCCGACGAGCCGGAGGCCGCGCCTGAAACGGCGCCGCCGGAAGCAACCCTTGCCGCCGAACTCGAAGCGGTGCGCGGAAAACTTCAGGCGGCGGAGGATCGCCTTTTGCGCAAGGAGGCCGAATTCAGGAATTACCGCCGCCGGACCGAGGAAGAAAAAGCGGCCCTCGCCAGCCTGGGCAAACGCCTTGTGATACAGCGGTTTCTGGATGTCCTGGACGATTTCGGGCGTTCCCTTGCCGCTGCCGAACAAGTAGAGGCGCAGCAGACGGAGCAGCCTGGCCCGGTATACTACGCGCTCAAGGAAGGATTCGAACTGGTCCACCGGAAAATCATGGACGAACTGGCGAAAGAAGCCGTCGAACCCATCGAGGCGGTGGGGCAGCCGTTCGACGAGCAGCTGCACGAGGCGGTCATGCAGCAGGAAGCGGAAGGGACGGCGCCCGGCGTCGTGGTGGCCGAGGCGCAGAAGGGGTATCGCATGGGCGACTACATCCTGCGGCACAGCAAGGTGATCGTGTCCGCCTGAACTTCCGGCGGGTTGTCGGGGCCGGTATCGTTATTTTGCGCCTGTTGGCGCGCTATGCCTGCCATGTTGGCGTATTACTGCGCGTATTGCTACGCCTGAAGGGATGCGGCAGGATTTTTGCGGGTCCCTTGCGGGCTTACTCAGCGTATCCCAGATTCTGATTGATTCTGATCTTTTCTCATGGCCACCGATTATTACGACATACTCGGCGTTGACCGCAACGCGGATGCGGATACCCTGAAGCGCGCCTTTCGGGATCAGGCGCTGAAGTACCATCCCGACCGCAACCCCGACAATCCCCAGGCCGAGCAGAAGTTCAAGGAAGCGGCCCAGGCCTACGAAGTCTTGTCCGACCCGAAAAAACGCGGACAATACGACCGCTTCGGACATGCCGGCGTACAGGGCAATGGCGGGGCGGGGCCCGCCGGTTTCCATGACGTCAACGATATATTCAGCGCGTTCAGCGACATTTTCGGCGGGTCGGGGACGATTTTCGACGAAATGTTCGCCGGGCAGCGGCGCGAGCGACGGCGGCGCGGCGGGGGCGCAGGCAGCGATCTGCGCATAACGCTTCCGCTCACGCTCGAAGAAATCAGCGAGGGCGTCGAGAAAAAAATCAAGGTGCGCAAGTTTCTGGCTTGCGAGCCGTGCGGCGGGACGGGCGCCGAGGGGCGCGAAGCGGGGTACGCCGCATGTTCCGCATGCAACGGCGCGGGAGAAATCCGACAGGTTTCGCGCTCCGTTTTCGGACAATTCATCAATGTGCAGCCCTGTCATGTTTGCCGGGGCGAAGGCCGGGTGGTGCGTACGCCCTGCCCCGCGTGCGGCGGCGAAGGGCGCGCGAAAGGGGAGGAGACTATTCCCGTCAACGTGCCGCAAGGCGTGCACGAGGGCAATTATCTGACGATGCGCGGCGCGGGCAATGCAGGCGTTCGGGGCGGACCGGCGGGCGGTTTGCGCATCGAGATCAGGGAAAAGCCCCACGAGCATTTCGAGCGCGACGGCCTGGACATTTTCCACGACCTGTATATTTCGTTTCCCCAGGCGGCGCTTGGGGCCGCCGTAGAGGTTCCCACCCTGACGGGCCGGGCGCGCCTTCAGGTCGAGCCCGGCACCCAGTCCGGCAAGGTTTTGCGCATGCGCGGCAAGGGACTGCCCGAATTGCAGGGCGCGCGGCGCGGCGACGAGATGGTGCGGGTGCATGTATGGACGCCCGAACGCCTCACCGACGAGGAGCGGACCTTGCTGTCCGGGATGCGCGACTCCCCGTCGTTTCGTCCGCAGCCGGACCGGTCGGATCGGCACAAATCCTTCTTTAGCAAGGTCAAGGATGCGTTTACGTAATGGCGGACCCGGTTGATCGACGTCTTTGGGGAGATCGGAGCGGGGCGGAAACGGCGCAGGGCAGCGCGGAAGTTGCCCCGGATGCGTCCGACGAAGCGCGCGAAGGGCTGCGCCGGGCGATGCGCCGGGCGCCGTCGCCGGTGTCCGTGGTGACGGCCTCGGATGGCCGCGGGGAGATACGCGGCATTACCATCGGTTCGTTTACGAGCGCCTCGCTATCTCCGCCGCTTCTTTCGTTTAATATCAGCCGGGACGCCGGGATATACGATCTGCTCGCCCGCGCCGACCGGTTTGCATTGCACGTCTTGCACGAAGGGCAAGCGCACCTTTCGGATCGTTTCGCCACGCCGGACATGCCGGGGGTCGAGCAATTTCGCGGCGTCGATTACCGGGTGGACGCGCAGGGCCTTCCCCTGCTGGCCGACGCGCTGGCGACGTTCCTGTGCGCGCGCCACGCGGCGTACGACGCGGGAGACCATTCCATCCTGCTGGGACGCGTTACGGATATCCGGGAGGCTGCTGCGGGCAAGCGGCCGCTGGTGTATTTCGACCGTTCGTACCGCCGGGTGGGGAAGGCGGCGCAGCCCGCCTCGTTCGATCCGGCGCGGCCCTGATTGCCCGGTTCAGGCTTCGTTCGGCGGCGCTTCGGATGCTTCCGCGCCTGCCTCGGCCTTGTCGTCCGCCCGCCGCTCGATCACCACCTGAATGTCGCTGGCGAGCGACGCGAACGCGCCAATGGCTGCAAGGGTCGGCGCAATCATGATGGCGGCTGCGGCGCCTCCGACGCCGAGGACCAGCGGGAATTCCATCACGATCCGGTCGCCCCGTTGCACCAGAATGCGCCGCGCCGTGCCTTCCTCGATGGCGTCGCGGACCCGGTCCATGAGCTGATTTCCCTTGATTTTGATTTTTTCGAGCGTTTCCCGGGAGAAATCGTTCAAGTCGTTCTGTACGTCGTTCGCGTTGCTTTGCATGGCGCTGGTCGTTTTTTGGGGTATGGCTATGGCGTACTCCGAATAAGGCGAAAAAACGCCCCGGATACGGCATCTATACGTAGGGGCGCGGCGGTATGTTACGCGCTCGGCCCGATTTACCGGGAAATTTCCGCGACGCGCCACCGTGCGCGTGTTCGGCGTCCCAACGGTTCCTATTTTACGGGAAGTATAAGGAAATAGTCTGCTTTGCGTACAGAGACAACAAACATCGCCCGAAACACCATGCATCGGCCCATACATCAGCCCGGGCCCGGCGGATTCGTTCCGGAAAGTACCTTTGCGACGTGGATCGCGCGGTTGCATTTCGTATGGTTTCTTGCGGTGGCGGCGCTCTGGACCGTCGTTATGGCGATCGTCCAGACGGCGACGCACTGGATCTGGCCTACCGCCCGTAATTTCAAGCGCAACGGACGGGTGTGGGGCGGCGTCATCCTTGGTTTGAGCGGCATTCGGGTGCGCGTTGCGGACCGCGCCGGGATCGACAGGGACGGTCCGACCGTATTTATATGCAATCACCAGAATCTGCTGGACATTCTCGCCTTGAGCGCCGCGCTTCCATATTCCTTCGGGTTTCTGGCCAAAACGGAATTGGCCCGCGTACCCTTTTTGGGGTTCGCCATACGCAATTCGGCGTCGGTTTTCATTGACCGGAGCCATCCGCGCCGCGCCGTGGAGAGTTTGCGCAAAGCGGGAGCGCGCATTCGCGGCGGCAATTCGGTGCTGGTGTTCGCCGAGGGAACCCGCTCGCACGGACCGCATCTTCAGCCGTTCCGGAAGGGGGCGTTTGCCGTGGCGGTCGAGGCGGGCGTTCCGATAGCGCCCGTAACCATCGTGGACGGGCATCGCCTGCTGCACGAAAAGAAACGGCTGCTGCGGGGGGGCGCGCTGCGCATGGTCGTCGGGGAGCCTGTTTCCCTCGAAGGGAAGACGCGCCGGGACATTCCTGCCCTTATGGAGTATGTGCGCGCGCGTCTTGCCGAACCGCTCGACGCCGCTTCCGACTGATTGCCCCGACGTTCCATACGAGATTTTCACATCAGCATATTCTGAGCGTATCCCATGGCTGTTACCGTCGAAAAAGTGCGATACATTGCTTCGCTGGCCCGGCTTCGCTTTACCGAAGAGGAAGAGGCGCGGCTGGCCCGGGAAATGAGCGAGGTGCTTGCGTACGTAGCGAAACTGGAGGAACTCGACACCGAAGGCGTTCCAACCCTGTCCCATGTGCTGGACATGCGCAATGTGTTTCGGGAAGACGCCGCCCGCGCGCGCATCTCGCGCGAAGAAGCGCTTCGGGGGGCGCCCGAGGCGGACGACGCGTATTTTCGCGTTCCCAAGGTAATCGAATAGCGTATCCGAAAGGGATTTTTCAGCCGGGTACGAACGCGAATTTAATCAGCGTATCCTTATCGAGTAATACATCCGACGTATGGCGCGAGCGCGAGGCAGAAAAAAAGCTACCCCGGCGCGAGGTTCCTCTCCGGCGAACGCCCGGGACCGGAACAAGGCAGGCCTCTGGGATCGTCTCGACGGACGCGCCCGGCATATCGCGTGCCTTGTCGCCTTGCTGGCGGTTGCGTTCGGTTTTTTCGCGCCCGCCGTGTTTTCCGGGCGCGCGCTGGTCGGGGACGATACGGTGCGGTGGCGGGCCATGGCGGAGTATATGCTTGCGTACGAGGAGGAGACGGGCCGGCAGGCGCTGTGGGCGCCGAACGCCTTCGGGGGCATGCCCGGGTACATGATCGCCTATGCCGAGAAGATTCCCCAACTGGACGATATTCCGGCGCTGCTTCGGAAAGCGATCTGGCCGGTTTCGCACTTTATCGTATTGCTCGTCGGGACCTGGCTGCTTGCCTTCTTTTTGACGAAGGACCGCCTGGCCGCCTTGCTGGCGGCGGTGGCGTACGGCCTCGCCACCTACATGACGTTCATCCTGATTGCGGGGCACAATTCCCGGTTCATTACGCTGTGCTTCGCGCCCTGGCTCGTGCTGGCGTTCGCCTGGGCGCTTCGGCGCCCGGGCTTGCTGGCCGCCTTGCTTTTCGCGATGGCGCTGGGGGTCAATTTGCGGGGCGGGCATGTGCAAATCACCTATTACGTAGCGTTTTTTCTGGGGGTCTGGTGGGTCGTCGAGGGCGCGCACGCGGTCCTGCGGAAGGACTGGAAGCCGTTCGCCATGGCTACGGCCTGGCTGGCGCTGGGCGGGGCGCTGGGCGTATTGCTGGTGGCGCAGCCCTACTTGCTGCATTTCGAATACAAGGCCTATACGATTCGGGGGGCCGTGGGCGGCGCGCTGTCCGGGCTGGACTGGGACTACGCGATGGGGTGGAGCCAGGGCGCGGGAGAACTGATCACGTTGCTTGCGGCGGACGCGTACGGCGGCGCCAGCCCGACCTATTGGGGGTCGAAGCCGTTCACGGCAGGTCCGCATTATATCGGGCCGATCGTGTTGGCGCTGGCGGCGTTTGCGTTGCGGCAATGGAGAAACCGGGGCGTGCTCGCCCTTGCGATCATGGCGCTGTTGTCCATGCTGTTTTCGTTGGGGTCGAATTTTCCGCTGCTGAATCGTTTCATGTACGAGCATTTTCCCATGTTCAACGCCTTTCGCGTACCGGAGAGCTGGCTGGCGATTACGGCGTTTGCGCTGGCGTTGCTGGCTGCGTTCGGGCTGCGCGGACTGGGACGCGATGCGGGACCCGGCGGGGATCCTGCGGCCTGGCGCGCCCTCCGGTGGATATTCGGGGGCGTTGCGGGGGTATTGCTATTGCTTGCGCTGGCGCCCGGCGCGTTCTACGATTTCGAAGCGCCGGACGAGGAGGCGCAGCTTACGCAGTCGCTCCTGGCGCAGCAACCGGACATTTCCCCGAACGATCCCCGCGTGGCGCCCTACGTTCGCAATTACCTTGCCGAGCAGCATGCGCTTCGGGAGGATACGTTCCGGTCCGAAATGCAGCGGTCGCTGTTCTTTTTGCTGCTTGCAGGCGGCGTTATGCTCCTTTTCCGGTTGGGCAAGGCCCCAAGGTGGGCGCTTGCCGCCGCGCTTGCGCTCCTGGCCACGGTGGACTTGTGGGGCGTCGGGCGGCGCTATTTCAACGAGGACGATCTGGTCCGGGCCAGCGAGGTTGCAGACCAGATCGCCACGTACGACGTGGACCGCTACATTCTCGAACGACAGGAGGCGGCGGGCGGTCCGGGGCGGTTCCGCGTGTTGTCTCTTGAATCGGGAAGCCCGTTTCAGCATGCCCGCCCGTCCTACCATTATGAATCCGTCGGGGGGTACCATGGCGCGAAACTGCGCCTGGCGCAGGACTATATCGACGCGTTGTACGCGGAGCCGGGCACGCGCTTGCCCAACGCGAACGCGCTGGATTTGCTGGGCGTCCGCTATGTGATTTCCCCTGCTCCGCTGCCGGGCCTGACGGTGGCGTATCGGGGCGAACAGACGGGCCTGCTTGTGCTTGAAAACGCGGATGTCCCGCCCCGCGCCTGGCTGGTCGGCGAGGCGGAAATGGCGAGCGACGGGCCCTCGGCGTTTGCGCGTTTGCGCGACCCGGCGTTCGACGTGCGCCAAACGGCCCTCCTGTACGAGCCGCTTGCCTTGGATCTGGTTCCTGTCGATTCGGCCAGCGTGGCGCGGGTGGAGATGCAATCCTGGTCCCTGCACGAGATCGCGCTGCGCGTGGAGACGGACGCGCCCCGGCTGCTTGTGCTCAGCGAAGTGTTTTATCCCGCCGGGTGGGAAGCCATGGTCGGCGGCGAAGCGGTTCCCATTGCGCAGGTCGATCATATGTTGCGCGGCGTGCCCGTCCCTGCGGGGACGCATGAAGTGGTCTTCCGGTTCGATCCGCCCCGGCATCGTATTGGCGTAGCGGTCGGCGCCGGTTCGACCGCGCTGGTTTACGGGGGCGCGCTCCTCCTGCTGGCGATGGGTTGGCGGCGCAGACGCCGGCAGGTTCGTTCCTCGGCGCCCCGGGCATGAAGCGGCTTCTGTTCGTTACATACTATTTTCCGCCGTCGGGCGGGTCCGGCGTGCAGCGCAGCCTCAAGTTCGCGAAATATCTTCCCGAATTCGGATGGCGCCCCACCGTGCTGACCGTGCGCCCGGAGTGCGCCTCCTGGCCGGACCCCGATCCGGATTCCGTGGCGGACATTCCAGGCGGGACGCCGGTGGAGCGCACCGGGGCATGGGATCCGTATGCAGGGTACGCCCGGCTGTTGCGCCGGAAAAAGCAGGACGTCGTGACGGTCGGGTTTACGGGGGAGGCGGGCGCGGCGTCCCGCCGCCGGCTTGCGCGGTGGATTCGGGCCAACCTGTTTGTGCCGGATGCGCGGATCGGGTGGGTTCCTTTCGCGGCGGCGCGGGCGCGGAAGTTGCTGCGACAGCCCTTCGACGCCATCCTGACGACGGGGCCGCCGCATTCTACCCATCTGGTGGGCCTGGCGGCGCGGCGGGGGACGCCCTGGCTTGCCGATTTGCGGGATCCCTGGACGGAGATCGATTTTCGGGAAGAATTGCCTATGACCGCGCCTGCCCGGGCGCTGGATGCGTTGCTTGAGCGGCGCGTGTTGCGGCGCGCGGACGGCGTTTCCGTGGTGAGCCCCGGCATGCAGCGGCGGCTCGTCGAGCGGGGGTATGCGGCGCCGGCGTTGATTGAAAACGGGTTCGACCCGGCGGATTTCGCAGAAACCCCCGAGCGCGGCGTAGCGGAAGATGCGTTCGTCGTGGCGCATGTAGGGTATATGAACCGCGCCCGGAACCCGGAGGCGCTCTGGAAGGCGCTGTCCGATCCTGCGCTGGATTGGCCCCGATTGCGTCTTCGTTTCACGGGTCAGGTGGATTCCTCTGTGCTGGCTTCGGCGTCGGCTTCCTGCCCGGACGTTCCTTTGGACGCCTTGCCGTACGTTCCGCATCGGGAGGCCATTGCGCGGATGCGCGAGGCGGCCTTGCTGCTGCTTTCCATCAATCGGGTGCCGGGGGCGGAGGGCATTCCGACGGGCAAACTGTACGAATACCTTGCGTCGGGGCGGCCTGTGCTGGCCCTGGGGCCTGTGCATGGGGACGCCGCCCGCATTCTGGAGGAAACCGGCGGCGGGCGGCTGTTCGATTTCGAGGATGCGGCGGGCGTGCGCGCTTTTCTGCGAAGGCACTACGAAGCGTGGCGGGCGGGCGCGCCCATGCAAGGCGCGTCGCCGGATCGGATCCTGCGGTACAGTCGCCGGGAACAGGCCGGGCGGCTTGCGGCGTTGCTTTCCCATCTTGCGGATCGGTCGTAATTTCCCCATTGATCAATTGATTATGCCTGTTTAATGCGTTTTGCGCGCATAGCCCACCCGCCATGCATATCGTAACCGTCGTTGGCGCTCGCCCCCAGTTTGTGAAGGCCGCTCCCGTGCGCCGCGCGCTCATGGATGCGGGCATTCGGGAAACGCTGGTGCATACCGGGCAGCATTACGACCCGGAAATGAGCGCCGTTTTCTTCGAAGAACTGGGCCTGCCCGACCCCGACGCCAATCTTGGCGTGGGGTCCGGAACCCATGCCGTGCAGACCGGCGAAACCATGATGCGCCTGGAAGCCCTGCTGACGCAATCTCCCCTGCCGGACGGACTGCTGGTGTACGGCGATACGAACAGTACGCTGGCCGGGGCGCTGGTGGCTGCCAAACTGGGCATTCCGCTTGTTCATGTCGAAGCCGGGTTGCGCTCGTTCCAGCGCGATATGCCGGAGGAAATCAACCGGGTAGTGACCGACCGGTTGTCCTCGGTGCTTTGTTGTCCCACGGAAAGCGCGGTGCGCAACCTCGCTGCCGAAGGCATCGTGGAGGGGGTGCACAGGACGGGCGACGTCATGCTGGACGCCACGCGCTTGTTTGCGGAGGCCGCCGAACGGAGCGCGCCCCTGGAATCCGTGACGCCGCATGATGCAGGCGCGTATTACGTGGCCACGGTGCACCGGGCGGGCAATACGGACGATCCCGAACGTCTCGGCGGGATTTTCGACGGATTGGGGCGGCTGGGGGCGCCGGTCGTGGTCCCGCTGCATCCGAGGACGCGCGCCCGCCTGAAAGGGGTTTACGTACCGGAGAATGTGGAGGTTACGGAGCCGCTGAGCTATTTGCGCATGCTTACGCTGGTTCGCCATGCCCGCGCCGTGCTGACGGATTCGGGCGGGCTGCAAAAAGAATCTCTCTGGCTCGGCGTGCCGTGCGTTACGTTGCGCGAAGAAACGGAGTGGACGGAAACGCTGGAAGGGGGCTGGAACCGGTTGGCGGGCGCAGACCCCGTTCGCATTGCGGAAGCGGCCCGGATGCGTCCCGACACGCCTGCTAAATCGAGGGGGGGGGGCTCAAACGCCGCCGCGCGTATCGCGGCCCTTATCGCCGCCTTGCTGGCGAACAGGTAATGTCCTCTGCGAGGCGCGCCATGCCGAAGAAACTGCTTTTTGTCCATCTTCACCCCTCCTCGTTCGTGCGCGAGGATCTGCGCTTGCTGGGGGAAGCGTACAACGTAAAATCCTTCCAGTTCGGGGGGGAGAAAAAGCCGGGTCCGCTTGCGTTTGCATGGCTGTTGTGCAAGCAGGCGTGGTGGTTGTTTCGCGAGCTTCCCGGCGCGGCGGCCGTTTACGGCTGGTTCGTTGATTACCACATGGCGTTGCCTGTGCTGGCGGCTCGTTTATTTCGCAAGCCCGTGCTGGCGGTCGTGGGCGGATTCGATGCGGTTTCGCTGCCTTCGCTGGGGTATGGCGTGGCGCTTTCCGGTTGGCGGCGCCGGTTGGCCCGCATGGCGTATCGCCGGATGGACGCGCTGCTTCCGGTGTCGGCGTCGCTCGTTCGGTCGCAGAATCGTTTTTCAGAGGGGGCGGAAGCGCGGGAATATGGCTTTCGGCTGCTTGCGCCGGACGCGCCTGCCGCTGTGCGCGTCGTTCCCACGGGCTACGATCCGGCGGCGTGGCCTGCGGGGCCTGCCGAGCGCTCGCCGGTCGTGGGTACGGTTGGAGTCATACAGGGGGAGCGTACTTTTCGCCGCAAGGGGATCGATTTGTTCTTTGCCGCGGCCCGCCTCATGCCGGAAGTCTCTTTCCGCGTCGTAGGCGTACAGGACCGGGAAGCGGTCGTTGCGCGGTGGGATCCGCCGCCGAACGTGGAACTGGTTCCGCCCTTGCCGCGCGAGCAGTTGCAGGCGCAATACCACGAAATGTCCGTATATGCGCAATTGTCGCGGGCGGAGGGCCTGCCGAACGCGTTATGCGAGGCCATGTTGTGCGGATGCGTGCCGGTGGGGAGCCGGGTTTTCGGCATTCCAGAGGGTATTGGGGACGCCGGTTTTCTGGTGGACGAGCCGAGCGCTTCCGCGGTTTGCGAAGCGATTCGGGCGGCGCTGGAGGCAGGGGGGGCGGCTTCGCGCGCAGCGGCCCGGGCGCATATCGAGCGCTTTTTTCACCGGGATCGCCGCCGGGAAGCGTTGCTGGCCATTTTATCCGAACAAATCGGCAAGGGAGGGCATAATGGCTGATCGAACCAGCGTCTATCGCATGATGGGGCGGAATGTGGAAGTGAGGCGGAATTACGCCTAAATTCTGATACGGAGGCCCAGATGTTCCTTGAGCCGGTCTATCAGTTTGCCAGATAATTCGAGGTGCTTTGCCATTGGCTTTATTTTTGTCAAGTCGAGCGCATCCATATCTCCGGTTGTACAACTCGGAAAATATTTATCGAGACCTTCAATACGGCTTCTGTGATTGATGTGTTTCAGGCCATCGGCGACAAAGAGTACGGGCGTTTGCAAGGCGATTGCCGGCAGCGCTGTGTGAATGCGCGAGGTAATCACCAGTTCAGCGGATGCAATTTGCCGGACCAGTTCCAGCGCCAATTGCTTTGTATTTCCTTTTTTGATATCCTCGGCCTCTGCAATCTGGGATATTCGCCGTATCGGCATACCCAATTCGTCGAGCTTTCGTTCAAGCCTTTGCTTAGCTTTATTATATTCGAGGCGTCGCAGAGGATACTTCGCAAGTTGAATGAATCTTGCAGGCGCGAAGCGAGCATTCGTGCCGGAATGCAGCGCAGGCTTGAGCCTGTCGAGCGCGCCTGCAAGCAGTACGCCATGACGTTGTTTCGGCAATTCAGGAAACATTTCTCTTCGATAACACAAGGTCAGGCAGCCCGAAAAATAGCTTCGTACGCCATGACTTTCAAGTAATTTTTTGTATAGAGGTCTCGACAACCGATGGGTTCGTATTTTTTGAAATAGGTAATGCTTCGGGCACGTGTAAGTTCTTTTTGCGCCCGGGGATTGATATGAAAGGAAATAAAAAGAGGTGTGATGTTGTCGGACGGAGGCCAACGGTCGGGATTTTCCATAAACCATCCATTGCAAACAAGATGCAGAGGTTCGCCTCTGTATTTGTGTAAACTTTCCCGATCTATTTCTGTGAACTGACCCTCAAATAACCTTGGAATAACCAGAGACTGAACCCAGTCTCCCAGATTGTTCGAATGCGGATAAGCGATGATAGCGTGTTTCATTTTTTTGAAAATTTATTATACCTCATTGTAGTGGATAAATATAAATTCTGTCTGTTAATTCGTCTGCGGTGTTATCTAATACATATATTATATTTTGTTTTATTGTTATACCTTGTGGATTTGTATTCTCAGGATGTAAAGGTATAGTATTTTTAAATACATTAGCACTATCATATTTATATATTAAATCATCAGATGCATCTGTGACATATCTGTTAAGATTAGAATCTATTGATAAACCTGATGCATGCGTGTTATTTGTATGTAGATCATCTATGCGAACTATTGTTTCTAAAGAATCCGTAATATATCTGTTGCTATTCGAGCATGTGGATAAATTTGATTTATTATTGTTTTTTATATTTTTATATTCAATGCTAATAATTGTTTCTGATGCAATAGAAAATTCTACTAATTTATTGTCCTCTACATCAACTACTAATACATTGCCGTTTGGCAGTAATGCAAGGCCTCTTGGATCATCGTACGGATTAGGTATGTCATATACGCTAAATTCTGTATTTGTAAACATATTATATCTATGAATATCATCTGGATCGTCTCCTAAAGCATATGCTATATTATTGTGCCAATCCATACCTCTAAAATTGCCCACGCAAGTAAAATAAAAGACGCTATCAAAATCTGTGCTTGCATATGGATATACATATACCCTATCGTCCAGTCCATATCCTGTTATAAGTTTTGTGGATATAAAAAAATTATATTCATCGTCTATTGCAATTCCTGATGGTTCAAACATTTCGTTAACATCTCTATTTATGATAATATAAGAAGACCCTTCCCATACTGCAGGATCTTCGCACGCCGCTAAAAACGCGATCAATGCCAAAAGCAGGAGGTTTGTCCTTTTCATGGGAGCGTTTTATGGGGTGGCGAATTGTTGTGACGCACAGGAATGGTCTGAAAAACCGGGCTGTTTTCAGAACCGCTCCAAACGCAGGGCTGGGGTGTATTTACGCATTTCCGGCTATAAGATACGTTGCTCGGCGTCAGATTGTCAAGGCCCAGATCATATTTTTGAGGGCCTTGTAGCGAACAATGCCTTCTTCCGGCTGCGTGGTCTTCAAGTAATGGCTTGCTGTAAAATTGCAATGCGGATTATATAGAATGTTAGACAAGGGGTTTCTGTGCAAGTCGCAATAACGGATATTGACATTTCGGAGAAAAGTCATATATTGCTGACCCTACTTACGTAACAGTCCCCTTGACGCGATGACGAATAGCCCTACCCCCCCCCCCCAGAGAAAGTACCGTGCCAATCCGGCGGTAGCGTGGAGGTCCTTGCCCTTCTCGAACGGCGAATCCGTGGGGATGAGGTCAACGGATTGCGCTCGCGCCTTTGGGGTATTTTCGTTATTTTTCAGATTCCGCGCTTCGGCATGGACCGTCCCCTCTCAAGTTTTCCGTATAAATTGCATCGGAAGCAGAGGGCATGGTGGCTGATCGAACCAGTGCCTATCGCATGATGGGGCGGAATGTGGCGGTTTGGCGCGACGCCTCAAAGGGCGCAGCCATTCTGGAAAAGGAGTTGGCGGCATATCCTGCGGCGGCGGGGTCGGCATCCCCGGATCTGGTTGTCCGGTATGCGCCAGTGGAATACGACGGACTGCGGTTCGCCAATCCTTCCATTCACTATGAAATGGAGGACGGTTTCATCGTTCGGGGCCGCATGGCGACCGTCCGTTTTCGTTTTGCAAAGGATCGGCTTTCCGGGGTCGATTTCTATCCGGTTGCCGCAGCGTCTCTCCTGAAGCGCGGCATGCGGCGCATGGCGGATATGCAGTACACCTCGCGAGAGGAGCGCGCCGGAATTATTTTTCACGAATGGGTGACCGGGCCCGCCGCGTACTGGATGCCGGACCTGGGGCTTGTTCACGCTTCTTCGTTTTCGGACGAACGCGGGGTAACCCTGATCGGGGGCACGGGCGGCGCAGGCAAGACCTCCCTGGCGCTGACGTTGTGCCGCCGGCATGGTTTTCGCTTCGTAGCCGACGATATTTCTTTCGTAGGCGGGGATGGCCACGTATGGCCCAATCTCGCGTGGCCCAAGATATATGGCTATAACGTCGAAGGCGACCCGGAATTGGCTCGTTGTTTGCTGGGCGGGCGCGCGGCGGCAGACCGCTTGCACTGGGCGGTGCATCGTAGCCGAGGGTTGGCTTTCGTTCGTCGCCGCATGGCTCCCGACGTTTTGTACGACGGCTGCAACCGGGAAGGCGGCCCGGTATTTCGTTACGTTATTCTGCTTTGCGAAGATCGCCCGGACCTTCATATTTCCGAAATTTCTCCGGCCCGCGCCGCCGCGATGAGCGTGCATGTGATGCAGGCGGAATACGCCGGATTTCATAATCATCTTCATTGGCACGCCATGCACCGGGAAGCGGAGGGGCGCTTGCCGTCTGTTTCCGCGCTCGATGTGTTCCAGCGGTGGCGAGAGACGTTGACGCGCGTACTGGAGCGGGCCGAGTGCCGTCTCGCCCGAATCCCCCGTTCGATGGAACATGCCGCCTTCCGCCGCCGGATGGCTTCGTGGCTGGCGGACGGGGGGTAGATTCTCAAAATATTGTTCATTTGCCCCTGACATCCGAATCTATGAGGGTCATCCAGCCGAAAATCTCAGGGAGACGCCAGCGTGAACATTCACAAAAACACCCGATTTATTTCGTCTTTTCTGGATCAATTTCTGATGCAATGGGATATAAGCAGTCGCCATGAGATTCAAAATGCAGGGTGCGTCGATATGGAAATAACGCCGGAATTCATTGAGCAAGAGCTCAGGAAGCTCGAAAAGACGGAACGAGTCGTTCGGTGGATTGTCGAGACCGGTTCCGATTGGGTTGGCGATCCGGCGGTCTGGGTCTGGCCAGTGCTGGATATTGACCATATCGATTTCGCGCGGCAGCGGGGGTTGCGCGAGCAGGTGCAAGAAGTGGTGCGCAACGTAACCCGCCGCGAGACGGGCGCCTCCTGGCAACCGTATGTACGCTTCCGTTCGGTTTCCGATGAACGCGCCGAAGCATTATGAGCCTGCACGGGGAATTGCTGCGGCAGGCTCGGCATCTGGCCGTCAAGGAGTCTAAAAAGCCGCGCCAGGCGAGCTTGCGTCGATCCGTTTCAGCATCTTATTACTCACTGTTCCACCTCTTGATTGACGAGGCGGCGAAACGGATGTTTACAGGCAATGATCGGGCGGCATTGCGGGATGTCGTCGCGCGCGCATTCAACCACGGCAAGATGTACAAGGTGGCCAAATCATACTCGGCCTTGACTACAAATGTCCGGATGCACCCGGGATTGAATGGACAGTCTATCCAGCCGCAACTTGTCAATGTGGCGGAGGCGTTTGTCGAACTGCAACAGGCGCGCCATGAGGCGGATTATAATCGAGCGCATCGCTTTACGCGCTCGGAAGCGCTGTATCTCCTCAGCATGGCGCAAGCAGCGTTCGAAAATTGGAAAGTAGTCCGCAAGACACTTCAGGCGGATGTCTTTCTTGCCAGCCTTCTGGTTAGCAACGATCCGCGGGGGCACTGACCTCGGCTTGTTGCAACCCCTCTTTATTCTGCGTTCGGCAAGGAAATGATCGGGATCGACGAACCGCCATTGAGGTAAGGAACCTTGCCGTCCCACTTCTCCACGGCGCGAAGGTCGATCAAGCGGGGATTTTGGGCAAGCGCCTGGGCTTCCCGGCGGATCGCGTCGGCATTCGCCCTGGAAATCACTTCCACCTGATACGCTTCCGCATCCGCCGCCAATTCAATCTCGGCCGCCGCCGCTTCTGCTTCCGTAATGCGGCGCAATTTCTCGTTTTCGGCGCGTAGCGCGTCTTGCTCAGCCTTCACCTTGGCCTCGATCGACGCGTTGAACTCTGCGGAAAACTGGAAATCCGTAACGGCTACGTTGGCTATCTGCATTGCGCCTGTTACGCCTTTGTCTTCAAGCGTTTTGCCGATAAAGGCTTCGATCTCCTGCTCAATCTCCAGTTTCACGGTAGCGCGTTGCGTTACCAGCTCCTCGGCAGTGAATCTGGCCGTAACGGATTTCACCGATTCCTGAATAGCCGGGAGGATTACCGTAGCGTCTACGGCGTCGCGCCGGCCTATCCTCTGGAATACCGCGGGCACGATCGGCCCGACCAGGGAATACTGCAAGGACACCTCTGTCTGAACCGTCTGCAAGTCTTTCGACGCCGCGGATGCGTTAACCGACTCGGTCTGTAGTTTGATGTTGACTTGCGTGACTTTGTCCAGCAAAGGTCGTTTGAGGTTGAGCCCTTCGGACATGGGTTCCGCGTGCACCGCGCCGAAGGTCTGAATCACGCCAACATGTCCGGATCGGATGGGCTTGAATGTCCCTCCAATCAATATGAGCGCGATGAATAGCCCCGCTCCAAGAAGGACAAGGCGCCTGGGAGATTCGAAAAGTACTTTCATGGCGTGCTGGATGCGTACAACAGGATAAAACGGTTTCGCTTTGGGCCGATGTGCGTTGCCGGGATGCCCATCCCCGGGGCCCTGACCAATTGCTTGCGCCAGCGTGGCGAGACTGCAAGCAATTTTCAAGATACGATGTTTTTGGGTAAATGTCAACCGATTTCGAAGAATCGAACAAACCCGTCGCCGGGCGCGTCTAACGCCCGACCGTCCAAGTTCTTCTTCGCCGTGTCTCGAATCGATCCGGAATCGGGCAGGGAATCCCTGCAAACCCTTCTCCGGCAGCGTCTGCATCAGGCGCTTGCCCATCGTCCCCTGTTTGCGCGCCCTTCCGGCCCGGGCGCCGACGCGGATTCGAACCGCCGCACCGTGGAGATTGCTCTGGCGATTCTCGTATCGACCTTGCTCTGGTTTACCTTCACCATGCGGGAGACGCAGACGAGGACCCTCGAACTTCCTGTGGAGGTCATTAACGTTCCCGAAGACCAGGCGCTTTCGCAGTATCCTCCAGACAGGGTGCGCGTGCAGGCCGTCGGCGAGGGGTGGACGCTCTTCCGGCTCGGATTGCGTTCGCCCGTCATTCCCATGGATGCGTCGCAGTCGCAAGTGCAGGTGCTGGACGTCGTTTCGGAGTTCCTGTCGGAGGTGCAGGTGCAGTCCGTCGCGCCGGCGATGGCTACGCTCTTCAAGGAGCGCCGCATCGCGCGCGCGATTCCTGTCCGGGCGCATGCGACGTTCGAAACGCCCGCCACGTACGACTTGCTTGCGCCGCCTGCGGTATCCCCCGATTCCGTGGTGGTGACGGGGGCCGTGTCCGTCGTAAGCGGCCTCGACGAATGGCCCACGGTTTCGCAAACGTTTCGCGGCGTGCGCGACACGCTGAATGCCCGCCTGGCTCTGGTGGATACGCTGGCGGGTCTGGTGCAGAAAAATGTGGAAGAGGTGTCGTTGCAGGCGATATCTGCGGAATTTACGGAAGACACCCGCGAACTTGGCGTTACGGTGCAGGGGCAGCCGTCCACGCGCCCGCTTGTGTCGCTCGAACCTTCGACAGTGACCGTGCGGTTCCGGGTTCCGTTGTCGCAGTATCAGGAAGCCCACCGGGCCATGGATTTTTTCGCCACGGTTTCCTGGGACGACATTCGCCGGGACACGACCGGCCATGTGGAGCCGCATCTGGAAACGCCGGACGGGATTTCGCTTCGGGACATAGAGATGATACCCCGGCGCCTTACGTATTACCAGCGTATCGATTAAGTCGGCTGGATACGCCGCGCGCATGCTTGAAGAACAAGACATTCTTGTTTCCGACGACGTTCTCCGCGATCCGGGCCCTGCGCGCCGCATGCTTGCCTGTCGGGTGGAAGAAGTGTTGGGCCAGGCGGGACCGCGCGACGGGGAACGCCGCATTGCGCGCCTGATCGTTCCGGTGGCGCCCTTCGATCCGTTTGCATGGCTCGCCGCGCAGACGTTGCTTCCGAAAATATACTGGCATGGGCGCGGGGACAGTATGGCGGCGGCGGCGGTGGGCGCGGCGGACCAGTGCGTGGGTGGCCCGGATGCGGGATACGCCACGCTTCGCGCGCAACTGGACGCGGTGTTGCCGAAAAGCGATGCGCGGGCGCGCTATTTCGGGGGGTTCCGGTTCGATCCGAATGCGGCCGCCGACGAGGTTTGGCGGGGTTTCCCGACCTTCCTGTTTACGCTGCCCCGGTTCGTTTATATGCGGAACGAAAACGAGGGGATGCTGGCGTGCAACCTTGTGTTGCCCCGCGACGGCGCCCGCAAGGAAGCGATTCTGTCCCGGATAGCGCGGCTTCGGTTTCCGGACGACTTTGCCGGGTCGGACTCCGGGCGGGACATGCCGCGTTTGCTTTCGCGGACGGACGAGCCGGACGAGGCGGGCTGGGCGCGGAACGTGGACTGGTCGCTGAACGCCTTTGCGCAACCCGGACCGCTCGAAAAGGTGGTGCTTTCCCGGCGGACGCGCCTCGCTTTTTCCGATTCGCTGGATGCGTTCGCTTTGCTGAAGCAGTTGCAGGAGGGTACGCCGAATTGTTTTCACTACGGATTTCAATTCGATCCCGACGCCGCCTTCGTGGGCGCTTCCCCGGAGCGCCTTTTTCACCGCAGCGGGCAGTACATACGTACGGAGGCGGTGGCCGGAACCTGCGTTCGGGGCGATACGGAGGCCGAAGACGCCCGGGCGCTGGATTCGCTTTTGGCCAGCGCAAAGGATCAGCGCGAGCATGGCTACGTGCGGGAAAGCATTCGCCAGGCGCTGCGCCCCTTGTGCGAGGAATTTCGAATAGACGAAGCCGCCTCCGGGTTGCAGCAAGCCCTCCGGTGGCACCTTGTTTCGCGGAGCAGCGGCCTGTTGTGGCGGGGGGTGCACGGAAGCGACGTCATGGCGGCGCTGCATCCTACCCCGGCGGTGGGCGGATATCCAGCCGAACCCGCCCTTGCGGCCATTCGCGACCTCGAAGGGTTTGATCGGGGCTGGTATGCGGGGCCGGTGGGGTGGATAGGCCCCCAGGCCGCGGAATTCGCCGTGGCGCTCCGATGCGGGCTGGCCCGCGGTCGCTCCCTGTTTCTGTTTGCGGGCGCCGGCGTCGTGGAAGGTTCCGACCCCGCTGGCGAGTGGGCGGAAATCGAACAGAAGATCGGGGATATGCTGCGGGCGCTGGGGTGAGGGGTGAAAAAAAATTTGGAAAATAAGGTCCAGTATTGCGATATTGCTTCCATCCGATCCAACTTGACGGAAATGCATGAAGCGAAGTACATACAGGTGCCATGCCTGACCACAACTACTTTTCGAACCTGATCTGGCAGATTGCCGACTTGCTGCGTGGGCCGTACCGACCGCCGCAGTATGAGCGGGTCATGCTCCCCATGACCGTGCTGCGCCGGTTCGATTGCGTACTTGCCTCATCAAAGGCTACGGTTTTGGCCGAATATGAGAGGAGAAAGGATAAATTCGATGGGAGGGCACTGAAGGTGAAGTTAAATAAGGCCGCCGAACAGCGCTTTCACAACCATTCCCCTCTTGACTTTGAAAAACTCAAAGGTGACCCTGACAACATCGCAACGCACCTTGTGAACTATATCAATGGCTTTTCAAAGAATGTTCGCGATATTTTTGAGTACTTCGAATTCGAGAACGAGATCGAGCGGATGCACGAGGCGAATATACTCTACCTCGTGGTTTCCAAATTCTCTGATGTCGATTTACACCCGGCAACAGTTCCCAATGAGCAAATGGGTCTCATTTTCGAGAATCTCATTCGCCGTTTCAACGAACTGGCCAACGAGACCGCGGGCGATCATTTCACGCCACGCGAGGTCATTCGGCTGATGGTGAACATTCTTTTTATTGAGGATGACGAACTGCTTTCCAAACCCGGTGCTGTCCGCAAAATGCTTGATCCGGCTTGTGGTACTGGCGGAATGCTGGCAGAGGCACAGAACTATCTGCGTGAGCATCATCGTGCGGCGAATCTTTACGTTTATGGGCAAGATTACAATAGCCGCGCCTTTGCTACCGCGGCATCCGATATGCTGATGAAGCAGGTAGATCACAATGGAGGTGGTGAAAACATCCGATACGGCGATAGTTTCAGCGAAGATCAATTCGCGGGGTATACATTCGATTACTTTCTCACCAACCCCCCATTCGGCGTGGATTGGAAGAAACAGCGCAGGCAGATTAAGCAGGAACATGACCAACGTGGTTTTGACGGTCGCTTTGGTGCTGGACTGCCACGTGTGAGTGACGGCTCGCTGCTCTTTTTGCAACACATGTGGGACAAGCGGGAACCTGTACGTCCAGACGAGCATAAGCATGGTTCGCGACTGGCTATTGTTTTCAGTGGTTCGCCGCTCTTTACTGGTGGTGCCGGTTCGGGTGAAAGCAACATCCGAAAGTGGGTCATTGAAAATGATTGGTTGGAAGCGATCATCGCGTTGCCTGAACAGATGTTTTACAATACAGGTATTGGCACTTATATCTGGATTCTAACCAATCGTAAGGAAAGGAGACGCAAGGGCAAGGTACAACTTCTAGACGCACGCGATATGTGGGCTGCAGGTGGCAGTGAGGGTAATAAGCGAAGCCTTGGAAGCAAGCGCAGGCATATCACAGATAACCAGATACGGGAAATTGTAAGGTGCTATGGCGAACATGCACATGGCGATATATCCAGGATTTTGAATAATAAGGACTTAGGATATACTCGAGTAACTGTGGAGCGTCCTTTGCGCTTGCGCTATCGGATGACTATAGAAGACAAGGTTCGCTTCTTGGATGCTTGTCCGTCTTTACTCGACGATGTGCAGGATATAGATACGAAGTTGGGGCGTGAACCGATGTATGACTGGAATGCGACTTGGGAGCGTATCGCCGGCCTCTTGCATGAGCGCCAATCACGCTGGAAAAGAGCGGAACAAAGACTCTTTCGGGATGTTTTTACTGAGAAAAATGAGGCAGCCGAGCCGGTCAGGAAAAATGATCGGCGGAACAGCTATGAAGCTGATATCGCCCTGCGGGATTTTGAGAATGTGCCACTTAAGGATGACATTGATGCCTATTTCGAGCGCGAGGTTCGACCCTATATTCCCGATGCCTGGATGGACCGAACTAAGGACAAAGTCGGTTACGAGATCAATTTCAACCGCTACTTTTACAGGTACACGCCGCCGCGACGTCTGGAAGAAATTGATGCAGATTTGAAGCAAGCAGAAGAGAAAATCATGCGGTTGCTCCGGGAGGTGATGGCGTGAGCAAAACAATACATAAAGCCGCGACAAAATGGTCGGAAGCACGTTTTCGGCATCTAGCCGAAGTTCGTAAAGGTCGCTTACCGTCTTCTGCCAATGGATCAACTCTTGATGCTAAAAAATTACCGTATCTTACCATGGAATATCTTCGCGGTGAGATTCATGAACCACCGCTTGTTGCTATTGAATCTGATCTTCTGTTAGCCTCCGATGATGATATCCTTCTTTTGTGGGATGGTTCAAATGCTGGAGAATTTTTACGTGCCAAGCGAGGCGTAGTCTCTTCGACCGCTGCTCTCGTTACACCGAAATCCGTTGATCCTGCGTTTTTCTTCTGGGCATGCAAAGCACAGGAACACCGCGTCAGGTCCGAAACTATAGGAATGGGTATTCCTCACGTGAATGGGGATTTTCTTGCCAATCTTCGTGTTCAGCTACCAGATATAAATCAACAGCGTACTATTGCTTGTTACCTTGATCGTGAGACAGCGCGATTGGATGTGCTGATAGCTGAGAAGGAGCGACTACTATGCCTACTATCCGATAAGCGTCGTGCACTTATTGTTCGAGCTGTTACTTGCGGCCTTGATCCAAATGTACCTTTTTTAGATTCTGATATTCCTTGGCTTGGCAAAACACCAATGCATTGGGAGTTGATTTTTTTACGCTTTGCCTGCCGCTCAATTGAGACTGGCGGAACGCCGCCTAGCAATTACATGGATGCTACAGAAGAAAATAGTGTAGACTGGTTTACCCCTTGTGATTTTGGAAATAATTTTGTTCTGCATAAGTCAGCGCGTAGACTCTCCCAAGAAGCAATCTTTTCAGGAGAGGCAAAATTATTTCCGGCTGGTTCTGTGTTTGTTGTAAGTATAGGAGCAACACTCGGAAAAGTGGGAATCATTGAAGCACCAGCCTCCGCCAATCAACAGATCAATGTCATGATTCCGAAAGGCAACGTTGATCCACATTTTCTTGGTTATGTTCTTTGGGGACTTGGCGATATAATGACTGCAATGGCTAACAGTGCGACTTTGCCGATTTTAAATCAACAAAAAATGGGAGAGATACGTGTTCCAATACCTCCATATTCTGAGCAAATAAAAATTGTATCTTATATTGAAGAACAAACAAAAAATTTGGATAATATTTTAGCATCTTCCGAGCAGGCAATTTCCCTTCTTAAGGAGCGTCGATCTGCACTTGTCTATGCAACCATAAGCGGTCAGTTGGAGGTGAAATGATACAATGAAAATACGTGAGCTTACTCTCCGCAATTACCGAATTTATTCTGAACAACCACCGTTCAAGTTCAGGAATCGTTTTACTATAGTCGCCGGTATCAATGGGCGAGGGAAAACCGCATTGTTAGATGGGCTTGCTCTTTTGTTTTCTAGGTTTATTTCAGATATATTTCCTGCTTATCATGAATATCTTCTTGTAAAATCATCAGAAGTGCATATAGGAATGACATCATCTGATTTGAGTATGAATATTGATTGTGCCGGTTATTTGATTAAAAATTACAAACTTAACTATGATCTAAATCGTAAAGATCGAAAAATACGAACAACTAAATTGCCACCTGCACTCAAGCAGGAAATTAGGGCAAGATACGGCGATCCCATGCGAACTGATGATGCGGTACCGCTTGCTGTCTATTACACGACGGACAGAGCAAGTTATCGTTTGCCGAAAAAATTCCCACCAAAACTCCCATATGGTCAAGCAGCTGCATACTCTGGTGCACTCCGTAATCGCACTGTAAATTATCGTGATTTTATGGCCAGATATCGGAGTGCGATAGTTGTTGAGCGTACCGAACGAAAAAATGATCCCAATTATATTGGAGATCCCGCCGTTAAGGCAATTTCTGACGCGCTCTCTACTTTTTTGGATGGTTTTGAAAAGTTGCGTGTCCAAGAGAAGCCGCTTAGCCTATTGATTGATAAAAATGGTAAAACGCTGGATTTGTCGCAGCTTTCGGACGGGGAACGATCTTTCTTGGCAATGATTTGTGATCTTGGCCGTCGGCTAGCGTTAGCGAATCCATTTCTTGACAACCCGTTGCATGGTGCAGGCGTAGTCTTAATCGATGAATTGGAACTACATCTACATCCCAAGTGGCAACGCGAGGTGCGTGAAAAACTTCTCAAAACTTTCCCAAACATTCAGTTTATTACAACTACACATTCACCTTTCATAATTCAATCTCTTCAACCTGGAGAATTAATTAACTTGGACCCTGATGAATTAGATGAGTACTCGAATAAAAGTATCGAAGATATTGCGGAAAATGTGATGGGTGTAGAATTACCTCAAAAAAGTGAACGTTATCTTAAAATGATGGATGCTGCTGAAGAATATTTTAGATTGCTCCGAAACGCTGATAAAAATCCGATTGAACTAGCTAAAGCGGAAAAACGCCTAGACGAATTATCTATGCCATTTAGTGACGATCCGGCGTTTCAATCTCTGCTTAAGTTAGAGCGGGAGGCTTTGAATCGTGGAGGTGACGATGCGACCGATTGACAAAGGTACTCCCCCTGCAATTTACACTGATTATCAGGATGCCAAACCTGATCTTCTTGCCTGTCTTGGCGATTATTGTAGCTACTGCGAACGCCGACTAGAGACTCATTTGGCTATTGAACATGTTAAACCCCAAAGCATATACCCTCAACTTCAGAGCCGGTGGAGTAATTTGCTTCTTGCTTGTGTCCATTGCAATTCGAGTAAAGGACATAAAGATGTGATTATTCGGAATTACTTCTGGCCGGATCGAGACAATACCCTCCGAGCATTTGAATACGTGGAGGATGGATTGGTGCGACCTCATGCTGACCTTGGTACTGATGACAGGGTTAAGGCTCAAGACACAATTGTCTTGACCGGCCTTGACAAATTTCCTGGTAGTCGAGGTAGACAACCGACATCTTCGGATGATCGTTGGCAGAAACGTAGAGAAGTGTGGAAACAAGCGGAACGCGCCCGGGGTCATCTATCCAATACAAATACTATTGCGATGCGCGAACAGATTGTCGATACTGCACTGGCTCGCGGGATGTTTTCGATTTGGTGGACTGTATTCTCTGACGATATTGACATGCGTCGAAGATTACGGGAAGCGTTCAGGGGTACGCATGGGGGGTCTTTCGACAGTAACGAGAATTTGCTTCCTCGTGCTGGAGGGCAGTTATAACAATGAGCAGACATTCCGAAAAAGCCTTCGAAACCGTAATCGAAGCACATCTGCTTAAAAACGGTTTCATTTCCATTGCCGGGGACGGTTTTGACCGTGACCGTGCGATTTTTCCCGAAACGGTTCTTGCCTTTATCCGCGAGACCCAGTCGAAGGAATGGGCCAAGCTTGAAGCGTTGCACGGCGACCAGACCAGTGAGCAGGTTCTTATCGATCTGTGCAATTGGATGGATAGATACGGTTCGCTTGCGACATTACGGCACGGATTCAAGTGCTATGGTCGAAGACTCCGGGTGGCGTATTTCAAGGCGGCGCACGAACTAAATCTTGGCTTTGAAGCCCGTTACGCCGCCAATCGTCTCGGGATTACCCGCCAACTCCGTTACTCTCCGCGCTTGGAGAACTCCGTCGATGTCACCCTGAGCCTGAACGGCATTCCCGTGGTTACTCTGGAGTTGAAGAATCCACTCACGGGCCAGCGGGTCGAGGATGCGCGTCTGCAATACCAGCAGGGCCGAGATCCGCGAGAGCCGATCTTCGAATTCAAGCGTCGTACGTTGGTTCATTTTGCCGTGGACACCGAGTCCGTACTTATGACCACCCGCTTGGCGGGCAAGGCGACGCATTTTCTACCCTTCAATAAAGGTTGCGATGGAGCAGCGGGGAATCCGTCTGATCCGGAAGGCCGCACGTATCGTACGGGATACCTGTGGGAAGAGGTGTTGCAGCGCGACAGTTTGCTCGATATTCTTGCCCGCTTCATTCACTTGCAGATCGACGAGAAACGCGATGACAAGGGGCGCAAGGTCAAGGTGGAAACCATGATTTTTCCTCGCTACCACCAACTTGATGCTGTGCGCATGTTGGTAGACGCTGCCCGACGAGAGGGCGTGGGGCATAATTATCTTGTCGAACATTCCGCGGGTAGCGGCAAGAGCAATACGATCAGCTGGTTAGCGCACCGGCTTGCGTCGCTGCACGATGCTGCGAATGAGCGCGTTTTTGATAGCGTCATCGTGGTCACGGATCGCATCGTGCTCGACCAGCAGTTACAGGACACGATTTATCAGTTCGAACACAAGCGCGGCGTGGTGCAGCAGATTGATAAAAGGTCGCGACAACTCGCAGAAGCGCTTCGGGATGCAGTGCCGATCATTATCACCACCTTGCAGAAATTTCCGTTCGTTTCACGCCAATTACTCAAGATAGCCGAGGAGAGTGGAACGACTGGAACGGGAGTGCTTCCTACCCGGCGTTGCGCCGTTATTATTGACGAGGCCCACAGTTCTCAGGGCGGTGAAACGGCGACCGATCTCAAGGAAGTGCTTGGTGGTGAAGATCTTCGCGAAGAAGCCAGGAAACGTGCGGCTGAAGAAGGTGAGGAGGACATGGAAAAGTTGTTCCGTAACATGGCCAAGCGCGGCAAGCAAGCGAACCTGAGTTTTTTTGCATTCACCGCCACGCCCAAGCATAAGACGCTTGCCGTATTCGGTCGTGATGACCAGCCTGTGCATCGTTATACCATGCGACAGGCGATTGAAGAGGAATTTATCCTTGATGTGCTGAAGCATTATACCACCTACGCAACGTATTTCGGATTGCTCAAAGCCTGTAAGGGCGATCCCAATGTCGAGCGGAAAAAAGCTGCTCAGGCGCTGGCGCGTTTCATGAAGTTGCATTCGTACAACATTGCGCAGAAAACCGACGTGATGGTCGAGCATTTTCAGGCTGTTACAAGGCACAAGATCGGCGGCAAGGCCAAGGCTATGGTGGTGACGGGCTCGCGCCTGGAGGCGGTGCGATACAAGCAGAGTTTTGATCGCTATATCCGTGAAAAGGGTTATGCCATCAAGTCGCTGGTGGCTTTTTCGGGCAAGGTCTTAGACGACAAGTACCCGGATAAAACATATACCGAACCCGGGATGAACGACGGCGTCTCCGAAAAAGAATTACCCGAAAAGTTTGCAACACAGGAGTATCAGGTTCTATTGGTTGCGGAGAAGTACCAGACCGGATTCGATCAACCGCTTCTGCACACAATGTTCGTGGACAAGCGGCTTGCAGGTATGCAGGCTGTGCAGACCTTGTCTCGCCTGAATCGCATTCATCCCCGTAAGGAGGACACGTTCGTTCTCGATTTCGTGAACGACAGGGAGGAAATTCGCGAAGCCTTCAAGACCTATTACGAGGGCGTGGAGATGGGCGAGGAAGTCGATCCTGCTCGTATGTATGCAATTCAGAACGAATTGGATGCTTCGGGCATCTACCTTCAAGAAGAGGTCGAGCGGTTTATCGCTGTCTACTTCAAGCCAAAGAAGCGGCAGAGTTCAGCGGATCATCAGGCTATGAATGCTGCGCTGGACCCGGCAGTGTCCCGTTTCAAAGCCCATCGAGACGACAACGAGGAAGAAGCAGAGAATTGGCGCGGTAAGGTGCAGGCTTTTTTGAATCTGTATGGGTTCCTGAGTCAAGTGATTCCATATCAGGATTCAGAACTTGAGCGGCTGTATGTGTTTCTCCGTCATCTCGCAGCAAAATTACCACGTCGCAAAAGTGGTCCTGCGTATCGGTTCGATGACGAAGTGCAGCTTGAATACTATCGTCTGGAAAAGATCAGCGAGGGGTCCATTTTGCTTCAGGAGGGGGAGGCCCGGCGTCTCGACGGACCCACGGAGGTCGGCAGTGGTCTTGTACGACCGCAGCCCGTACCGCTTTCGCAACTCATCGACATTGTAAACGAGCGCTTCGGCACGGATTTCAACCAATCCGACCAACTCTTTTTCGATCAGATTGTCGAAGCGGCTATGACTGACGAAGGTCTGAAGCAGGCGGCTGTGGTCAATCCGGGCGACAAGTTCGAGTTGGTGTTCAAGAGCCTTCTGGAGAACCTGTTTGTCGAGCGGATGGACCAGAACGAGGAAATTTTCGTCCGTTTTATGAATGATGTTCCTTTCCAAAGGGTCGTGACGTCATGGATGTCGTCGGAAGCGTATCGACGCTTGAGAAGCGACGATACTCGCGAGGTAATGGAGCATGTGGAACTTGATGCGCTACCGCCTTCTCTGCGAATCGTTGAGCCTAAGCCAGGGGAACGCTATTTGCATTGCGTCCCACTTGTTCCACTCAAGGTCGCCGCAGGTGCATTCAGCGCTCCTCAGCACATTGAAGACGATAACTTTGCATGGGTAGATGTTGAAACGGAGCGTCGTCTTCGTCAGGGCATGTTCGTTGCTCGGGTAGTTGGCAAGTCCATGGAGCCGGCAATCCCCGACGGTGCGTACTGTCTTTTTGCGGCACCCGTCGAAGGTACGCGCCAAGGTAAGACGGTCCTTGTGCAGATGCGCGATGCCGCCGATCCCGAAACTGGGGCTACCTACACGGTGAAGCGCTATGCGAGCGAGAAGGCGGATCAGGAAGATTCATGGCACCATACGAAAATTATACTTAGCCCCGTTAATCCTGACTTTGCTTCCATTGCCCTGACTGGAATGGAAGCGGAGCAGTTGAACGTTATCGCTGAAGTCGTTGACGTATTAGGGCCAAGGTGAACATGAGACAAGTGCTTAATATGAATTTTTATTGCATAACCCGCTGAAACAATATTTGCCCCTGATGGATACCCCAATGAGCTGGCTCTGGCCCCATTTTTATCGTTTTGTATGCGCCCGCTCTAAGAAATGAGTCCCCGATACACATGACCACTCCCGACTTCCCCGGCATCAACCAGGTATGGGCCGATCTGCTCGTGGAAGAGTTGATCCGGTCGGGCGTGGGCCTGTTTTGTCTTGCGCCCGGCTCCCGCAGCGCTCCGCTGGCGCTGGCCGTGGCCGCCCATCCCCGGGCGAAGTACGTAATGCACTACGACGAACGGGGCGCGGCGTTCTGCGCGCTGGGCTACGGACGCGCTACCCGGCGGCCTGCCGCATGGATTACGACTTCGGGGACCGCCGTGGCGAACGGCATGCCCGCCGTGGCGGAAGCGTCTATGGATTGCATTCCCATGCTGCTTGTTACGGCGGATCGTCCCCCGGAATTGCGCGCTGCCGGCGCCAATCAGACTATTGATCAGGTAAAAATTTTCGGAAACTACGTACGGTGGCAATGCGACCTCCCCGCGCCGGATCCAGCGATCGACCCGGCGTTCGTCCTGACCACGGCGGATCAGGCGGCGTATCGGGCGGCGCGGATGCCTGCGGGGCCGGTCCACCTGAATGCGATGTACCGCGAACCGCTGATTTCAGACCCCGACAAAAGCCGCTACGCAGATTATCTCGACGGATTGCAGGCGTGGCGGGATTCGGATGCGCCGTACACTTGCTATGGCTTGACCCCGAACAGCGCCAAAACGCCCGTATCCGGCTCCGAATCGGTCCCGGACAGCGCAAAAACGCCCGTATCCGGGCGCGAATCGGCTGAAGAAATTCCGAAACCCTCTGTTTCCGGTTTTGGCGCAGCCCATAATATTTCAGAAATTCTTATAACATATTCGTTCGCTGCGCCCCGATTCGAGTCTCTGATGCATCGCCTTCTTCGGGCGAAGCGCGGGCTGATCGTGGCCGGGCGGCTTGCAGACTACTCCCAGGCCGACGGGGTCCGTCGCCTGGCGCAAAAACTCGGTTGGCCCCTCTTGCCCGACGTATGTTCGCAACTTCGATTTTCTGAAAAATACGCTGTAAGTGGTTCTACAGATAAAATTACGAAAGAGGGCGCAGTGGCTTCGCAGTACGACCTCGCGCTTGCGAGCGAAGCGTTTCGGGCGGCCCATGCGCCGGACGCCGTATTGCATTTCGGCGGGGCAGCCGTATCGAAGCGCTTGAACGCCTGGCTGGCCGATGTGCGTCCCGCCCTGTTCGCAGTGGTGCGCGAATCTCCCGACCGAATGGACCCCGACCATTGCGTAACAGATTATATTGAATCCGGCATTGCGTTTTTCTGCCGATCCATGCTGCATTTTCTGAACGCGGCCCCCGAAGCGGACGAGCGCAGAATCAAGGAAGGATGGGCCGGGAGCTGGGTTGCCGTTTCTGACGCTGTAGCAAATATACTGAACGAAAAAATGTCGGAGGATTTGTCCGAACCTGCCGTGGCCCGGTTTTTATCCCGGCGTACGCCCGACGACGCGACGCTCATGCTTGGAAGCAGCATGCCGATCCGGGACATGGACATGTTCGGAGACGCTACGGGCCGCGCCCCGTTCGTGGCGGCGAACCGCGGCGCGTCGGGCATCGACGGCGCGGTGGCTACGGCGGCGGGGCTGGCCCATGGCCGCGGCGCGCCGGTCGTGCTCGCAACCGGCGATCTCGGCTTGCTGCACGATCTGAACAGCCTTCCCCTGGCGGCGTCCGCCCCCGCGCCGGTCCTTATCGTCGCGATCAACAATAGCGGCGGCGGCATTTTTTCGCTTCTTCCCGTAGCCCGCTGCGGCGACGCGTTCGAACCCCTGTTCGGAACGCCGCACCGCTGGCGCTTCGAACAGGCCGCGCGCATGTTCGATCTTGGCTACGCCGCCGCGCGCGACCTGCGCGGCCTGTCCGAAGCGTACGATAGCGCGTTTTCTTCCGGCAAAAGCCATATCATTGAAGTCGCGACCGACCGCGCCGAAAACGCGCAGTTGCACCGGCGGCTGGAAACCCTTGTTCGCGAGCATGTTTCGGACATGGTTCGAACCCGCCAGACATTCACCAATCCTCCTGATTCATGACGCCTGCAATAGACTGGCGATCCGCCAAGTCCTATACGGATATCAAATACCACAAGGCCGAAGGCATCGCCAAAATCACCATTAACCGGCCTGACGTACGCAACGCTTTTCGTCCCCTGACGGTCACGGAAATGCGCGAGGCCCTCCAGGATGCGCGCGACGATCACGAGATCGGCGTAATTATTCTTACCGGCGAGGGGCCGGAAGCGTTTTGCTCCGGCGGAGACCAGAAAATTCGCGGAGACGCCGGATATACGGAGGCCGATACGGGGGTCATGCGGCTGAATGTGCTGGATTTTCAGCGGGAAATGCGGAGCTGCCCGAAACCGGTCGTTGCCATGGTGGCGGGCTGGGCCGTGGGCGGAGGCCATGTGTTGCACGTGCTGTGCGATCTTACGATCGCCGCCGAAAACGCCCGGTTCATGCAGACGGGCCCCAAAGTAGGGTCGTTCGACGGCGGGTACGGCGCCTCGTATCTGGCCCGCATCGTCGGCCAGAAAAAGGCCCGCGAGATATGGTTTCTGTGCCGTCCCTACGACGCCCGGCAGGCGCTGGACATGGGACTGGTAAACACGGTGGTTCCCCTGGACCGGCTGGAGGAAGAAACCGTGCAATGGTGCCGGGATATTTTGCGGAATTCGCAAATGGCCATTCGTTGTCTGAAGGCCGCCCTGAACGCCGATTGCGACGGGCAGGCGGGTTTGCAGGAACTCGCGGGGAACGCCACGCTCCTTTTTTATATGACCGAGGAAGGGCAGGAGGGGCGCAACGCCTTTAACGAGAAGCGCAAGCCGGATTTCTCGCAGTTTCCGTATCGTCCCTGAAACGTCCGCCGCCGCTCTTTTTGTCGTTAGATGTGACCTCTCAATAGGTTGCTCATTATCTCCGGATTTCCGAATTTATTAGGCACATCCAATCGCAATCCATGGGTAGGTCCGCATGAAAATACACAAAAATTCCCGATTGACGCCGAAAGGTCGAGAGCTTCTGGTGAAGCGCATCGTTAACGACGGGATTCGCATTGAGGAAGCCGCCCAGGCTTCGGGAGTCAACGTACGCACCGCTTACAAGTGGCTGGCCCGGTATCGCGCGCAGGGGCGAGAAGGTCTCGAAGACCGTTCTTCGCGTCCTGCGCGTTGTCCGCATCGCACCTCGAAGGAACAACGTCGAACGATCCTCAAACTTCGCCGCGAACGGCGCACGTACCGGGAGATTAGCCAGAGAACCGGCGTG
>JAJDWX010000026.1 GCA_022825385.1 Rhodothermales bacterium
CGCGCAGACCGAAGCGTACGGCGCGCTCATGAAGGAGGGCGTGATCGACCCGACGAAGGTGACGCGCACGGCGCTCGAGAACGCGGCGTCCGTATCGAGCCTGCTCCTGACGACGGAAACCGTCATCAGCGACAAGCCCGAAAAGAACGCGGCAGGCGCCGCAGGACCCCCGGGAGGAGGCATGCCCGGAGGAATGGGCGGCGGCATGGACTTTTAGGAGGCCAGAACCGTCCGGCTTTGTTCCAGCGACGTTTTCCGGGCCGCAAAGGGCCAACAGAACGCGTCGAAACAACAAATACAAGGAGAGGCGGAGCCCGCTACGGCAGGCTCCGCCTTTTTTTATTGCCCTGCCTGGCGGCGCGGGACAGGGCGCGCCCTGTAATAACCCCGTTAATAATCCATCGAATCTTAATAAAAAAATACGCCGGGCAAGGGCTTGACAACCGAACGTACGATGGCGTATCCTGTAAAATGTCTGTTGCGGCTCGGAATACGCCTTACGACGCGGACGGGCGGCGCAGCCGACGATACGGCTTTGGGAACGGGCGGAAACGACGGTCCCGGGTTTTTTACGGGTCTATTTTTCCATTGAAGACAAAATCCCGGCAAATGGAAGAAAAATCTCTGCGGTTGTTTGCATTTCTGCGCGCGCAGGTCTTGATGGCGGCGCTCGCGGGCATGGCGCTGGCGTCCGCCGCGCTGTACGCGCCGCCGCTCCACGCCCAGGAAACGCCCGGCAAGCCCGTCGCGCGCATCGCCTTCCTCGTAGACGACATAGCCCCCCTTTCAGAAGACATTCGCGCGCTCGCCCGACAGGAACTGCTGGCCCTGGCGCGCGACGATTTCGACGTACGATTCCCGGACAATCTGGTCATCGCCGCAGGCAGCGAAGCCGACGACGTAGCGCAAGCGCTCGAACGCCTGATGGCCAACGAAGAGGTTGCGCTGGTCGTCACGCAAGGGTTCCTCTCGTCAGAGGTCGCCGCCCGCCGGGCGCCCTGGCCAAAACCCGTCGTCGCCTCCACGGTCTTCGACGTGCGCTTTCAGGGATTTCCCGAAACCGGGGGAACCAGCGGCGTAGCCAACCTGACGTACGTTGCGCCCCCCTCGCCCGGCCCTGTGATCCGCGACCTGCGCAAATTCAGGGAGATTGCGCCCTTCTCCACCGTGGCCATCCTGCTGGACGAACAGATAATCGGGACCTTCGCAGGATTTATAGAACAGTTGCGCGCAACCGCTGCGGAACTGGGCATCGCCGTGGAAGCGACGCCCGCAGGCGCGACGGCGGCCAGCAGCCTGGAACGCCTTCCCGACGGGGCCGACGCAGTGTACGTGACGCCGTTCGTCCGAATGGCTCCCGACGAGCTCGAACGCTTCGCCGAAGGCCTCGCCAACCGCCGCCTGCCTTCCTTCTCCTGGTCCGCGGCGGATGTGGCAAGGGGCGTCATGGCGTCTCTGGGAACCAACGATCTTCCCCTCCTGGCCCGGCGCATCGCCCTCAACGCCTACCGCGCCTTGCTGGGCGACGACCTGGCGACGCTGCCCGTCACCCTCGCGCCAGGGGAGGAGCTGGTGGTGAACATGCGCGCCGTACGGAGCGTGGGCGCCCGGCCCCCGCTCGAAACGCTCCTCGAAGCCCGACGGCTTTTCGAAACGCCCGAAGGCGTAACGCGCAACGTAACCCTCGAAAGCGCCATAGAAGAAGCGCTCGCAGCCAACCTGACGCTGGCCGCAGAGAACGAGGCGGTGCGGGCGGGCGCAGAGGAAATCCGCCTGGCGCGGGCCAAACTGCTCCCGGACCTCGAAGTCGGGCTGACGGGCGCGACCCTTGCGAAAAGCGTGGCGGAGGCCTCCTTTGGGCAGCGCCCCCAGCACAACGTGGACGGCGCCCTGACGCTTCGGCAGCTCGTCTTTTCGCAAGAGGCGAACGCGAACCTATCCATCCAGAAATCGATCCAGACGTCCCGGGAACGGGACCGGGCCTCGCTCGAACTCGACGTAGCGATGGACGCAGCCGAAGCGTACCTCGGCGTCCTGCGCGCCAAAACGCTGGAGCAAGTCCAGCAATATAACCTGGACCTGACGCTCGCGTCGCTCCGCCTCGCCGGAGAGCGGGAACGCATCGGGGCGGCAGGCCCCGGCGAGCGGCTTCGGCTCCAGAGCGAACTGGCCCGGCGGCGGGCAGACCGGATCGATGCGTATGCAAGGCGCTCCGCCGCCGAAGTCTCGCTGAACCAGGTGCTGAACCGCCCGCTCGACGAGCAATTCATGACGCCGGAGGCCAACCTTGAAGGCCGCGCGCTGCTGGAGAGTACGCTGGCCACCGGATACCTGACAGACCTCAGCCGGGTTGCGATCCTGGGCGATTTTCTGGCGGAGGAGGCGCTGCGCCTTGCGCCCGAAATACAAAGCCTCGACGCAGCGATCGCAGCCCAGGAACGGCTTCTCGCCTCCACGCGCCAGGCGTTCTACCTGCCTACGGTAGCGCTTCAGGGAAATGTATCCACCAATGTGTTGCGGGAGGGGGCGGGCGTGACGGGACCTCCGGGATTGACGGCGAACACCGTAACGGACTACCCCTGGAACGCAGGCCTCTCGGTCACGCTGCCGCTTTTTCAGGGCGCTTCCCGTTTCGCCCGCCGCGAACGGACCTCGGCCGTCCTGACCCGGTTGGAAATCCAGCGCGAACTCGCCGCCCGGCGCATCGAACAGAACGTGCGCATCCAGCTCCTGTTCGCCCGGGCCAGCCTGGCCATCGTGAACGAAAACGAAACGGCGGCGGAAACCGCTCGGCGCTCGCTCGAACTGGTCACCGAGGCCTACGGCCAGGGATTGGCCAGCGTGGTCAATCTGCTGGAGGCCCAAACCAGCGCCCTCCTTAGCGAGCGGGGCGTAACCAACGCCATTTACGATTACCTTATCAACCTGAAACGGGTCGAGCGGGCCGTCGGACAGTTCGAAGCGCTGGCCACGCCCGAGGAACGCGCCGATTTCGCAAGGCGACTGGAAGCGTACGCTCAGGCCCGGGAGAATGGATCATGACTGATCGGAATACCGAAACGCGCGCCCCCGAAACGAGGCGAACCATGACCAAAGCGTCCCGCGCGAAACAACGCTGCGCACCCCCCGGCTACCCCGCGGCGCTGCTGGCCCTTTTGCTTGCGGCGGGCCTGGGCGCAGGGTGCGGCGGAAACGAGACGGACTCTTCGCCGGAGATCCGACCCGTGCGATACGCAGAGGCGCTTGTCGCGGGCGGCGACGAGGCCCGCACTTTCGCAGGCGTCGCCAGAGCAGCCTCCGAACAGAACCTCGCCTTCCGCGTGACGGGCACCGTTACAGCAGTAGGCGTCAACGTGGGGAGTCGAATCCGGCGGGGGCAGGTCCTGGCGCAACTGGATTCGGGCGATCTGGAGCTCAGGCGACAGCAGGCCGAGGCCGGTCTGGCCCAGGCGCGCGCCCAGGCCCGCAACGCCCGGGCCAGCTACGAGCGCGTGGTTGCGCTCTATGAAAGCGGCAACGCCTCCATGAGCGACCTGGACGCCGCCCGCGCGTCGTACGAATCGGCGAATGCATCCGAAGGATCGGCGACCACGGCGCTGCGACTGGCGGAGCAACAGGTAGACTACACGCGCCTCTTGGCGCCGGTCAATGGTTCGGTGAGCCGGGTGATGGTGGACGTGAACGAGGCGGTGGGGGCGGGCCAGCCGGTCGTGGTCGTGCTTGACACGGGCGGAAATCCCGAGGTGCAGGTTACGGTGCCGGAAGCGTTTATCGGCGGCCTGCTGCCAGGGCAGACTGCAAACGTGCTCTTTGGCGCGCTTGCGAACGGCGCGTTCGACGCAACGATCACCGAAGTGGGTACCGCGGCGACAGGCGCAGGCGGCTTCCCGGTCATCGTCCGCCTCGACGGCGGCGCGGACGCCGCGCAGGTGCGTCCGGGGATGGCCGCCGAAGTCACGTTCCGCGTAGAGGAACAGCCCGGCGCGGCGACAGGGGTTCTGGTGCCGCCGGAAGCCGTGGGACAGGACCAGAAAGGGCGCTTCGCGTATGTGCTTTCGCTCCCGGATACGGGAGATGTCGCCACCGCGGAACGCCGCGCAGTCGAAACGGGCGCGCTGACCCCGGAAGGCCTGGAGGTGCTGCAAGGAATCGGCGGCGGCGAATACGTCGCCACCGCCGGACTGAGAACATTGGCTCCGGGACAGCAGGTCCGCCTCGCGGACGCCCGGTAGGCACAGGTACGCGATAGGTACTCATTTTATCGTTTCCGTCCCATGAACCTGACTCGCTACGCAATCGACAACAAGGTCGTCACCTTCGTGGCCATCGCTGTCATTGCCTTATCCGGATATTCCGCTTACCAAAACCTTCCGCGCGCGGAAGATCCCGGCTTCCTCGTGCGCACCGCCCTCGTAAAAACGCAGTTCCCCGGAGCGGCTCCCGAGCGGGTCGAACTGCTGGTGACCGACAAGCTGGAAAGCGCCATTCAGGAAATTCCCGAGGTGGCGCATATCACCAGCGAATCCCGGACGGGACTATCCATTATTACGGTCGAGATTCGGGAAAACGTTACGAATCTGCGTCCGGTGTGGGACAACTTGCGGCGGAAGGTGGACAAGGCGACCAGCGCGCTGCCCCAGGGCGTCGCGCCCGTCGTGGACGACGAGGTGGGCGACGTCTTTGGAACCGTGCTGGCGCTCACGGCGGACGGATTCTCCTACACGGAACTCGAAGAGGTTGCCGAACAGGTGCGGGATGTCTTCCTCCAGGTAGACGATGTGGCCAAGGTCGAGATCCACGGCATCCAGGACGAGCGCGTCTTCGTGGATTTCGACAATGCGCGCCTTTCCCGGCTGGGACTTTCGGTGGCGCAACTTCAGGGCATCCTGCAATCCAGCAATATCATTATTTCGGGAGGGGCCGTAGAGACTGGCGCGGAGCGCATCACGCTGGAGCCCACCGGCAACTTTACTTCCGTGGAAGATATTCGCCGGACGTTGATCGCGCTGCCGGGGACGGGCGAGACGGTCTACCTTGGAGACGTCGCCGACATCCATCGAGGATACGTGGATCCGGCGCAGGCGAAGGTACGGGCCAACGCGCAACCCGCGCTGGCGCTGGCGGTTTCGATGCGCGCGGGCGGCAATATTATTCTGTTGGGCGAGAACGTCCGGGCCGCCGTGGCGGAACTGGAAAAACGCTATCCCGTGGGCGTCGCCTTCGATATCGTCGCCTTCCAGCCCGAGGTCGTGGACCGGGCCGTTTCGACGTTCGTCAACTCGATTATGCAAGCCGTAGGCATCGTGCTGCTGTGCATGTTGCTGTTCCTGGGGCTCCGCACCGGCCTGGTGGTCGCCACGCTGGTTCCCATGGCGATGCTGGCCACGCTCATGCTGATGCAATTCTTCGGCATTGGCCTGGACAAGATGTCGCTGGTTTCGCTCATCATTGCACTGGGACTGCTGGTCGATAACGCCATCGTGATGAGCGAATCGATTCTGGTGCGCATCAAGCAAGGCGAAAGCGGGCGGGACGCCGCCCTCGCTTCGGCAAGCGAATTGCGCATTCCCCTGCTCGTTTCGTCCCTCACCACCATCGCCGCGTTTCTGCCCATCGTGCTGGCCGAAAGCGCGGTCGGGGAATTCACAACCCCCTTGGCCCAGGTCATCGCCCTGACGCTGCTTTCCTCCTGGCTGCTGGCAATTACGATGATCCCGCTCCTGTGCATGCTTTTCCTGAAGGTCAAAAAGGCCAAGGCGTCCAGAGGCAAGCGCGGCGAAAACGAAACGCCTGCGCCCGCGAACGAAGACGCCGCGTTCGACACCCCTTTTTACCGACGCTACCGCGGCGCGCTTCGGCCCTTCCTGAAGCGCCCCCTGATTACGGCCCTCGGCGCGTTCGCCCTGCTGGCCACGGCCCTCGGACTGTTTCGCTTCGTGGAGCAAAGCTTTTTCCCGGAAACGAGGGAAGTACTCTTTACCGGCGACTTCGAATTCCCGTACGGCGCCACGTTCGACTATACGGAAGCGGCCATACTCGATATCGAACGGTTCATGTCGGAGGAATTGGCCGTCGCGGAGGAAGAGGAGCGGGACGGCGTCCGCAACTGGGCTTTCTTCGTAGGCGCCGGCGCGCCCCGGTTCAACCTCGGCTACAGCCCGGCGCAGCCCCGCGCCGGATACGCCGCGCTGATCGGCAACGCCTCGACGTACGACGCAATAACGGGCCTGCTCGCCCGCTTGCGCGAATACGTGGAAACCCATCACCCGGACGTGGACGTAACGCTGAAACGGCTCTCGACGGGGCCGGGCGGCGGCACGCCGGTAGAGGTCCGGCTCTACGGACCCGACCAGAATGTCCTGTTCGATCTGGCCGACGACGTAAAGGCCCGTCTCGCCTCGATCCCGGGTACGCGCAACATCGCGGACAACTGGGGCGAACAGACCAAGAAACTGATTGTGAACATCGACAATGCCCGGGCGCGGCGGGCGGGCATTACCAACCAGGACATTGCTGTTTCGCTGCGCGCGGCGCTCTCTGGTTACGCAGTCACGCAATACCGGGAGGGCGACAAGGCCATCCCCGTGATGCTGCGCTCCGAAGTCGGCGGACGCGACGATATCGGCAAGCTGGAATCCATCAACGTCTACGCGCAATCGGGCCTGAACGTGCCGCTGCGACAGGTTGCGGACGTCGTACTCGCCTTCGAGCCATCCAAAGTGCTTCGGCGCGATCGAGCGAAAACGCTGTCTGTCCTGTCGGACCTTGACGCCGGGTCGAACGCCACGGCGTTCAGCATCGTCACAGCCATCGAACCCTGGCTGGCAGAGCAGCAACAAAGCTGGCCCCTCGGCTATAGCTACGAAATCGGCGGCACGTTCGAGAGTTCGGCCGACGCCAACGCCTCCATAGGCGCCAAATTGCCCATAGCGGGCCTCCTGATTCTGCTCCTGCTCGTTGGGCAATTCAACTCCATTCGCAAACCGCTCATCATCGTGCTGACCATCCCGCTGGGCCTCATCGGCGTGGTCGCCGGACTGCTCGTAACCGGCCAATCCTTCGGATTCATGACCTTGCTGGGCGTCATTTCCCTGTCCGGCATCGTCATCAACAACGCCATCGTGCTCATCGACCGCATCCGCATAGAGATCGACGAGAACGGCCTCGACCCCCCGCAAGCGGTCATGGAAGCGGCCCAGCGGCGACTCCGGCCCATTGTCCTTACGACGGCCACGACGGCGGGCGGCTTGCTGCCCCTCTGGTTCGGGGGGGATCCCCTGTTCGTTTCGATGGCCGTGGCCATGCTGTTCGGCATCGTCTTCGCCACGGTGCTCACCCTCGGTTTCGTGCCGGCGCTCTACTGCCTGCTGTTCCGGGTGCGCTATCGGTAAGAATACGCTGACCAAAGCCGCTTTGCTCAGCCCGTCGCGGCGCCCATGCAAGGCATCGCGCTTGCATCGTTGAAATCAGCAGAAAACACCGCCGATTCGGTGCGTTTTGGCGTGACGCGCCCTTCGGGAAACTGCGCTGCGCCTTGCGGACGTACTCCGCGTATCCGTACGCGGCGGCCCAGGACGCCGGCAGGGCCCGGAATCGCCCGCGCGGCTATTCGTCTCTGGACAGCATGTCCTCGTAGAACCGCACGGTCCGCTCCGCGACGGCTCGCCAGCTGTACTCTTCCACGACGCGGCGACGGCCCGCCTGGCCCATCCGGCGACGCAGCGCTTGGTCGTCCAGCAGCCGGTTGACCGCCTCGGCAAGGTCTCTGGAGAACCGCCGCGCGTCCTTCGGCTCGAAATCGGTGAAGCCGCGCGTCTCGAACGGCACGAGCGTTCCCGTTTCTCCCTCCTTCACAATCCCCGGAATGCCCCCCACGGCGGAGGCGACCACCGCCGTTTCGCAGGCCATCGCTTCGAGATTGATGATGCCAAACGGTTCATACACGGAGGGGCATACGAACACCGCCGCCGCAGCGTACAGGGCAATGATTTCGTCGCGCGGAAGCATGTCGGCGATCCAGAGAATATCGTGCCGCCCGTACGCGCGGGCGTCGGCGACCGCCTCTTCCATTTCCCGGGCAATGTCTTCCGTGTCCGGCGCCCCGGCGCACAGCACGATCTGCGCCCCTTCGCGCAGGTGCTCGATGGCGTTCACCAGGTGCACGATCCCCTTCTGGCGGGTAATGCGGCCCACGAACAGCACGAACGGCCGGGACGGATCGACGCCGTGCTTCCGCAGAA
This sequence comes from Rhodothermales bacterium, assembly GCA_022825385.1. GTDB lineage: Bacteria > Bacteroidota > Rhodothermia > Rhodothermales > VXPQ01 > VXPQ01. The sequence continues at coordinate 8,241 of JAJDWX010000026.1, forward strand.
TTTCGGGCCGCGATACGGGCCGGTACTCGTCCGGGTCGATGCCGTTCGGAATCACGCGCACCTTGCTTTCGGGCACGTCGTAGAGGGACATGACGTCCTGGCGCATGGCCTCGGACACGGCCACGACGCCGTCGGCGTTGCGGTACGCCGTCTCTTCGATCCAGGAACTGGCGTAGTAGCCGCTTCCGAGCTGCTCCACCTTCCAGGGCCGGTGCGGCTCCAGCGAATGCGTGGTCAGGATCAGGCGGGCGCCGTCCAGGCGGCGCGCCAGGCACCCCGCCAGGTGCGTATACCAGGTATGGCAATGCACGATATCGACGCCGTCCACTGCGCCGGACATGCAAATGTTGCGCAGCATCGTTTCCATAAAGCGGGCGTGGCGAGGGTCTGTCCAGGAAAGCTTCGCGTCCGCCTCGATTCCGAGGACGCGCAAACCGCGCCGCTGCTCCCGCTGATTCCCGAAGCAGCGCACGTGCACTTCATGCGCCCCCCCGTCCACTTCAAGGAGTTCCTTGACAAGATATTCGACATGAACGCCCGCGCCGCCGTACACATGCGGCGGATATTCGTTCGTCAGGATGGCGATGCGCATGGGACAAAGGGATGGGTTTGGGGTGGAAAAGAGGTTCAGGGATTGGCGGCTTCGGGAGAATATACGGAAGCGGCGGCATGGGCAAGGGAAGAGAAATTCTCTTTGTTTTGCAAGGAACGCCTATTGGTCGGTGCGGTTGACTATTTTCCCGAAAGAACGATCCATCCCGTAGCCAGCGAACGGATGAGGGCAACGGTTCAAAAAGAAAAAGTCCGGTCACGCAGGCGTAGCGAGCGGCAGTCCGCGCGCGGTGCAATGCCCGTTCCTCGCCAGGGAGAACGACCGACGGTCTATGCCGACCGCGTCGGCGCCTGGTACGTCGAAAGCAAGTCGGACGCGCATCGCAAGGCGCATGGCCTGTACCTTACGCCCGTCCCCGCGGCCGATTTTATGGCGGCGCGAATTACAGCGAATGGACCGAGGCTTCGCATCCTTGACCCAGCCGCTGGCGCAGGCATTCTTTGCTGCGCAGCGATAGAGGCGCTTGTCTCCCGCAAAGCCAAACCAGACGCCATAGAACTGGTCGCCCATGAAGTGGATCAGGACCTGATTGCGCCGTTGCGGGCCGTGCTCGATTATCTTTCAAACTGGTGTCAAGCCCATGGCGCAAGGGTTTCTGTCGAGGTCAAAGCCTCCGATTTTGTCATGGCGCATGCCGAAACGCTGTGCGCGCTCGGCCAACTCTTTCCTTCCCGGTCGCAAATCGGACGCTTTCACGTCGTTATTTCCAACCCTCCTTATTTCAAGATTGGCAAAACCGATCCGCGCGCGCGGGCGGCTTCCGCCGTGGTTCACGGCCAGCCAAACATCTACGCGCTCTTCATGGCGATCAGCGGCGCCCTGTTGCGCGAACAGGGGGATTTCATTTTCATTACGCCCCGAAGTTTTACTTCCGGTTCGTATTTCCGACGATTTCGGAAGGTGTTTTTTGGCATGATTCGCCCAACGAACATCCATTTGTTCGGATCGCGCCGCGACGCCTTCAGTCGGGACGAAGTATTGCAGGAAAACATTATCGTTTCCGGCATTCGCGAGGATCGCTGGCGGCGGAACGGGCGTACTGCGCCGCTTGTTGTTTCGTCGAGTCGAGGAATCCGCGACCTGGGCGAATCCGACGAACGCGAAGTGGCGATGGGCACGGCCCTGGATTTAACCTCAGAGGAGAAGGTCCTCCGTTTGCCCGTTCGGGACGAGGAAGCGGAAGCGCTGGCCCTGATGGATTCCTGGCCGAACAATCTCCAACGTCTTGGCCTGAATATTTCTACGGGACCCGTGGTGCCGTTTCGGGCGCAAGAATTCATCGAGCAGGAAGGCGCCGTGCCGGAAAATCATGTCCCCTTGCTTTGGATGAGTCACGTACGGGCCATGCATATTACATGGCCGCTGGCTTCTCGCAAACCGGAATATATTCAGCGTACGCGCGCCCGGACGCTTCTGGCGCCAAACAGAAATTACGTGCTCCTGCGCCGCTTCAGCGCGAAAGAAGAGGCGAGGCGGCTGACGGCGGCCCCGTATATCGCCGAACGATTCGATGTGCCGCAGATCGGGTTCGAGAATCATCTCAATTATGTGCACCGCCCCGGCGGTACGCTTTCCGAAGACGAAGCCTGGGGTCTGGCGGCCCTCTTCAACAGCCGCCTGCTCGACGCCTGGTTCCGCACGGTCAGCGGCAATACCCAGGTAAGCGCTACCGAACTACGCGCCATGCCGCTCCCCCCACACCGTACGATCATCGCGCTTGGCCAACGGATAAAACATCTCGCCGACCCCATGAAAAACCTGGACGCGGCGGTTATGGAAGGGGTTGTTGACGCGGACCGGAAGGAGGTTGCCATTGCCTGGGATTGAAGAAGCACAGGAAATTCTTGAGGCTTTCGGCATGCCGAAGGCACAGTGCAATGCGATGTCCGGCTTGACGCTCATCGCGTTGTGCAGGCTGGAGCCGGACGCTTCCTGGTCGGAGGCTAAACGGGAACCGTGCACTGTCACCAAGGGCATCATGGATTATCTCAGCGAGCGCTACGGAGCCGACTACGCGCCGAACACGAGAGAGACTTTCCGACGACAGGTTCTTCATCAGTTCGTTCAAGGAGGAATAGCCGATTACAACGCTTTCGAACCCGATCTCCCGACAAATAGCCCTCGCGCCCACTACGCCATTACGGAAGCCGCGCTGGCGACTATCCGGCAATATGGGACAAAGCACTGGGATATGGCCGTGAAGACATTTCTACAGGAACAGGGCGCTCTTGTCGAACGGTATCGGCGCGAAAGAGATCGAAATATGGTGCCCATAAGGATTCCTGATGGACAAGAATTCCTGTTCTCGCCCGGCAAGCATAATCAAGTGCAGAAAGCCATCGTGGAGGAGTTTGCACCCCGCTTTGCTCCAGGGGCACGCCTGCTTTATGTTGGAGATACGGCCAAAAAGAACCTGTTCGTGGACGGAAATGGCCTCGCCAAATTAGGAGTCGCAATCACAGATCACGACAAGTTGCCGGATGTCGTTTTTTACGATGCAGAGCGAAATTGGCTGTTTCTCGTCGAAGCAGTGACGTCGCACGGTCCTATGTCGCCAAAACGGGTTGTCGAGTTGGAGGACATGTTTGTTGAATGCACTGCAGGACTCGTTTACGTCAGCGCCTTTCCGGATTTCGGAGAATTCCGCAAACATATGAAGGCTATTGCCTGGGAAACAGAGGTGTGGCTATGCGACGCTCCCGACCATATGATCCACTATAACGGCGACCGCTTCCTTGGCCCTCGGAGGGGCTGATTTTTGTGTTTGCAGAGAGCGGTAACCTCAGAATCACCTAAAGTTTTATTCGCCGCATTTTTTGCGGAGATTAAAGTAGGCGCACCGCCGCAAATCAAAATTCTCCGGTCAGGCAAACCTGAAAACATCTCCCTTTCACCCAGACACCGCTATTCGCCGCATTTTTTACGGAGATTACACAGGGTGAAAAATTGATACATCCTGTGACCTGAGATCATAGCGGGCAGCCCGCGCCGCTGTAAAATGCACGGGGAGCGTGGTATTCCCTCGTCAAGAGGCCATGCACATGGGACGAGAAAATAGGTTTGGGGTGGAAAATCAGGTGTTTTTATTTTCTGCGAGGTCTCGAAGTCTATTCTTCGCCATAGAAATAGCTTCTACATCTCCAATCTTCTTAGCTATTTCCAGTGCTTTTTTGAAGTCGGCACGAGCTTCTGCTACGCGGCCCATTCCGAATTTGGCATTGCCACGATTAGTGTAGGCTCCTGCAAGAATTGGGTTTAACTCAATCGCACGGTTATGGTCAGCGATAGCATCCTCGTATTGTCGCAAGTTAGTCTTGGCATTGCCACGATTGGAGTGGGCTTCGGCATCGCTTGGATTTAGTCGAATAGATTCATCAAAATCGATAATGGCATCTTGATATAGACCCAGTTTAGCTTTAATAATTCCACGATTATTATGAGCTTCAGCAATACTTGGTGTCAATTCAATTGATCGGCTATAAGCTGCAAGTGCCTTTTTCAAATCATCTCTGTTTCCATCAAGATTTGCTTTTTCTAACAATAGATAACCAACAGAAAACCAAGCACGAGTAGCAAGATCGTTATCGATTTCTTCTGTTGCAGAGGCAATAGATTCCCATTTTGTAATAGCTTGATCTGTCTTTCCTTCTTTCTGAAAAGCAATGGCACTGGCGATTAGTTTATCTTTCAGAGATGCTTGCGGATCCTTTCTGACAGACTCTGCTTTTTGCTCCGCAGTAGGATCAGCAACAGCCTTTTCAGCCGTCATGCCTTGATAATACTCGTTAGATCTATTCCTAATTTTCTTAATCTCTTCGACAAGACGTTTTGCTTCTTGTTCACTTTTTTGTGCTTTTATAACCGCCTCAAGAGCTTCTTCTTCAATTTTTCGAAACCTACCGTACCCCAGATAGCCAACAATGGGAACAACAATCGCAAAAAATGTCAGCACTAGGCCAATAAAAGCCAACCACCATTCGATAGTATTTGACCGATCATCCAGAAGTTCGCCTCGGAGCTCGTTGAATCGCTGATCGATTTCTATATCGATAGAAGAATCCAAGTTCTGTGGCTTGACGGAGTCTGCAGCCTGGATGCTGGCAATCGTATCAGGCTGTGCAGTTTCCTTCAGTGTTTCGTTTGTTTGGAGGACAGCATTCTGCGCCGACTTCGCAAGGGAACACGTTGAGGACAAGCCGCCCATCACTCCATAAGCGATTAAAACCCTGGCTATGAGGGATCCGATCTTTGAAGGACGCATCGCTGAATCCATTTTCCCGTTACGTTGATTGGTGTCTTTATGCTGCGGTGGTTTGGCGTGCAAGGCAGGAGATCAGTGCAATGAGAGACTCTTCGAAAATATTTCTGTCTGTGGCTAACCCAGGAATGCTATGCAATCTTCTTCGGTTTCCGGATACGCATCGTCGATTTCGCCCTGAATAGAGATTGTACGCTCAAGGGCTGTTACAATGCGGCAGTAATTGCGAATGTCGTCGAGATCAAGGCGGCGTTCCTTGCGGTCTTTCAACCATTTGTCGCAGACCTGATAGCCGCCAATTCGGTATGCGTACACGTCCGAAGAAACCGGGCCGAAGTACTGGCTCTTGTTGACGTACATGCGTTCTTCGTCGGCGTCATAACGAAAACCTTGCGCTTTCTTCTGTGCAACGACCGCATCGCCTTGACCTTCAAAACGACAAACCGGCGGGTCAATCTCTGGCGAGGTAAGAAGATGGAGCGTAGTCAGACGCTCGCCGAGAAAGGCGATTTTTACGAATAATTCTCGATCCGACGTAAATGGAACACAAGGAAAATTGGTACGGAGAAAATCGTCGTATTTTTTGCGATAGGTCGGGGCATATAATATGGCGTAAATGTAATGAAAAATTGCTTCGGGCGAGGGTGCTTGACCATATGCTTTCGTTAATGCCGCGACCAGTTCGGCGTTCAGGTTCGGCTTTTTTTCATGGTTAGACAAAGATGTCATCGTAATCCCATTGGGATATAGATAGAGAGGGAAATAATAATCAATTGTTTTTAGCGAAACAGCAACATGTCCAGAGATATTGTTTGTGACGAAAGTATTTTTCCAGGTTCCCGCGTGTTCGACACGCTTAGGCGACATCAACGCCAGGTTTTCTCCAACCAGCATATGTCGCATAACATCGAAACGGGGCCGACACATAAAACCCCGCGATCGGCCTGTGTAATATGTCTGACGCACATCAAAAGGCCGATACAGAATAGGGACTATTTTTTCAGGATCAAGACCCTCTTGTACATCATTTTGCGCTAACGAAACTTTCCAATCTTGCACATCCTCTCCAAGTTCGTAAGCCTGTCGAGCTAATTCCGGATCCAGCCTCGCAAAATTCTGAACCGTATCCCAAACTTCTTCCCGAGTCCAACGGATGGTCAGACTATCTCGCGCAGTAACAATACCCACGCTATTGATTGGGAATATTTCGGGAATGGAAACGAACCGACGATAATTCAATTTGAACGCCTCGTCGCGCGGCCTGAAAAGATATTCCTTTGAAGAGGGCTTTATTTCTTGCCATTTCGTGTTGCTATAGTCGGAAGCATCCAGCCAATCGTACTTACTCTTTCGAGCGCCGTACCGTTCAGCGTAATAGACTCGGGCATTGCAATCTTTATTGGCTGTTCGTTTGACGAAAAACGCAATGGCTACCCCTTGTTGAATATCAAATACATTGTTGTCGGGGCTGCCATCCGGACAACGTTCTTTCTTATGCGAATTACCATGCAGGTCAAGAATATAGATGTCGTCGAAAGTACGCATCAGGTTCTGGCGCATCCCCCGGAAGGTTGGACTATCCAGGTAGCTATGGTCAGTGATCATGCCCAAAACCCCCCGTTCGGCCTGCTCGATTTTCCACTGTGCAAACCGTAGAAACTTAACGTAATCGTTCTGGAGCCATTTCGGATTTTTTTCGCCCAGCGGCTTACCGTCTACCTGTTTGTAATCTTCAATCAGCCCCGTTATCCATTCGCCTTTGTTGCTCGAATGGCCCGAATAGGGTGGATTACCCAGAATGCAAAGAATCGGCGCCTGCTTCTTAATCTCGCCGGCGAGACGGGATTCTTCGGCCAGCGCGGAGAGACCGGGAATAAGGCTTTCTTCCAGTTCCTCCATATCAAGCGTATTCGTGAGATAGAAAGACATGCGCTCGTCGTCGGAAAGGCGGTGCCCAAGTTCTTCGAGAAAAAATCCCATTTTGAGATGGCCAACGGCATAGGGCGCCATCATCAGTTCAAGGGCGTAAAAATTCTTGAGAATATGCCGACGGATGAAATCTTCTCTTCCGCCGCTGCCGTATTTTTCCTCAAACTCGGCGACGGCCTGTTGGGCGGCGCGAGCGACAAAAGTCATCGTGCCCGCCGCCGGGTCGAGTAGCGTCACGCCGTCGGAGGCAAGCCCGTCGCGCTGGTCTAATTTCGTCTTGAGCAGGCCATGCAGGGAACGCACGATGTAGCCGACCACAGGTTCAGGGGTATAGTACACCCCCCTGCGCTCGCGCTCGTTCGGATCGTATTGCGCCAGAAAGGTCTCATAGAAATGCACGACGGGATCGCTGCCCTTGCCCTCGTGGTAGTACTGATCAAGAATGCCCGGGGCATCGGCTACGGCCAGCACTTCGGCGAGGTCGTCCACGCACCAAGCCAGGGAATCGGGCAACTCGTCAAGCGAAATGAAGCGAAACAAATCGCGCAAAACGCCGATGGTGCGCGGGATGTTGTCGAACGCGGCCCGTCGATTGAAGCCGTCGCCAGCGCGGGTGCGGGCAGCGAAAAGACCATACGTAATGGTCTGGGCGAAAAGATCGGCGAAAGCCTCTCGCGTCAGCGAGCCAATGAGATAGGTCTGAAACGCCTCGAAGAATCCGGAGAGCGCGCCAGGATTTTCCTTTTCCTGGTCGAACTGTTCGCCAATCGCGTCGCGGAGAAGGCGCGTGCGCTTCGCCAGTTCGACGGCGAGAGATTCGGCGGTGAACGTCTGAGGCAGTGCAAAGTCCAGAAAACGATCCAGCAGGCCATAGAGCGCGTCCTGATTTTCGAGCGGCGGGGTTGCACGCACGGTGTTGAGTATCAAAGGGCGACCCATCCGAACCGTGTCGACCAGATCGCCATTCCTGTACAGGCGAAATTCGAGAAAATTGGTCAGTATGAGATTGGGAAACGTCGAGCGGTAGCGTTTGAGTTGCTCGGAGTCCTCAATGATATCCAGTCGTTCTTCTCCTGGCTGTTTGGCCTCGATATAGCCGACGATCCGGTCTTTCCCATTCCAGAGGCGAAAGTCGGGGTTGCAACCCTCCATGGGCCTGGGAAGCGTGGTGACATGGACATGCGCCTTCCCGGCAGATTGGGCCATTTGCTCCAGCATGTCCTTCAGCACAGGGTAGAAAGATTCCTCTCGGGCGTCGCCTTGCCGATTCACCGTGGCAAGGCCCTGCAAATAGGGCGAAAAAATGGCCTTGGGAGACATGGACTTAGGGATTGTTAACACTAAAACAATGCATCGACGATAAGCACGAAGACGACGAAGATGACATCAAGTTTTTCGAAGCGCGAGAAGATGCGCCGATACCCCTTCAGGCGCCGGAACAGGCGCTCGATCTCGTTGCGCCGCTTGTACATCTCGCGATCATACTCCCAGGGAGCGAGGCGATTGCTCTTCGGAGGAACGACAGGTACGAACCCGAGGTCAAGCGCCAACTGGCGCGTACTGTCGTCCTCGTACGCGCGATCCATCAGTAGCGCAGGCTTGTTCGTTGGCCTTTTCATGGCGCTCAAGAGCTTGCGGCCTTCGGGCGCGTCGTGCGCTTGGCCGGGAGAGAGCGAGAACGCG
>JAJDWX010000021.1 GCA_022825385.1 Rhodothermales bacterium
GAAACACCCGGACAGGCGGCACAGGTTCCGGCTTGCGGCGAAAAAATGTACTCCTTTGATTCCTGTGCACTGCGGGCCGGAGGAAGGCGATTTGGCGAAGGGAAAACCGGGTATCTACGCTCGGCGCGGCATCGGAAAAATGGGGGAGCCAGGATGGAACAAAAGCGGGCGCTTTACTTTTTTAATACGGAAAATTCGCCGCCTAAGTTTTTTAACCGGGCTAATCCCATGAAAGACGCAACCGCCCCTACCCGCTTGCGCCCTGTCCGGTACGACGCGCGCCCCCGCCCGATGACGCTGGAAGAATATGCGGAGTCGGACGAACCGGCGGACGGATATCGATACGAACTCGTCCGGGGCCAGATGGTCGTGCAGGAGCCTGGGCCTGGCTATCCGCATTCGTTCGTGCACAGCCGTTTAGTGCGACATCTCGGAAACTGGACCTGTCAAGCCGGGCGCGGCGATGTGGCGGTGGAAATGGATTGCATTGTTAGCACAAACCCGGCAACCGTCCGTCGTCCGGATATTTCCCTCTTCATCGAACCGAAACCCTGGGAGGACACGCCAGGAAACTGGGCGCAAGGAGCACCCGAAATAGCCATCGAGATTCTCTCCCCATCGAACAGGCCGGGAGAAATGCGCGAAAAGATCAGCGATTATTTCGCCGCCGGAGCCCTCCGCGTATGGATCGTAGACCCGAAGACCCGCACCGTAACGATCCGCCGGGCGGACGCACCGGAAACGATCTTCCGGGAGGGAGACCGCCTTGAAGACCCGGAGGTTTTGCCGGGGTTTGCCGTTGAGGTGGCGGATTTGTTTTAGGAGGAAGGCGGCTTAGAGAGGGCGGGAAGATGCGTTCCGGGCCGAGCGCATCGCGTATACATCCACCCACCACGCCAAAGGGGCGGGAATAACGGCCCGGAAAATCCTTGCCGCGGCACCTTGCTTAACCGGGCTTTGCTCTATTGCGCCTTCCCTGGTCGCGCCCTGTTCTGCTACGCCTGTCTGGACCGAGCGCGGAGAAATGCCTATTTCGGTTTCAATCACGGCCAGCCGCTCCCGTACGTCTGCCAGCGCTCCATGAATGACTTGGAACTCTGCCCGCATTTCTGTCCGCATGTCTCGCATGTCCGCCCGGATTCCGTTGTAAAAGCCGAATAGCAGTCCGGCGAACGTTACCAGGAAAACGGCAAAGGCGATGACGTCCTTCCATTCACGGTTTTTCATTTTGCTCCCCTACGTTTTTGTTGCCCGCTGACAAGACAGGAAACACCCGGACAGAGGGTCAAGGTTCCGTATTGCGACAAAAAAATATACCCTTCCGATTCCTGTCCCTTACAGACCGGAAGAAGGCGACTTGGGCCAGGCCAAAATGGGCATCCACGCACGGCACAGCGTCGGAAAAATGGGGGCGCAGGGTGGAACAAAAGCGAGTGCTTTACTTTTTTAATACGGAAATTTCGCCGCCTTAGTTTTTTAACCTGGCTTGTTTCATGAAAGACGCAACCACCCCGACCCGCTTGCGCCCTGTCCGGTACGACGAGCGCCCCCGCCCGATGACGCTGGAAGAATATGCGGAGTCGGACGAACCGGAGGACGGATATCGATACGAACTCGTCCGGGGCCAGATGCTCGTGCAGGAGCCTGCTCCAGGCGGCCCGCATGGACATAGCCAAAACAGACTGGTATGGCGCCTCAATAACTGGATGCAAGCATTCGGGCAAGGGGAAGTTTTTGCCTAGGTCGGCTTTATCGTCAGCGATAATCCGGCGACGGTTCGGGAGCCGGATGCAGCCGTTTTGCTCAAGCGGCGCCCCTGGGAAGACGAACCCGGCAACTGGATACGCGGCACCCCGGACGTAGCCATCGAAATTCTCTCGCCGTCGAACAGACCTGGAGAAATGCGCGACAAGATCAGCGATTATTTCGCCGCCGGAGCCCTCCGCGTATGGATCGTGGACCCGAAGACCCGCACCATAACGATCCGCCGGACGGACGCCTCGGAAATAATCTTCCAGGAAGGAGACCGCCTTGAAGACCCGGAGGTTTTGCCGGGGTTTGCCGTCGAGGTGGCGGAATTGTTTTAGGGAGCAGGGGTGAGCCATCAGAACACCATATCCGCATGGCAGCTGACAATGCCCAGCCTATCCCATGCGTCGATCAAAACTGACTGGATGGACGGAACCCACCGGACAAAACCAACGTATGCTATCACTCTCAGTGCCATAGTTCTTAGTGCTATGTCTTAACATATGCGAACTGGATGCGCGTTTTCAAAAACAAACCGTTCAGCCGCTTTGCCCGCCAAGAACGCATTGACGATGCGATGCTGTGCAATGCAGTCCGTCGTGCGGACGCGGGACTCATTGACGCCGACTTGGGAGGGGGTGTGATCAAGCAGCGCATTCCTCGGAGAAACCAGGGAGCATCCAGGGGATTTCGCAGCATCGTGTTATTCAAAAAAGGGGAGAAATCCTTTTTTATTCACGGTTTTGCCAAAAGCCACCAGGACAATATCCAGCAAAATGAACTCAAAGCGTTCCGAGAACTCGCGAAAGAGATGTTTGCCCTGACAAACAGCGAATTGCTGGCGATCATCGAGAATAAAACCATCACCGAGATCATTTGCGATGAATAAGCAATACAAAACCGCTGCGATGGCGGCGATACACGAAACGGCTCTGGGCATGCACGAGGCAAACGTGATCCCCAAAGAGACGATGAAGACGTTCGACGAGATGTGTCTGACTCCGGTCAAGACGTTGACGCCGGAAGATATCCGGGCAATCCGCGAGCGAGAACGGGCAAGCCAAGCGGTTTTCGCTTGCTATCTGAATGTATCTACAGGACTGGTCAGCCAATGGGAGCGCGGAAAAAAACATCCTCAGGGCGCTTCTCTCAAACTATTGACCCTTGTTGCAGAAAAAGGACTCCAGGCCATTGCGTGAACCGATGCTTACGCTACCTGCAGAAGAACGAGGCGCCCAAGCCTGCTCGTGCCCTGTCCGGGACGACGCGCCGCCTCGCCCGATGACGCTGGAAGAAGACCGCCTTGAAGACCCGGAGGTATTGCCAGGGTTTGCGCCGGAGGTAGAGGATGTGTTCGGAAGGTAGGCGTTGCTCGCCCCCTCTTCCCTACCCCACCTCCACAATCAACTCAATCTCTACGGCGACGTTGTCCGGCAGCGAGCCCATGCCGATGGCGGAGCGCGCATGGCGGCCACGGTCTCCGAAAACCGCTACCATCAAGTCCGAGAACCCGTTGATCACCGCAGGGTGCTTCCCGAAATCCGGGGTGGCGTTCACCATGCCCAGGGCCTTGACGACGCGCCGGACGCGGCCCAGATCGCCGAGTTCGTCCTTCAGCGTGGAAATCAGCTGGACGCCCACAAGGCGAGCCGCCTCGTACCCCTCCTCGACGGACAAATCCGCGCCCACCTTGCCCGTGACCATGGTCCCGTCAGCGCGCAGCGGCACTTTCCCGGATAAAAACAGCAAATCGCCCGCGCGTACGGCATTTACGTAATTGGCGACGGGCGAAGACGCCTTCCGCAGCGTAATGCCCAGTTCGGCGAGGCGCGCCTCGGGATTGCGCTCCTCGTTTTGCTCAGAAGAAGTCGCGGCGGACAACGCCGTCAGGAAAGGAACGATCATGGGATAGGCCTTGTGTTTGGTCAGCGTGAATTTACGTATTGCAATACCCCGTAGGTTCCGCCCGACCGCCACGCCGGGTGTTCGATGTCCAGTTCGGCGGCGCGCGCCCCCGACACTTCTACCAGCGTATCGCTTTTGAGCGTACGGAGCAGCGCCAGCGGCGCAGGAAACGGCCCCAGGGCCTCGCTCATGCTTGTTTCGAGCGGCCAGAGCGCGTCGTTCGTTGCGCGGCGGTAATTGGCGTCCCCCTTGCTGATGACAAGGGCGGCGCCGCGCAGGGCCTGCTCGATATGCGGCGGCAACTCCCAATATCGTCCGTCCGTATTCCAGAAATAATCCGCTTGCATGCGCAAACGACCGTCCTCCATGCGCGCAGCGAGGCGCTCCGCGAGGCGGGCGGCGTCCCCTCCCCGACCCCGCATCGCCCGCAACAAATCATGCATATCCGCGGGAATCACGTCGCTCACCAGGACGGGCAGCCTCTTCACATGCAACACGACGTCCGTCGCCAACCCCTCTGCAAGCAGCCTATCGCTCCAGACCAGGTCCATCGCTTGCTCGGTGCCCGCATTGTCCATCACGATATGCGCGACGCCCGGCGCGCGCCCCAGCAATCCCGCCACGACCGCCTCCGAACGATCCGTCAGCAAATGTTCGTCGGTCGCGCGTACGCCCTGCGCCGCCACGGCAGCGATGCTCAGGTCGATCCGGTTCCCCCACAACATCGCTTTCAGCGTCCGCGCAAGACGCGCCGGCAACGGGTCCTCAAAGGCCAGCGTCTCCTCCAGCGTCGTCCACAACGCCTCGGAGGCCATTTCTTCCTGCTTGAAGGGCGCAAAAGGGTCCTGGCCCGATTCGAGAAAGCCGCATGCCTCGACCAGCAGGCGATATACGAGCATTTCCGCAAAAAACCACTCCGTGCCCAGCCAGGTCTCCCCTTCGCGCCGCGCGTATCTCGGCAGCCACAACGCGCGATCCGGCGCAGGCGCCTCGAAAAGGCGCAGCGGCGCATTGCCCGCCACCTCGTCCCGAAGCCGCTTCAACGCATCCGCTGCGGCGTCCGGGTAGGCGTTCCGGGCAATCGTATCGTCGATAATGGAAGGAACCCGAACGCCCATGGAACGATGCGCAAACGCATTGCTCGCATCGGTCCGCACCGGAGGCGGCAAATCGTTTCGTGACATAACAGGCGTTGAGCAGGGCCGCTGGCGTACGACCAGGAATTTTTATAAAAAACGTCTCCCCTGCGCGTCCGCGGCGGCGAACGAGCGCCGCGCTCCGGGGCCCCTCCTCAGGCGTGACGATACGCGTCCCAGCTTAGGTACTTGCCAAGCGCTTCGCACACCGCATCGGCTACGAGCGCCCGCGTGGCCGCCACATGATGCTCGAACCCGGACGCGCATACGTACCGGAGCAAGCGCTGCATGTTCGCCACTTCGAACACCCCGTACCCTCCGAAGGTTCGGAGCGCGTCCGCCGTGAATACGCCCTCTCCCGCATAGGCCCGCATGCGCCCTTCCAGGTCGTCCGTGCTAATCCGGGCGAACGTGAACGGGCCAGGCGCGATGCGCCCCGTAATGGTTCCGTACGTATTCTCCTTGCCCACCGTCCCGGCGATGATTTCCTGAAAATCCATGCGGTGCGCGTCCGCCCCTTCGTCCACGAAAAAGGATTTGGGAAGATTCGAGCAATGAAATACGACCCCCTTGTCGGGATCGCCTCCGTAATCGTTGTTCCAGTCGAGGAGCGCCGCAGGGGCGCCCGCCGCTTCCTGCAATACGTACATGCTCAACGCCCCGACGATATCCGCCTCGCACGCGCTTGCCATAAGCCGATCGCTCATCATGCTCATCGCCGTACAGGGCACGACGCCGTAGAACTCTTCCAGCGCGGTCCAGCACTGAATCGCCGTGGCGGCCAGCCCGTGCTCGTCCATGAACCGGTCGATGCATACGCCCAGTTTGGCCATTTTCATGAGCCGATCCCGGGGAATGCCGTCCACCCGCGTATACGCCCGCATCGCTTCGATCTTGTCGGCGACGGGCGCTTCGTCGTCGGCAAGGCGACGGATTCGTCCAAGCAATTCGGACAAATCCAGCGTTTCGACGGAAATGCCGGACCGCTCCAGCAATTTTTCGCTGTAGCGCACGGTGTTGAACGCCGCGGGGCGGGCGCCAATCTGGCCAAGGCGAAGATTCCTGAGCGAGCGTACGACGCGGCAGGTGGCCGCAAACCGCCGCAGGTCCTCTGCAAACGCCTCGCTATCGGGATCCATCGTATGCCGGCTGGTGAGCGAAAAGGGAATGCCGTACTGCCGCAGGTTGTTGCAAACGGATATCTTGCCGCAAAAACTGTCCCGACGGCTCGCCAGCGACATGTCGGACGGGGAATCCGCAAAGGCGTGCACCAGCACGGGGACGCCAAGGTCGGCCCAGCGCAAGGCGTTCGCCACCGCCCGTTCGTCCCCGAAATTGGGCAGCGTAACCAGTACCCCGTCGATTTCGTCGCGACGGGCGCGAAACAAGTCGGCGCACAGGCGCGCTTCGGCCAGGGTTTCCACGGCGCCGTTGTTCGTGGCCTCTTCCGGCGTAATCGCCAGGCGGAAGCCTTCCCGCTCCAGCAAAGCGACGATCTGCTGCCGCCCGGCGGCGCACAAATGATCCGGGAAAAAGCCCCGGTTGCCTACGATGACGCCCAACGTCACCGGATTCTCGTTCGCCATAGGACTTGCTTGTTTATCTTTCATGCTATCCATGCGGGCCTGTCCGCGCGGGTCCAGGCAAAAACCGCTTACGCCATGCCGCTGCCCGCCTTGCATGGAATAAACGACATGTACGGCAATCTTTTGCAACGATTATGCAACATTCCTTATACGATCTTACCGGACGGGTGGCGGTCGTCACCGGCGGATCGGGCGCGCTGGGTTCCGCCTGCTGCCGGGGCCTGGTCGAGGCGGGCGCCTCCGTGGTGATTCTGGCCCGCAACAAGCAGCGGGTAGAAGACGCGGCGCGGGCGCTGGAAGAGGCGGGCGCCGCGGCGGCGGCGGGCATCCCGGCGGACGTACTCGAAAAAGATCAGCTCGCAGCGGCCCGCGACCTGGTCCTGAAACGCTTTGGCCGAGTGGATATCCTTGTGAACGCCGCCGGAGGCAACATCAAGTCCGCCACGCTCAAGCCCGGAGACAGCATTTTCAACCTGCCGGAAACCGCATTCCGGCAAGTATTCGACCTGAACCTGATCGGCACCGTACTCCCCGTGCAGATTTTCGGCGAAGTCATGGGAGAAGCGCGAAAGCGCGCCGGACAAGCAGGCGAAAGCGCCCCGTGCGCCGGTTCCATCGTCAATATTTCCTCCATGGCCGCCGCGCGGGCGCTTACCCGCGTCGTGGGGTATTCCGCCGCCAAGGCCTCCGTAGAGAATTTCACCCGGTGGATGGCCGTGGAACTGGCCCGGCTCTTCGGAGACGGACTCCGCGTGAACGCCATTGCGCCAGGGTTTTTCATTGGAGAACAGAACCGGAACCTGCTCCTCGCCGAAGACGGCTCCCTGACCGAACGGGGTCGGCAAATCATCGACCATACGCCCATGGGCCGCTTCGGCGAGGTAGACGAACTCGCGGGAACGCTCGTCTGGCTATGCAGCGACGCGGCGCGGTTCGTAACCGGCGTGGTCGTGCCCGTAGACGGAGGATTCGGGGCGTTCAGCGGGGTATAGCGCCCCGCGCCGAATACGCCGCGCTACGCCTTTGGAAGCCTCGCGGGACGCGGCCTACATCTGCACTTCCTGCATGTCCTGATCCATGCCGTCGCCCCGCTCGTAATCCCCGCGCTGGCGCCGCTGCCGCTGTTGCCGCCCGAAGTTGTACGTCAGGGAAAGGTTGACCTGTCGGGCGTTGAAACTGCGGACCGACTCCTGATAGAACCGGGGCGTATCGCGCGTGATATTGAACTGCATCATATCGAACGGGTCGCGGATTTGCAGGCTGAGGCTGGCGCGCTCGTTCAGCAACTGCTGACGCGCCCCCGCGCTCACCCGCGAAAACGAGCCAATGCGGCCGTTTTCGATGTCCATGGGCGCCCGGTAGAACCAGGAGAGCTGGACGGACAATCCCTCCCGAACGCTGAGCGTGGCGTTTGCGCGCGTCGACCAGCCCCAAGCGTCGTTGCCAAGGCCGCTCTCCACGTTGGAGCCGTCCGTTTGCATCCGGAAGGCATTGAAACTGCCGAACGCATTCAGCCGGTTCGACAACCGCAAGGTGCCGATGGACTCGACGCCCCACGAATCGCTCGAATCGAAATTGCGGAACGTGGTGATCGATACGCCCCGATTGTCGATGAATTCGTACCACTGAATCCGGTTGTTCGTCTTGCGATAATACGGAGTCAGCGTAAGAGAAACGGGGCCGGCGAAATGAATGTAGCTCCCCTCCACCGAATGCGTGTATTCCGGTTCGAGGTACGGATTCCCCTCGCGGCGGGAAAACGGGTCCAGATCGTCGTTGAAGGGATTCAGGCGCCAGGTGTTCGGACGGCTGATGCGCTTGCTGTAACTAAGCTTGACCTGTCGCCAGCCCTTTTCTGTCCGGGCCAGTTCCCAGGTCAGGAAGGCGCTCGGAAAAAAGCTGTTGTAATCGTTCTCGTACTGCTCGTTCGCCGTCGTCAAATCGAAGGTCGTGCGGGCTTGCTCGTAACGCAAACCAACCTGCACGGCAAGCGGTCCGAATTCCTGCTGCGCGATGCCGTAGGCGGCCTGGATATTCAGGCGATAATCGAACGCGTTCGTCCTGCGGGCGTCCATGAAATACTCGTTCCGGTCGTTATCGTAGTTAAAGACCGTGAATCGACTGTCCAGCAAATCGATGGACCCCCTGTACCCCGCCTCCAGCTTGCCATTGCCCAGCGGGCGCGTATAATCCAGTTGCAAGGAACCCTCGCCCGTGTTTTCTTCCTGCATCGAACGCTGCCTGAACAAATTGGCCGCGTCGCCAAGCGCCTCGAAGCGAACCCCGTCCTCCGCATAGCTGTTTTCGTCGTCCTCGTTCTCGTTTTCGTACCGCGCCTCAATCTGTAATTCGTGGGTTCCCGGCGCGACAATCCGGGAAAACGTAAGGCGGTAATCCTGGTTCAGGTCCGTTCGGTCTCCGATGCGCGTCCGGTCGTAACTGCCCATAAGCGCCTGGTTCGCGTCAAGCAGACGATACGTATTCAGTCCATCCTGATCCCCCCCGCGACCGCTAAATCGCGTGGCCAGCGACAATACGTTTTTGTCGCTCATGTTGTAATCGACGCTGGCGCTGAGGTTATGCGACTCGCCGCCGCGCTCCCCCCGGTCGTCTTCGTCGATCGAAAAAAGCGGATCGGCCACGCGGTTCTCCTGGAGGCGATCTCCCTCAGAATTACGCTGGCCGTGCCGGAACCCGTAGTTCACGAACGAGGTGAACTTGCCCTTGATAAAATTAAGCGAGCCGCCGGCATTGTAGCTCTCCTGCGTACCGCCGCCCGCCGTAAGGCTTCCGCCAAAACCAAGGTCCTGATCCTTGCCCAGCACAATGTTCAGGATGCCCGACATGCCGTCGGGTTCGTACTTGGCCGACGGATTCGGAATGACCTCTACCCGATCCACCGTGCTCGCAGGCAATCCCTGCAAGAACGTGATGAGCGCCTCCCCGGTCATGGACGTGGGGCGGCCATTGAGCAGAATCGCCACATTCTGGTTGCCCCGCAAACTGATGTTGCCGTCGATATCTACCTCCACCGACGGAATTTCTTCCAGCACCTGACTGGCGTCGCCCCCGGCGGACACCAGTTGATCCCGCGTATTGTACACCGTACGATCTATGCCAACCTCCATGAACTCCCGGCGCTCCTCGACCACCACCTCGTCCAGCATCTGCACATCGGTTCGCAATGCGACCACGCCCAGGTCGGCCGTCCAGGCTCCCGGACGAAGCGCGATATCCGAAATTTCTTCCGTGACATACCCCACGAAATGAATTTGCGCGTAATACCTTCCCGGTCGCAAGCCCTCGATCAGGAACGCGCCGTCGGCGTCGGTAATCGTCCCGGTGGCCAGCGAGGAATCCCGTACGCTCCACACCGCCACAGAGGCGGAAGGAATGCTTTCGCCCGTCTCCGCGTCCGTTACGCTCCCGGAAATTTGCGTAGAGGGCATCTGGCCCGCGGGCCTTCCGCCCTGCCCGCGATTGCCGAATTGCTGGGCAAACGCAGCATGGATGGGCGCAAAGCCAAACAAGAGGGCAGCGGCGATGAGCAACGTGGATCGTAGCATGACAGCGATATACTTTCGGGGACAGGGGAAGGGCAAGCAACGGCTTTGGGCCCGGCGACATGCGAATAAGACCTGCGAAGCGCACGTTTCATTCCATAATCAAACTCATTCCATGCGCGTCCAGAGATACTGAAACGATCCGGAAGGAAGTTTGTTGCGCAAGGACACGCTGATCAGGTTTGCGAAGCGCAGCGGCTTGCGAGGGGCGCGCCGCACGAAATCACATGCCGGGACAGCGCGCATGCAACAAGGGCGAGGCGCGCTTGCGGTCGCGCCTCGCCCTTGAAAAATCTTCTGCAAGTCCGTCGTCAAGGGCGGGCCTCGTCAGCGAACGGAACGCTTGGCCGGAGCCAGCCCGTCGGTAATAGCATCTACCGCGTCTTCTACGTCAACCAGTTCGCCCGCTTCCGGGACGTATTCCACCTGGAGATCGCATATTCTGCCAGACGTTCCGCCTTCGAGGGTAACAGGCTCGTCCGTTTCAGGCCCCCCGAGAAACGCAACATTGATGTTTTCGTCGGTAGTGAAATCCACTGCGCACACGCCCCGACGACCGCCTGTTTCCCAAACGATGGTGCCCGTTGTTTTGACTTCCTGGTCGATAACGATGTTCACGGACGTCTCGGTCTCTACGAATCCCAGGGCAAAGGTCCCCTGTTGACGTATGCCCTGAAGGCCAGGATACATGTCCAGGTGAAACGTAGTATTATCCACCGTGGTTACGCAATTCGTAGCAAACTGCGAAACATCGTATTGCATGGCAAACGCTGCGTCTGAGTTTTCAAGGTCGGGAAACGCTTTCCCTACGAGGCTCTTCGTGCCGCCTCCGGAACAGGTAGCCGTCGAATCGATCGGCAAGGAAAAGTCCTCTGGATCCGGCATGGCGGCCGGAGGAGGCGCATCGCCCGACCCGTCGTCTTCTTCGAGCCCTTCTACTGCATTCGACGCAACGGCCGACACCTGAAAATTGGTAGCGATGAACTGCAAAAGCGCGTTGGCTTCCTGCTGGGTAAGTACGTCCTTGGCGTCTCCGGCGTCCGTGCTGTCGCAAGCAGACAGGCCCAAAAACAAAACAAGCGTACAAGCGAATACTGCATAGCGAGATAACATGACAATGCCTCCAATGGTTTTATGCGGGGGTTTTTTGTGTGCGGGGGCTGCGCGCGAAGCGCTGCCCGTCATTAAAACAAACATCGTGCCATAAATTACCGCGCCGCGCGACGATATACGTTAGAATGTGCGCGCAGGCTTCGGTATATTTGGCGCTCTACATGGATTTTCCTTTTAACAACGCCCCCATGTCCCCGACGCGCTTGCGGCCCGCCACGGTTCCGACCCTGTATTTCATCGGGGTGACCACCGGACAGTCTTCCATCGTGCCCATCTTCCCGAAATGGGCCGAACGCCTTGGACTGGGTCCGGCGCGCCTTGCGGGAGTGGACGTTCCGATCGGCGCCAGCCCGGATACCTACCGAAACATCGTGCGCTTCATAAAGCGCGACCCCGGCTCGATGGGCGCGCTGATCACCACCCACAAGATCGACCTGCTTGCGGCAAGCCGGGACCTGTTCGACGAACTGGACCCGTACGCGCGCTTGCTCGGGGAAATTTCCTGCATTTCCAAGCAAGGCGATAAACTCCTTGGCCACGCCAAAGACGCGGCGACGGGCCAGCGCGCCCTCCAGGCGTTTCTCCCGGATGGATACTGGAAGGCAACCGGGGCCGAGGCGCTTTTCCTTGGGGCAGGCGGCGCAACGGTGGCGACCACCAGTTTGTTGCTGGCCGCGCCGCAGAGCGCACAGCCGGCGCGCATCACCGTGACGGACGTCGACGAGCAGCGGATACGCAGCATCCAGGCCGTGCACGAGCAAGCGAAACGCCGCGGCGACGTACGCTACTTGCACGTCCGCAACGCTGCCGACAACGATGCGGCCCTGCGCAGCCTTCCTGACCGCTCGGTGGTTATAAACGGTACGGGCATGGGCAAGGACCGCCCCGGCTCGCCCCTGTCCGATGAGGCGGTCTTTCCAAAAAACGGCTACGCCTGGGATTACAATTACCGGGGAGATTTTACCTTCCTGAAGCAGGCGGAAGCCTGTCGCCGGGACGTTCAGACCGTGGACGGCTGGGCGTACTTTCTGTACGGATGGACCAGCATTGTCGCCGAAGTGTTCGGAATTTCCATCCCGGAACAAGGCCCGGAATTCGAAGCGCTCTCGGAGATTGCCGAGGCGTACCGGCGCAGATAACCTGTAGCGCAATAATAATAGACGGCGACCTGCTAATCGGCTACCGCTGTACGCGCCCGGAACCGGATCCCCGCATCAGGTTTTCGACTTCCTGCGTCGAAACCAGGTTAAAATCGCCCGGAATCGTTTGCTTGAGGCAGGAGGCCGCCACGGCGAATTCCAGGGCTTCCCGGGAATCCTCCCGGGTCAAGAGGCCGGCGATCAGGCCCGCCGCAAACGCATCGCCGCCGCCCACGCGATCCACCAACCGGATTTCGTAGCGGGCAGAGCGTTGCGGCGCGCGGCAAGCCTCCTCGTCGTGCAGCAACGCGCTCCAGCCGTTCATCGACGCCGAAAAACTCTCGCGCAACGTAATGGCCACGGCCCGGAATCCGTACGCCTCGCGGAGCGTCCGGGCCAGGCCGAAATACGCCTCCTCGTCCAGCGTAGCCGCCTCCACGTCGGACGCCCCTGCCCGGAGACCCAGGCTGCGCTCGGCGTCTTCTTCGTTTGCAATGCACACGTCCACATACTTCATAAGCGGACGCATGACGGCCTGCGCCTCCTGTTCCGTCCACAATTTGGCGCGAAAATTCAGATCGCAACTGATGGAGGCACCCGCGCGACGAGCGGCGCGGCACGTTTCCTCCAGCATGCGGCGCGGAGTTTCGCCAAGCGCCGGGGTGATGCCCGTCCAGTGGAACCACGACGCGCCCTCGAACGCCGCCTCCAGATCGACTTCTTCCGGCAAGAGCGTCGTGACGGCGCTTCCGGCGCGGTCGTAAAGCACCTTGGAGCCTCGCTGACTTGCTCCGGTTTCCAGAAAATAAACGCCGAGACGCTCCCCGCCGCGCACGATGAACCGGTCGGATACGCCGTAGCGTCGCAACGCGTTGACGCAGGCCTGCCCAATCTCGTGCCGGGGAATCTTGGACAGGAAAACGCTGTCCAGTCCGAAGCCTGCCAGCGCAACAGCCACATTGGCCTCCCCGCCCCCGAAGGATACGTCGAGCGATGGCGTTTGCACCAGGCGCCTGTGCCCCGGCGGCGACAGCCGGAGCATGATTTCTCCGAACGTAACGACTTTCATGGGGAATCCTGTTGCGCGCCCGCCGGACGCATGGCTCGCCTATTCCAGTTCCCGGAGCCAGATATTCCGAAAACGCACCGGATGGTCGTGATCCTGCAAGGAAATCGGCAGCCGGTCCGCATGCGCCTCGTACGGCGGACGCGACCGATGTCCCGAAGGCCCTGTCATTTCCTCATGATTCTGCACGAGTACGCCGTTATGGAATACGGTTACGTACGCCGGAGAAACCAGCGCGCCGTCTTCGTCGAAACGGGGACGACGAAACACGATGTCGTACGCATTCCATTCGCCCGGCGCGCTCATTGCATTGACCAGCGGCGGGTACTGCCCGTACAACGCAGCCGCTTGCCCGTCGGGATACGTATCGTTCTCGTAGGAATCCAGCACCTGCACTTCATACGCGTTCATCAGGAACACGCCGCTGTTGCCGCGATCCTGGTCCTCGCCGTCGGGCGGCGAAGGGGCTGACCATTCGACATGCAGCTGCACGTCGCCGAACCCCTGCCGGGTGCGAATGCCTCCGGTCCGGGGCACGACTTCAAAATATCCGTCGGCCACCTTCCAGCCCGCCGGGTCGCCATTGAAATGCTCCCAGCCGGACAATCCGTCCGCCGCGCCCCCGAAAAGAACGATGGCGTCGGACGGGGGCTGTCCGACCGTATTCCCGACGCTCGCCGTCGCCGGAGAGACGACCGCGGGGCGGGGACGATCCCGGTCGTGTACGTCCCAATCCGCGGGGGTGCGGCTCCCTTGCCCCTCGGAATCCTGGGCAAGCGCGGGCGACGCAGCGAAAAGAACGGCAGCGATAAAAGGCATGATGCGTTTCATGATCAAGGAAGTATATGAAGTTGTAATCCGGCCAGAAAGGCCCGGCCGGGCGCGGGTTCGTAGTACCGGCCGCCGAACGCATTGATCGAAACGGAGCCGCTGTATCGGGCGTCGAGCGCATTGCGCACCTCGACGAAGGGCATGATACGCACCGAACCGGCGGTAAAGCCCTCGTGCCCAAGCGACGCGTCGAAAACAACGTATCCGTCGTTCGCAGCCGTATTGGCGTCGTTCGTAAAATACTCGCTTACGGCTTCCGCTTCCACTGTAATCCGAAAATCCTGCTGCCGGGTCTGTACGCGCCCGAAAAAACGGCGTTCGGGAACGCCCGGCAACAGGTTGCCCCGCAATGCTGTTTCCTGAAAAACCAGACGGCTTGCGGTAGCCGAAAAGGTCGCCTCCCAGCGAACAGACGGAATCCATTGCAAGGCGACTTCCAGCCCCCGATGCGTATTCTCGCCCGCATTGCGGAAAAAGTCCCGTCCCGATTCGTTCTCGAAGGAAACGAGGCGCCCGTCCACATGCATGGCGAAAAGGGCGGCGTCCACAAACAGGCGGGGACCCAGGGCGCCGCGCAAACCCGCCTCCACGCCTCTTGCGATCTGCGGATCCAGGGCGGGATTGAATCCGCCGGTCAGGTCCGGCCGGTTGACCAGTTCCGTGGTCGTGGGCGTTTCGAACGCCGTGCCGTAATTCGCAAACAGCAACCATCCGTCGCGGCGCCAGGACACGCCCAGCATGGGGCTCCAGGCGCTGAAAAGGCGGCTGCCGGACTGGTCGCCATTGGCAAGCAAGCGATCCTCCATGGCGAACCGGACCGTCCCGTAGCGCAACCCGCCCATGACCTGCACCTGCCGGGCAAGATGGAAACCGGTATACGCAAAAGCCCCCGCGGACGTTACGTCCTCCACCTGATCCAGGAAGATATTGTCGCCAGGCGCCCCCTCCGCATTATTGAAATTTTTGCGAATATCGTGCTGAAGCGCCCCGTCGCCCCCGATTCCCCACCGAATCCGCCCCCGATCTTGCCGCAGCGCAACGCGCGCGCCGCCTGCCGTCCGGCCCAGATCGATATACGCAAAGGACAACGGATTGTCGAGCGCGCGGCGGACGCCGTAGCCGGTTATGCGCAGCGTTCGGGAGCCCGCCGCGCGTTCGAAAGCGATGCCCGTCTGGGCATGCAGGCTCTCTTTGCCCGCGCGGGCGTCCACGAAAGCCGGACGCGCCATCGTGGGGTCCGCCTCGAATTGTTCGCGCGTCAAAGAACCGGGATGCTCGGTATCCTGCAAGGCCAGCGCGCCCAGCAGGCGAAGATGCGAGGAGGCGCCGGTGCGAAACCGGACAGAGGCGCCCGCGCGGCGGCGAACCCCCGCGGACCAGGCCCTGTACCCCTCCTGGCGATGATTCGAGGCGTAAAATTGCACAGCATGCGCGCCAAGCGGCGCCTGCCCTTCGACCAGTACCCGCCGCTGACCAAACGAACCGGCAAGCGCCTGCGCGCGAAAGCGGAGCGTTTCGGGCTCGTCGTCGGTGGCGAGAAAAAGCACGGCGCCCGACCCGTTTCCCCAAAACAGCGCCGCCGGGCTACGCAACAGTTCCGTCCGCCGCAACACCGCGGACTCCACGACGTCCAGCACGGTTTGGCCATCCGGCATGGTGAGGGGAATGCCGTCGAGCACGACCTGCATGCCCCGCACGCCGAACGGGGCGCGCGCGCCCATGCCGCGCACCGAAATACGCTCTCCAAGCGCAAAATGGCCCTGGTCGTTAACCCACGCGCCGGGGAGCGAACGCAACGCGCGCTCCATGGAAAGCGCCGCGCGCGGCAAGACGTCCGGAGCATGCGTCTCCACGGCAAGGGCATAGGGCGCCGACGCCGCGTCCGCCGTGCCCCGCGCAGCTTCCACCGTCCATTCCGGCAACGACCGCCCCGGAAAAACCGACAGCGTATCCTGGGCGGAAACCCACCCTGGAACCAAAAAGCAAAGCGTCGCCAACCCGCATCGAACGAACGACATAACGCGCATCATGGAATGCAGAGGAGCGTACGCAAAAAGCCAGGTCCAGCCCGCGCCGATACCGTGAATTTTTCCCGAAAACAGGCAGATTGCGCCGCATGTCCAAAAGAAACAGGAAAAACCCGGCCGTACAACCCGAATGCACCACCCGATCGGCGGATCAGGCGCGATCCGCCGCTGCCGAAATGCCCGGAAGCAGATCAGCCGTCTGTACGCTTTACGCTCATGGCGCTGAGGCCTTTGGGCGTCTCTTCCACATCGTACTCCACTTCTTCGCCGTCTCGAAGTCCTTCGTCGTACCCGAGCCCGGATACGTTATTACGATGGACAAATACGTCTTTACTGCCGTCGTCCGGCGCGATAAAACCAAAACCTTTATCGGCGCTAAACCACTTGACTTTTCCCCGGGGCATGTTTTTTCCGTGTTCTGATGGCGCCGCAACCTGCATATCCCCGCCTGCGCTACGCGCGCATGCGAGTATCTTGCAACATCGCGGCAAAGTAAAACGATGGGCTGTGTACCCCGTTACGGAACAGCGGGTTCCTGCAAGGCCGGATTAGGGTAAGGCTCGCCCCGCTGCAAGCCGTTCGGCGCGCGCCAGTTTCTGCGCAATGTCTATCGGAAGCGCGGCCCCTTCCGTAGCCAGCGCCGCTTCGTACAACGCGCTGGCCCCGGCGGCGCGGGCGCGCGATTCCGGGAGCGCCCCCATCCGGGCCAATACGTCGGCCTCTTCGCACAACAAATCGGCGATGGCCAGCGCAAGGCCATGCTCGAAACCGCGCGGGTACCGGCACAGCGCAACCAGTTCGGCGGGCGACAGTTCGGACACGGGGCGAGGCGACAAATCCGCTTCGCCGAATGCCTTGCGGATGTATGCAAGCGCTTCCTCGTACCGTTCTTCGGACTTCAGCCGCAGCGTCTGCGCCAGCACATGGAGCAGGACCCGAATGGCCTGCTCTATTTCCCGCATGATAAGATCGCGCTGCAACACGGCAATCCGGCGTTACGAAGGATCGGGCGCGAAGGGAGCAGGCGCTGCTGCATCGAAAGCGGCGGCCCCTCGTTCTAGAAATGCAACGAATTCCGCAACCGACGCGGCGCCCGTGTGCCGGTGCAGCAACGCGCCGGAATACGGATCTGCCACGGCATAGGTCGGGAGGGCCACCGTGCCCGCGAGGGAAAGCTGGTACTCCTGCAAGGCCGGCCCCTCGTCTCTCGCGTCGGTATAGAGGCGCAACAACACGAAACGATCCCGAAACAGCAACCGCACCGGCGCCTCGCGAAACACGGAGACTTCCATCTGGCGGCAATTTGCGCACGTATACCCGGTAAAATCGACAAACACCGGCTTGCGCGCGTTTTGCGCCTGTTCGAACGCCGCATCGATATCCTCATACCAGACAGGCTCGTTCTCCGCGCCCTCCGAAAACAGGCCTGCGTGGACCGCCGACGTTTTCGCCGGAGGAAGCCACGCATCGATTACGGAGAGCGGCGCGCCAAAAAGGCCCGGCGCCATATACAGGGAAACGCCGAGAAACATCGCGGCGAAAAGCAACGGTCCGGCGCCCACAGGCCGGGACGACGATTCGTGCGGAAGGCGGATCATGCCCAGCAAATAGCATCCGGCAAGGCCGAAAATCACCATGGCGAGCGCAATGGCCGCCGACCGGGAAATCAGCCCCCAGCCCATCACCAGGTCCGCATTCGACAGAAACTTGATCGCCGCCGCGAGTTCCACGAAGCCCAGCGTGACCTGAATATGCCGCATCCAGACCCCCGCTCCGGGCAACGACTGGAGCGCCCTCGGGAACAGCGCGAACGCTGCAAACGGCACGGCGAAAGTCGCCGCGAAAATAGCCATCCCGATCAGGGGCCAGGTCCATTCTCCGGTGGTAGCGGCCACCGCAAGCAACGCGCCTACGAACGGAACCGTGCAGGAAAAATGCACCAGCGTCAGGGTCAATCCCATGAAAAAGGCGCCTGCGTAGCCCGAGCGCTCATTCCCCTGCCGATTGAAATAATTGACGAAACGACCAGGGAGCGCAAGTTCGAACATGCCCAGCAACGAAAGCGCGAACATCCCGAAAATAGCCGCGATAAAAAGATTGACCCATGGATTGGCCGCAATAGCGTGCGGGCCGGAAGCCCCGAGCAGGGAAGCCGTCAGCATGCCCAGCAGCGTGAAGGTAAGCACGATCGCCGCCCCGAAGGCCAGGGACATGCGCACCGACTCGGAGCGCTTCGAGGCATGTTTCGAAAACCAGGAAACGGTGATCGGAATCATGGGAAACACGCAGGGCGTGAGAAGCGACGCCAGTCCGGCTCCGATCGCAAGCAGAATAAAACCCCACAACCCCTCGGCGTGTATTTCCTCGTCGGTGGGAAACGCCGTATCGGGAGACAAGACGGCCGCTGCGCCGCCAGTCAGGTCGGGCGCGGAGCGAAGCGAATCGCTTGCGGCGGCGGGAGGCGCTTCGGCGACGAACGCGGCGCCTGCCGCGCCCTCCCCCCTCCCGGCAACCCGCGCGACGGCCTCAAGCGAGGCGGGCGTGGGGGGCAGGCACACCGTTTCGGTGCAAATCATGAATCGCACGACGCCGCGGAGCGCATGGTCGCCCGCAGGCGCATCTTCCCGTACGCGCAACGGCGCGACAAAGCGGGCTTCCTCCGTGAAATAACGTACGGTGGCGTCAAACCAGGGGTCATGCGCCTCAACGGGCGGACGCTGCCGCATCGAATCTGCAAGCGCAAACGGGCCTTCTTCCCACGCGAACGCCGCCGCGAAACTCGGGGGCGGCGAATCCAGCGCGTACATCTTCCAGCCCGCCTCGATCTCGGCCAGCGCCACGGCTTCGAAAGCCTCCCCGGGAGCGACTTCTTCCGGGGCGGTCGAGACGGTCCATGCTACATACTCCGTAGCAAGCCCGACGTCCTGCGCAACGGCGGACGGGCGCGCAACGCCTGCATACAACGCAAGCGCAGCCAGCCAGCCGACGCGGGCAAGACACTGCGCGAATCCAAAACCGTAATGGCGCAAAACCGTAATGGGCTATAAAGCTGCCGGGGGCCCGGCCTGTTCCACCGCGCCTAAGCTTCCGCCTCGGCAACCACCTCGACTTTCAAGCTGGCCGAAACGTTCTTGTGCACCTTGACGGTGGCCGTATAGACGCCGAGCATGCGAATGTCTTCGTCGGGGACGATATGCTTGCGATCAATCCGAAAGCCCTGCTGGCCGAGCGCTTGCGCGATCTGCGTCGGCGTAACCGTCCCGAAAATCCGGTTTTCCTGACCGACTTTCGCGGCGATAACCACCTTGGCCGCTTCCAGTTGCTCCTTGACGCGCTCCGCGTCCCCGATCTCCTCGACTATTTTACGCGCGCGCTGGCGAACGAGCTCTTCCTGGTGACGCACCACGGAATCCGAAGCGAGCACCGCCATACGGCCCGGAATCAGGTAATTGCGGCCATAGCCGTCCCGAACCGTGACGATATCCCCCTTGTGACCGAGGTTGTCTACGTCTTGCAATAGTAAAATCTTCATCGCGGTAGTTCGCTCCTATCGAACGTTATCTGCCACAAAAGGCAGCAAGGCCAGATGACGGGCGCGTTTTACCGCCCGCGTAAGCTTGCGCTGGAATTTCTGGGGCGTTCCCGTAAGGCGGCGGGGAAAAATCTTGCCCTGCTCGTTGAGGTAACGCTTCAGAAACTCGACGTCCTTGTAATCGACATACTCGATTTTCGCAAGGTCCAAATGGGGTTCGGGCATGGCCTAAATCCTGTGCATGTGCTGAAATCCGAAAGGGAAGGGTTACGCCTTGGCGGCGGGCGGCTCTGTCTGCGCTTTCTCCGGGGCGGGCGAAGCCTCGGCAGGCGGCTCGGCCTGGGTTTTCTCCGGGGCGGGCGGAGCCTCGGCGGGCGGTTCGGCCTGAACTTTCTCCGGGGCGGGCGAAGCATCGGCGGTCGGCTCGGCCTGGGCTTTCTCCGGGGCGGGCGGAGCCTCGGCGGGCGGCTCGGCCTGGGCTTTCTCCCGGGCGGGCGCAGCCTCGGCGGGCGGTTCGGCCTGCGCTTTCTCCGGGACGGGCGAAGCCTCGGCGGGCGGTTCGGCCTGCGCTTTCTCCGGGACGGGCGAAGCTTCGGCGGACGGCTCGGCCTGAACTTTCTCCGGGGCGGGCGGAGCCTCGGCGGGCGGTTCGGCCTGGGCTTCCGCCGCAGTCGAAGACGCCTCCGCCGGCTCGTCGGCGGAAACCTGTTCCTCGTGCTGGTCCGCAGCGGATTCGTTTGCCGCTTCCGCCTCCTCGCGCGCTTTTTCCTCCTTCCGCTTCGCGTAATGCCGAAGCATGGGCGCATCCATCTTCAGCGTAAGGTACCGCAGAATATCGTCCTCCAGGGTAAGCACGCGCTCGAGACGGGCGATCAGCTCGCCCCCGGCCTTGAAATAGGCATTCACGTAATGCCCGGTGCGCTTCTTGTCGATCGAATAGGCAAGGCGCTGCGCTCCCCATTCGTCTACTTCAATGATTTCGCCGCCCTCTTTCTCGATGAACTTCGTAACCCGGTTGACCAGATTCCGAATCTGGTCTTCGCTCAGCACGCTGTTGACGATATACGTGATTTCGTAGGTATTTTCAGGCATGTTTCCCTATGGACTAAATCAGGCCCGCCACGCTTGCGACGAGCAGGGAGTACGCCGCTTTCCACGCCTGCGCGCGCTCCGTCAAGGAGGCCGCGGCGGGAAAAAGGCATAAAAATGTGGGACCTTATATCGCCGAAACGCAAGACGGTTCCCGCGCGGCGCGCTAATCGCCGCCGGGCTGGTCCTGCTTCGGGTCGTACAACATGCCGGTGCAAAGACACATCTTGCGACGGGTCCGCGTAAGCACGTCGTAGTTGGGACAGCTCCGGCACCCTTCCCAGAAAACGTCGTCGTCCGTCAACTCCGAAAACGTAACCGGCTTGTACCCGAGCTCGGAGTTGATCTTCATCACAGGCAAACTCGTGGTAATGCCAAAAATGCGGGCGTCCGGGTATTTTTCGCGCGACAACTCGAAAATCCGGCGCTTGATCCTTTTCGCCAGTCCCATCTTGCGAAAATCGGGCGCCACGATAAGCCCGGAATTGGCCACGTACTTTCCGTGTTCCCAACTCTCGATGTAGCAAAATCCGGCCAGGCGATCGTCCGCGAGCGCAATCACCGCCTTGCCCTCTTCTATTTTTGCGCGTACGTATTCCGCGCTGCGCTTGGCGATGCCCGTGCCCCTGGCCGCCGCCGCCTCTTCGATGAGCCGGCTGATCTCAGGCGCATGCCGGACATGCTCGTCCCGGGCGGCGAGGACAAGGATTTCCTCCGTCGCATCGATTGCTTCCATGGTCGCAGGTTCGGGCAACATGGGCGTAGCGTATGCCTGAATAAGGTTTTCGTAGCGGACAGAACCGAAGTAAACGAAAAAGACTTCTGATTGATCCTGCGCCGCCCTGCCGCGTTACGATCCGGCGAGCTGCGCCATAGTGTCCGCCGTTTGCAACGCCGTAATAATTTCTTCGAGCGCGCCCGACATCACTTTGTGGAGCGGGTGATTCTTGTCGTTCCCCTCAAGGCGATGATCCGTAACGCGATCCTGCGGGAAATTATAGGTTCGAATCTTGGCCGAACGGTCGCCGGACCCCACCATGGACCGGCGTACTTCGCTGCGCTCCGCCCGGCGCTTTTCTATTTCCTGCTCGTAGAGGCGGGAACGCAACACCCGAAGTGCCTTGTCCTTGTTCTTGTGCTGACTTTTTTCGTCCTGGCACGTCACCACGAGGCCGGTGGGGATGTGCGTAAGCCGGACCGCCGAATCCGTCGTATTGACCGACTGTCCGCCGGGACCGCTGGATCGGTATACGTCCACCTTGATCTCGTTGGGGTCAAGGCGCACGTCGATCTCTTCCGCTTCGGGCAGCACCGCCACCGTGGCGGCGGACGTATGCAGCCGCCCGGAAGATTCCGTAACCGGTACGCGCTGCACGCGATGCACGCCGCTCTCGAATTTCATGAAGCCAAACGCCTCGTCCCCCCGGATCGACAATACAATCTCCCTGAGGCCGCCCTTGGCCCCCGGAGATACGTGCATAATCTCCACCTTCCAGCCCTGTCTCTCCGCAAATTTCTGATACATCCGGTACAGGTCCCCCGCGAAAAGCCCGGCTTCGTCCCCTCCGGTTCCCGCCCGAATCTCCAGGATCGCGTCCCGGACGTCTTCGGGGGCTTTCGGGACCATTTGAAGACGCAATTCGGCCTCGATGGCGGGCAAAGCCGCCTCTACGGTTTCCAGTTCGGCGCGCGCCATATCCGCCAGTTCGCCTACGGACTCCTCCGCAAGGAGGGCGCGCAAATCGTCCCGTTCCGAGGTCGCGCGCTCGTACGCGGCGATCGTCTGGACCACCCCTTCGAGCGTCGTGCGTTCCCGGCCCAGTTCCCGAAGGCGTTGCGGATCGGTGGCGACGTCCTCCCGGGCCATGAGCCGGTCGATCTCCGCGAACCGGTCCTTTATTTCCTGAAGCGCATCCGGACGAATCATAACCGCGAAGCCGCAGGCGCATCCCGGACCACCCGGCCAATCGCCTGGGCAATCAGCCGAATCTGCGCCATCAAGTCGGTGAACTGCTCGAAATAAAGCGATTGCGGGCCATCGCTCTTCGCCCGGTCGGGGTCCGGATGCACTTCTATCATGAGCCCGTCGGCCCCGGCCGCCACCGCCGCGCGGGCCATCGGAATCACCTTGCCGCGAATGCCCGTGCCATGGCTTGGATCGACAAGAATCGGGAGGTGGCTCCGCTTTTTGATAACGGGCACCGCCGACAAATCCAGCGTGTTGCGCGTATAGGTTTCGAACGTGCGGATGCCGCGCTCGCACAACATGACTTGGGCGTTTCCCTCGGAAAGCACATACTCGGCGCTCATGAGCCATTCGTCGATCATGGCCGAGGGACCGCGCTTGAGAAGCACCGGCTTTCGGAGTTTCCCGACTTCCTTCAGCAGCGGAAAATTCTGCATGTTGCGCGCCCCAATCTGCAAAATGTCCGCATACCGGGCGACCAGGTCGATTTGTCCAATCTCCATCACTTCGGAAATGGTCTTGAGGCCCTGTTCGTCGGCGGCGGCCCGCAGCCATTGCAACCCCTGTTCCCCCAGTCCCTGAAAAGAATAGGGGGACGTGCGCGGCTTGAACGCTCCGGCGCGCAAAAACGTCGCCCCGCAAGTGGCCACATGCGCCGCGGTTTCATGAATCTGGCGTTCGTCCTCTACCGAGCAGGGGCCGGCCATCGCCGCCACTTCCTCGCCGCCGATGGACACGCCCCCCACGTCGATCACGGTGTTTTCCTTTTTCCAGGACCTGCTGGCGAATTTGTACGGCTCGGTTACCCGGTATACCTCCGCCACGCCATCCATCACCCGGATATTCCGGGGATCGAATTCGGGCTTCACGCCAATGGCGCCCAGCACGGTCTGGTTTACCCCGCTGGAGCGATGTACGTCGAATCCGTATCTGTTCAGGCGCTCGATCACGTCCTGAATCTGGCTTTCTTCCGAGCCGGGCCGAAAAACTACGATCATGGCATGCGCGCTATCATGTGAATGCAAGCGGACGGTCCGCCGTACGCCCTGTTATCCCGTATAAACGCCGCATGGCGTATGCCCGGTTTCATGCAGCGTTCTTAAGGATACTCTGATCAAAGCCACTTCGCTCAGCGCGTCACTGTCGCATGTCAAGGGTGTCATGCTTGTATCGTTGAAATCAGCAGAAAAACACCGTAGATTCGGGTGGCAGGGGGCGTGACGCGCCCTTCGGGAGGCTGCGAGGGGCACGCTGGCTGTGTCATTCCTCATTACGTGGGGCCTGCCACGCTGCTTCGTCATTCCTTGCCAGCGCACCCCTCGCAGCCTCTGAGCTTCGTGGATTTAATCAGAGTATCCTTAATGAATATATTGCGTATCCCGAAAGCGAGGCGGATTTACCGATATCGTTCGAGCGTGAATTTCTCCCCCAGGTATCGCTCGCGGACTTCGGGGTCGCGCGCAAGCGCCTCGGCGGTGCCCTGCTTCAGAATGCGGCCCTCGTACAGCAGGCAGGCGCGGTCCGTAATGGCAAGGGTTTCGTGCACGTTGTGATCCGTAATGAGTACGCCAATGCCCCGCTCCTTCAAACTGGCCACCACGCCCTGAATATCCTCTACGGCGATAGGGTCCACGCCTGCGAAGGGTTCGTCGAGCAAAAAGAATTTCGGTTCGATGGCCATCGCCCGAACGATCTCGGTGCGGCGGCGCTCGCCTCCCGACAAGGCGTACCCTCTGGAGCGTCGTACGCGCTCCAGGCCGAATTCGGCAACGAGCGCGTCGACCCGGGCATAGCGTTCGTCCCGCCCAATGCCCTGAAACTCCAGCACCGCATGCAGATTGTCCTCTACGGAAAGTTTGGAAAAGATGGACGCTTCCTGGGCAAGGTAGCCAAGGCCGAGGCGGGCCCTTTTGTACATCGGCATGGACGTAATGTCCTGTTCTCCGAGGTAAATCCGCCCTGCGTTGGGCCGCGTCATCCCCACGATCATATGAAACGTGGTCGTTTTTCCAGCCCCGTTGGGCCCAAGCAAACCCACGATTTCTCCCTGCGCGACATGGATGCTCGCGTCGTCTACTACGTTGCGCTTCTTGTATCGCTTCGTGAGGCGCTCGGCGCGGAGCGTCACGGAGTCCAAAGGGTCGCCGGGAAACGCCATGCAATCAGTCTACTGGTTCCGGGAGGAGGACGGGGGCGGCGGGAGGAAGCGTGTCCTCGCGCCGGATTCCTTCGACGCGCCGGAGGAATTCCCGTTTCAGCGGACGCTGTTCGGGGCGCCACGAGAAT
Source organism: Rhodothermales bacterium (assembly GCA_022825385.1). GTDB lineage: Bacteria > Bacteroidota > Rhodothermia > Rhodothermales > VXPQ01 > VXPQ01. The sequence goes on from JAJDWX010000021.1 coordinate 24,989, forward strand.
CCGTCCAGGGCAAGCGAGTCGGGCAGAATATCTTCCGAATAATAAACGCCTTCCGTATCGCGAATCGCTTCAAGCCGGTCGATGTCTCCCGCGCGGAAAGAAATCGCAATGCGGTCTGCGGACATGCGGACGGCGCCCTCGGCTGCGCCCGCTTCGCTGGTTCTGAAATGAATGGCCTCGGCCTGCGGGCTCGCCGAAAGGGACCGAAGGGAATCGCGCTCGAACGACGCCACGATCTGTTTGCCGCGCAACTGATGCACCCGTCCCGACGCCGAGTCTTCGCGGGCGGCAAAGGCATTGCCCAGTACGCGCAAGCTGTCTATGGTTTCGCCGCGGCCCACGATCTGCAAGGTATCTCCGCTCGCCTGATTGTCCTCGAACCAGGCGAGGGGTTGGTCGAAAAACCAGGCTACGGTGCGGCGGACGTCGGCGCCGTCGCTTCCAGCGAGGGTCACCCGGTCGTACACTACCGAATCCGCCGACGCCGCCAGGTCGCCATGCACCAGGCGCACCGAATCGATGGCCACCATCCGCTCCAGCGAATCCCGCCGGGACGACTCCAGGACGCGGGCGCGCAGCATTAACGTATCCAGAACCGCGCCGGTCGAATCCTCGCGAATCCGCAGCAACAAGGGGGTTCCCTCCATGCGGCTGTAGCCCGTGCTGTCCTCGTTGTACAGCCGATCCCCGAAAAGCAACGAACGAACGGTCGGTCGTTGCGCGTCGGCCTGCCCGGTCGTATCGATCCGCTCGACGAACACATTGCCGAACGCAAAAGAAATGTCCGTATCCCGATGGTAGGTGACCGTATCCGCCCGCAAGGAACTGTTTTCCTGCGACAAAATCACATTTCCGTAGAAATCGGCCCGCTTTTCGTCCGAAAAATATTCCCCGGCCAGGCTGGTCAACACGGCGGCGCGGTCGGTAAGGGTCACGCCTTCCGAAAACCGGGCTTGTTTCGAGCGGGTGAAATACAGGCCGGAAGGCGCTTCGAGCAACACGTCGCCATCGGAAAGACGGAGGCCGCCGCGCGCGTGCCCCGTCTTGTCGCGGCTGTTGTACAGCACGGTATCGGCGCGCAACGTATCGCCGCGTTCGATCACCAGCACATCTCCCGTAAACAGGATTTCCCGGCGTTCCGGAAACTGCACGGCCCGCCGCGCCCGCAAGCGCGTATCTTCCTGCTGCAAGCGCACGTTGCCGACGAGGCGGCGGATGCGTTCGCCCTGCGCCTCGCCGCCCTCCAGCAGGTCGGCGCGGACGTCCACTTCCTGCAAGCGGACGCTGTCGGGTTCCTGCGCGCGCAGCGGAAGCGCCGGGCCTGCGCCAAAACACAGACCCATCGCCAGAAGACAGGGCATGCGGCAGAGGAAATCGTTCATTCTTCGCGCACGGTCACCCGGCCTGTCATGCTGCGGAGCGTGTATTCGTCGAGGCGTTCGTCCGCTTCCAGCGCATAGCCCTGCACCTGTTCGTCCGGCGTCGCGATGCGGACGAATCCGGGCGTTCGAAGGACCTGCTCGCGCTCGAACCAGACCAGATGCTCGCTCCACAGCGCCTTGTCGCCCCGGGCCCGGACGACTACGTTGCCCGCCGCCTCGAATCGCCTGTTGTTGTCGAGCAGGGTAATCCGGTCGGCGAAAACCGTAGCGGAAGAATCCCCGGCTTCGTCGTACAACAGCGCCGTAACGCGGCCTCCGGACGAATCGCTTTGCAAAACTGTCCATGTGCTGTCTCCCGCCTCGAAGGTCGCCATATGGCCTGCGCGCATCGTCAGGCGCGGGCGCGAGGCGGGATCGCCGGGCGTCGTTTCCGTTACGTAATACGCGGCGCCCCAGGTTTCCTGCACGGGATCCGCTTCGGAACGAATGTCCTGCATGGCAGCGGACGGGGCGGCGGGGCGACCGCAGGCCGCCAGCATCCCCACGCACAGGAACAGCGACGGGTACGAACTCCAGGATGCGGGGCGCATGGATTGAATCATAGGGTATGGAAAACGCAATGCTATTCGGCTCCCCGCATCGCTTCGGCCCGGCGCGCAAGGGCCCGACGATCCGGTTTGAGGCTCGATCCGCCGAGATCGGACGGCCACGGGTAAAAGGCGTCGGGCGTCATGAACCGGGGCAACGCGGATTCCACCGCGTCGCGCAAACGGGATATATCGATATCGCCATCCGCGGTTTCGACAAAAGCGACCGGACGCTGTCCGTATTCCTCGTCCGGTACGCCCACCACCGCAACCCGTTCGACGCCCGCCGCGCCCGCCAGCGCGCCCTCGATTTCCTCGGGCAAGATGTTTTCACCGCCCGACACCAGCATATGATCCCGACGCCCCCGGACGACGAGCCGCCCGGAATCGTCCAGCGCGCCCAGGTCGCCCGTCGCAAACCATCCCCCCTCGTCAAAAGGACGCGCAAGCCCATCCCGCTCGACATACCCGGCGAAGCGCGTACGTCCCCGCACCATAATCTGTCCTTCGTCGTCGAAGCGAAGTTCCCGCCAGGCAAGCAGCCGTCCTGCCGTGCGCAGCGCCTCCAGGCTGGCGCCGGGCGGCGTGGCCGTAACTTGCGAACTCATTTCCGTCAGGCCGTAACTGGCGCGTACGGGGACGCCGAGGCGGACGGCCTCGTCGATCAAAACCGGCGGCACGGGGCCGCCCCCAAGCAACAACGCTTTTTCCGGCCAGGCGGGCGCCGGGCGGCGTTCGCGCAGGAGCCGCCGAAGTTGCGTGGACACCATGGACGCATGGGTCGCCTTCCGTACGGATTCGGCGAGGGAGGCCGCCGGGTCGGGAAGAACCGCCGTCGCGCCGCCCAGCAGGCAGCGAAAAAGAATGGCAAGCCCCCCCACATGCCAGAGCGGCAAGGACAGGAGCCAACGATCTTCGCGGGTTAGCGGCATATTTTCCTGCGCCCCAAGCGCGCTGAAATAATGATTCCCGTACGTGTGGAGCGCTGCGCGGGCCGCGCCGGACGAGCCAGAGGTGAATACAACGGTGGCGGGCGCATCCTCGGGAAAGGGCGGCGCGGCGCCAGGGTCTTCGCGCGGCCCCCGTTCGATCACCTCTTTCGGCGACGACGACGCCAGGAACGGGCGGTCGCTGACCGTAAGCGATGCGTTCAGACGCTGGCGCCGCTCGTCCAGCGAGGCCTGCGGGATCCTCGGCGACAGAGGACAAGCGACCGCCCCGGCCCGCAGGACCCCAAGCAACGCAATGACCGCCTCCGGGCTTCGCTCCAGGATGAGCGCTACGCGGTCGCCCGGTTTTACGCCTTTTTCCTTCAGTCGGCGGGCCGTCCCCGACGCCAGACGGTCCAGCTCGCCGTACGACGCCGAAACGCCGCCGAACGAGAGCGCCGCCCTGCGGGGAGCGCGGCGGGCCGCCGCCGAAAGCAGGCAAGGAATCTCCATGATCAACCCGTCGGGACAAGCGCTACATGATCCATCCGAAACCAAAAAGCAGGCTGTAGGCAAGCAAAAGTCGGGACGTGGACCCCAAAAGCGGGTTCAGGACGGCGGGATCGCTCGTGGCGCGCAGCGTCCGCAGGTTGGCCAGCCCCCAGGGCATGGCAAGGAGCGCTGTCAGCAGCCATGGGTTTCCCGCGAGCAGCGCAGACGCCGCCGCCGTTAGAGCCGCTCCGGCCACGCATACGCCGTAGAGCGCTACGCCCGCGCCGCGCCCCCAGCGCGCGACCAGCGTTTTCTTCCCGGCAGCCCGGTCCTCCGCAATGTCGCGCGTGTTGTTGACGAGCAAAATAGCGGTGGCCAGAAATCCCGGGCCCAGTCCGGCCAGCGCCGCCGGCCACGAAAAGGCAAGGGCCTGCGCATAATGCGTTCCGGCCACAGCCACCGGACCGAAAAACACCAGCACGAAAAGATCCGCAATGCCCAGATAGGCCAGCGAATAGCGCCCCGCCGAATAGAGCGCCCCGCATAAAATGGATATCAGCCCGACGAACAACAAAAACCATCCTCCGCGCGCGACCAGATACAGGCCAGCCAGCAGGGCCAGCAGAAAAGCCAGCCCCGCGGCGGCCCGGACCGTCCCGGGGCGCGCCAGGCCCGCCTGGGTAATGCGCAGGGGGCCCTTGCGCTCCGCCGTGTCGGCGCCGTGCGCGAAATCCTGGTAATCGTTCGCATAATTCGTCCCCACCTGAATGAACACGGCTACGAGCAATGCGCAGACCGCAGAAAAGGTATGGAAAACGCCTTCTCCAAAGGCAATGGCCGCGCCCAGGAACACCGGAGACGCCGCGGCCCACAAGGTCTTCGGGCGCGCCGCCCATATCCAGATCGTCCATTTCGGACGCGCCTTTTTCGAATGCATGGGAGCAGCGGTCTAACTGTGTAAACCCACTACATTATTCATTGGCAATTTGAGGGACTCGATGGGGGTTTGGTATTTGAGGCTGGCGTGCGGTCGATGCCAATTGTATCGGTGCAGCCACTGGGACAGGTATTCTCCTCGCTGTTTGGAACTGTC
>JAJDWX010000014.1 GCA_022825385.1 Rhodothermales bacterium
GTAACCATTTGCGATACGCTCGCGTACGAATCGCTCGCGTGTATTCCCACGGACGAGGTCCCCGCCGTAACAGGAGCGATCGTAAGCGTATTCCCGGACAAACTGGTCGTTACATGGCTGTTCGAACGAGTAATCGTCCACTTCAGATTGTCGCCGTCTGGATCCGAAAAGTACTCCGTCAGATTGATGGTTACCGACGAGCCGCCCACCGTCACAGACTGAGCCGGTATTGTCTTGCTTGCGACAGGCCTTCTGTTCACCCGAACTTCGAATGACTGCGTGGCGCTTGCCTTGCCGTCGCTCGCCGTCACCGTTAAGGTCGTCTTGCCCGCCTTCAGCGTGGAAAGCGTGAGCGTGCCGCCGTTCGAAGGAATGCTTGCGCTTACGACGCCCGCAGGAGAAGACGCAACCGTATACCGCAGCCGGTCATTGTCCTTGTCCGTAAACCAGGACGATACGTTAAGTCGCGTCGGCGACGAGCCCAGCGTGAGCGTACGAGAGGGAACCGTGCCGTTGGCTACGGGAGGGTTGTTCGGCTGATAGACTTCTATGCTATGCGTGTCCTCGGCGGTGTCAACCGGGCTTCCCGCGTCGCTTACGGAAAGGCGAACGTGCGCGTAAGCCTCCGTCGTCGTAATCGTTTGCGTAAGGATAGTGCCCGAGCCTGCGCTGCTCCACTGAAGCGTACAGGGCTCGTCATCAGCCGCGCTAAGATGGTCAAGGATGGTGCACCGCGTCGAAACTTGCCAGCTGTATCTATAGGGAGGCGTACCCCCTTCAACCTTCGACCTCCACATATGCGACGTGCCCGATTCGATGCGCGAAGGACCGCTGATCGCTACCGTGAGCGGGGGCGGAGGGGGCTTCTTAACCGTGACAACAACGTCCTGCGATACGGAAAGGCCGCCCGGATCCGTCGCCGTCACTTTTACCGTGGCCTTGCCCGCACCCTTGGGCGTTATTCTCAAGGGGGAACCCGTCGGGTTTACGGTTGCTACGCTATTATTGCTTGATTCAGACTTGTATGTAAGCTTAGGCACATCCTCCGGGTCCGGGTCCGAAAAATACTTTTTCAGATCGCGCGAGTCTGCCGCGTCGCCCTCGGTGAATTCCTGGTCCGGGATGTTCTCCTTGACAGTGGGACGCTGATTGGTCTTGGCGTAAACCGTCACGTTGAAGGGTTGCGATGCCTTGGCCGATGCGTCCTCCGCCGTCACGGTTACCGTGGATCTGCCCGCCTTAAGCGCCGTAAGCGTCAATGTGCTGTCGTTCGCAGGGATGCTCGCGCTCACGACGCCACCCGACGAAGACGACGCCCGGTACGTAAGCGCCTCGTTATCGGCGTCCTCGAAGTACGACGACACCCCGAAACCAAGCATCTCCGAGGAACCCAAGGTAAAACTGCGCGCAGGCATAGCGCCTTTGGCCACAGGCGGGCTGTTCGCTATCGTCACGTCGAAAGGCTGCGTAGCGACGAGGCCGCCCGGATCCGTTGCCGTCACCGTTACCCGCCTCGTACCCTTCGCCGCCGCCGTAAGCGTCAGCGTACTGCCCGTAACGCTCGTGTTCACTACGCCCGCGCTCGACGGCGATGCCGTATAAGTCAACCGGTCTTCCGGATCAGGATCGGAAAAAGAAGACGACAACGAGATACGAACGGGGGATGTCGCCCGCGTAAACGTCCTGTCCTCTATCGAACCCTGCGCCGCAGGCGGACTGTTCGCCACCGTCGCCACGAAAGACTGCGTGGCGACAAGATTACCCGGATCCCTCGCCGTCACCGTAATGCGCGTCGAGTCCCTCGACACCGCCCCGAGCGACAGCATATCGCCCGTAACGCTGGCGCTCGCTACGCCCGCCCTCAAGGCCGAAGCCGCGTAGGTCAATGCGTCCCCGTCGGCATCAGAGAAATAAGACGACACCGAAAAACGATCAGGAGACGTCGCTCGCGTAAACGTCCTGTCCGGTATCAAGCCATTGGCCACGGGGGCGCTATTCGAAGGCGACGACGGAAAAACGGCCTTCGGATCGACGATCACCGTCGCTTCCTGCGTCGCGCTGCCCCCGTTCGCCGTCGCCGTAATCGTGATCTTCGCCGTGCCCGCCTTCACCGCGCGTATCTCAATCATGCTCCCGCAGATGTCCCCTACGATCGCTATCCCCGGATGCGACGACGCCGCAGAGTAGGCAAGCGCGCTCCCCGTGGTCTCCTTGAAGTAGAAGCGGGCGCTGAAGCGGACGAACGAAGCGCCCGCCGCGATCTTTTTGTCGGGGATCGTCCCTACGGCTATCGGGGTCGATCCCGAAAAAGACGCAGACAAGGAGAAACCATCCGCCTTGTCGCCGCCGCACGTCCCGGCGCGGGCAGAAGCCCCGCCGAAATGCAACAACACCAGACTGATCGCCAAAACCAGGGCGTAACGAAATGCCGAAGAAAACAGGCCCATACGTCCAATAAGCGTAAACTGCACAGGATAACGCCGGGCGGAAAAAACCGCCCCGCACCCCCAGTATACTTCACGATTTCTTCAAAATCAAGCCCCCAAAAAAAATTATTACCGAAACGTAAAATCTGGCCACCGCGCGGCCCCTGGAAGAACACGCCTAATATTTTTAGGCGCGCATTTTTCGCTCCTTAAAAATTAAGGCGGGGCATGAATAGCCGATAGAATTTGATCCCGCGGCCTGCCTGGAACCGGGGGTTCGCGGCCTCCAGCCTCGGGGTTGGAGCAAACAACTACGCGGCGGCCAGCGCAGTCTCCAGATCGTGGATCAGGTCGGCCTCGTCCTCTACGCCCACCGAAAGCCGCATCAGCGAATCGGTGATTCCGGCGTCTTCCCGCTCTTCCCGGGACAGAAACGCGTGCGTCATGGTGGCCGGGTGTTCGATAAGGCTTTCCACGCCGCCAAGGCTTTCCGCCAGCGAAACGATGCGCAGGTTCGTCATGGCGCGCACGGCGTGCTCCATGCGATCATTCTTGAGCGAAAACGACACCATCCCCCCGAAATCCCGCATTTGCTTGCGGGCCGTCTCGTAGCCGGGGTCGTCCGGCAGGCCCGGATAATACACAGGCCCCACTTTCGGATGCTCCCGCAGGAAGGCGGCGATAGCCCGGGCGTTCCGGCAATGCCGCTCCATGCGAAGATGCAACGTCTTGGCGCTCCGCAGCGCCAGAAAACAATCCAGCGGAGCGGGGACGGCCCCCGAAGCTTTCGCCTGAAACCGGAGGCTCTCGGCCCAGGCGTCGTCGTTGGTCAGCACGGCGCCCCCCACCACGTCGGAATGGCCGCCAAAATACTTGGTCGTGGAGTGCAGCGACAGGTCCGCGCCGAGGGCCAGCGGTTGCTGAAGAAACGGCGAGGCAAAGGTATTGTCCACCGCCACGGCGACCCCCGACGCATGGGCGATTTCGGATACGGCGGCGATATCCACGACCCGCAGCAGCGGATTCGTGGGCGTCTCGATCCAGAGCAGTTTCGTTTCCGGGCGCACGGCGGCTTCTACGGCCTCGAGGTCGGTCATGTCCACGAAACCGAACGTCAGGCCGTAGGGCTCGAACACTTCTCGAAAAAGGCGAATCGTGCCGGCGTAAATGTCCGCCATCCCCAGCACATGGTCGCCGGGGCGCAAGCGCTTCAGCATGGCGTCCAGGGCGGCCATGCCCGAAGCAAAGCAAATGCCGTGCGACGCGCCTTCCAGCGCGGCAAGGTTCTCTTCCAGCGCCGTGCGCGTCGGGTTCGATACGCGCGCATATTCGTATCCCCGGTGCGCCGCCGGGGCCTCCTGTACGAAGGTCGAGGTCTGGTACACGGGCGTCATGATCGCGCCCGTTACGGGGTCCGGCGTTTGTCCGGCGTGCACGGCCAGCGTGCCAAAGCCCCCGGACGGTCGAATGTCTTTCGCCATAACGGTATTACTACGAAAAGGTATTACAAAAACAAGAACCCGAACCTGATGAAACTCAGATTCGGGCTCCGTGCGTTTCGGGAAAATGCGGGGGAGAGGTCAGTTGCCGTAGCCCGCACAGTCGGCCACCGCTTCCACCCTATCCATCTGGTTCGTTTGCACATACGCGGTGTAGAGCGCCTGGCAAATGGCCGTCGCGTCGTCGCCGTTCGCGTCGATCAGGCCCCGGGCCTGGGTGAGCGGCGCAAGCGCCTCTTCGAACAAGCCGCGCCGTTCCTCGGCCAGCACATCCATTTCCGCCTCGCGCGCAGCGATTTCGTCGGCTTCCAGGTCGGATCGTTCCTCGCGCAACGCATCGTCCATGGCGCTGATCCGGTCGTTCAGCGCGACCGCCTTGTTGATGTAGGCCGCCCCAAGGTTAAAATGCGCGTTCGCATAATCGGGGCCGGCCTCGGCGGCGCGGCCAAGATAATGAATCGCTTCGTCGAATTGCTCCGCTTCGAGCAGCAGCGAGCCGTAATTGTACAAGAGCGTCTCGTTATTCGGGTCTTGCTGCACCGCCGCCTCGTATTCCGCCATGGCCTGTTCGGCCTGGCCCGTCTGCACATACAGGTTCAGCAGCTGGGATTGGATATCGGCGTCCTCGGGGTACAGTTCCGCCGCCAGGCCAAACACTTCCATCGCCTTTTCCTGGTTTTCGCGGCGATTGTAGATGTCCCCAAGGAAAAGGAGCGTGTTTTTCTGCGTATCGCCTGTTTCGATGGCCATTTCGAGCGGCGCGATCGCATCGTCCTCCATGCCGCCGTTCAGAAAGGCGAACGCCTGGTTCACATAGGGGCCGGAGGAATCGGGCCGGATTTCCGACGCCAGGCCGAAATACGCCGCCGCCACGGGGAATTCGTCGGAATTGTCCGAGCCGCGGTTGAACGCCTGGACGCCCTTGCGAAACACATCGGCGTACGCCATGGTGAGCGCGTTGGAAACCGAATTGCCCAAGCCGGGATCGGCGGCCAGCGCCGCATCGTACGCCTCGAGCATTTCATGAATCACGCCCATATACTCGTCCGCGTCGGGTACCTCCGCCGCCTGCGCCTGCAGCACCTGGCCCTTCAATTCGTAGGCTTCCGCATTGGCGGGGTCGCGCGCAAGCGCTTCGGCGATGTTCTCGAGCGCCCGGTCGTAGTCCTTGTTGCGCAAGTCCAGTTTGGCGCCCTCTACGTTCGGGTCGCTGGAGCATCCGGGCGCCATCCACAGGAAAGCGCCGAGAATGCAGGTAAGAAGGACAGCTGTGTGTGTTCTTTTCATGGCACCGTACAGTCGGTTCGAAACGCTGGTTTTGGGCAAGTACGACATGGAACGTGAAATGTACGATCTTTATTGACTTCATACAAACCTTTTTCCGTGAAATGCCTGATCCCAAACCCGTTCTTATAGACGCCGATCCTGGCTTGGACGATCTGCTCGCCCTCGTACTGGCGCTCCGCTCGTCCGCGCTGGACGTACGCGCCGTCAGCGTCGTGGCCGGGAATGTTTCCGTAGACGCCTGCGCGGCGAACGCCCTGCGCATACTCGAAGCGATGGATATCGACCCGCCGCCGGTGTTCAGGGGATGCGCCGAATCGCTTGCGCCCCCGGTGCGGCGAGCCGGGCATGTGCACGGGGCGGACGGCCTTGGCGGCGTGGCGCATGCCTGGCCGGTGCGGCGTTTGCGCGTCGAAAAAGCCCATGCCGCCGACGCGATCCCGGATCTGGCCCGGCGCCATGCGGGCGCGCTCACGCTCGTTGCGATTGGACCGCTGACGAACGTGGCCGCGGCGCTGCAACGGGACCCGGAAGGCATGGCGAACCTCCGGGAGATCGTCGCGATGGGCGGCTCCGGGGACGGGCGGGGCAACGTAACGCCGCGGGCCGAATTCAACTTTTACGCCGACCCGCAAGCGGCCCGCATCGTGATCCGGTCTGGGCTGCCCGTAACGTTGGTGGGGCTGAACGTTACGGAACAGGCGCTGCTCTCCCGCAAGCGATTCCATCGGCGGCTCGCCGCCATGCAGGAAGGGCCGCTGCGCCAGCTCCTCCTGGGCGCTACCGGCCCGTATTTCGATTTCGCCATGCAGCGACGCGGAAAGGACGCCTGCCCGTTGCACGATCCGCTTGCCGTGGCCGCCGCGATACAGCCGGACCTCGTCCAGACCCGACCCATGGTTTGCGACGTGGCGGACGAGCCGGGCGCGGCGCGCGGGATGATGACCGCGCAGCCGGCGGAGGGCGACCCGGACCGGGAGCCGGGCGCGTCCGTAGCGCAGGTGGCCATGGGGGTGGCGGTGGAACCGTTTCTGGACCTGTTCCTGAATACGGTGTGCGGATAGATCAAGCGCGATTTGGCGCGGTCCGGCAAAGGCCTTGCCGCCGAACCGGCGCCCGCCGCGGGCTTCGATTTTAACTGAAATCCTGCCCCAGCACGACCGCAAGAATGATCGCCAGCACGGCTGCCGGCGCCACGTAGCGAATGAAAAATCGCCACGCGCCGTAGCGAAACCATTCCGGCTGGTTTCCATCCATCAGTTCTTCCGCCGTGGCCTTGCGCGTCATGAACCAGCCCGCCGCGATCGCGACGGCCAGGCCGCCCGTAGGCAACATCCAGTTCGAAACGAAGTGGTCCGCAATGCTGAACCAGCCCGTCTTGCCAAAAGCGACGATCGTGGAGAGGACGGGCGTGGAGCCGAAAGACAAGGCCGCGAAAATCGTGAATACGAAAATGGCGCCCCCCGAGGCCATCACGGCCTTCTGGCGCTTCATCTCGCGCTCGTCTATCAGGTAACTGGTAACCACTTCAAGGAGCGAAATGGTAGACGTCAGCGCCGCCAGCGCCACCAGCACATAGAACAACGGCCCCAGCACAACCCCAAAGGGCATTTCCGTATAGAACAATTCGGGAAGCGAGATGAAAAGCATGCCCACCGTGGAGCGTCCCACCTCTTCGTTCAGCCCGGCCACCGAGAAAATGACCGAAAACATGATGATCGTGGCGACCAGCGCAATCAGCGTGTCGAACGCAACGATGGCGCCCGCCGATTTTACGATGGATTGCTTGCGCGAAATGTAGGATCCATAGGTAATCATGGTCCCCATGCCCAGCGAAAGCGTGAAAAAGGAATGGCCCAGCGCTTCAAGCACGCCGCTCCATTCCAGTTCGGCGAAGCGGGGTTCGAAAATAAATTTCAGGGCCTCGCCCGAACCGCTCATGCCCAGCGCGCTCACGAGCAACAGGACAAGTATGACGAAAAGCACGGGCAAAAGAATCTTCGCCATCCGCTCGATGCCCTTCTGCACCCCGAAATACACCACGCCGATCGTGGCGACGCTGAACGCAAGCGAAAGCATGAGCTGAAGGCTTGCGTTGCCCACCTGTTCGCCGAAAAGGTCCCCGGCGGCAAGATCCGCCGGAAAACCGCCGAAGGTCCAGCCGAGGGATTTCCAGAAATAAAAAAGCGACCAGCCGGCGATTACGGTGTAATAACTCAGCAAAATGAAGCCGCACAATACGCCCCAAAGACCCACCCATTTCCACGCCGGTCCCGCGACGTCCCTGAACGCCCCGACCACGCCCTTTTGACTCCGGCGGCCTATGAGCAACTCGGCCATCATAATGGGAAGGCCGACGGCGAGGATGCACGCAAGATACACGATGACAAAGGCGCCGCCGTCGTTCTCCCAGGTGATAAAGGGGAATTTCCACAGGTTGCCCAGTCCAATGGCGCTGCCGGTAGCCGCCAGCACCAGGCCGAAATTGGAACTCCAGGCGTCGCGTTTTTGCATTTCCATGTGCGTTGGTCAGGGCTTGCGCGAAAAAAAAGGGGGGTTGGATAAATAATACGCTATCGCTTTGCGCTTCGCAAGCGCGCGGCGCGAAACAAAAGCGCGGCGGCCCTGGCCGAAACCATTCGAACGCAGCCCATCCGGACAAGGGACGCGCCGCCAGGGGCGCGCAAGGAATCTATTCCTCGCCGAATTCCCGGATGCGGAGGTTCCGGAACCATACGTCGTCCCCATGATCCTGGAGTACGATATGTCCGGCGCGCCGGTCGGCGAATCCCTCGATATCGGCGTACTTGCTGGCGGCCAGAAGCGAATCGAAGCGCGGGCTGTCCAGGTCGTATTCGACCACGAGGGCGCCGTTCAGCCAATGTTCCCCATGCATTCCCCGGAACACGATACGGCTCTCGTTCCATTCCCCCACGGGGTTGAGCGCCTTGGCGTCCCCCGCCGGAATCATGTCGTACAACGCCCCGGCCCGATGGGACGGCAATTCCGCGTCGGGATGCCGCTCGTCGTCCAGCACCTGATATTCGAATCCAAGCGCGGCGTACCGCGGCACATGCGACGTGGACAATTCCTCGGAGACGTTATACTTGACCCCGCTGTTCGCCCCTTCGGCCACTTTCCATTCGAAAGCGAACGCGAAATCCCCAAACGCGTCCGTGGTCATCAAATCGCCGCCCACAAGCGGCTGGCCGTCCGCAGCGACCGGAACGTTCCCGGAAGCCACCTTCCGGATGGTCCCCTCCTCGACTTGCCAATGGCCTTCGGGGACCGCGTCCTGGCCAAGCCCGGTCCATCCATCAAAGGTTTCTCCGTCGAAAAGCGGGCGCCAATCGTCCGGGGGCAGGTCTGTGGAAACACTTGCGTCCGACTGCGCCGGGGGAACCGGGGATTCGGCTTCCGCGCCGGAGCACGCAGAAAGGACAAGGGCGAGCCCGAGCGTCGTCGCCAGCATGGGAAGGCGTTGCGACGCAGCGGATTTGGAGACGGCGGCAAGGATCGAAAAGGCGCGGAGCATAACGGAATTAGCCAAGGGTTACAGGACGGGTTTGCGGCGCGGCGGCCTGGGGAAGGTGAAATCTACTTTTTCCGGGGAGGATGTGCAAGGGGGGCTTGTCCTTGGAAAGAGCCGTGCGCTCATAGAACCGGGAGTTGATCTGCCGATCACGCTGACGAACCGCCCCCCCAAGCAGTGCCTCGGTTTCATAGAACTCCCGGGCAGACAAGTTCTTGACAGGTAGCAACCGGACGCAGGCAGACCAAGGAAGCGGGAAATGCGATCGTATGCTGATCAACGAGGATTCTGCAGACGCCGCCTGCAGAATTGGCCATGCAAGGAAGAAGACCCTTCTTTTGCGGAGCAAGGCGAAGCGAGAATCGCCGGTGTCCGTCCTTGGTTTATCGAGCACTGTCAAGGAAATACTGAAGATGTACATCAGGAAGGAAAGGGCGTCGGATTTTACTTTTTACGTCGGTCGCTACGATGAAGAGATTTCAAGCCGTTGCGCAAATCGTCCATAAAGGCTTTGAAGGATGCGTCGTTTTTGCTGGCGCGGTATAAATCCATTTTTTCTACAATATCTCTTGCAAATTCGATGCCTCCCAGCGTCGGAATATGACTGCCTTCTTTTACGGCATTGGACAAGAGGCGCTTGTAGTATCCTCGTTCGCACTTTTCGGAAGCGACATCCGGACGGTAGCCCACGACTTGATAGAACGAATCCGGATCCGCGAGAAACCACCGCTCAATATGAGGATTCGGACATGCGGAAACGAGCATGTGCCGAACGTTTTCCTTCGTTTCTTGCTTGATTGCAGACCTCTTCGCGTTGAATGTCGAGCAGTTCCCGTCCATGGCGACAACCAATAAATCGGGGTGTCTGCCCGAGGGCAAGCCGCGCCCCAATAACCGCTGATATGCCTGGAACTCCTGCATGGCGCGAGCAACCCCTCCTTGAGCGCTTCGAAATTGAAGAGAAGTTTCAAAGCCCTCTTCCTCGGCAACGCGGGCGAGGAGTGGTTTCAAAAATTCTTCATGCGCCCGATCTTCAACAAAAAGATCAACCATAACCCGGTTACTCATCGATAAACCCCCTCAATAACAAGCTTTGGAACAATCCGTCTTCTGTGCGGGCAGTCAGCGCCTCGGCAATCTCGGCATCCCTGAACAGAGATCCCAGCGGCTCGAAGGGATCGATCACGGTTTCTTGTCCCTCGCGGCGCACATTGAACAGGCCGAAATCGCGAGAATCCGATATGCCCAGTTTAAGGATGGCGTCGCAGAACAGGGGCGAATGGGTCGTAACCACAATCTGGTTTTTGTGTTCTATGGCCAAATCGAACAACAGCTGAGCGATCAATTCGAGTCGGCGGGGATGTACGCCATTCTCTGGCTCTTCAAGCGCAATCAGGGATGGCCTCCATGGATTTACGGCGATGGCGCAAAGAGCCAGAATCCGGAGGGTTCCTTCGGACAAAATACGGGACGAATAATCCACTCCGCCCTGACGGATCGACAAATCCAGCAAGCCTTGCTGCTCGTTCAGATCAATCCTTAGCATTTCGACGCTCGGCACGATGGATCGCAGCGTACGAGAAATAGCTTCGAAATGCCTGGGATGCTCAGCCTGGAGTTTGTACAGAAACGGCGTAATGTATTCCCCATGCATACCTATGTCGAACATATCCGCAGGCGCTTGCAGCGTACGCATAGCGGTCCGCGGCTCAAGATAATAGGTGCGCCAGTTCAATAACTCTGCACGGACTCGCTCCAGCCAGTAATACCGATCACCACCCAGACTCCGGTCGGAAAGCTTGGCGTGATTCAGTCCGATCGGCTCCTCGCGCGGATGAGCCGGTTTCCTTTTCTGACGAATGTGTAATTTACGTTTTACGCGCTCAATAGCAGGGGCGCCTTTCGGATTACCCCGTGCTCCAAGTAAGGCAAGATATTCGTCGGCGATGCCAAGTTGTCCAGATTTAAAATCAATTTCGGGCGTTACCCGATATCGGTACTTCTCTTGTTCTGCAATCAATTCAGCTTCCAATGTGAATTGGGCCGTCTTTTTTCTGAACAAAGCCGGTAGGCCCTCAGAGGGAAAACGAAAGGCCTCAAAGGCATAGCCACGGACCGGGAATGGATTCCCGATCGCATCGAACAAGGTTCGTGCATTCCCGATCCATCCAAGAGACTGGATGGCGTCCAGCAAATTGCTCTTGCCAGCCGAGTTGGGGCCGAAAAAGACGGCGAAACGCGGCAAATCGACCGTGATGTCGCGGAATGACTTAAAGTTGCGGATGGTCAGTTTCTTGAGCATTACGATGTCCTGTTTGGGATCGCCAACAGCATGGCGTCGAGCAGGCGTTTTTCGTTGCATCCTGTAGGATAAAGCGCGGAGAGCGAGTTTGCAAGTCGCAAAAAATCAGCCCCCCACCCCTCAAAACCCGAAAACCTCCGGGAGCCACAAGCTGAGGCCCGGCACGTAGGTAACGATCATAAGCGCAAGAATCATGGCGACGTAAAGCGGCATAAGCGGCCGGATCGCCCGCGTAATGGGCACCCCTGCCACGCCGCACCCTACGAACAGCACGGTCCCCACGGGCGGCGTACATATGCCTACGCAGAGATTCAGGACGATCACGACGCCGAAATGCACAGGGTCCATCCCAAGCGCCGTAACGATGGGCAGGAAAATGGGCGTGAAAATAAGCACGGCGGGCGTAATATCCATGAAGGTCCCCACGCACAACAGCACAAGATTGATGATCAGCAGGATGACGATGGGACTGTCGCTGAGCGCAACGAGCGTCGAAGCCACATTCTGTGGAATATTCTCGTAGGACATGGCCCAGGAAAGCCCCATGGACGTGCCGACCAGCAGCATCACGACGGCGGTCGTGGAGGCGGACTGAAGCAAAATGGACGGCAAATCCTTCAGGGAAATTTCGCGGTACGACAGGGCCAGCGCCAAGGCGTAGACCACCGCCACCGCGCTCGCTTCGGTGGCCGTGAAAACGCCCGCCACAATGCCCCCGATCACCACGAACAGCAGAAAAAGGCTTGGAAGCGCGTCCAGAAATTTCCGCGCGGCGACGCGGGCGCGCACGCGATCCGAACGAGCGTATTTTCTGCGCCAGGCAATGAAGCCCGCCACCGCCATCAGGGCGAGACCCGTCAGAATGCCGGGCAGATAGCCCGCCAAAAAGAGCGCGGCGATGGACGCCCCGCCGCTCGCCAGCGAATACACGATAAGAATATTGCTGGGCGGAATAACCAGGCCGGTGGTGGCCGCCGCAATGTTCACCGCGGCGCCGTACCCCTTGTCGTACCCGTCTTCTTCCATGCGCGGCGCCATGACGCCCCCCACGGCGGACGCCGCCGCCACTGCCGAGCCGGAAATCGCCCCGAAAAACATGGCGGCGACAATATTCACATGGGCCAGCGCGCCGGGCAACATGCCCACCAGGCTTTTGGCGAAATCGATCAGGCGGCGCGCAATGCCGCCCCGGTTCATGATCTGGCCCGCAAGAATAAAGAAGGGAATGGCCAGCAGCGCAAAACTGTCCAGCCCGGTGGCCATGCGCTGGGCGGCGGTCGTCAGGGCTGGGCCGGGCGGAATGCTCAGCAGCAACGTGCACGCCGTCGCGATGCCGATGCTGAACGCCACGGGCACGCCGACGAGGAGCAACGCCAGAAAAACGACCGCCAGTATGAATACGCCTGCCAGTTCCATGTCTCAGTCGATGGCGTATTGGTCGGGAGGGCGTTCCGCGTCGGAATCGTCTTCGGAGGCCGTCCGGTTGCGCAAGCGATCCATGATCGACATCGCGGAATACAACGCGATCACCGCGCCGCTCAGCGGAATCGCCAGATACACATAGCCCAGGCGGACGCCCAGCGCGGCGGACGTTTGATCCATAAGCAACGTCAAACTCATCAACCGAATCCCGCCGACCACCATGGCGAACACGGCGAAGAGCAGCGTCAGGCCATCGATCGCGCCCGCAAGGACGCGGCGGCGGCGCCCGGACAACGCGGACGGCAGCAGGTCGATGGCGAGGTGCAGGCGCTTGCCCGCGGCGTATCCGGCGCCGATCAACCCGATCCAGATAAGCAGATAGCGCGCCAGTTCTTCCGTCCATGCGCTGGGGTCGTTGAGCGCCCAGCGCGTAAAGACTTGCCATAGCACATTGACAAGCGCCAACGACATCAACCCCACCAGAAACCACGCCAGGCCTTTATCCATGGCGCGACGCAACGCGTCCATCATTTCACCTCCCGAATGCGATCGACGAGCGACCGAATGACCGGATCCTCCCGATACGCCTCGTACATGGACGCGACCCCCTCCGCAAAGGGCGCGATATCGGGTTCGATGATTTCCACGCCCGCCTCGCGCACCGCCGCCAGCGAGGCGTTCACGGATTCGGCCCACAACGCGCGCTGACGCGCCGCAGATTCCAGGGCCGCCTCCCGGAGCCATGCGCGTTGCCGTTCCGTCAAGCTGTTCCAGAGCGTCATGCTGACCAGCACCACGTCGGGCACCGCCGTGTGCGCGTCCAGCGTGTAATATTTGCATACTTCGTAATGCCCGGAAAGATAGAACGACGGCGGATTATTCTCCGCGCCGTCCACCACCCCTTGCTGAAGCGCCGTGTACAACTCGCCCCAGGCTATCGGCGTGGGAGAACCGCCCAGCGCCTGCACCATGCGCATGGCCACCGGGCTTTCCTGCACCCGGATTTTCAGCCCTTGCAGATCGGCGGGCGCGCGCACCGGGCGCGTTTTCGTGTAAAAACTGCGCGTACCGGCGTCGTAATACGTCAAGCCGCGCAAACCGAACTCCTGCCCGCTGGCCAGAATATCCCGGCCCACCTCGCTATTCCAGAAAACCTCGAAACGGTGTTGTTCGTCCCGAAAAAGATACGGCAGCCCCAGCACCTGGTATTCCGGAACGAACCCTTCCAGCGCCGCCGACGACACCTTGGTCATGCCCACGCTCCCTATTTGCAAAAGCTCCAGCAATTCGCGCTCGGTGCCAAGTTGCTGGCTGGGATAAATGTCCACCCGCATCGCGCCGGCGGACTTCTCGGCAAGCCGTTCGCCAAGGTACTCCATGGCCTGATGGACAGAATGCGACGCATCCAGGCCGTGCCCCATTTTGATGACGACGACGTCAGATCCGGAACCGCACGCCGAAAGGCATAGCGCCCCAGTCAACCACCAGGTTTTCGCAAATCGCACGAATTCGATTGTTTATACAAAATCTCGGCCCTGAAACAGGGCAAGGAACCCGCCGCCCGGAAAGTAAGCTACTCGTCGAAGGCAGGAAACAGCGCCATGAGCTCTTCCTCGCTGGGACGGCGTCCGTATTGGCAAATTTCGAACGCCTCGGCGTAGACGATCGCGCGTCCCTTCTCCTCGCCGTACAATTCGATAAGCCGGTCGCGATATTTGTCCGCCACGGCGGCGCTACGGGTTTTCATATAGTCGAGAATGTATTCGGCGCGCTCCTCGGCGTCCTCCGGAACGTTGGGCAAATACCGCCCCTGCCAGGAATCGGCGTCGGCGAACTGGGAAGGCATGGCGCGGATGCAATCCCACTTCGCTTCGGCCGCCTCGTCGATGCCTACGACCAGGTCCGGCTGGAACGGATAGGGCTTCTGGAAGCCGTCGTACAGATGCAGAAACACAGGATTGCTGTCCACGCCGGGCGTCAGCGCCTCGAAAAACGGCGCGACCACGGTCACCGCGGCGTCCTCCACGAGTTCGCCCGTATAGCGATGATCCGGATGATAATCGTATCGCCGGTGCGCCATCACAATATCCGCGTCCCATTCGCGAATGGATCGCACAACCTTCCTCCGGTTCTCCAGCGTGGGCATGAGCTCCCCGTCGTGGATATCGTAGACTTCTGTCGTAATGCCGAAAATATCCGCGCAGGCGGAGACCTCGGCTTCGCGCCGTTGCGCAAGCGGGCCGCCCGATTGTTCGAAATGGCCGATATCGCCGTTGGTCGTGGACACAAACTTCACGGCGACGCCCTCCTGCGACCACAGCGACGCCACGCCTCCCGCCTTCAACTCCGCATCGTCGGGATGCGCCCCGAAGACGATGACGCGCAAGGGATCGTCGGATTGCGCCCGGGCCGCGCCCGCAGCAAACAACAGCATGGACAAACAAACAAGAACGTAACGCATGGACACAGGGGGTTAGAGAAAGAAACAGGTCGATGCAGGCCGGAACGATCGTTCCGCGCAAACGCAGCCGATGGCAAACGCTCGAGCGGACTACAATTCCCAGCCTTCCTGGTACGTCCGGCGCGCCGGAACGTCGGCATTCGCAAACTTCATGTTCTCCGAATCCCATAGCAGGCGCGTCGCCGGATTGCGCACGGCGGCAATGCCCAGCGCCGTCGTTTCCGCAAGGCTGGCGGCTTCGGCGAACGACCCCCGCGAAGGCGTTTTCGCGCGCACGGCCTCGATCCACTCGTCGTCCTGATCCATGTCGGGGACTTCCTCGTCCTCCATGGACGCCATCCGGCTTTCCGGAAGCAATCGCGGATTTTCTCCCCGAAAACCGCAAAGAATCTTGCCCTCCGCGCCAACGAACAACATGCCCTCGCCCGGCAGTTGCGCGCCGTCCGCCAACACTTCCTCCGGGGTTTGCGGCTTCATGGACCCGCTATACCAGTACACGCGCACCTCGGAGCGGTCCGCCGTGGCGGGATGCCGGAAAGCAATCTGGCTGGCGCTCGGAAAAGCGACCGGCGAAAAATGGCGCGTCCTGCACACCAGTTCGTCGTTCAGGATAACGCTCTTGCTGGTGTACGCCTCCACCATATCCGGCGCCCCGAGTTTCAGGAAACGATGCGGCTGCCACAAACTGTAATTGCCCATGTCGCCCAGGCATCCCGCTCCGTAGTTGTACCATCCCCGGTACAGCGTATGCGTCAGGAGCGGGTGATACGCCTGGCGACGGACCGGACCCTGCCACAGGTCCCAGTTAAATCCGTCGGGAATGGCGGCTTCGTCCCGGGGATACTCGGCCCATGCCTGGGGCCATACGGGCCGGTTCGTCCAGTTGTGCACTTCGCGAATCTCCCCAATGGCGCCCGTCTCCAGCCAGGACTTCAGGCGGCCGTGCGTTTCGGGCGCGCTGTAGGCCAGCAGGTGCGTCACCATGCCGGTTTCCTGCTCCGTCTCCAGTACGCGGCGCACCTCGTGCGGCGACAACCCCACCGGCTTGTGCATAATGACCGCCTTGCCCGCCTTCATCGCGGCAATGGAAATATGCGCATGGAGATGGTCCGGCACGATCACGACCACGGCGTCCGCATCGTCTTCGGCGGCAAGCATTTCCCGGTAATCCTCGTACGTCCGAACCCCGTCGGAGCCGCCCGTTTTGGCGTAGTACGCATCGATCACGCGCTTGGCGTAGTCGCGTCCGCCCCGGGTGCCCGTATCGCCCTCGCCCCAGGAGTCGTCCTCCAGCAACCGGCGGATGCTTCGCCGCGTGCCGAATCGGCCCCAATCCACATAATCCTGCGTATCCCGGTTGGGATCGGTCACGCTCGTAATCCGAACGTCGCTGCGACGCATGGTCCCGCCATTCAACTGGCGAAGCGCCTGGGTGCCTGCGCCGATCTGCGCAATGTTGATCTGATCGCTGGGGGCCACGAAACCGGGACCGCCCAGGACATGCCGGGGCACTACGGAGAGCGCCGAAGCCGCTGCCATGCCTCCGAGGAATTTTCTGCGTGAGATACCGTTTTTGGGTGCGTTCATGTAGCCTGTTTCGTCTGTATGTGCCAGGGCGCCGTCAAGATGGCGCCGCGATAAGGGTCTGCGCCGGTAAACCGGTTGCGGCGCGCAAGCGATACGCACAGCGCCGCAGCCATGAATTCCTTTTGAATGTACAAATTTTTTGCGTAGTGTCAAGCCCTGCGCGCGCCAGCCGGCAAACAGGCCCCGCCCGTCCCCGGCGCAACCTCCGCGATTCCGACGGCGAGCGCGGTGTTTCCGTCGTATATTTACGGATCGCCCGACTAAACCCGCCCTCGCTCAGCGCATCGCGTTCGCCCGTACGATATACGTATGATTCCCTCCTTGAAATCAGCGAAAAACACAATGGATTCCGGGCGACGCATCCGGCTCGCGGGCGCGGCGTGGCTTCTGGCGACGGGCTGGCTGGCCTCGGGATGCTCGTCCGCGGACCCGGCGCCCGCCGCAGGCTGCGTCGAGGAAGGCCGTACGCTGAACCTTGCCTTCTACGCCTTCTTCGCTCCCGTTAGCGCCAGCGCCGACGAGGACCCGGCGGCCCCCGGCTTTAGCGAACACGTCGGCTACGAGGCCGACCTGATCGACGCGCTCGAAGCCATGGACGAAACCAGCCTGTTGTTCGACCGCCATCCCGTCGCCGAATGGGACGGCATCTGGCTGAAACCCGCTGCCATGGAATACGATATGGCAGGTGGCGGCATCACGATCCTCGATTCGCGTACGCAGGACGAGGACGGCAACAAGGTCGTCGAATTCACCAGTGGACACATCACGTTCCGGCAATCCCTGCTCGTGCGGACGGAAGACGCCGAACGCATCGCTTCCTACGAAGATTTGACCGAAGACGTCCGCGTCGGCGCGCTCCCGGCGACGACCGGCGAAGTCCGCCTGTTGCAAATCGTCGGCCTGGCGAACGCCGACGGCGTACTGGCCGAAGGGACGCGGATCGAAACGCCGGGCGGGGTCGTCGTCGCCGACGGGACGGCGGACTACGTCATCTCGGCCGGCTATGTCTCGCCTGCGCTGCGCATGCGAAGCCATCTCTACCCGCCCGCGGCCTCCATGCCCCAAGTCGTCTATCTGGGACAATTGACCGGAGAAGCCGAACTCCTGCAAGCGCTGCGCGACGGCGATATCGACGCGATGGCCCGCGGCGAAATCGGCAACCGCGACGCCAGCAGCGTTTCAGACGGCGCCTTCGCGGTTACGGCGCTGGACGACGCCATCGAACTGGGGGGATTCACGCTGAGCGCAGGCGACGCGACGCTGCGCGCATGCGTCAACGAACGCATCGACTGGCTGACCGACGACATGAACATCGGCTACGCCCAGTGGCGGGAAAACCCCTCCGTATTCATGGAACGCGCCCGGCTGTGGAACGAATGACGCGGCGCCGTCAGTCCAGCAGCGCCTGATAGACCAGCGCGCGCAGGCGCTGATGATCGTCCAGGCCCTGGGCCGGAATCACCTGCGTCATGTACGAAACCACCAGTTCTTCCGCTGGATCGACCCAGAACGTGGAATGGTAGGCGCCTCCCCAGGTGTAGGCCCCCTCCGAATCCGGCAAGCCGTTCCAGCCTGTTTCTTCCGTTACGCCGAATCCAAGGCCAAAACCGCGGCCCCCGCCCCAGCCGTCGTCCCAGGCGTCGCGGACATGATCTACCGTCATTAATTCCACTGTCTTGGGAGACAGGATGCGGGCGCCGTCCAGCGCGCCCCCTCGCCGCATCGCTTCCAGAAACCGGGCGTAATCCCCCGGCGTGGAAACAAGGCCCGCGCCGCCGGAAAAACTGGTTCGGGGACCTTCGACATACAGGCCCTGTCCGACCATGTGGCCCGGATCGGGCGCGCGCTCCAGCCCGTTATCTTCCGTCGCGGAGTAGACTACGGCGAGCCGGTCCGCTTTTTCCAGAGGCACGTAGAAATGCGTATCCGCCATGCCGAGCGGCTCGAAAATTTCGACCCGCAGGAATTCGTCCAGCGGCATGCCGGAAGCCACTTCGATCACCGCGCCCAGAATATCCGTAGCGTAGCCGTATACGAAGCGCTCGCCCGGCTGCGCGTCCATGGGCAAACGGCCCATGCGCCGGACCGTTTCGAGAATCGGCTCCTCCCGATCTGCAAAATACCACCCCTGAATGCCGGCCTCTACCCAGCGTTCGGCGGCAGTTCCCCAGCCATATCCAATGCCAGCGGTGTGCGTAAGCAAGTCGCGCACCGTAATCTTGCGGTCCGCAGGCGCCGTATCGTACCCTCCCTCCTCGTTTTCCACGGCCACCGTGGTGCTATCGAATTCGGGGATAAAATCGCTCAGGTTCTGGTCGATTAACAAGTGTCCTTGCTCCTGCAAGATCATAACGCCCGCCGAAACGACCGCCTTCGTCTGCGAAGCGATCCGAAAAAGGTCCGTGACCCGAAGCGGCGTTTCGGCTTCTCGGTCCCGGTACCCAAACGCCCGGGCGTAGACGATATGCCCGCGCCGACCGATCACAAGCGCCGCCCCCGGCAATTGTCCTTCCGCGACATATTTTTCCAGGGCGGCGTCAAGGCGGCCGAGCCGTTCCGAAGAAACGCCGACCTCCTCCGGGGCTACCGGCGCAAAAGGCTGGGCAACGCTCCGGGGCGCAGCGACGACGCAGGCCAACCACGCCGCCAACAAAAGCAGCGCGGCGCCAGGGCGGGGCCTGCGCATCGTTTCGGGGATGCGACTGCGGCGCATGGGACGGGCGAAGACGGTTTCTGCAAGAGCGTACGGGTTCATGGCATAGGGGAATATTTTTGGGTAACCTTAATTTTTTAAGTCAAAATTTTTGGACTTAAAAAATTAAGGTTGGGGTTTGAATGCAGGCGCGGGAGCCGAGGAATGCGCGCCGCGGAAAGTCCCGAAGCGCGCAGACCATCCAGCGCCTGTATGTTTCGTTAATCGGGCGAGGCGGACCCGGCCAGCGGGCGGCTGTACCCCTGTTCGCGGTACCGATCCAGCAAGGCGGACAACCGTTCGACCACTTCCGGACGCATGGCGTACAGATTGTTCGTCTCGCCCGGATCGTCTCCAAGGTGGTATAACTGTCCTGACGGCTCTCCGGGACCCGGCTCCACGAATACGGGATGCGTAAAGCCGCCCGATCCCAGCCCTTCAATCAGTTTCCAGGGACCTTGCCGAATGGCGAAAACGCCGTTGATGGAGTGATGCACGACCGCCTCGCGGATGGGTCCGTCAAGAAATTCGCCTTGCAGCGCGGGGGTCAGGTCGTAGCTGTCTTCGCCCGCGTCGTCGGGCAGCGCTTGCCCTGCAATGGCGGCGAACGTAGCCATCAGATCGACGAGCGAAATCAGTTCGTCGCTTGTGGAACCGGCGGGCGCCTTGCCCGGCCAGCGAACCACGAAGGGCACGCGATGCCCGCCTTCGTGAATGTCCGCCTTCATCCCGCGCCAGTCTGCATTCGCCCGGTGATCGAACGCCTCCATATCTTCGGGGCCCCAGTAGGCTCCGTTATCGCTGGTGAACACGACCAGCGTATGCTCCGCAACGCCCGCCTCGTCCAGCGCGTCGAGAATATCGCCCACGCCGGCGTCCACTTGCGCCGTGAAATCGCCGTACGTCCCGGCGCCGCTGCTTCCCAGAAACGGTTCGGTCGGCAACCAGGGCGTATGCGGCGCAGGCAAGGGCACGTACAGGAAGAAAGGCCGATCCCCGGCCTGCATCACATATTCCACGGATTTTTCGAAAATGCGGGGCAGCACGTCGATATGCCGAAAGCCCGGCGCAATGGCCCCGCCCCGGAAAAAGTCTTCCTTGCAACAGGGGAGGGAAGCCGCAATGGAATCCGTGGGCAACGCCAGCGCCCGATCGTTCTCGAACCATACGTACGGCTCGAAATCCAGCGAGGACGGAATGCCGAAATACGTATCGAACCCAAGGGAAACCGGGCCCGGGCGCAACGGTCGGGAATAATCCGTCCGCTCGGCGTCCCCCAGTCCCAGATGCCATTTGCCCACGCCTGCGGTAGCATACCCGGCTTGCCGCAATACCCCCGGCAACGTAAGGCGCGTCGTGTCGATCAGGTTCGGATCGTAGCCCTCCAGTACGCCGCGCTTCAGGCGGGTCCGCCAGGCGTACCGCCCCGTAAGCAACCCGTAGCGCGTGGGCGTACATACGGAGGACGGCGAATGCGCGTCCGTGAAACGCATGCCTTCCGCCGCCAGGCGGTCAATGTGCGGCGTCGGAATCTTCGAATCCGCATTCCAGGAACCCGGGTCGCCGTACCCCATATCGTCCGCAAGAATGACGACGATGTTCGGCGGCGGCGCGGACGCTCCGCCGCACCCCGCCCAGCCGACGGCCAGCGCGCACAACGCCAGGGGCGCAAAAAAACACAGGGGAAAACGAAGAGGACGACATATGGGAAAACGTATGGGAAAAAGAAAAATCTTCATGTCAGGATACACTACGCACGAGGAATGAAAATGAGGGACGAAAGAGGGGGAAGCCAGCGACAAAAGGACCCGCGCGCCGCGACCGCTGCCTTGCTACTTGAGCAGCGTCATCGTGCGCGTCTCTGTCTTTTCGCCGACTTGCAGGCGGTAAATATACGACCCGCTCGGCAAATCGTGCCCGTCGAAACGTGCCGCATGCTCGCCCGCAGGCTGTACGCTATCTACAAGCACGGCTACTTCGCGGCCCGCAAGGTCGTACGCCGCAAGGCGAACGCGCGCGCTTTCGGGCAACGAATACCGTATCGTCGTTTCCGGGTTGAACGGATTGGGATAATTCCCCAAAAGCATGACTTCGGCGGGCAATTCCTCGACCTCCGCGCTCGTCGCCGCCTGGTTCCAGGTGGGTTCCAGCACGTACAACCCCGCATGCATGTCAGATACGATCACGATGCCGCTCTCGAAAAAGGGATAATTGCTCCAGGCTCCGTAAAGGCTCGGCTCGTCTGCATCAGGGTGCGTATCGAAGTACGCTATTTCCCGGACAGCGCCGGGCGACAACGCATCGTCGTAGGCAATATCCATGACGCGCAGCCCGGCCGTATAGTTCGCTTCGTACAATTGGTCCTCGCGGATATACAAATTATGGTCTGCCGCGTTCGTGGGACCATAAAAATGGCCCGCGAAAACGGGGTCGTCCAGTTCCTGCATGTCGTAAATCAACGTACGGGTCCAGGGCGTGATCCTGCTGTTTTCGTCCAGTTCGTCGTTCACGAAAAGGTAGCGCTGGTCCTCCGTGAGCCACCCCTGGTGCGTATAATGCATGTTCGGATAGTGGAACACGCCGATTTCTTCGGGCGACGCGGGATTCGTCACGTCCGTAACCGCCCCCCCCCTTTCGTCAAAGCTAAAGCATACGTCTTTCCCGGCGTACCTTGCATCCGGCCCGCGGTACCGAACGCATTGCGCATCGTGCGCGTACCCCCGGACCACAGAGGAATTGTAACAGCCTGCAAACACAGGCTGCGCCGGATCGCTCATATCCACGATATGCGGCCCGCCGCCGCAGGAAAATCCGAACGGCGCACGATGAAACCCTTGCGTACCCACGATATAGACGTGATCGTTTTCGGCATTGACCACCACGTTATGCGCCGAACCGATCGCGTCGTACAGGACCGTAGGTTCGAAGGTCGCCGGCGTGTCCGCCACGTCCCGCAGTTGCGCAAGGTCGAACACCTGCATGCCGTGCGCGCCGACCGCGTCGACCACGATCACCGCATGATCGTTCACAACCTTTATGTCTCGCCAAAGCCGGGGAGCGGTCCCGGGCGTCATCGGCAACATCCCGACGAAAACAGGCTGGGTGGGATCGCGCAAGTCGAAGAACGCAACGCCGTCCACGCGCCCAAGCAGCGCATACTCGACCCCGGTCTGGGGGTCGGTCCAGCCCCATATGTCATTGAAGCACACGCCCGACGAAGAGGGGCAAGGAAATTCGGCCATGTCCTCGCGAGGAACGACCGCCAGCAAATCGATATCCTTGCAAGGATGCCCGGCGGCGACGCCGTCCTCGCAGGGTACGCGCCCCGCGACGCGCTGCGCGGCGACGTCCGCGCCTCGCGCATCCCCTGCGTCTTTTTCGCCCGCCGCCCTCGCCTTGCCGTCCGCGGCCTGTTGCTGAAAGAACACCCCGCCCGAAGCCGCCTCCGCCGCAAAAACGCCGGGCAAAAACGTCAGGACAAGCAGGACGCATCCCGCGAAGCGAACCGCCCGACGCGCCGGTTCCGAAAAAACGCCCGCGCGACAAGAAGCCCGAAAATGGGCCGAATACCTGTGAAAGAACCCTTGCGAGAAGGTCATGACATGCTGATTTCTTGCGATACACATTGCGCGCCTCCATATGTATGCTTTACAGAAAATAAAATCGCGAACGCAACCAGAATAACCCTGGACAGAATAACCCCGAAACGCAGTCCGAACAAGGTACGGCGCCCGGTTCGTATTTTCAAGCAACATTCAGAATGTTCCGGCGGGCGTCAGGTTGTCTGAATAGGGAAAATAAGGGCCCCAGGTCCGATCAACCAGCAAGCGCGAACGACAAGCGCGCGCCGCAACGCCTTGAAATGTAACGAATTGTGACCGCAAGGCACTTTTCAAGCCGCCATGCCGTATTATCCCGAATACAACAGACCGCAAACGCACCACGCCACTGACTCCATCACATTCAGGAGCCTCGATTATATGGCCAAACAGGAAGCAATCAAACAGGAGGGCGTCGTGACCGAGGCGCTGCCGAACGCGCAGTTCCGCGTCCGGCTCAACAACGGGCACGAAATCCTCGGGCTGCTCTCGGGGAAGATGCGCAAACACTATATCCGCATCATTCCCGGGGACCGGGTAGACATCGAAATTTCTCCGTACGATCTTTCCAAGGGGCGGATCGTGTTCCGTTACAAGGGATGAAACCATGCGCTCGACCTTTCGACTCATGCTCCTTATCCTTCCGGCGCTCCTGTGGCAAGCGGCTTGCCAGCCCGTTGCCGACCAAAGCGCGCCGCCCACGGGGCGGGGAGACCGCCTGACCGGAGCGCCCTTCGCCACGCGCAGTCCGGCGGTGGGCCAGCATGGCATGGCTTCGACCAGCCATCCGCTGGCTACGCAAACCGCCATCGACATCCTGAAACAGGGCGGCTCGGCCGTGGACGCCGCCATCGCCGCCAACGCCGTGCTGGGCTTCGTCGAGGCGAACAACTGCGGAATCGGCGGAGACCTCTTCGCCATCGTATGGGACGAAGCGTCGGGCCGCCTGCATGGACTGAACGCCAGCGGACGAGCGCCCCTCGGACAATCGCGGGAAGACCTTGTGGCGCGCCTCAACGGAGCCGACCGGATTCCGCTGCATGGGCCGCTGGCCGTCTCTGTTCCGGGTGCCGTAGACGGGTGGTTTACGCTGCACGAACGGTTTGGCGTACTTCCCATGGAGGACATTCTGGCCCCCGCAATCCGGCATGCCCGCGAAGGAACGCCTGTTACGCAAGTCGTCGGGTTCTCGTGGGCGCAGGCCCACCAGCGACTACAAGACCATATTCACGAAATCGGCGATCTCAGCAGCTTCGAAAACACCTGGTTCGTGGATGGGCGCACGCCTCCCGAAGGCGCGATATTCCGCAATCCCGACCTTGCCGCCACGTACGAACGCCTTGCCGCGGAAGGCCGCGACGCATTCTACCGGGGCGCCGTCGCAGACGCCATCGACGCCTGGGCGCGCCGCACGAATACACCCATTCGGAAGGCCGATCTCGAAGCCCACGAAAGCGCCTGGGTAGACCCCGTATCCGTTCCCTATCGGGATGTCGAAGTGTACGAGCTGCCGCCCAACGGACAGGGCGTCGCCGTCTTGCAAATCCTGCGCATCCTCGAGGGTTTCGACCTGCAAGCGATGGGGCATAACAGCGCCGAGTATCTGCATGTCCTCGTGGAGGCGAAAAAACTGGCTTTTGCGGACCGGGCCCGGCATTACGCAGACCCGGACTTTGCGGACATTCCGCTGGAGCGCCTGCTTTCGGCGGATTACGCCGCCGAGCAGCGCAGCCGCATTGACAGGGCGCGGGCCATGGAACGCGTCGCCACCGGCAATCTCGAACACGGAGACACCGTGTACCTGACTGTGGCGGACGCAAACGGCAACATGGTATCGCTCATCCAGAGCAATTTTCTCGAATTCGGAAGCGGCATGACCCCGGATGGCCTGGGATTCGCGCTGCAAAGCCGAGGCTCCCAGTTCTCGCTTGATCCAGACCATCCGAATGCGTACGCGCCGGGCAAGCGCCCCTTCCATACCATCATTCCCGGCTTCGTGCTGCGCGACGGGCGACCGCTGCTGGCCTTCGGCGTCATGGGCGGCCCTTTCCAGCCGCAGGGTCAGGTTCAGGTCCTGCTAAATATGATCGAATTTGGCATGAACGTACAGGAAGCCGGAGACGCCGCCCGATTCAGTCATTCCAGCGCGCTTCAGCCTACGGGCGGAACCATGACGGACGGCGGGCGCCTCGCGCTCGAAAGCGGCATAGGCCCGGACGTCCGCGAAGAACTGGCCCGCCGAGGGCATATTCTGGCCGCCGAGGATTATTTCGGGGGGTATCAGGCCATCCTCCGGGACCACGAACGCGGCGTCTACCATGGCGGCGCCGACATGCGCAAGGACGGGAAC
The DNA here is from genome assembly GCA_022825385.1 of Rhodothermales bacterium. Taxonomy (GTDB): domain Bacteria; phylum Bacteroidota; class Rhodothermia; order Rhodothermales; family VXPQ01; genus VXPQ01. Next base: position 25,155 of record JAJDWX010000014.1, read on the forward strand.
GCGCTTGGATTCTAAGGATACGTCAGGAAATTCCGCAACCGAATGCTCCGCACGCCTCTTCGCGTCCTTCCCGAAAAGCCGCCTTGCCGCCCTGCCCCTATGCCGCGCGCCCGCTCTCCCGTTTTTGCTTTCGCCTTCCTCGCCCTCCTGCTCGCGCAGGCTACGCTGCGTCCGACGTCGGCGCAGGACGTAGACCATTCGCTCTTCGCCGCGCTCCTCGAGGCCCACGTAACCGACGAAGGCCTGGTGGATTACGACGCCTTCGACGCCTCCGAAGCGTTCGACGAATACCTCGAACTGCTGAACCGGACCGACCCCGCGTCGCTATCCCGCAATAGCCAACTGGCGCTTTGGCTCAACGCCTACAACGCCTGGACCATCGAACTCATCAACCTGCACGACGAGCGCGAAAGCATCCGCAACATCAACAAAACGCTGGGCCTGGCCATCAAAGGCCCCTGGACGCAGCCCCTCGCCACGGTCGGCGGCGTTACCTACACGCTCGACGACATCGAGCATGGAATCATCCGCAAGGAATTCGACGACCCGCGCATTCATTTCGCGCTGGTTTGCGCCGCCGTCTCGTGCCCGCCCCTGCGACGGGAAGCGTACGTCGGGCGGCGCCTCAACGACCAGTTAAACGACCAGTCGAAGCGATTTTTGCTGGAATTTCCGGAAAAAAACCGCGTGGACCTTGCCAAAAGCACGATCTACCTGACGAAGGTATTCGACTGGTACGCCCGGGATTTCGGGAGAAACGACGAAGAAATCGTCCGGTACCTGGCCCGCTTTTTCCCGCCTGGCCCCGAACGTACGCTCCTCGCTTCCGGCAAGGCCCGCATCCGGTTCACCGACTACGACTGGGCGCTGAATATCTACTATTCCTCCAGCCTGTAGCTCACGAAAGCGAACCGCTTGCTGTCCGGCGCCCAGGACGGCACATTGAGCGTCCCCTGCCCCCCGAAAAGCTCCGTCAATACGCGGGGTTCGCCGCCTTCCGCCGGCATAATCCGCAGCATCACGTCCTTGTTGGCCGGATGCCCTTCCACGTCCGGCTCGTAGGACAGAAACGCAATCCATTTCCCGTCCGGCGACGGATGGGGAAACCAGTCGTTCCATTCGTCGAACGTAAGTTGCTCCACGTTGCCGCCCGCCGCGTCCATACGGTAAATCTGCATGGTCCCGGTGCGCACGGAATTGAAATAGATGTATTTCCCGTCCGGGGAATAATCCGGCCCGTCGTCCAGGCCCGGCGCCGTGGTCAGCCGGACTTCCTCGCCCCCTTCCGCAGGAATCGCGTAAATGTCGTAGTCGCCGTCGCGCAACCCCACGTAGGCAAGGGTTTTGCCGTCCGGGGACACGCCGTGCCAATAAGAAGGACCCAATTCCGTCACGCGATGCGGCGCGCCCCCTTCGATGGGTAGCGTGTAGATCAGCGACGTCCCCTCTTCCGTGGCGTCGCTGATAATGAGCGTCTTGCCGTCCGGGGAAATGCCGTGGTCGTTGTTGGCCATCACGGCGAATCCGGCGTCGATCAGTTCGGCGTCGCCCCCATCGACGGGCAGGCGAAATATCCTGCCGGCGGAATTGAACAGGAAATACGCGCCGTCGGGCGACCAGTTGGGCGCCTCGAAATGCGCGGGAAGCGCCAGGACGACGTTGCGTTCCCCGGTTTCGACGTCGATGGTTTCCAGCGAACTGTACAGCACGGGTTCGGACTCGGGTTCGGGGGACGGACTATCCGTAGCGTCCGAATCCGACCGGGAGACGCATCCGGCAAGAAACAGGAGCGAGGCGGCAAGCGCCGCGAAAGCAACGCGACGGTCGGCAAACGCCGCAGGAAATACGGAAAAGATACGCATGGCGCAAGGGATTCAGGTGCATGGAGATACGAAACAGAAAAGATTACAGACATACAGACACATCGAACCCTGAAACATAACCTCTTCACGGAAAATAAATGCAAGCGGGGGAAGGAATATCCAGTCCCTCGTCCGTAGCGGACAACCGTCCGGTGGCCTCGTCGATCTCGAAAACGACAATGCGATCCGTATGTCGGTTGCCCACGAGCAGGAACCGATCATGCAGGCAGAAATTGCGCGGCCAGCGCCCGCCGGTAGGCATATGCTGCACGGCCCGCAGTCCCTGAGGGCCGATTTCGAATGCGACGATACTGTCGTGCCCCCGGTTCGATCCGTACAGAAACCGCCCGTTCGGATGCGCATGCAGGTCCGCCGAATCGTTGCGCTCCGCGAACCCCTCTGGCAAGGTGGAAATCGTCTGCGTTTCCGTAAGCCGGCCCCGGACGGCGTCCCAATCGAACGCAGTAACCGTGGACCCCAATTCATTGATTGCGAAGGCCCGCGCGCCATCGGGATGAAAAACGAAATGCCGGGGCCCGGCGCCCGGCGCGAGATCGACGAAAGCCGGATCTCCGGGATGCAAACCGCCGCGCTCGTCCAGCCGGTATATCCGCACCCGATCCTGCCCCAGATCTGCCACGACCGCATAGCGACCCGCCCTGTCGGGCACGACGCAATGCGCGTGCGGACCTTCCTGCCGGGCGGGATTGACGCCCGAGGCGCCCTCGTGCTGCACAAGCGAAACCGCCTCGCTTACCCCGCCATCCTGGCGCACGGCGAACGAAGCAACGCTTCCGCTGGTGTAATTGGATACCAGCGCGAACCGCCCGTCCGGCGTAAGCGCCACATAGCACGGATCCGCCCCCTGCGTGGGAACCGCATTCACCGGATGCAGGTCGTTCCCGTCGATGCGGAACGCATGCAGCCCGCCGCCGAACGCCCCCCCGAATTCCAGCGTCTCGCTAACGGCGTACAAAAATTGTCCGGCGGCGTCCGCCGCGAGGAACGAAGGATTGCGAATGCCCCCCGCATGGCCCGTAATCCGCATTGCGCCACTGCGCAGGTCGAACTGTCCGATATAGATTCCCTTGCTCCCCCGCTCCGAATACGTCCCTGCGTAAAAAGTCATTCTGCCGTCCATGGCTCCTTGGAAATGCCGTTCAAATCCCATGCGACGCGACCCGCTCGCAGGGTAAGTTCCACCTCGATTTTGCGGTCGCCCTCCATTCGGTATCCTTCCACGTCCCAAAACCCGAAATCCCCTTCGCGGACCCGAAACACCGCTATGTCCGCCTCCGCCCCCACGTCCAGATGCCCCAGTTCTTCGCGCCGTATGACTTGCGCCGGAGACCAGGTGGACGCCCGTACGACCGCTTCGAGCGGCATGCCGAGATTAAGGAATTTGGACATCACGTTCGCCATGTCCTTCATCCCGTGGTTCATGCTGCCCGTATGCAGGTCCGTACTAATCGTATGCGGCCACAAACCCGCTTCCGTAGCGGGAACGGCCACAGAATACATGAAGCTGCCGCCCCCATGCCCCACATCGAATACGATACCCCGTTCGGCGGCCTCCAGCGCAAAGGGCCGCAGCGCCCCATCCTCCACGATCGGTTCGCGGCGCGACACCGCAGCGTAGGCATGGGTGAAAATATCGCCGGGGCGAAGATAGTCCAGGAGCAGTTCGCGCAAGGGCAAGGGCGGATCTGAACGCCCGAAGTCGATCATCACGGGGATATCGGCCTGCCGCCCCGCCTCCACCGCCCGCTCTACCGGAGTCCAGTCGGGGCCCAGGTAATGCGCCAGTTTGACGCCCACGACCACGTCCGCATGCAGCCCGGCCGACATGGCGGCGAGTTTGGGGTCCATGTCGGCCACGTCCTGCTCGATGGGTTCTCCCTTCATCCCCTGCCCGACGATATTCAGAAACGCCAGTACGCGGGTTTCCGAATGCCGCACCGTTTGCTCTACGAACAGGCGGATGGTGCGCCAGCCCGGGCCGCCCGTATCCACGATCGTCGTTACGCCGGACCGGAACGTGAAGGCATCCGGGGGCAGGCTGCCATAACTGTTCGCCAGATACTGATCCGGGACCGTCCCGTGAAACACATGGGCGTGCATATCGATGAAACCCGGCGCCACATACAGCCCGGAAACGTCCACCACCTGCGCGGCGCGCGCCGGGTCGATCCGTTCGGCCACCTCCGCGATGCGTCCGTCGGCGACGCCCACGTCCCGGACGCCGTACACGCCGGTTTTCGGGTCGATCACATGCCCGCCCGCAAGGAGCAGGTCCAGATCGGGATCGGAAACGCGCTCGGGCATAGCGGGCAAGGTCGTCCTGGAAGCGGCGCGGGACATCGCAGAAGCAGGCGAAAACGGGGAGAAAGCAGCGCGGGCCAACATCCCGGAAGCATTCTCCCGAACCGGATTTTCCTGTCCGGCGACGCATTCCGGCATGCACGGCAACAGCATACAAGCAATCAGGGACAACCGGCGCAGGAAACCTTTTCTTGCGGCTTTCTTCATGATTTTTTCACGATATTATGGTGTTTCCGGGTTGTTCGCGCGTTCCTTTTCGTTTCCAATTCGTCGCCGCGTCCCTTATCCGCAAGCCCGCTATGCGTCCGCCGCGCCGCGCTGCGCCCGCTCCCAGGCAAGCGCCGCCGCGCCCAGCACCCCCGCATGATTTCCCAGTTCCGAAAGCGCGACGGGCACCGAACTCCCCCGAGGATACCGAAAAACATGTTCGTCGATATGCGCCTGCACCCGATCCAGAAAATGTTCGGCGGCGTTCGCGCCTCCTCCCCCAAGGATAATGATTTCCGGGGCGTACATATGCGCCACGCTGACCAGAAACCATCCAAGGGCCGTCGTCCACCGATCCAGCACGTCCAGGCACAGGGCGTCCCGCTCTTCGGCTCCGCGAATGACCGCCGCGAAATCTACGGCATGGGGATTCTCGAAATATACGTCGTTCAGCGCCGACGGCAAGCCGCGCTGAAGTCCGTCTCGCGCCATCATGGCCAGGCTCGCCGCCGCGCACAGGATATTGGCCGTGCCCATGCCCCGCGTAATGCAGCGGCGGTCGCTATGCGCATCCTGAATAATATGGCTTGCCTGGGTGCCGAACATGAGATGCGGATCGCGAAGCACCTTGCCGTCGAGCATCACGCCCGACCCCACGCCGGTTCCCAGCGTAATCGCGACAACCCACTTGCGGCCCTGCGCCAATCCGTAGCGGGCTTCCGCAAGAATGCACAGGCGCCCGTCGTTGTCCGCAATAACCGGAACGCCCGTGGCCTGCGCCAGCCGGGGCACGATGGGAAACCCTTCCACTTGCAATTTGCCGGGCAAGAGTACGCTCCCGAATTCCGGATCGACGGCGCCGGGGAACCCCAACCCGATCGCGGCGGGCCGCCGTCCAAGCGCTTGCGCAATCCGATCCGTCTCGTCCGTCATGGCCTGGAGGATGTCTTCCGGCGGCAAGCCAAACCCCGAAGGCTGCACCCCCGGCTCCAGCAGGCTCCCGGAAGCCGACACGGCCCCGCTCTTGATGCGGGTGCCGCCCACGTCGAATCCTATGACGTACTCCTCAGGCATGCTCGCCACCCTTTCCGGCGTACATATGGGCCAGGCTCTTGCGGTAGGCCTCGTAGAAACGGTCCAGTTGCTCCTCGGCGCTCGCATTCCCGACGAACTGATGGCTTGGAAGCACTTCCGGGCGGACGCCTCTGGCCAGAAGCCGCTCCGCCACCTCCACGCGCAGCATATTGATCAACATGCCGCCGGTGACGGTGGACGCCGGTCCCGTGCGCCACTCCATGCCCTCCAGTTCCAGTACGCAATCTCCCGGAGGGCACTGGTTGTCCAGCACCACGTCGGCCACGTCCACCAGTTTCTTGCCGGAGGAATGGGTCGCCGGCGAGCGTTCGCAATGCTCCCGGGACACAATGCCGATCACGGGCAAGCCCCGGCGGCGGGCGCCCAACGCCATTTCCACGATAAGCGGACGAATCCCGGAGGTCGAAATCACAATGAACGCATCGTGCGGACCAAACCGGAATCCTTTCAGAATTTCCTCGGCGTAGCCCTCGTATTTTTCGAGGAACAGCGGGCCGCGCAAGCCATTGGTCCCTACAATGGAAGCATGGTTCGACACCGCATGTTCCACGAGCGCCACGAACCCCACGAAGCATCCCTGCCTCGGGGTCATTTCCTCGCACATCATGCGGGAATGCCCGGCGCCGAACAGAAAAACGAGTCCGCCTTGGGCAATGCGCTCGGCGCACAACTCGGCGGCCTGTTCGATCCCGGGTATCTGCGTATCCCGCAGACGCTCCAGCAATGCAATGGTTTTGTCGTAGTAGGCTTGCGCAGATCCCATGGGGATTTTTCAGGGGTAAAGGTTGGCGGTTTTGGGGTGGCGACGGGATATCGACAGCCGTAAGGTACTGATTCTTTGCGCGAATCTCTTTATTTTGCCGACGCGCTCCCGTCCCTGATCCTGAACGGCGGCGAAAACAAATTGCGCCCCGAGCGCAGGTTCGACGCAACGGTGTTCTATACGCGCAAAACGTTGTTGCAACGGAATCCGGATGGATGAACTACGCAGCCGCATTATGCGCGCCGTCAAAAGCCGCGACACCCAGCCGGAAATGGCGCAATAACGGTAATACTGACTGCCTTAGACCAAAAAAGTCTTGAACTTCTCGCTTCCGCCGCGTATTATGGGGCATCACCGACCCGAATTCGCCATGCCTGCCTCCAGCCGTACGGAACCGCTCCTGTCCACTTTCGCCGATCTGTTTTGCGGAATCGGTGGCTTCCACTACGCTGCCGAAGCGTTGGGGTTGCGTTGCGTCTTCGCCTCCGACATCGACAAGGCCGCCCAGGATCAATACGAGCACAACTTCGGGATGCGCCCAGACGGGGACATCACCAAAATCCACATCGAGAACATTCCGAGCCACGACATTCTGTTCGCCGGATTCCCATGCCAGCCGTTCTCAATCATCGGCAAGATGGAGGCCATGTCGGATAGCCGGGGTACGCTGATTTACGACGTGGCGCGCATCCTGTCGGTCAAATTCCCTAAAGCGTTTGTTCTGGAGAACGTGCGGCAACTCGCTTCGATCAACAAGGGCAAAACGCTTCGCCTGATTCTGGACGCGCTGGAAGAAATAGGCTACGCCTGCTCCCATAAGATTCTGAACGCGCTCCATTTTGGATTGCCGCAAAAGCGCGAACGCCTGATCATTGTAGGCTTTCGAGACCGCGAAGCCCTGAAAACCTATGAATGGCCGAGAGAACGCAAGGCGTACAAACCCCTTTCGGGTATTCTGGAAAGAGACCCGCATGTCCGGCATTTTGCGAGCGAGCGAATCCAGGCCAAACGCAAGGCGGCGCACACGCCCGCCGTCACTCCGTCCATTTGGCATGAGAACAAGGGAGGAAATATCAGCAGCCATCCGTTTTCTTGCGCCCTCCGGGCAGGCGCATCCTACAACTACTTGCTCGTGAACGGCGTAAGGCGATTGACTCCGCGAGAATTGCTGCGCTTGCAGGGTTTCCCGGAATCGTTCGAGGTGACAGGAACAGATTCGCAGATCAGAAAACAGGTCGGCAACGCCGTCCCTGTGCCTATGGTCAAAGCCGTCATTCAATCAGTGACCCATGCCGCCAACGCGACTTCGTTCAGGATACAGGAATCCCGAACCATACCCGCTGAACCAGTTCCCGCCTGACGTCATAGAGAAGATCGCGTATCATTTGGCGCATCTGCGCGCTATAGGACACACCGATATTCGGGGAGGGGAATTTGAACGCGTGTTTGCCGACGCCATCGGCGGAGAAGCGCGGGGCAAGCCTCTGGGCGTCGCCGATCTTTATCTTGAAAATTTTGCATGGTCGGTCAAGACCGTCAAGACATTCCAACCGCATAAAGCGATTGGCAAACAGATTCGCCTGATCAGCGGGCGCAATAGCCCCGTATACTCAAAGGGCATCGAAAACCCGTTCGACGATTTGCAAAAGACCGGAGAAGCCGTTATCGAGGTTTACAACAACCGTATAGCCGAAGCCCATGAAGAATACGATCATCTGCGGTTTCTCGTCCTGATCCGTAACTTTGCAAAAATGACGTTCACGCTCTACGAGCGTTCGTTGCATCCTTTTCCCGCCAACGATTACCACTGGACCGAGAACAGGCGAGGCAATTTCGAGGCATACCGGAATAATCAGCACCGTTTTACATGGCAGCCCCACGGCAGTCAATTCACCATCATCGAAACAGTGCCGAGAGGGGCTCTCCGCTTCCACATAACAAAGCGCGTTCCGGTACTTACCCGCGAAGACGTCATGCGCCACATCGGATGGGATTCCGACTGGGTAGAAACCGTTGAGGATTAACTTCCGGTAATTCTAAAAATAACGGAAATAGAGCCTTCGAATACATGAATCACCGTTTAAGAAAGCCGCGCCTTTCCGCCAACGCGCTCCCGTCCCTGATCCTGAACGGCGGCGAAAACAAATTGCGCCCCGAACGCAGGTTCGACGCAACGGTATCCTATACGTGCAAAACGTTGTTGCAACGGAATCCGGATGGATGAACTACGCAGCCGCATTATGCGCGCCGTCAAAAGCCGCGACACCCAGCCGGAAATGGCTGTGCGGCGGCTCGTCCACGCCATGGGCTATCGTTACCGGCTGCATCGCAAGGATTTGCCTGGAAAACCCGATCTCGCCTTTATTTCTCGGCGCAAGGCGATCTTTGTCCATGGATGTTTCTGGCACGGTCACGACTGTCCGCACGGATCGCGGGAGCCGAAAACGAACCGGGATTACTGGATACCCAAGATTGCGAAGACCCGCGAGCGGGACAAAATCACCCTGGAGCGACTTTTGAAAATGGGCTGGGAATCGCTCGTGATCTGGGAATGCGAGATCGACCCTGCGTTGCCGGGAAGACTACGGACGTTCCTGGAAACGTAGGCAATCGCCACGCAAGCCGTTTAAAGCGAGGCGATGGACTGAAGATGCGGTATGCTCGCGATAATCGCCGGGCGATCTTTCCCGTGGTAGCGCACCTCCTCGTCCGTGCGGCGGAGCCACTCCTCCGCATTCTGCATCGCTTCATGGGCAGCCGTTCGGATCTGTTCTTTTGTCCAATACCCATCCAGCATGCGAAGCGACGCCAGAACCATGTCTGCGTGGGGGGATTCCATGTCCGTCAGCATGTCCGTGAAATAGCCGACGGCCTGCTGCGGGGCGTTATCGTCCTGGAGCAAGCTATTCAGAAGTTTGGGCGCCATGAGCGCCAGCACATTCGTCGCAATGGCTTCGTCCGTCGCCGCTTCTTCGACGATGGGCCGGGCGCCCCGGTACAATTCCTCGCCAGAGATGACGCCATTCGCATGCTGGGTTGCCAGCATGTCCAGCTGGCTTGCCACCTGCATAAAACGCTCGATATGCGCTTCATTCGGCATGGCTGTTTGACTGTCCTGTTCCGCATTGGAGGCAGATGTGTCTGCGGGACCCTTGCTGCAACCTGACAGAAGCGCCAGCGCAAGAATCGGCAAGCCCATGAATCGGGCAAAACGGCGAAAAAGATGTTTGGTCATGACTTTTCCCTCCCTTGGTCAAGATGGATATCCCTGCATGGGCTGAACGCACGGGCGAGCCGTTGGGTCAGATTCGGACCTCGGCTCAGGCGCATGCGACAAGTATTAAGGAAGTACGCTCTTTGTTTCCAAGCGCATCAAAAAATCATCTTTCTTTGATTTATTGCAACGAAGTAACGCGATTCGGCACTTTCGTATATAAGTCCCATCAGGCGTCAAGTCGTGAACGCGCCTTGGAACAACGCGGGTCGTCGGAGTCTATAGCCAAGGACAAATCTCTACCTTTATGAATGGCCGCTAACACCCTGCCATGCAGTTCAGTGAAAAGCGGCGGGACGGCCTCACCAATCATTTGGCGAACAGGGGTATGCCCCCAGGAATCAATCGCCCCCCCCCAAGTAAAGTCGGGCGGAAAGGTTTGCAGGTGAGCACACTCGGCAGGGCTTAACACGCGATTCTCCCACGGATGCAAGGTGCGATCACTGCCGACATGTCCGCTTGCAGTCGTTATCGTGGCAGCTGGTCGATCTGGAGCCATTCGACGATAACTTGAACTACGGAAGCCCTTGATCAAGCGCCAATATCCGTTTGATTCGCGAAGAATCGGACGAAGAAGCAGAGGATCCTTGCAATTTGGACAGATAGCGGTCTCCTTTCGTATATCTTCCAGGCCGCACCCGGGACAAGTGTTGGATTCCCAGGCACTCGCCCCACTCCCAGGGGGAATCGCAGAAACCATCTCATACAACTTGCCAGGCCAGACGGGAATTCGGTGCATCGGATGATCCCCAACTTGGGCTGAGTCAGCAGAACGGGCGTCCAGAGACGGCAAGCCAAGCTCCCCCAAAGATTGATCGATCGTTACTGCCGCCGGAAGCCCTTGCCCGCCGTGGGTGGGTACGGGAAACGGCGCACGGTCCGTACGCTCAATAATCTCCAACGCGGTCGTACCTTTTCTTACAAATGTCAGAAATGCACGGGTTCGATTTTGGGGGACCCCAAACTCACACAGGTTCACTAATAGCGGGTAGACACGGTAATCTCCTTGCAGGCGGCGACAAAGCAATTTGGCAGCTGATATCGGCTCGTTTCCCGAAGGGTCGCGCACCTTTCGCCGCAAGAATGCAGACACATTCTCGACAACAACAAAGATTGGTTTGAGTTCAGCCGCCACGCGGGCAATGGGCAAAACAAGCAAATTTCGTCCATCGCGCGAACCAGCGTCGGCGTCGGCCTCCCGGCCTCGCCCTCCCCTGGCGGTACTCATCCCCTGGCAAGGTGGGCATCCAGAAAGCAACGTTGGGGGCTCGGAACCATGGGCCTCTCTATATGAATCGACCACGATAGGCCATGTTTTTCGCAGATCCCCCTGAACGGTTGCTGCCTCAGGGTGGTTGAGAGAAGCAACTGCAAGGCGCCGCTGCACGATCTCAGAAATCACCTTAAAATCGAAACCAGCCACGGCGTAGCCAACATCGCCAGCGCCACAATTCGAAAACAGGCTCACGGCTTTCACTGACCCGTACCTCCCGGAGATCGCCGCTCCGCCTCCATCTTGACACGATCTTGAGCATTAAGAAACTCCTCGTTCGCCTTGATCGCCCTCCGAAGAAAGTCGTTCCACCCGATTTGCTTTATTTTCTCCCGACCCTTCCACAACTGGTAGGCCCCACGCTTATCTCTATCGGCGATTTGAACCTTGTCACATACAAGGTCGATTACCCATCCATCCGGGCATTCTTTCGCCATTTCCTGATTTTCTTTGAAGAATCCCTCAAAAGCCTCGATATAGTTGTAGAGACGGTCCCAATCTTTGTTTCCAAATGTACGCCCCACGGCCTTAATCTCGACTATGTGGAGTTTTTGACCCATTTGGACCAGGGTAAGGTCCGGTCGCTTTTTCTGGTGATCTATTACAAGAACCACATCCTGACCATGCATCTTGCGATAGTAATCCTCGAAACGCCTTTTGAAGAATTTGAGACCCTGGTTGACAGTGATAGGCGTCCATGTGGCTTCAACCAGCCAAGGCGCCTCTGCAATAATTTCCTGGAGTGCAGATTCGGACTCATTGCCACCGATCACCGTCTCAAGACGACGAATCGCCTGAACGCGTTCGTGGGCGATTTGGGCATACGAGGCCATCTCGGCAATCCGCGTCTTGGAAAAAAGGTCGATGAGCCGGTCAACGCCACCCTCATCGTCAAAAATCTCTTGGTTGAACGCCTCAAATGCCTCCATAAGTGCCTTGTGAGGAGCGACAGAGAGGATTACATTTGCAAGACCGTCCACATATTCCTGGTCCGTCAATTCGTCTTCTGCAGCGAATCGCCCGATTTGCTTGCCCAACTCAATAGCCGTGGAAATCACTTCGGCGTCCGTAAAGCGGGCTTGCGCTTTCGCTTTCAGTTCAGCCGCATCCATGAAGAGGCTTTCGACACGGGCTCGGCGGGGACTCCGCGAAGCCGCGCCAATATGTTTGATCCACTCCGCCCCCCAACTCCGCAGAGCCCTACCGTGGTCTGATTCCCAAAGGATATCTTGTCGATCAGTCGTGATGAGGTCTTCGCCGTCATCCTCATCAAGCCAATCAGCATGAATTTCGCCAACCAGGTATGAGCGAAGCGTGAACTCTCCAGTGAAGCCCGCGGGCTGCTCAAAGTCCCTGGTCGTGGCCACGATCTTTCCCCTGGCGTATATCCGCACTCCAGCCATCTCTTCGTTTTTGTAGGCCTCTTTTGCAAGGGCCATCCATCCCGTGACGGGGAGTTGCCTTCCGTCCCTCAGTTTCACCGGTTCGATAGAACAATCAATGCGCGTACCCTCCATGGTCGGGATATCGAACCTGCCGATCTCGAATGGCGGATTCTCGTTCGGATTCCGGGTATCCTCAACCACAATCTTGAAATCAGCTTGCTGGAGCCCAAACCGCCTTGCAAGTTGTCGATCAAAGGTTGTTTGATCCGGCACGCGCTTGGGAAGAAAATTAAGAAGACGCACGGTCGTACCAGACTGGTCCCGGCAGGTCCGGTCCAACGCCCCTTTCTCCATCTCGACGGGACCGTCCTTCTCGGAGAGTATCTTTCCGTAGTCCATTTTGAAATGGGAAACCGTGTAACCCTCATCTGTTGGATCGCCGCCAGCGGAAATGACTTCGATGACCCTGCAAACCCCGAAGGGAGCGAGCTTGCCGATGCCCTTGCGTCCCATGACCGGACGTTTCTTCTGCCTCGACCGGGCTCCCTGATCTATATCCTTACGTCGATCCTTGCCCACCAGCAAGAAATGTTTGTTTGCATCTGAGGGAGTCATGCCGTGCCCATCGTCCTTTACTTCAATAACATGGTCATATCCTTCGATCACGCCCGATTCAGGATTTCGCTTGGCCAGCAGCGTACTGAGCGGGACTCGAATTGTGACGTTCTCAGCATCTGCATCGTACGCGTTCGCTACGAGCTCGGCTACTACGGCGCTGACGCGGTCGTACAATCGAACGCCCAGTTTGTCCACCGTCATGCGGGATATCCGCATCCAATATTTTTCGTGTTCTTCTCTTGGCGCCATAGGTAATGCCCCATCGACAATGATGCTATCGCCTTAAAATACGACTCCCGCGATATTTATGGAACGGGAAACCATTTCCGTGCGGGAAAAATGTCCTAAAAACCGCCCACACCCCCCATCACCCCCTTCCCATCCAGTACGCCTCGATTTCTTCCAGGCTGCGTCCCTTTGTTTCTGGCAATACTTTCCAGCCAAGCCAGATGGTCGGGGAACACAGCGCGGCGAACAGCCAGAACGTCCCGGCGGGCGACAGCGTATCCAGCAGCCAGGGCACCGTCTGCCCCACCAGCGCCGTCCCGCCCCACAACGCAAAGGTGGCGATGGACATGGCCCGCCCCCGCACCCGCGTCGGGTACATCTCCGAAAGCAACACCCAGATGACTGGCCCGAACGACGCCGCGAAGCAGGCGATGTAGATCAGGATGAAAACAAGCAGCCACGGGCCGTCCGTCACGCCGAACCAGAACAGCCCTCCGATGACCAGCAACGAAACGACCAACCCGGATACGCCCCCAACGAGGAGCGGCCTTCTGCCGAGATCGTCTATTTTCCAGATGGCGACCAGCGTAAACAGTACATTCACCACGCCGATCACCACCTGCCCGCCCAGCGCGTCGCCCAGCGTGAATCCGGCCTCTTCCAGAATCCTCGGACCATAATAAATAATGGCGTTGATGCCGCTCACCTGCGTCAGAAAACCCAGCGCCACGCCCAGCAGGATCGAAAACCGGATGCCCCGATGCCCCAGAATACGCTTCCAGGACTCCGGCTCCTGGGCCAGCGCCGTCTCGATTTCCGCCACCTGGCCGTCGGCGGTTTCCGCGTCCGCCACCTGCGCCAGAATGTTTCGGGCTTCGCCGGAACGTTTCCGGGCCACCAGCCAGCGCGGGCTTTCCGGCACCAGCAAAAGCAACGCCAGGAAACACAGCGCAGGCACGGCTTCGCTGCCAAGCATCCCGCGCCACACCTCGTCGCCCGCGAAAATGCCGTCGGATACGCCCGGCGCCCGCCGCAACAGCCAGGCATTTACGAAATACGACGTCAGAATGCCGACCGTGATGGCGAGTTGATACATAGCCACCATGCGCCCTCGCACGCGCGAAGGGGATACCTCGGAGATGTACAGGGGCGACAGCATGGAAGCCACCCCGACGCCTACGCCGCCGACAAGCCGGTATACGATGAGCATGAAATGCCCGCCGGAATACGCGCATCCTACCGCAGAAAGCAAAAACAGCGCGGCGGACAACATCAGGACGCGCTTGCGCCCGAACCGGTCGCTCAGAAAGCCCGCCACGGAAACGCCCAGAATGCACCCTATCAGCGCCGAACTGACATACCACCCCTCCATCACCGGTCCCAGCGCGAACTTGTCCTTCACGAACCCGATGGTGCCGGAAATCACCGCCGTATCGTAGCCGAACAGGAATCCGCCAAGCGACGCGATCAGGGCGAGGCGCCACAAATAGCTGGACGAAGAACGAGGCGCCATGGCGGTTACGTCACGGAAGACAAAGCGGGCGCGGCGGAGGATACGGAACGCGCCGCTTCCACCAGGCGCCGCAGTACCGGGTCCGGATCGTCGGCAAGCCATGCCATTCTGAGCGCGAGACGGGGCGAAGGACCGGCAAACGGCACGAACCGCACGTCTTGCGCGCCGGGCCGATTCCGCAGGGAAGCTGGCGCAAACGCCACGCCCAGGCCCGCCGCCGCCATGCCGAGGGCTGCGCCAACCCGGTTCGCCCGCTGCGCAATGCGCGGCCCGAACCCCGCCTGCCGACACAGCGCTACAAGGTCATCGAACAAGGCCGGCTCGAACGCCCGATCCACCAGCACAAACGATTCGTCGGCCAGGTCGGCCAGCGCGACTTCCGGGGCGGCGGCAAGCGGATGGCGGGCGGGAAACGCCAGCATCACTTCTTCGCGCGCCACGACTTCGGACGCAAACTCTTCGGGAAAAGCGCTGCCGAACGCAGCGGAAATGGTTCGCCGCCGGAGCGCGTACGGTTGTTCGTGCGACCGCATTTCGTGCAGGGAGATCGCAACCTGGGGACAGCGCTCCCGGAACCGGCGCAGGCAACGCGGCAGCGCGCCGTACATGGCGTACCCCGTAAACCCGATGGCAAGGCGGCCCTCCTCCCCCCGCGCGGCCCGCTGCACTGTCCGGCGGACCCATTCCACCTCGTCCAGCAAGCGGCGGGCTTCCTCCAGAAACGCCGCGCCCACTCCGGTCAACTCCACCGCGTGCCCGCTCCGGTCAAACAATTGCGCGTCCAGTTCCTCCTCGAGGCGCTGGATATGGCGACTCAGCGTAGGCTGGGTCAGAGACAGGCGGTCGGCGGCCCGGCTGAAGTTTTTTTCTTCGGCGGCCGCAACGAACGAAAGCATGTGCTGGGTATCCACGACCGGCGAGGCGGGCTGTCCAGAGGAACTATGCAAGAATTGCATAAAGATAGGCACTTCTATGCATTTTTTCTATAGATGATTTTTTATTGAACCTGAAAACGAAAAACGCAATGGCGTATAGCAGCGATACGGGTTAATCCCGCAACGTTTGCCCGCATTCAGGCCATTATATCCGCGAGTTCCCCGAAATCCCTGACGACGATATCGACCGCAGGGTCCGGGGCCAGGTCCGTCGTTTGGGACGGGCCGTATTCCCGGGTTCGATAGACGAAGGCCGCGCGGAACCCCACTGCCTTCGCCGCCAGCAGATCGGCGTTATGGGCGGCCACCATCATAACCTGCTGCGGACGGAGGCCAGGGATCAAGCCGGAGTCAGTGCGCAAGGTGCCGCCAAAGCGCGGCGGTTTCGCCCGTCGCCTCTGCCTCGGCAATCGCCGAAACCGGGTCGTGGGCGCGCGCTGCACGGATATTTTCCTGATCGTTCATGCCAAGGGCTGCGCGGCGCATCGTTTCAAGGGCGCTGCACGGCGGAAAAAAGAAGGAAAAACCCGAAAAAACAAGCCGCCAAACAGGTTGAAAAACGAATTATGCAAAAAATGCATAGAACAGGGGGTTATTATGCAAATTTTGCATAGACCCAGGGCCTGCTATGCAATTTTCGTATAGAACCGGGGCCTGTTATGCAAATTTTGCATAATACAAAAACGCCCCGGTGTCACCGTGTTTAAGCGATGCCGGGGCGTGGGCGTGCCCGGGAGGATTCGAACCCCCGGCCTTCTGATCCGTAGTCAGACGCTCTATCCAGCTGAGCTACGGGCACGTATTGCGGGGTACAACGCCATGCCGTCCCGTTTGTTCGCTATGGTTCGCGCTGAATTGGGTCATTCCTTGCCGGCGTCCTCTGGGTTCAGAAAATAAAAATGATCCACCGGGCCATGCCCCTTCCCTATGTCCGGGGCACAGCGGATCGCAGCCGTCACGTACCGCTTGGCGCGCCCCACGGATTCCACGAGGGAAAACCCGCGCGCCAGATTCGCCGCGATGGCGGACGCATACGTACAGCCTGTGCCGTGCGTATTCCTCGTTGCGATGCGGGGCGCGCGAAACGCATGCATCCGCTTGCCGTCGTACAGCACGTCCACGGCGTGATCGCCGGTTTCGTCCACATGCCCGCCCTTGACGAGCACGGCCTGTGGCCCCAGGGCATGGATGGCGGCGGCGGCTTCCTCCTGCTCCGCCTCCGAGTCCACGTCGAATCCGGCAAGGCGGCGGGCTTCGCGCGCATTGGGCGTAACCAGCGACGCCAGGGGCAGCAGCTGTTCGCAAAGCGTTTCCACCGCATCGTCGCGCAGCAGGGAATATCCGCCTTTGGAAATCATCACCGGATCGACGACGAGCGGAGCAACCCGGCGCTGGCGCAATTTTTCCGCGACGGTTGCAATGATTGCAGCAGAGGACAACATGCCTGTTTTCGTGGCGCGTACGTCGAAATCGTCGTACGCCGCAGCCATTTGCCGGGCAATCAGGTCGGGAGGCAGTTCAAAGGCGTCCAGCACGGCTTGCGTATTTTGCGCCGTAACCGCCGTGACGACGCTCGCAGCGAATACGCCATGGGCCTGCATCGCTTTGATATCGGCCTGAATGCCGGCGCCGCCGCCGGAATCGCTGCCTGCAATGGTAAGGGCGACGTTCATAAGGATACTCTGATTAAATCCGCGAAGCTCAGAGGTTGCGAGGGGTGCGCTGGCAAGGAATGACGAAGCAGCATGGCAGGCCCCATGTAATGAGGAATGACACAGCCAGCGTGCCCATCGCAGCCTCCCGAAGGGCGCGTCACGTGCGCACCGCACGGAATCTACGTATTTTCTACTGATCTCAACAATGCAAGCATCACGGCCTGTACGGGCAAACGTGACGCGCTGACGAAGCGGCTTTAATCAGAGTATCCATAAAGCATAACGCTGATTAAGCATCCGCTAAACAGGCGGACAACGCATCGACGTAGGCGCGGACGGCTTCTCCCGGGCAGTCGGCCTGCAGGACGCCGGACAAAACCGCAACGCCGTAGCTTCCCGCCGCAAGGCACGGCCCGACGCGGCCGGGCGTCACCCCGCCCAGCGCATAGACGGGAACGCGGCCCGCAACGCAGTGCGCCGCATCGCGCAGCCCATCCAGCCCGACGCCTGCGCATCCAGGCTTGCTTCCCGGATCGAAAACCGGACTGAAAACAATATACTGCGCGCCGCCTTTGCGTACGCTTAGCGCCTTCCGAATCTCTGGCTCGTTGTGCGCGGAGCAGCCGCAGGGTTGACCGGGGCCGCTCGGGAAGGTCGGCGCCGGATCGCGCGACCCGGCATGATAGCCGCACCGCAGGGCTTCGGCCGCCGCCGGACGGCCATTGATTGAAAGCAGCAGGGAGGGACAAGCGTCCCGCAAGCGTCCAACCAACCGGGCGGCGCATTCCCGAAACAGCCCGTCGGGCGCGGCGCGATCCCGCAAATGAACCCACAGCGCGCGCCCGGCTTGCAAGTCTCGCAGATTCTCCCCGCCCAAAGACGCATTCGCCGCGGCGTCCACAATCCGGTCTGCGCGTTCGGGGTCCGTGAATCCATCCCCTATCAGCATAAGGCGCGGCAAGCGCCAGGCGGACGTATTGCCGGCGCGGCGCTTTGCAAAAGCCTCCTGTAGGCTACTTCCCAATGCGTCCCTCCATCGGCGACGAAGCCTGCGCGTACGTGCGGCGCGGCATGCGACCGGACAGGAAGGCCAGCCGGCCCGCCTCTACGGCGCGGCGCATGGCGGCGGCCATCGCAACCGGATGCTGCGCGTCGGAAACGGCGGTATTCAGGAGGACCCCGTCGTACCCCAGTTCCATGACCCGCGCCGCATCGCTGGCCGTGCCGATCCCGGCGTCTACGATAAGCGGGGTATCCTGGATCATATCCCGTATAAGCGCCAGGTTGTAAGGATTCACCAGCCCCTGGCCGCTGCCTATCGGGGCCGCCAGCGGCATAATCGCCGCGCAGCCGAGGTCGGCCAGTTTGCGGCAGGTTATCGGGTCGTCGTTGGCGTAAACCATCACGGAAAACCCGTCGTCCACCAGTTCCTTCGCCGCCCGGAGCAATTGCTCGACGTCCGGGAGCAGGGTTTCGTCGTCCCCGATCACTTCCAGTTTGATGAGCCGGGTTTCCAGGGCTTCGCGGGCCAGTTGCGCCACCAGCACCGCCTCTTTCGCCGTATAGCACCCGGCGGTGTTGGGCAGGCAGCGATACGGCTTGAGCAGGTCCAGAAACCGCTCCCCGGAGGCGTCCTGCAAATTCACGCGGCGGATGGCTACGGTAACGAGTTCCGCGCCGGACGCCTCCAGCGCATCCAGCATGACCCGGGGGTTCGGATACCGGCTCGTGCCCATGATCAACCGGGACGACAGGGCCATATCGCCGATGCGCAGCGTATCCGGGCGTCCGTTCGTCGTCATGCTATCCTCCCTGTTGCGCCGCAATCACTTCGATGCGGTCGCCAAAACGAACCGCATGGCTGTCCCATGTCCCTTTCGGCGCCACCGCGTCGTTCACCGCCACCGCAATGCCCTTGGCGCGGGCCGGGTCGAACCCCATCTCCCGAACCAGCGCAGACACGGTGGCCTGCGCCGGCACGGAACGCGTTTCCCCGTTGATCGACACGTCAATGCGCGTTTCCGAAGCCATGGGATATGCTGATTAAATTTGCCTGTTTGCAGCGGCGTACGCGCGCGGCGGACGCAGCGAGACGGGTCCGCGTCGCAAACCATTTTTTACGCAAGAGCCGCCTCGAAACGTTCCGGTAAAAACGGGGCGATCCATGCAGAGGTTTCGCCGGTCAGTACGTACCGGGCCACTTCTTCGGAGGCGACCGGAGCAAGCAACATGCCGTGCCGGAAAAAACCGGTCGCCATGACCACGCCGGGCGCGGAAGAAGGCCCCAGGATGGGCAGATGATCCCGGCTTGCCGGACGAAGCCCCGCCCATAGGTCGCGGACGGGCAAATCGTCGACGCCCGGCACGATCTTGCGGATTTCCTCCAGCATAGCGTACAGCCCGCCCGCCGTAACGCGGGCGTCGAATCCCATTTCTTCCATGGTGGCGCCGACCAGTACGCGCCCGCCGGGCTTGGGGGCCGCGTACGTATGCGCGCTCCGGACGACATGCTGCAAACCGAACGGGGGTTCCACCTGCAATTCGATCATTTGCCCTCGCACCGGGCGGACGGGAGGCTGCCGATCCGGCGCCAGTCCCTGCAGGCCGTGCGACCAGGCCCCCATGGCGAGCGCCACGCACGACCCCGCGACGCGCTCGCCGTCTTCCGTAACGACCGCAGGCGCCTCGGCGTCCGGTTCCACGGCGCGGACGGGCGTTCCTTCGCGCAGGACGCCCCCGGCTTGCAGAAACGCCGCCCGCAACGCCTTGACGAGCGCCCGGGCGTCTACCTGGCTATCCGTCGGGGAATACAGGACCGCCGCCGGGCGAGACGTAATGAACGGTTCTATATCCAGCGCCTCCGCCGTGGAAAGCCACTGGACGTTCAGCCCCTGCGCTTTCATGAAATCGTAGCGGCGGCGCAGCGCCTCCGCCGCATCCCGATCAGGAGCCACATGCAGGGCGCCCCCTTCCCGGAACCCCGTCTCGACATCGCTTTCCGCCTTGAGCGCCGCCGCAAAAGACGGCCATCTGCGCAAACTTTCCCGGTTGAGCCGGTAGAGTTCCGGGTCCTCGAATCCGATTTCTGCGTCTGGCGCCAGCATACCCGCCGCAGCCCAGGAGGCTCCGCGTCCGGCGCGATCCCGCTCGAAAAGATGCACGCCCCGCCCGGCGCAGAGCAACCGCCAGCCCAGCGCAAGGCCCGCCACGCCGCCGCCCACAATGAGCGCGGGCCTTTCGGCGCGGGATTCGGTTGCGCGAGGCAGGGTGCGAGACATAAAACGAGACGGCGGAAAAAATTTCGGAGTGGAACGCAATCTTCGGGAAATTAGGGGGCAGGGGGGCGGTATGCAAGGATGCCCCTGCGGTTGACTTCAGCCCCGACGCTCGGTATCTTCTGGTAGCGATGAAAGCAGCCTGCTTGCGACGCGCTCCCAACTTCGGCGCAGGAAAGCGCGCTCCCCTTCGGTTGCATCCACCCGATGCAGGCGGCGCCCGTTTTGTTTTTTTGCACGAAGTCAATAGCGATACGCGACGACGACCACCGCGCGCTTGCCGACCTGCTGCATCGCGTCCAGGGACGCGCAGTATTGTCCGGATACCGTTCGGCGCTATACGACGAACTGTTCGCTGACTGGCATCGCGTCGATGCGCCAGAGAAGCTATGCAATTCGTCCAAGGGAAAACGGAGAGAATCCCTCTGGATGAACTTCGAACCGCTGACAGGGAACGAAAATGGCCACGCCCGATAGAGAGAAAGCGAAACAGTTGCTGGCGCAATGCTGGGATGAAGCCCTTCAAAAGGATCAAGCGAACATTGATCCGTCCCCCGTTTTATCGAGGACTGTCAAGGAAATACGGAAACTGTACCCTCCGAACAACGCCTGTGCAGAAAACATGACGGATCCGCTCATGCCGCACCGCCCCGTTATCCTGTTCGACGGCGATTGCAACTTCTGTAACGCGGCCGTTCGCTGGACCGTAAAGCGAGACAAGCGCAAGACGCTCCGCTTCGCGCGGCTGCAATCCCCTGCGGCCCGCCGCATCGTCGCTTTCGCCGACCCCGAAATCGATTTTGAAGCGCTTCCAGACAGTATGGCCTTCGTGGACAAAGGCGGCGTTTACACATCTTCTTCCGCCGCCCTTCGCGTCGCGCGATATCTGCGCTTTCCCTGGCCGGTCCTTGTCGTTGCGCTGGCTATCCCGCGATTCCTGCGGGATTCCGTCTACCGTTTTATCGCCCGCAACCGCTATCGCTGGTTTGGAGCAAGCGCCGCGTGTCCGACGCCTCCGCCGGATTTCGCTTCCCGCCTCCTCGCAACAGAAGAGGACCTCGGGATACTCTGATCAAGACCGCTTCGCGCAACGCTTTCGCCCGTAAAGAACGCCATGCCTGCGTCGTTGACATCAGCAGCAAACAGGGCGGATTCGTTGCGTTGCAATCGGGACGGATCCTCCGGGAGGTTACAAGACTGCGCAGCCCCGTAAACCGGCGATTCGCGGCATTCCGCGACGCTACGCCAGCGTCCGCTCCGTGGCAATCAGGTGGTCCACATGATGCGCTTCGCGACAGCGGTTCGCGCTGGTTTCCAGTTGCACCGTAATGTGCTGGATGTCGAACTCGTCGTATGCGATATCCCGGACCTTGTCCAGCAGGGATTCGTGGCCGCCGTCGGTTTCGTAGCCCGGCTCCACCAGCAAATGCGCGGTCAGGGCCACGTACCCGGGCGCAAGCGTCCAGCAATGCACGTCGTGGATAACAGTCACGCCTTCGAGTTCCTCGATCTTGTAGCAAAGCGCGTAGAGATCAATGTGCTCCGGCGTACCTTCGAGCAGGACATCGACTACCCTGGACAACAGGCGCCATGTGCTCATCAGGATTAGCGCGCCGACGAGAACGGCCACCACGAGATCGGCTCCATGCCAGCCGAATGCCCAGACCAGCACCGCGGCGACGACCACGGCCACAGACCCCGTCAGGTCGGTGATCATGTGCTGGAAGACGCTTTCCAGACCGGCGTTCTGCTGGGCCGAACCGTGCAGCGTCCATACCGCCGCAATATTCACAACCACCCCGACGAGGCCCACGATCAGGAAAAGCTGGCTGTCCACTTCCGGCGTTACCGCAAAGCGGCGGTACGCCTCGATGAATACCCAGACGGAAATGCCCCAAAGCGCCAGCGCATTGACAAGCGCCGCGATGACCTCCGTTCGGTGAAAGCCGTATGTGTGCTCCGCCGTAGATCGACCCGAAAAACGCATGGCGACCAGGGCGAGCACAAGGAATGCCGCATCCGTGAACATGTGGCCGGCGTGGGCAAGCAAAGCCAGGCTGCCGGCGAAAAAACCGGCGACCGCCTCGACGATCATGTAACCCCCGATCAGAACCAGGGCTGCTACGATGCCGGACCGGCCGGCCGAACGGGAATCGGACGCGCCGCCGGAAGCGCTTCCATGGTCTTTCTCCGAATCTACGGTGTTTTCTGCCGATTTCAATGGTTCAAGCATGACGTTCTTGCGTGGCGAACGCAACGCGTTGGGCAAAATGGTTTCGATCAAAGTACTCCTGAATAATACGAACTCCCCTGTAAAATGAAAAATACGCTGTCGCTGTCCGCCGCGCTTCCTTGACATTGCCCGATTTTCATCGTATCGTGAACCATCGCAAGGGGACCGCCTTCCGAAAAAAGATTACGGCGACAACGGCGCGCCTGTAACGGATACAAGCCTTGACGAGTTCTCAAGTTGTTTCCGCGCATCCCTGACGAAAAGGCCGCAAAATAAAAAATATTATATCCCTAACTGTGTAAACCCACTACATTATTCATTGGCAATTTGAGGGACTCGATGGGGGTTTGGTATTTGAGGCTGGCGTGCGGTCGATGCCAATTGTATCGGTGCAGCCACTGGGGCAGGTATTCTCCTCGCTGTTTGGAACT
>JAJDWX010000023.1 GCA_022825385.1 Rhodothermales bacterium
AGTTCCAAACAGCGAGGAGAATACCTGCCCCAGTGGCTGCACCGATACAATTGGCATCGACCGCACGCCAGCCTCAAATACCAAACCCCCATCGAGTCCCTCAAATTGCCAATGAATAATGTAGTGGGTTTACACAGTTAGCCCTTCCAGAGCATGCCGCTAAGGCCAGTATTTTCATGGGTCGTCTCTTGCCACTGGTTTCGATCACGGACATTGATTTACACATTGAAGAGGTAACCGGGGCGGACAAGCCGCTGGATATCGTCGTCGATATCTTCAATCGCGTCAATAGCGGCGGTACCAAGTTATCCAAGGGGGACTTGGCGCTGGCCAAGATATGCGCCGATTGGCCGGAGGGCCGGAGTCAGATGAAAGCGCAGCTTGGGATTTGGCAGAAGCAAGGCTACAACTTTAATCTGGATTGGTTACTACGTTCGGTGAACACGGTCCTGACGGGCGAGGCCAAATTCAGTTATCTGCATGAAAAGAGCGCCGAGGAAATTCAGGAAGGCTTGAAACGGGCAATTAAAGCGGTCAATACCGCCCTGAATATGATTGGCGGACGTTTGGGTCTCGATCATGACCGGGTACTGTTTGGTCGTTTCGCCATCCCGGTGATGGCTCGTTACCTTGACCAGCGAAACGGGCCGCTGGACGAACGCGAACGAGACAAATTACTGTTCTGGTATTTTCAGGCAGGCATGCGGGGTCGATTCTCGGGCTCGACAGAAACCAAGATCGATCAGGACCTTGCGCTCATTGAGAAAATTGAGGGCGGTCTGGATCGGCTGATAGAACAATTGCGCCTTGGGTATGGAGGACTTCGGGTCGAGTCTGGATACTTTGATGCATGGAGCCTGGGGGCTCGATTCTATCCTGTGCTCTATATGCTTACCCGCATGGGGGAGGCCAAGGACTGGGGCACTGGTTTGCCGCTCAAGAAGGATATGCTGGGCCAACTGGAGGTCCATCACATCTTTCCTAAATCACAGCTCTATTCCCGTGGCTACAACCGATCCGAAGTCAATGCCCTGGGCAATTTCTGTTTTCTGACCAAGGACACCAACCTTTCTATCAGTAACCGTCTACCAGAGGAATATTTTCCCGAAATCGAAGAAAAACACAAGGACGCCTTGCAATCGCAATGGATTCCAATGGACCCGGAACTTTGGCGCATCGAAAATTATCGGGATTTTCTTGAAGCCAGGAGAGTCTTGCTTGCGGACGAGACAAATACAAGGCTTGCGGAGCTGCTTCACGGCGACACCCAATGGCTTCACCGCCTGTCGGCATCGGTCGAGGAACCCCCAAGCGTTGCTTCGCCCGAAGTCATTGGCGGCATCAGCAGCGAGGAGGAAGAACAAGAACTTGAGGTGCTCAACACATGGATTGAGGAGCAAGGTCTTCCCCAGGGCCAACTGGCTTATGCCTTCGCCGACGAAGAGACAGGAGAACAAAAGGCAGTGTTCGATCTTGCATGGCCGGAGGGGATCCAGCCGGGGCTGAGCCAACCCGTGGCGGTCCTGCTCAACGAAAGCAGCGACGTGATCGCCCTCGCCAGCGGCGCCGGCTACCGATGCTTCACAACGCCCTCGGACTTCAGGCGATATGTAGAGGCCGAATTTCTGCTTCCGGGGCAGGGTTTGTAGCAGAAAGGGTTTGACCCGTAATGTGAATTTTTTGAGAATAAATTCAAAAAATTTTTCTATGCCAGCAAAGGGGGAGGTGCATTCGTATATTAATTACGAAGCAGTTAAACAGACAGTTCCGAAGTGGTGCGAGAGATCGTAGCCCAACGGGACAAATCGCCCCCCCCCCAACCCTCGAAAAATCATTGCAGTTATGGATAATAGTAACGCCATTTCAGGAAATAAAATTCTTAAAGCCTTGGAATTAATTCTTGCAGATGTTGAAGATCTTCGTAAGGATGCCAAGGAAACTTGTAAACTTTTTCAAGAAAAATATGAAAACGAAAAAGATGAACATGATATCAAGGATATGGCTGCTAAAAAAATAATCAAAAAGTTTTCTGATCGTGCAGGATTTTGGGGTGGGGCCACTGCGTTAACAGGTGTAATTCCCGGTCTCGGTACATTAATAGCTACCTTTGGAGGATCTGCAGCAGATATAGCTCTTTTAATGAAATATCAAGTCGAAATGGTGATGGAAATTGCAACAGTATATGATTATGATATTACTCAAGAAGAAATCAAAAACCAATGTTTAATAATTTCTGGTCTTGCAGTGATTAATAATACGGGTAAAAAAATTATAAGTACAACAACCAGTACGGCATTTGTGAAAATTGTAAAACAATACCTTAAAGGTGCAACGCTTCAAACTGTAAAGCAAATTTTTAAAACTGTTGGTGTTAAATTAACTCAAAGGTTTTTGATTAAAATTATTCCCTTTGGAGTTGGAGTTGTGATTGGCTCTACCTTAAATAAATTGCTTACTATACAAGTGGGCAAGAATGCTCAAAAATTTTTCTCCCCTTCATAAATAAATTTGAAGTGTGTCCAAGGAAGTGTGTAGGCAAAATTGAATGTCGTGGGGCATTCTGTCTCCGTAGAGTATGACGAACTGATTGAGTGCTCCTTCGAACTTTTCACAGGCCGCGTCCATTTTCTTCAACACCTCCGTTCAAGGCCAGGCAGAGCAGATTAAGGATGGTCATGTCAGGGCAAGTCCCTTATACAGTCGGTTGCTTGTGGGGCAGGTGCATTGCGTCCGAGAGAACAAGCCTGAGTATACAAGCTGGTCAATTACTTCGTCTACAGCCTGCATGGTGTCCTTGTATGTGGTGTTTTTGTGCTTGCGCAGCCAGTAATCCAATGATCTGGGTTTATTATGCTGGTTCAGAGTGCATTTACATGCCCCCTTAATAATACATGAGAGATTGTTCTTTACCATGTATTGTTTGAGTTCGATAGCATCGAACCCGGCACCGGGTCCACCGTTTGGAAGGCTGATCCACATTGTATTCACCGATTTTTTACGTTATATGTTTACGGAGTGTCATGCCGCCTTCATCAGCGGCTCTCGTCTTGCAGTATACGCCATCCAGATCAGATTGTCAACGCCTTCCCGGCACCAAGGAAAATGCCGCCGACCGTACGGCGACATTTTTCCCTGGCGCATACCGCTTTCGCCCGCTACTTGATCCCCTGTTGCGCTGCTTTCTTGACCGCTGTCCAAGCATTCCAAGCCGCTTCCCACGCGTAATAATGGGCGTGGAATTCGGGGGGATAATGGTCGCGGGGTTTACGTCCCAGGAAACTGCTATACTCCAAATGCTCAGACAGAGAATGCGAAGCCTTGGCCTTGGCCGCCAAAGCGTATTCCCGCGCCTCGGAGATATTTTCCCGCGCAGCCGAACCCCGTTCCTGCGCATTCGAAGCCTCCTTCCGAGCCGCCGCAACGTCAACTTCCCGCATGGTCACAGTCGTTTCGTGTGCCTTTACCTCCGCTTCACAGGCCGCCGCGCCCAGTTTTTGCAGTTCTGTTACCGCCGCGTCGCAATCTGCTTCGTCCCATTCCTCGGCTACTTCTCGCCATGCCCCGCAAACTGCGTAGAACGCCGCCGAAGCATCTTCCCCGGCATCCGAAGCCCGCTGTTCCCGAACCTCCGAAGCCTCCTTCTGGGCCAGCGCAAGATCGCGTTCTTTCAGCGCCAGACTCGCTTCGTGCGCTTTCGCCTCCGCTTCGTAGGCCGCCACAACCAGCTTTTGCACTTCTATGAGCGGCGTGCCGTCAACCCTTTCTTTCCACGCATCCGCTACCTCTTGCCATGCCTTCCAGGCCGCTCCCCACGCATAATAATGAATATGGAATTCCGGGGGGTACCCTTCGCCAGGAGGCTTTCCGAAAAAGGTGCCATACTTCAAATACTCGTCAGAACATTTGTCAGCCTTGTTCCTGGCTGCCAAAGCATACTCCCGCGCCTCGGCAAGATTCTCTTTCGCACCCGAAGCCCGTTCCTGCGAATTCGAAACCCCCTTCCGGGCTGCCGCAACTTCAAGTTCGCGCATCGTCACAAGCGTTTCGTATGCCTTTGCCTCCGCTTCGAATGCCCCCGCAATCAGTTTTTGCAGTTCCTTCGTCGGCACACTGACGTCTGCTTCGTCCCAATCCTCCACTATGTCGCACCATGTTTCGCAAGTCGCTTCGAACGCCTCCGAAACATTCTCCTCTTCCTCGATGGTCCGTTCGCGAATCTCGGAAATCTTCTCCTGCGTCAGCGCGATATCACGTTCCTTCAACGTGACAATCGCTTCGTACGCTTTCTCCTCTGCCTCGTATGCCGTTACAACCAGTGTTTGTAGTTCTGTCATCGTCTTCTCCAGGTTTGTAAGTGAATGGGATGCCCCACGTTGTTCCGCAGTCTCCAAATTCGAATCAAAATACGCGCCCATCCGCCGCTCGCCGGGATTGCTTCGCTCTCCCTAAATGGACAGATTTCTGGAGTTTTCTCTGTGTAGGCTTGAGTTTAAGCGGCTTTGGCCTACAGTATACGACATTGAGGCGATAATGTCAAGGGGTTTCGCGTTTTTTTTGCTAACTTATCCAAATGAATCGCGCCTCGGTTTGTTCTTTTTAAAAATTAAGGGAGCTGCCACAAAAATAGATCAAGTTTTTTAACATCAGTGAAACCATTGAATTTTGGAAAATTATTGTCAAATAAAATTTGCCATTGTTTAGAACAATTTTTGTAAATTGTATTATCAATGCATGTTTTTATTTCTAAATATTTGTTATTGTAGATATTTAATTTTCTTCCATATCCAATTCTTTTTAATCCAAGATTTTTTAAAACATTTGTGTCCCATACTGGCAATTTTGGATTGATTGTAGCAACAAGTTTGGAACAGAAAGATGCTTCATATCTTCCGGTTATATTGTAAAATTCTTCTAGAACACTATAAAATAAAATATTATTATTATTATATTTTTCGCGTTCAAGAATTTCAAAAAATATTCCATACAAGTTTTTATGTGATGTTTTTGAAATCAATTTTATAGGGCAATCTTTTGGAAAGCCATCCAAAGGCCAACGCATTCTATAATAAGATCTAAATGTTGCTTGGTATTTATTGTTTTTTTCAACATTGCATTTCAATAATGAATCTTGAAGATAAAAATATTGATTAAGTTTTTTATGATTTAGGCGCGTTATAACCATGTTCATGTTTTTTGTATTAAGTTTTGAACAGAGGAGTTGAGAGCATGTAGTATGTTGTCCGTTCATTTTGGTCTCCAAGGTAGATGATTGTAAAACCGACTCCTCCATACTAACCCCTTCCCCCCACAATGTCAACCCCCTCTCCAATTTCCGCCCATCCAGCCCCGCTGCAAGACACCCCCCAACTCCCCCACCACACCCGGGCAGCCTCCACGACCGCCCGGGTGTTCACCCTCACGACTCCTTCACCGGAATGTCCCGGCGCGAAACGCTGCGGACACGTCTCGCTGGGACCATTCCGCCTCAACATTTACGCCACCGGAGAGAATCCTATGGACCCCGGCAGGTTTGGCTTGGCTTCGCACTCTTCTCGGAGCATGGCGACCAGCGCATCGGCATCGTCCAGTTGGCCTGTGATTTCGGCCTTGTGGCGAACCACTGCAAAGTCGCCGGGCGTGAGTCCTTGCAGGCTCGACAGCGCGGCCGGCGGTTCCATCCCGAAGTAGAGCCGAAACAGGCCCGCCGCCTGCTCGGTCGAACTGTAGCCGAACCGCACTTTGAACACGAAGCGGCGATGCGTGGCGACGTCCAGCTTCTCCGTGTAGTTCGTGGTGCAGGCGAACGGCAACGGGTGCGATTCCATCTGGGTCAGCAGCTCGTTCACCTGGATCACTTCCCAGTTGTGATGCGCCCCGCGCCGATCCGCCAGAAGCGAATCTGCCTCGTCGATTATCAGGAACGAACGGGTAGCGAGCGCTTCCTCGAACGCCCTGGCGATATTCTGCTCCGATTCCCCTACGTACTTGTCCAGCAAATCAGACGCGCGCTTGTGCAGCACTTCCATGCCCATGCGGTCGGCCAGGTAGCGCACATAGGCGCTTTTTCCGGTTCCCGGCGGGCCGTGCAAGCACAGGGACAGGGGTTGGGCGCCGCGCCGGGTCAGCCGGTCTGCGAGAGCGACCAGGTCCTGATCCGCCTGGATGAACGTAGGATCGAAACGCGCAGGCGTAGATTGCACGCGCCGTTTGCCCCCCATCAGAGCCGCTATATGCCGCAAGCTGCGCTCAAGCATGGCCAGCCTTTCCGCTTCCGGCACAAGGGCCGCCGCGCGTATCGGACCTTCCATGACGCCGGGCGCCATATCGAATTCGCGCACAAGCCGGGCCACCTGCGCCGGTTCGATGTGCACCTTGTGCCTTTCCAACTGGCGCGTCAGGATTCGTTCCCGCACCTGCAAGGGCGGTTTCCGAATGTGTACCACATACGTCATGCGGCGAAGGAAGGCCGGGTCGATGGAAGCCGCATGGTTCGTGGTCCAGATGGTGGGCGCCGCATTTTCCTCCAGGAGCCGGTTCAGGAACAGTTTGGAGCCATCGCTTCGATGCCTTCTCCCAAAAAACAACCCGAAGGACATGGGGCCTGGAAAGCCCCCGCCCAGGATATCGTCCATCTCGTCGAACAAGAGGAGCGCGTTCGGATCTTTCCCCAGCAGGCGCCCTGCCAGACCGAGGTCTGCGAGGCGCTCGCTCCGCGACGGTTCGTTGCCGCGCTCGTCTTTCTCTCCGCCGCTGAACAGGGTTGCGCCAAGCCGGTTGGCCAACACCTTCGACAGTTCCGTTTTGCCCGTGCCGTTCGGTCCGTACAGCAGGATGTTGACGCCTTTTTTTCCTTCCTGGAGCGCCCCGAGGAGCATTTGCTCCAGCCTATCCCGGTCGTCGGCAACATGGTCGAAGTCGCACCAGTCCAGTTCCGTCGGCGCGCTGGCGTCGAGCAACAGGCGGCGCACATCCGTCTCTTCTTCGGGTGCCCAGGCGATCTTTTTCAGCCGGGACGGAATATCGATGTCGCCATCGGAATCCATGTTCAGCAGGCCGGAAGCGACGAGCGGCGCATCGACGGCGAGGCGCCTGCCAATGGTTTTGGGGTTCATGTCCAGAAAGCAGGACATCACGGCCTTGCCAATACCGCTCGGTCCAAATCGCCGGGCCCTGGTAATGCTATCCACCAGCGATTCGAGGAACGGCTGCGTCTCGTAGCGCAATGGGAGCTCCAGGATGGCCACGTCTTCCGGCGAGAGGCGAGCGATTTCGGCGAGTTCTGCCAGGCGGGTGGACAGGAGGTCCGGCGCAACGCTTTCCGCTTGGCTGGCCAGGCATTCGACATGCTTCCGCAAGTCGCGCCATGCCTTGTCCGAGTTCGTGGCCTTCTCTGCCTCGTCGGAGTGGTCCGGCATTCTCCCGCGCCGCTTGACCGGGATGCTCTTCGTAGCCTCGACAAACGCGGTCTCGTCTCCAGCCCGAAGGCCCTCGCACAGGTCCAGAATGTGCTCCTCTATCCATTCGATCAATGCCCCGGCCTCGTCGCTTCGGCGATGGACGCGTTTCATGGCGTTGCCAAGCCATACAAGGGCCAGATAGCGTTGGTAGTCGGTGTCGTTTGCTTTACTTATCATAGTATGCGCGCTCATGTTATATTGGGGGTTTGCGGGTGGATGAAGTCGGCGCCCCATACGAGGGCCGTGTAGCGTTGGCACGCGGTGCCGTTTGGTTTCTTTCCCATAGTCTCTGCGGTTTATGGTCGTCGATGACGTCGGTTGGCCGGGTTCTCCCCGTCGGGCCCGCCGTACGAGCGGGCGGGATGTACTGTACAAACAAGATAAGCAGCACAATCTAAATATGCAAGTATCAGTTTACAAAAAAATACAATCAACAATACACATTTTGTGCACAGAGTGGCTTTTTTCATGGTGGAAAGGTCGTGCGAACTGGCCAAGTAGCCTCTTCGCAAAAACATCACTTGACAATATTAATAATTGTAAATAAAAGATTTATAGCAAAAAAAGCATGTTCATTGCTTGGCATTGCCGAACAAAGCAAAAAAATTCCTATCTTCTCGCACAAGCGCCTGATGCAGGCAATAGCGCAGAAATTGCCCGCCCATCGCAGGGCATGAAGGACCCCGTGAGTACATCCTTGCTTTCATACGCACGACATGGGATCACTTTCCGAATCAGAGGAGCTTTACAAGCGCATAGGACAGAACGTGGCCAAAAAGCGCCGCGAACTCGAACTTTCGCAGACCAAGCTGGCGGAGCGCTGTGGCGTTACGCGGGGTTCCATTGCGAATATCGAGAGCGGAAAACAGCGCGCCACGCTGCAAACGCTTTCGGATATTGCAGAAGCGCTCGAAGTGGATATGCTTTCGCTGTTCGCTTCGTCCGAAGCAGATGCGAAAGGCGAAAGCAAGGCGTCGGATAGTTCCTCCTCAGCCTGGTTGCGGGAAAAACCGCTTGCTTTCTTGCTCGGAACGCTTCTCGGCGGGGGCAGTCTTGCTGCTCTACCCATACGTGCTGGGCTTGTTGGCCTTGTCCCCGGGGTGGGGGGCGTTGTAGCGGCCTCGGCGGCGACAGCCATAGTGGCTCGCAAACTGGTCCAGAAGATGGGTGCTGAGGATTCTTCCAGGGATGCCGCCTCATCGCCTCCCATTCCGATCAAAAAACTCGAAAAGCAGGCGGAGAACCTTGTACGGGAAGCGGGCATAACGAAAATCCCGGTGCCCGTGGGGGCGGTTGCGAAACATCTTGGCATTGAGGTCGCTGAGGAGGATCTTGGCGAAGACTGCTCTGGAATTTTGATCAGGGAGGGGGATTCCGCCGTGATCGGCGTCCATGCGGACCACCACGAGCACCGCAAGCGCTTCACCATCGCGCACGAGATAGCACATTATATATTACATACGGGAGAAGCCTATATCGACCAGTTTCACATCGACTTGCGCAGCAACAACCCCGGCTCTGCCACGAAGCAGGAAGAAGACGAAGCCAATCGATTCGCGGGGGCGCTGCTTATGCCCGCCGATCAGGTTCGGAAAGCGTTCGCGGAGCAGCGCGTCGATCCGTCCCGGGACGACGAAATACCGGAGATGGCCAAACGGTTCAAGGTCAGCGTACAGGCCATGACCAAGCGCCTGATGCATCTCGACCTGATTTCAGCGGATTGATTCCAAGAGATTGAGGCCGCCCCAGCGGAATGCATGTGAATTGAAGGCTGCCCCAGCGGAATTTATGTGAATTGAAGGCCGCTCCAGGGAAATGCACGAGAATGGAGCCCGCCCCATCCTCCTACAATTCCGCAATCTCCTGCTCCAGCAACTGCTTCCGGTACAGGTCCGCGTACAACCCCTTGCGCCGCAGCAGTTCCTCGTGCGACCCCCGTTCGGAAATGGTCCCCTCTTCGAGCACGAGAATCAGGTCGGCGTCCATCACCGAAGAAATGCGGTGGCTCACGATGACGACCGTGCAGGCGCCGTAACGCCGCCGCAAATGCCCCAGCAATTCGTTTTCCGTGTTCGTATCCACCGCAGAGAGCGCATCGTCCAGAATGAGGATGGCGGGCCGACGAATCAGCGCCCGGGCAATGGATGCCCGCTGTTTCTGTCCGCCAGAGAGCGTGATGCCCCGTTCGCCCACCAGCGTTTCGAATTCGTTCGGAAAATCGCGCACATTCTCGAGCAAGGCCGCCTCTCTGGTCGCTTCTTCGATGCGCGCTTCGTCCGCCTCCGGCGCGCCGAAAGCGATATTGTTGCCCACCGTGTCGCTGAACAGGAATACGTCCTGGGGGACATACCCGGTAGACGAGCGCACCACGTCCAGCGGAATATGCCGGATGGGCCGTCCGTCGATACGCACCGTCCCCTGCGTGGCCTCCAGCAGCCGGGGAATCATTTCCACGAGGGTCGTTTTGCCAGACCCCGTCCGCCCCACGATAGCCAAGGTGGAGCCGGCGGGCGCGTCGAACGACACATCCCGCAGCACCCAGGGCCCCTCCTCCCCGTACCGAAACGAAACCTTGTCGAACCGGATCGCCCCGCGAATTTCCTGGACCTCCGAAACCATCTCGTCCGTATCCGCAATGTCGGGTTTGGCCTCGAAAATGCGGTTCAGCCGAATCATGGACGCGGACGCCCGCTGAATCATCGTTACTACGAAGCCCATCGACGCCACCGGCCAGGTCATGTACGCCACGTAAATCACGTATTCGGCAATGTTGCCGATGGTGATGGACCCTTCGACCACCAGCCGCCCGCCCAGCCAGATCACGATGATGCTCGCCATGCCCACCAGCAGCAGAAACACCGGACGAAACGCGGAATCGACCACCGCAAGGTCCAGGTTGCGTCGCCGGTACGCGGCGCTTTCCTTCTCGAAAGCCCGGGCCTCGGCGTCCTCCCGCGTATAGGCCTTCAGGACGCGAATGCCTGCCAGCGCTTCCTGCACCCGGCTGGTGAGGCGGGAATATTGCGCCTGAATCGCGTCGCTGCGCTTGTGCTGCATGCCCGCCATGAAGAACACCGCCACCGCGAGGAAGGGCATGGGAATGAGCGCGTACAGCGTGAGCGTCGGGGAAATAATGAACATCACGGTGATGGCCGTGACCACGACCACGCCCGCCCGCACGATATACATAATGGCCGGGCCGATGTAGCGCCGGACGCTTTCGATGTCGCTCGTGGCGCGGGCCATCACGTCCCCCGTCGAGTACGTATAGTAGAATCGCTGCGAAAGCCGTTGCAACCGGTCGTAGAGCGCATTGCGCAGGTCGAACTCGATATGCCGCGACGCGACCACCACCGTTTGCCGCTGCAGGAAAGAGAACGCGCCGCTCAGCAGGCTTAGCGCGATGATGACCAGGCCAAAAGCAAGCAAGCCCACGAAGAAACTGGCGTACAGATAGCCCCGGACCGGCGTGCCCTCGTAGAGGTGGTACAGGTTCACCAGGCGCGGGATGCTATCGACCGCAATGCGCACCACGACCGGCACCGCTACGGAAAATCCGGCGGACGCGATGGCGCACAGCAATCCCGGAATGAAGAGATGCTTGTACTTCCAGTAGTACTTGTTGAGATCGGCGAGGGAACCCATGCGCCTTGGTACGTCGCCGGGCCGCCAGGGTTCGCAGGCCACAGCCGACCGTCTGGAACTATCGGACGCGGGTTTTAGCGGGTTGTACCTAAACTTTGACGAAATTGTCTCGTATACGAAAAGGATAGGCCGTTTTTTCTGGCGCGACGCCGCCGGCGCCCCCTGCGGGCAGTCCGCCGCGCCGGTTTCGGCTCTGTCATACAGTCCTCGCTAATATCCGCCTATACGCTATAATACATATGAGCGCCCGCACCATCCTGGTCGTCTTTTTCCTTATTCTCGCCTGTATGCTGCCCGTGTACATGGCGCCCGCGCAAGAGCAGGAACAGGACCTGCTGGCCCGCTTCGAGGAACGGGTCACGGAGTTTACCCTCGACAACGGACTGCGCTTCATTGTCATCGAACGCCACGACGCGCCCGTCGCCACCTTCTATACCTATGCCGACGTGGGGTCGGTGGACGAAGTGAAGGGCATTACGGGCCTGGCGCACATGTTCGAGCACATGGCGTTCAAGGGCACCTCCGCCATCGGCACGACGGATTCCGCCGCCGAACAAGCCGCGCTCGAACAGGTGGACGTCGCCTACGAGCGCCTCCGCGCCGAGCGGCACAAGGGCCTCCACGCCGATCCCGACAAGATCGCCGAACTGGAAGCTGCCTTCGCCGAGGCCCGCGACGCCGCGCAGGAGTACAGCACCCCCGAATTCGAGGAAGCCCTCGAACGCAACGGCGGCACGGGACTCAACGCCTCCACGGCGAACGACCGCACGGATTATTTCGTGAGCCTGCCGGTGAACCAGACCGAACTCTGGTTTTCGCTGGAGTCGGAGCGCTTTCTGGACCCGGTGCTGCGGGAGTTCTACGTGGAGCGGGACGTGGTGGCCGAGGAGCGCCGCATGCGCACCGAGAGCAACCCCTTCGGGCGCCTGCTTGAGGAATTCTGGACCACGGCGTTCAAGGCGCATCCGTACGGCGAGCCGGGCATCGGCCATATGTCGGACATTCAGTCCTATACGCGGGCCGAGGCCATGGATTTTTTCCATAAATACTACAACCCCGCAAACCTGATCGTCGCGATCGCCGGGGACGTGGACCCGGACGAGGCGCGCGCGCTGGCCGAAACCTATTTCGGGCGCCTTCCCGAAGGGGACCGCCCCGACCCCGTGGAAACGGTGGAGCCGCCGCAAATCGCCGAACGCCGCGTAACGATCGAAGAGCAGAGCCAGCCCATCGTCATCGCCGGATGGCACAAGGGCAGCGTGAACCACCCCGACCAGGCCGTATACGACGTGCTGGAGCGCATTCTCAGCGACGGACGGACCAGCCGCCTGTACCGGGAAGTCGTCGAGGAAAAGCAGATCGCCTTGCAGGCGCAGGCGCTGAACGGCTTTCCCGGCATGAACAAGTATCCGCACCTGTTCCTGATCTACGGCGTACTGAATCAGGGACAACCGCCGGAAGCGTTCGAAGAGGCCGCCTACGGGATTCTGGAGGACATCGGCGAGCACGGCGTTACGGAGGACGAAGTCGCGCGGGCGAAAACGCAGGCCCGCGCCCAGCTGGTGCGTCAGTTGCAGTCGAACACCGGACTGGCCGTGCTCTTTTCCTATCACGAAGCCGTGACCGGCGACTGGAGCGACCTGTTCACCTATCTCGACGAGATCGACCAGGTGTCCGCCGAGGACGTGCAGCGCGTCGTCGGAGAAACCTTTACGAAGTCCAACCGGACGGTGGCTTCGATCCGCACCGAGACGCCCGATACGGAAGAGGACATGGAAGAAAACATGGACGCGGAGGCCGAAGGGTAGCATGCCCGTCCGTCCGACCCCGTTCTTGTCCCCCTCGTCCCCGAAATCCGCCGACGAACCTGTCGCAAAATCTGTCGCCATGCCTGTTTCAACCATGCAATCTTTCGCCGCCATGACACGCTATGCGTTTCGGATGCTGACCGCCTGCGCCGTCGCCGTACTGTGCGCAGCGCCCGCCTTCGCGCAATCCCATTATGCGGATATCGACACGCCGCCGCTCCCCGAATTCGACATTCCGGAGCCGGAGCAGGTCACGCTTTCCAACGGCATGACCGTTTTTCTTATCGAGAATCCCGAACTGCCCCTCGTGGAGATGTCCGCCCGCGTAGGCGTGGGCGCGCTCAACGAACCGGCCGACAAGGTGGGGCTGGCCTCGGTCGCCGGGGAGGTCCTGCGCACGGGCGGCACGGAAAACGTGGACGCCGACGCGCTGAATCTCCGCCTGGAGAACATGGGCGCGCAAATCGAATCGTCGATAGGGACGGTTTCCGGCCAGGTGTTCATGTCGTCCCTGACCGAGACGGTGGACGAGGTGCTGCCCCTGTTCGCCGATGTGCTCATGCACCCCGCCTTTCCCGAAGACAAGATAGACCTGGCAAAAACGCAGGAAAAATCGTTCATCGCCCGCCGCAACGACCAGGCGATGTCCATCGTGAATCGCGAATTCTCCAAGTTGCTGTACGGCGCCGATTCCCCGTATGCGCGGCATACCGAGTACGCCACCATCGACGCCATCGAGCGCCAGGACCTGATCGATTTTCACGCGCGGTATTTCCTGCCGAACAATACGATCCTGGGCGTCTGGGGAGATTTCGACGCCGAAGCCATGGCAGAGAAACTCGAAAACGCGTTCGCCGCCTGGGAAGCGCAGGAGGATTTCGTCCGTCCGCCGCAACCCGCTCCCGACGCGAATTCCGAATACGGGGTCTACTATGCGCCGAAGGAGGATGTGACGCAGAGCGCTATTTTGATGGGGCATCCGGGCGAGATCGCCATGAACCACCCGGACTATTTCGCGGTAACGGTGATGAATCAGGTGCTGAGCGGGTTTACCGGGCGGCTTTTCCAGAACGTGCGCGACGACAAGGGGCTGGCCTATTCGGTATTCGGGGCCTACACCGCCAATTTCGAGCGGCCCGGGCAGTTCTACGCAGGCATTATGACCAAGTCGGAATCGACGGTGGACGGGACGGAAGCCGTGCGCGAGGAAATAGAGAAGTTGCGCGCCGCGCCGCCGTCCGAAGAGGAACTCCAGTTGGCCAAAGACAACTACCTGAACAGTTTCGTCTTCAATTTCGATACGCGCCAGGAAATCGTCAGCCGCATGATGACCTATGCGTACTACGATTATCCGCTTGATTTTCTGAATCAGGTGCGGGAAGGGGTACAGGCCGTGGATGCGAACGACGTGCACCGCGTGGCCGAGAAGTATCTCCGCCCGGACGACATGAAAATTCTCGCCGTGGGCAACGGGGCCGATTTCGGGCGTCCGCTGGCCGATCTGGGCGAGGTGCACACCCTGGACGTAACGATTCCCACGGGCCGCGAACCGGCGCCCGAGGCCACCGAGGAAACGCTTTCCGAAGGGCAGGACCTGTTCCGCAAAGCCGTGGAGGCGCTGGGCGGGCAGGAAGCCTTCGCTGCGATCCGCACCATACGCCAGGCGATGACCATCGCAAACGTCATACCCGGCGGCGGACAGATGGAAATGGACGCCATGCAGTATGTGGCCTACCCGGATCGGATGCGCGCCGAGATGTCCTTGCCCGGCGGCATGGGGTCCATCGTCGTCGTGATCGACGGGGACGAGAGCATGGCGGACTTGCCGGACGCCTTGCCTATCGATCCTTCCGAAATTATCGAACAGTACAAGTCGCAGATGGATCGCGACATAATCTCCATGCTGGGCCGCGGCGATATGGTCGTGCAATATCTGGGCCAGGAAGAAAACTATGACGGGCGGACCGCGGACGTACTTTCCATCACGTCGCCGGGCGTGGCGGGCGCGACCGAGATGCTGCTGGACGCCGAGACGCACGAACCGGTCGGCGTACGGTACGACCAGGGCCCCGTGCAAGTGTTCGTGGTTATGGCAGAGATGCAGCAAATCGGGGACGTTCGGCTTCCGTCCAGGCTGGAAACCTACATGGACGGGAATCTCACGGGTTCGGTGGAGCTCGATACCGAAATCAACGTGGAGTTGCCCGAGCATCTGTTCGAACTCAAGACCTCCGGCGGGTCGTTTTAGGGAGGCGCTGGGCTTTTATGTTCGTCGAAATACTTTCCGATTACGACGCGGTCAGCGCGCGGGCGGCGGAGATCGTCCTCGCAGCGCTCCGTCGCGAGAACCCCGTGCTCGGGTGCGCTACCGGCAGTACGCCGATTGGCCTGTACCGCCGCCTGATTGCGCTCGGCAACGAGGAGGGCCTGGATTTTTCCCGGATCGCCACGTTCAACCTGGACGAGTACGTGGGATTGCCCCCCGAACACCCGCAGAGTTACGGGCGTTTCATGCGGGAGCATTTCTTTGACGCGGCAGGCGTCGATCCGGCCCGGGTTCATATGCCGGACGGGATGGCCGACGACCTTGAAGCCGCTTGCGCCGCGTACGAACGGAGCATCGAGGTGGCCGGGGGCATCGATTTGCAGATTCTCGGCATCGGGTCCAACGGGCATCTTGCGTTCAACGAGCCGGGGTCTTCGCTCGGCTCCCGTACGCGGGTGCAGGCGCTGACCGAAAAAACCCTCTCCGACAACGCCCGTTTTTTTGGCGAGGGAGAGGCGCCGCCCCGCAAGGCCGTTACGATGGGCCTTGGCACCATTATGGAGGCGCGCAAACTGCTGATGCTGGCGAGCGGAACGGGGAAAGCCGCCGCCGTGCGCGACGCGCTGGAGGGACCCGTTACCGCCATGTGTCCGGCGTCCGCCTTGCAAATGCACCCCCATGCGCACATTCTGCTGGACGAAGCGGCGGCCTCTGCGCTGGCGTACCGGCACCGGGACGGCGTGGCCGAACCGAAGCGGTAACGTATCTCGAAGGCGAGTTTACGGCATGAGCTGCAGGGCGGCGAACAACAGGCCGGAGGCTGCGAAAACCGTTCCGACTATCCAGCGCACAAGGCGGGTCTCCAGGGCGCTCATTTCGCCGCGGATAGTACTTATCTCGGCGCGCACAAAATCTTTTGTGGCGAGGTCTTCCTGGCGGGTTCCGATAGCGTTTGCAATCGCTTCGGCGTGGGATTTTGCGATGCCTGCTTTGGAAAGGTCGCTGGCGATGGAAAGCGTGTTGATCATGGCGTTTCCGGGTAATTAAGGGTTAATACCCCGTTTTCGGGGTTCTGTTTCGCGTTTTCTCCATGGCGCGGGCGTTTTATGAACCGGTATCCGACGCCGTACACCGTCTTTATCCATACGGGATCGTCGGGGTCCGGCTCGATTTTCTTGCGCAGCGCCGAAACGTGCCGGTCAATGGTGCGCGTGGATATGTCCAGCGAAATGCCCCATATGCTGCGCAGGATTTGTCCCCGGCTGACCGTCCGCCCCCGGTGCTCGATGAAGTACCGCAGGATGTCGAATTCCCTGGCGGTAAGCTGTACGGCGTCGCCGTCGCGGTGCGCCGTGTGACTGCTGAAATTCACATGCAAATCCCCGACTTCGTACGTGTCCCAGGGCTGTTCGGCGGGCGGGTTGCTGCGGCGAAGCAGCGCCTTGACCCGGGCCGCCAGTTCCTCGATATGAAAGGGCTTGGTCACGTAATCGTCTGCGCCTGCGTCGAATGCGCGCAGCTTGTCGTCGGCGTTGGCGCGAAAGGTCAACATGACGATCGGCGTGGTTACGCCCGCCAGGCGGGTCTTGCGCAATATGTCGAAACCGTTGCGCCGCGGCATGGCGATTTCGAGCAAGACAATGTCGTACGCAGGCATCCGGGTCAGGAGATGGAGTCCCTGCTCTCCGTCCCAGGCTCCGTTTACGACGTAGCCCTTGCGTTCGAAGAATTTCCGTAAGTTGGCGGATATTCGTACGTCGCTATCGACGATCAACATGCGCGTAGAGGCGTTCTTCATGGGGTTCAACCCGCTGTTTCAGCGATTTTTTGCGAGGTTTTATGAGTGGGTACAATGGAGTCATTCTCCTTACGCTGGTCGGTTTTCTGGCGCTGGCCGCGTTGCTGCTGACGCCGGTATACCGGTTTCTGAAGCGGGAGGAAAAAGTTGCGGAAGCCTGGACGGAAGACCCGTATGATTCGGTGGATTCGGTTCATTCCCCCGACGACGCGCCGGCAGGCGAATCGCCGGGCGGGGGCGACGCGCCGACGTAAATGTGCGGGCGAAGGCGTTCGAGGGTTTTCGGCCCGATGCCTTTCACCTGCTGCAGGTCGTCCGGCGAGCGAAATGCGCCGTAGGCCGCCCGAAACGCCAGAATGCGTTCCGCCGTTTTCGGTCCGATGCGGGGCAGCCGCTGGAGCTCCGCCGCGCCGGCCCGGTTTATGTCGATGCGCAGCGTTTCCGAATGGCCTGGAGCGCTTGCATTGTCCGCGGCTGGAGCGGACGACGCGGCGGGCGGTTCCCGCGCCGGAGACCGGGCCGAGGCGGAAAGATGGGCGGACGCGGTTCCCGGCGGGTTGTCCTCCGGCTCGCTGGCGGAGGCCCCGCTTGCCGAGGCCGTTTCCGCGCCGCTGTCGTCCTGCGACCGCTCGAAAAAGAGCTGGTCCAGTTCGGCGTACGCATCCGGCGTCGCCAAAATGGCGCGTTGCTGGACTTGCCGCACAATAATTCCGATTATGAGGAGGCCCGACAGGCACGAAAGCGCCATGGCTTCGTGTTTCGTAAGGCTGAGTCGTTGCTGAAGGCGATGAAGCAGTCGCATGGCTTTTTTTGATCTATAGACACATAAAAAGCCCGGATATAACCTCCGCCCCGAAAAATTTCGAAAAATGATTGTTCGCACCGAGGCGATCGTGCTCAGAAGCATCCAGTA
Source organism: Rhodothermales bacterium (assembly GCA_022825385.1). Lineage (GTDB taxonomy): Bacteria > Bacteroidota > Rhodothermia > Rhodothermales > VXPQ01 > VXPQ01. The sequence goes on from JAJDWX010000023.1 coordinate 17,888, forward strand.
CGGCGAAACCAGTCGGATCGTCACCCTTTTCACCAAAGAAAAAGGCAAGGCAGCCGCCATGGCGCGGGGCGCGCTGCGGCCCAAAAGCCGGTTCGGATCGACCTTGCAACCCATGTCGTACGTGCAGGCCGTTTTGTACTGGAAGGCGTCCCGACAGGTGCAGACGCTTTCCGAATGCAGCCATGTCCGTACGTTCGGGCGGCTGCGGACGAATCTTGCGGCGCTGGCGTACGGGCAGCGCGTGGTCGAAATCGCGCAGGCGCTGATGCAGGACGAGGACGAAAATCCGCTCGTGTTCGCCCTGCTTCTGGACGCGCTGGAGCGACTGGATCGGTACGAGGGGCGGGCCGAGCAGGTCTTCTTTTTGTTTCAGCTCCATTTGGCCCGGATTCTTGGCTTTTCGCCGGACATCGACCGGGAGGCCGTCGAGCGCGTCCCGGAATCCGGGGGCGCGCTGCTGCTGGAAACCGGGTCGGTGGAGCCGTCCAGGGGGCAGGGGAGTCCCGAAACCATGCGCTTCGCCGCCCGCCGGACCTTGCGCGCCTTCGCCATCGTGGCCCGCGCCGACCCCGATACGGTCATGGAGATGCGGCTGGACAAGCGCACCGCCGCGGAACTGGGCCAGCTCATTGAGGATTTTCTTCGGTATCACGTCGAAGACGCCTTGCCGACGCGCGGCAGCCGCGTGGTGAAGCAACTTTTTAGCGATCTCTGAGCGCCGCCAGGCCCTTTTGATTGGCCGTCCTGAAATATTTTTTTCGCCGGGCTTGACGCGGAGCGCGTTTGAACATATATTGTACATATGTATGCGGCCGCCTGCGGCCTCGCAACACGCCATCCAACTGCCTCCAAATGGTATGCCTCGCAAAAACCTCACCTCGAAACAGTACGAATTCCTCCAGTATGTCTCGGGCTACCTTCGCAAGCATCGCGTGTGGCCCACCTACCGGGAGATCGCCGAGCATTTCCGGTATCGGTCCACCAACAGCGTGACGCAGAATCTCGAAGCGATCTGCAAAAAGGGGTTCCTGACGCGCGGCCTTCGGGGATATTGCTTCCCGGACGAAGACGAATTTCTGACGAGCGCGGCGGGGATTCCCGTGCGCGGCGTCATCGCGGCGGGGCATTTGCAGGAAGCCGTCGAAGCCGACCTTGGAACCATTACGCTCGAAACGCTCTTTCCCAATCTGGATCGCATTTTCGCCATCCGCGTATCGGGGCAGTCCATGATCGGCGCGGACATTCACGACGGGGATTACGTCTTGCTGATAGACGACGATATTCCCAACGGGGGCATCGGGGCCATTCTCTACGATGGCGAGACTTCCCTGAAGCGGATATATTACGACGGAAACGGGCTGCGCCTCGAACCGGCCAACGAGGAATACGCGGATATTCATATCAAGCCGGACGTTTTCGAAGAAGTTCGGGTGCTTGGACGCTACGTAGGGCATGTGAACCATAGCGGCATGTACCGTACCTACGGCCCGCCGCGCAGTTATCGAGCATGACGGAACGCATCGGGATCGATACCGGGGGCACGTTCACGGATTTCGCGCGCCTGAAGGACGGGGAGCTGGTTGTTTGCAAGACGGCCACCACGCCGCAGGACCAGAGCCGCGCCGTGGAGGAAGGCGTACGGCGGCTTGGCGTCGCAGCGGACGCCGCCATCGCGCATGGCACCACCGTGGCGACGAATGCGCTCCTCGAACGCCGGGGCGCCCGCTGCGCCCTGATTGCGACCCGGGGTTTTCGCGACGTGCTGGCTATCGGGCGGCAGAATCGTCCCGATCTGTACGCATTGTCCCAGCGTCGCCCGCCGCCGCTCGTCCCGGCGGACCTGCGATTCGAAGTCGCGGAGCGGGTGACCGCCGACGGTTCCGTCCTGACGCCGCTGGACGAGCGCGCCGTCGCCGCCCTCGGCGAAAGGCTGCAAGGGCTGGGCGTGGCAAGCGTGGCGATCATATACCTTTTTTCGTTTCTGTACCCGGAACACGAGCGCAGGACAGCGGAAATTCTGAAGGAATATCTTCCCGACGCCCGGTTCTCGCTGAGCGCGGACATTCTGCCGGAATACCGGGAATACGAACGCGCGGCTACGACCGTCGCGAATGCGTACCTGCAACCCGTTGCGGCGCGGTATCTGGATCGGCTCGGGCGGGTTGTGGCGCCGAGGCCGGTGCGCGTCATGCAATCGAACGGCGGGGTGATCGGGACGAAACAGGCGGCGCGGCGCCCGGCGCGCCTCGCGCTCAGCGGTCCGGCGGGCGGGGTGGTGGGGGCCTTTCGCCTGGCCAAAACGGCGCTGGGCGAGCAGGCGCCAAAAATTCTCACACTCGACATGGGGGGCACCAGCACGGATGTGGCGTTGTGTCCCGGCGAAATACCGCGCACCGCCGAAAGCGCCATCGCAGGATTGCCGCTGCGCCTGCCCTCGGTGGACATACATACGGTGGGCGCAGGCGGGGGCAGCCTGGCCCATGCCGACGCAGCGAACGCGCTGCATGTGGGCCCCGCCAGCGCGGGCGCCGCGCCGGGGCCTGCGTGTTACGGACGGGGCGGCGAAGCGCCTGCGGTTACGGACGCGAACGTGGTCCTTGGACGCATCCTGCCGGACCGCTTTCTGGGGGGCGAGTTTGGGCTCGACGCCGACGCCGCGCGGCGCGCCGTCGAACAATTAGGGCGGCCGCTGGGCCTTTCCCTACGCGAAACGGCGCTGGGGATCGTTCGGATCGCCAACGCATCCATGGAGCGGGCCTTGCGCCGCGTATCGGTCGAGCGGGGGTACGATCCGAAAGAGTACGCGCTGGTCCCGTTCGGGGGCGCGGGGCCGTTGCACGCTTGCGAACTGGCGGACGCGCTTTCGATCCGCCGGATTTTGTTGCCGCCCCAGCCGGGGGTGTTGAGCGCTCTCGGTTTGTTGATGGCGGACGTGGCGTACGATACGTCCCTTGCGGCGCCCGCCGACGAGGCGGCCCTCGCGGCGCTGTATGCGCGGGAAACGGAGCGCGTCCTGAAGGTATTCGCCGGAGAGGGACGCGGGCGCCCCGTCGTCGAAACCTTTGCGGACATGCGCTACCAGGGGCAAAGCTACGAATTGACCGTGCCGACAGACCCCGCCCGCCCCGACGACGCCCGCCGCCGCTTTCATGCGCGCCATGCCCGCCGGTACGGCTACGCGACGCCGGACGCCCCCGTAGAGATTGTGACGCTGCGCGTACGGGGAACGGCGCCTGGCGCGGAGGCGCCGTTGCCAAGGGATGCGGAGCGGGCCGAGGCGTCAGCGACTTCCGGGACGGCGCAGGTCGGCCAGACGCCGGTGACGCTGGATACCGGCGAGGAGGCGATGGCGGCCTTGTATGATCGGGATCGGCTGCGGTGGGGCCATGCTTTCGAGGGGCCTGCCGTGGTGGTTCAGTACGATGCGACTGCGTTCGTCGCGCCTTCGTGGCGCGTGGAGGCGGACGCCTGGCGCAACTTGCATTTTTCCCGTCTTCCGGACTAAGGATACGCTGATCAATGGACCCGATTCTCCTGGAACTGTACCGGCATCGGTTCGCGGGCGTCGCCGAGGAAATGGGCGTGACGCTGCGGCGGACGGCGTATTCGCCCAATATCAAGGAGCGGCTGGATTTCTCGTGCGCCGTGTTCGACCGGCGCGGCGGACTGGTGGCGCAGGCCGCGCACATTCCGGTTCATCTCGGGGCCATGCCGCGCAGCCTCGAAGCGGCGCTGAACGCCATCGACGCATGGCGCCCCGGAGACGCCGCGATTCTGAACGATCCGTACGAGGGCGGCACGCACTTGCCGGACATTACCATGATTTCTCCGGTGTTTGCAGAGGGGCGCCTTGCGTTCTTCGCAGCGAGCCGGGCGCACCACGCCGACGTGGGCGGCATGAGTCCCGGATCGCTGCCGCTTTCTCGCGAATTGTATCAGGAAGGCGTCATTATTCCTCCCGTGAAGTGGCGCAAGGAGGGCAAGGTCGTCGCCGATCTGGAGCGGCTCATCTTGCGCAACGTGCGTACGCCGGCGGAGCGGCGCGGCGACCTGGCGGCGCAGCAGGCGGCCCATGCGGTGGCGGAGGCCCGCCTTGCGGCGCTGATCGAGCGGCATGGCGCGGCGGAGGCGGAAGCGTACGCGCGCCATTTGCCTGCGTGGAGCGAGCGGCTCTTTCGGGAGCGCATTCGGGCGTGGCCGGACGGAGTGTTCCGGTTCGAGGATACGCTGGAGCCGGATTTTGTGGATGCGGCGGCGGGGGAAAAGATTGTTATTCGGGTGGCGGCCCATATTCGGGGGGACGGCGTGACGTTCGATTTCGAGGGGACGTCGCCCGCCACAGACGGTTCGCTGAACGCGCCGCTGCCGGTTACGGAGGCGGCCTGCTACTACGCCGCGCGGGCGCTGGCGGCGGCGGACATTCCCATGAATGCGGGGTGTTTCGCCCCGGTTCGCGTCGCGGCGCCGCCGGGGTGCCTCGTGCATGCCCGCCCGCCGCATGCGGTGGCCGCCGGCAATGTCGAAACCTCGCAGCGCATCGTGGACGCGGCGCTTGGCGCGTTGGCGCAGGCCCTGCCGAACGAGGTGTGCGCCGCCGGGCAGGGCACGATGAACAATCTGACCATCGGGGGTTTTCGCGCCGACGGGTCCCCCTATGCGTACTACGAAACCATCGGGGGCGGGATGGGGGCTTCTGCCGGGGCGGACGGTCTGGGCGGGGTGCATGTGCACATGAGCAACACGCTCAATACGCCGGTCGAGGCGCTGGAAATGGCGTTTCCGTTTCGGATCGAGACGTATGCGCTGCGTCGCGGGAGCGGCGGGGCGGGCGCGCGGCGGGGCGGAGACGGATTGGTGCGGACGTACCGGTTGCTGCGGCCCGCCACCGTAACGGTGATTAGCGAGCGGCGGCGGACGCCTCCGTGGGGATTGCAGGGCGGGGCGTCCGGCGCCTGCGGACGCAATACGCTCGTGCGTTCGGACGGCAAGGAAGAAATCTTGCCCGCCAAGTTCAGCCGCCGGTTCGAGGCGGGCGACATGCTGCGCATCGAAACGCCGGGAGGCGGGGGCTGGGGCGAGGCGGACGGGGCCTGAGGGGTTGCATAGGTGCCCCGATTTTTGTATTCTGTGCACGGGTATAACCAAAGGCCGTTATTATGCGAAAAACGTATAGAAGGGGTTGTTGCTATGCAAAAAATGCATAGCGCGGTGCGCCGACGGGACGAAATAGCGATCTCCTAACTGGCTCCACCCCGTTGCTATGCAAAAAATGCATAGAAAGGCCTTTTCTTATGCAAAAAACGCATAAAAGCATTTGTAAAGATGGTGAGCACGAGAGCAGGAAGCGGTACCGGGCCTGGCGCTCGGGTGTCCGCAGGTTTGATTGCGTATACGCTGGGCAAGGAGCCGTGCACCGGAGTCGGTATTACGTGGGCGTCCAGCGAATTAGACGATGCCTTGACAGGCTCTGTCATAAGCATTCTGCGCGACGATTCGGGTTCGGCGCTAATCAAGGAGGCGTTGATACCACTGGGCGAAACGGACTTTGTCGCCGAGCGCGTTAATGAACGGTTAAAAAGGGGGTTCAAGAACTGGCGTGTCGGCGAAGCTATCGCTGAAGCGTACCTTAAGGATTGGCGCGAATGTAATTTTCCGTGGCCGATGAGTCGGGATGAGCGGCAATTCGGGGCGAGCCTTCCTGGCGCTGATCTCGTGGGATTCGCAATGGAGGACGGGCGCTATAGATTGGTATTCGGCGAAGTCAAAACCTCGTCCGATACTCGCTATCCGCCGGGCGTCGTTCATGGCAAATCGGGGCTTCGGCAACAGATAGAGAACTTGCGCAATGATGTTAACCTTCGGGATGTCTTGGTCAATTATATGCTTATTCGTTCTCGGAATACCGATTGGGCCTGCCTGTTTATGCAGGCCGTGGAACGGTATTTGTCTGCTAAAAGCGATGTTCGATTGTACGGAGTCCTTGTCCGCGATGTACCCCCGGATGAACGCGATCTCCGGGGCATCGTGTTGGAACTTGCTTCCGATTGTCCTGAAGGAATGGACATCGCATTCCTTGGAATATACTTGCCCGGGGGCCGAATCAACGATTTGGGCAAGGACGTTCTGGCACGCATGAAGGGAGGTGATGCGGGATGAGCATTACGCAGAAGTCATTACGTGTATTGACCTCTCACTGGGCAATCGCGGCTATTGGCCAGGCTGATCTGGATAAGGCGGAACGGCTAATGAACGAACGCCTGGCGCATCACGCCGTTGGCCGTCAAATTTTTTTCGACTTCGCTGCGGATGGAGGGCATGCACAGCATCATGATCTGAATAATAAGGCTGAGGATGAACTGCTGGACCGGGTTGCGTTTGCCTATGAATTGGCTGCCATTGAAGGATTGGAGGCATTGGCAAGTCCAACGGGGGAGGCCGGATCGTTGCGAGAGCAAGCAGTCGCCGCGTCGTATAAAGCCTTTGAACTTCGTCGTCTTTTCCCGGTCCCGAAGGAGAATATAGACCGGATATTCTTCGTGTTGAGGTTGTCTGCCCTGGCTTATTGCGGAGACCGCTGGTCCGATCTGCGTCGTTGGTATGACGAGCGCCCGGATAGCCTTGCTGCGCCCAGCGTAGCGGATATGCCATGGGACACCCGAGTGCTGTACCGACTCTTCGAATGCTGGATCAGGCTTTTTCGCAAGGATGGTTGGGACGATCTGGACAGAGTGCGCGAGATTATCGCTGGACTAAGGGTTGACCAGAAGGAGCATGAGGAGCGGCAGTTTGAAGGCGGTTCCGATGCAGGGAACAGGGCTATTGCTATGAGATTAGTGGCCTTGTACCATTGGGCCAAGGCAACTGAAATACTGGCCCGGTACATGTTGCAAGGCGATATGGCTGACCCGATGGTTCAGCTCGACAAGCACTTTGAGGCGGGTATCAAGGCTGCTACTGCGCTTGGCGATGCGGGCCTGGATGTCTTGTTGCGCTGGCTTCACGCCACCGGGCATGTCATGGTCAGAATATCGATGTGGTGGGCCGTGCGGAGGGTCAATTCCAAGACCTCGGAGTTTGTCCGGTCATTGGGAAAACGAGAACATCGTCCGATGTTTCAACTTCTTCCCCCGCAAAGGGCAGCCCTCCTTGAAGAGGGTCTTTTGGATCCGGCCAAGACGGCGATCGTGGTGGAGATGCCAACCTCCGGCGGCAAGACACTGTTGGCGCAGTTTCGCATTCTGCAAGCGCTCAATCAGTTTCGGGAAAGCGGAGGCTGGGTTGCTTACGTGGCGCCTACGAGGGCTCTTTGCGCCCAGATCGCCCGTCGCTTGCGCAGGGATTTTGAACCCGTCGGGCTTCGGGTAGAGCAGTTGACTTCGGCGGTCGAGGTAGATGCATTCGAGGATGAACTCCTGAAAGCCGAGGAGAATGCTTTCGATGTATTGATTGCAACGCCGGAAAAACTATCTCTGGCGATTCGAAACAAGAGAATTGCACGCCCGATGGCACTTCTCGTTATGGACGAAGCCCATAACATGGAGGCCGCTGGTCGCGGGTTACGGATCGAGCTCTTTTTAGCCACGGTCAAACGGGATTGCCCGGATGCGCACTTTCTCCTCCTCATGCCATTCGTCGAAGGAACCGACGATGTGGCGAAGTGGCTTGCTCACGACGTGAACGCGGGTAAGGCAATAAGTTTGGGATCAACGGCATGGAGACCTAACGAGAGAATACTGGGCCTTTATCGAGCAGTCTCGGATGAATCGAAACGAGCGGGGTGGCGCCTCGAATTCGAAACGCTGACGGCGACTTCTAAGGCAATGCATCTGCAAGGGACACACCGCGTGGGTGAATGCAGGCCTGTTAAGGTTCCCAGAAGCAAGGTGCTTTCCGGCGGGGGCGAGCAAAAAAATCTGGCTCTTCAGTCAGGCGCTATGGCCTCCATTATGTCTCAGCGAGGCACAAGTATTGCCATTGCTAATACGATCCAATCGGTTTGGAGAACGGCGCAAGTACTGCAACAGTCCATGCCGGTTATAGCGTATCCCGATGCCGACACCAGGCTGGTTCAGGACTTCTTGCGCACTGAGATAGCGGAGAACTTCGAGTTGGTGGACATGCTGGATCACGGCATAGGAGTGCATCATGCCGGTTTGTCGGACGAGACCCGCGCGCTCATGGAATGGCTCGCAGAGTCTGGTCGTCTCAAGGTGTTGTGTGCGACGACCACTGTGGCGCAAGGCATCGATTTTCCCGTCTCATCTGTGTTTCTGGCATCGAGACACTTTCCGGGTCAATACGGGCAAGTCGAGATGACCCCCCGGGAATTCTGGAATCTGGCTGGTCGAGCCGGGCGCATTGGACACGACAGCGTAGGCGTTATAGGCCTTGCAGAAGGCCAGAATCGGGAAGAAATAATCAGGTTTGTTAGCCGAAATACAGGGGCGCTCGTATCAAGATTGGTTACTCTTCTGGACGACCTTGACAAGCAGGGTAAATTGGCTGGCCTTGCTGGCATGCTTTGGACAGATCAGTGGGAAGATTTTCGTTGTTATGTGGCGCATTTGTGGGCGGAGAAGAAGAACCTGGACGCGGTGCTTGCGGATTCCGAGCAATTGTTGCGCTCTACCTATGGCTACACGACTCTTCGCGCCGATGCTGATCGGAGGGGACATGCGAATGCTCTTTTGCAAGCTACGCGGGATTATGCCAAGAAGATCGCTGAAATGCCGCCGGGAATGGCTTCGCTTGCCGACGCCACGGGCTTTTCTCCAGAAGGCGTGGGTAAAGCCATGCAGGGGCTTGGCAGATTAGAGAATAGATTGCAACCTGACGACTGGGTTCCGGATAGCCTGTTTGGGGAGGCTGGCCGGATTGCGGATATTTTCGGGGTGATGCTCCAGGTGCCGCAACTGGAACGCCAGTTCACGGATATCGTTGGCGGCGGGCGTGGGCAGAGTGCGTTGTCGGATATTACTCGAGACTGGGTCAATGGGGAGCAAATCAAGGAAATCGCCGCTCGGTATTTTAGTGGTTCCGGGGATTCTGCGGACACCAAGGCGCTCACTGATACCTGCCGGGCTATATACAGGGCTATCGCCAACGGTGGTACGTGGGGTATTTCCGCTCTGAGTGCAATGGCGGGAGCAAGTCAGGACATCTCTGATCGCGACCGCCGCCGCATGCAAGTCCTACCTGCTATGATTTACCACGGGGTCCGATCCGAGGAGGGGGTTCTGATGCGCATGAATTCAGTGCCTCGAAGCGTGGCGGTAAATCTCGGCGATTTGTACAAGGAGTCTGTGCCCGATACGCAGGCTCAGTATTCCATTGGCCATGCGCGAGACTTTCTCAGAAGTATGCAGGCACAGGATTGGGGGCGTGTTCGACCCGCCCATGCTGCGCTGGACGGCACGGGCTATCAGCGCATCTGGCGGATACTTTCAGGCGAGGCGCCGTAGGTTTTTGGGCATTGAAGAGGGATTTTTTCACGGAGAATGAACCGATTGATGCCTTGGCGGGTTCAGTAGCCGGTAGTGTTTGGGCTTAAATTATGTGGAAATTATTCAATCGAGATAATGTTTTCAGGGTCTAGAATTTCATGGCAAAGACGTTCTATGCTTTTAGATCGTTTTCCATCATCCCATGCGAATGAAAGACTTTCGCATATATGTAGATAGTTCTTCTTAAGACCGCCAACTTGACCGTAAATATGACAAGCTCTTTGTTGGTAATTTTTCCAGACTTCTACGCCAATTTCTTCCTTCACAATGGCACCAATATCCGAGTGCCATATTGTGAATCCCTTGCCCCAAATCGTCTCATCCGGAAACGCATCTTTTTCAGCTTTTCCGACAAGATTCAAGAGTGCCTTGTTATCCTTTTCATGTTTGATTCGCCTGCCGTTTTCTTCAAATTTATCAGTGTCAGCGTCAAATATAAGATACGTAGGTATTTTCATGTGTTTACTGATGACGAGTGGCCTGAGCAATTTACTTTTACCATTTGTTGGAACGATATGGCATCCCAAGCGTCTAAACTCATCTAACTTGTCAAGTAGGATAAAGTATGATTCCAAATAGGCTTTGTCTTCCAGTCCTTCGACCAATATAAGGCGTCGAGTAAAGAACATTTCATTCAATGCTGGCTGTAATGCCTGATGTACTTTGGCAAGAGCCCCCTCCGGTTTGGTAGGCCGTTCGTCGGTCGCCTCGGCCAAAGCTTCTATAATATCTTCAAATGACATATGGTAAATTGAAGAAGATGGGCTGCCGTCTTCCTTGCGAACCATACGAACGTCTTCAAATCCCTTCCCGGACACGAACCACGGGCTGTGAGTGGATATGATAACTTGTGAATTTCCATGGCTCAGTCTGTTGAGAACAGATGCGAGATGGCGAGCTTGTGGCGGATGTTGATACAGTTCAGGCTCTTCACACGCTAAAATAAGCGTAGGGCCTTCATTGGCCTCTGTACCAGACAATTCATGTAACAACGCGAGAAGGTAGGACCTCTGTAGACCGTGTCCGAATCGCGCAAGCGCACCTTCAAAATCACCTTCGCCTGCAAGAATATGCGCCCAAGGCTCTTCTACACGTACTGACTTATCCGGGTCCTGTTTCCATTGTAGCCGCAAACGAGCATCGGGATGCGCCCATTCCGCAAGTCGGGCCTGAAGGGATTTCGAAATATCGTCGAGGATATGCTGGTTTCCATCCAGGAGCTTCTGGTATTGCTCCTGCATACCTGTTCGCATATTCTTCACTGATTCATCAAAATTTGCTTTAGAACGAACCGTTCGCGCCAAGAGTTTACCGAGCGCAGAATTTCTAGCCTCGACCTGTTCCGAGGTTGCATCTTTCACTGCTGGAACATAAACCCATTGAATATGCTTGGCAAGGCGATTTATACCTTTCGAAAATCCATAGAATTGATCTTTACTTGGTATGAGCTTGCAATCATCAGGTCGCTCTGCTTCATATTCGCGTAGAAAATCGATCATTGCCTGTTTTGTATTGGCATTAGGAAGTCCTTTGTGAGCCTTCTGAAGACCATTATATATATTCTTCAGATCAGGAACCTTGATCTTTTCGTCGATTGCACGAAAGAATGGCATGAAGGCTTGCATTACAAGACGCTGCCCGTATTGCTTGACCTCGGCTTTCCCTGTGGACTTATCAAAAATTGCTTCAGCAGAAACAGCCAATTGATCCTGTCGAACGTAGTCTGAAAAATCTTTTTTGGCCTCTTGGCTGAGATTTGTAAAAATAATGGTTATTTTAATAGGTTTTTCCGTATCCTTACAATGAAAATCTTCCTGATCTAACTGGTGTAAATCAGTAGGCAGACCGTCAGATTCACGAAAAAATACGTTGAGAGCGGTAAGCACATTCGATTTACCGGCTCCGTTCGGGCCAACGAGGCACGTGTAGTTATTGAATGGGATGGTTTCATCCTTGAATGACCTGAAGTTCTCGATTCGGATAGAAGAAATTTGCATAATCTCCATTGTTTAGAAAATGGTTCATAATTGCAGTGTTGCCGCCCGCCCGTCCCCTCACGCCGTTACGCACGCTCGCCGCAGATAATCCCGCAGCACATAGTGGAGGATGCCGCCGTTGCGGTAATAATCCACTTCCACGTCGGTGTCGAGGCGGACCACGGCCTGGAAGGCGGTCTGCGTTCCGTCCGGCCTCGCGGCGGTTACGGTGATTTCCTGCCGGGGCGCTACGGCGTCGGTTATAGGAATATCGAAGGTTTCCTCGCCGGTCAGTCCCAGGGTGGCCGCGGTTTCTCCCTTGCGAAATTGCAGGGGGAGCACGCCCATGCCGATGAGGTTCGACCGGTGGATGCGTTCGTAATTCTCCACGATGGTCGCCTTGACGCCCAGCAGCAGTGTTCCTTTCGCCGCCCAGTCCCGGCTCGACCCCATGCCGTAATCCTTGCCGCCCAGCACAACGAGCGGGACGCCCGCCTCGCCGTAGCGCATGGCAGCGTCGTAGATGGACATGATTTCGTCCGTGGGGAAGTGCCGCGTGACGCCGCCTTCCGTCCCCGGAACCAGCAGGTTCTTGATGCGGATGTTGGCGAACGTGCCGCGAATCATCACTTCGTGGTTCCCCCGGCGCGATCCGTACGAATTGAAGGCATGCCGCCGGACGCCCTGTTCGGTCAGATATTTTCCGGCGGGCGTATCCTGCCCGATGGCGCCGGCGGGCGAAATATGGTCCGTGGTGGTGGAATCGCCGAGCTTGGCCAGTACCCGGGCGCCCCGAATTTCCTGTATGGCGGGCGTTTCCGGATCCATATCCACGAAGTAGGGCGGCTCCTGAATGTAGGTCGAAGCATCGTCCCATTCGCACAGCGATCCTTCCGCCGTTTCGATGGCGTTCCAGGTTTCGCTGGATGTTTCGACGCCGTCGTATTCGTCCCGGAACAGGTCCGGGGTGACGACTTCGCGGATCGTACGGAGAATTTCCCCGGAATCCGGCCAGATGTCGCGCAGGTATACGTCGTCGCCCGCCGAATCCTTGCCGACGGGGTCGTTCGCGAGGTCGATATCCACTGTGCCGGCCAGCGCGTAGGCCACCACGAGCGGCGGGGATGCGAGGAAATTGGCCTGCACGTGCGGATGAATGCGGCCCTCGAAGTTCCGATTCCCCGACAGGACGCCCGCCACGACGAGATCAGCCTCCCGGATGGCCTCGGCGACCGGTTCGGGCAAGGGCCCCGAATTGCCGATGCAGGTGGTGCATCCGTATCCCACCAGGTTAAAACCCAGTTGGTTCAGGTACGGAAGCAGCCCGGCTTCGTGCAGGTAGCGAGTAACGACGCGGGAGCCGGGCGCCAGGCTCGTCTTGACGTACGGGGGCACGCGCAGGCCGCGTTCCACGGCATGCTTCGCCACCAGGCCGGCGCCGATCATGACCGACGGGTTGCTGGTGTTCGTGCAGCTGGTGATGGCGGCGATGGCTACGTCGCCGTGCCGCAGCGTACGCTCGTTGCCCTGTTCGTCCCGGTAGCGCCCGGCGCGGTCGAGCGCGTCCGCCTGCAAGCCGAAGCCCTGGGGGCCGGCCGGGGCGGTCAGTGTGGCGGCGAAGGTTTCGCCGAGTTCGGGCATGGGGATGAGGTCCTGCGGACGTTTCGGGCCCGCCACGCTCGGCACGACGTCGCCAAGGTCCAGCTCCAGCACGTCGAGAAATTCCGGGTCGGGGGCGTCCGCCGCGCGGAAAAGGCCTTGCTCCTTCGCATACCGTTCCACCATGTCCACGAGCGCCGGTTCGCGGCCCGTGCGGAGCATGTAGTCGAGCGTGATCCGGTCCACGGGGAAGAAGCCCATGGTGGCGCCGTACTCCGGGGCCATGTTGGAAATGGTGGCGCGGTCCGGAATGGACATATGGTCCAGGCCGGGGCCGAAGAATTCCACGAACCGGCCCACGACGCCGTAGGAGCGCAGGCGGCGCGTGGCGGTCAGCACCAGGTCGGTGGCCGTGGCGCCTTCGGGGAGTCGCCCCGTCAGCCGAAACCCGATTACTTCCGGCATGAGCATGCAGATCGGCTGGCCCAGCATGGCGGCCTCGGCTTCGATGCCGCCCACGCCCCAGCCGAGTACGCCCAGCCCGTTGATCATGGTCGTATGGCTGTCCGTTCCGACGAGGGAATCCGGGTAGGCCACTTGCAACCCGTCCTCCGGGCGGGTCCATACGCCGCGGGCGATATATTCCAGATTCACCTGGTGGCAAATGCCGCCGGACGGGGGCACGACCGAGAAATTCTCGAAGGCTTTTTGTCCCCAGCGCAGGAAGGCGTACCGCTCCTGGTTCCGCCGAAACTCGATGTCCGAATTCAGGCGAAGGGCTTCGTGCGTTCCGAAATGATCCACCTGAATGGAGTGGTCGATCACGAGATGCACCGGCACCCTCGGGTTGATGGCGTCTGTGTCGCCGCCGAGGCGGGCTACGGCGGAGCGGAGCGCGGCCAGGTCCACCACGGCGGGTACGCCCGTGAAATCCTGCAACAGGACGCGGGCGGGCGCGAAGGGAATTTCCTCGCGGGCGGGGCGCTTCGGGTCGTACGTAGCGAGGCGTTCGACGTCTTCCGGCGTGACGGCGCGTCCGTCGCATTCCCGGAGCGCGGATTCGAGCAGCACCTTGATGGAGAAAGGGAGGCGGTCCGGATCGCCAAGGCCGCGGTCGGCGAGGCGGTCGAGCCGGTAGAGGTAGGCGTCGCCCGATCCTGTGTCGAACGTGTCGCGGGCGCCGAAGGGGTCTTTCATGACGTTCTTGCGGGTGTATCCGGCGGCGGAGCGTTTCGGGCGGGCTGGAGGGCGGTTTCGGGAGGGCGGTTTCGGGAGGGCCCGGAACGCCGCGCCGCGCAGGGCCGGAATGAAAAAAGGGGTATCCTGTAATTACTCCCCAAAGGCCGAAATGGTTCGGGACCATGCGCTGGATCACAGGTAGCGGAAGCCTTCGGCGAGGGCAAGGGAAAGACCTGTGGCTTCGACTCGTTCGTGCAGGGCAAAGCGGGCGTTTCCCGGGAAGACGACGAACAGGCGGTCCAGCTGGAGACTGTTCAGGGCGGAGTGCATGGATCGGGTCATGGAGGGGGCGCTTGTGCGCTTGAATTCGAATCCGATGCGCTGTCCTTTATGTATCGCGAGGAGGTCCAGTTCCGCGCCCTGATGGGTTGCCCAGTGGTAGCGCTGCTCCCGGGCGATCCCGGTCAGGCGAATAATTTCCTGCATGGCGAATCCTTCCCAGGAGGAGCCGGACTTTGGGTGTCCCATGAGCGCTTCCCGGGAGTCGATGCCCAGCAAGGCATGGAGCAGTCCGGCGTCTTCGATATATATTTTGGGCGCCTTGACTTGTCTCTTTTTGAGATTTTCGTACCAGGGGGGCAGTTTGCGTACGATCAGCGCATCGACGAGCGTGTCCAGCCAGGCGTTGATGGTGGGGCCGGTTACGCCGAGGGCGCGTCCTGGTTCGGCGCTGCTCCAGCGGTTGCCGTGATAATGCGCCAGCATGGTCCAGAAGCGCCGCATGGTTGCGGCGGGGGCGGAAAATCCGAGTTGCGGCAGGTCGCGTTCCAGGAAGGTGCGGACGAATGCGTTGCGCCAGAGGAGGCTCTGCGCATCGTCTTCAGCGAGAAAGGATTTTGGAAATCCTCCGCGCAGCCAAAGTGTTTCGATGTTGTGTGCGCCGACTTCGTTCGCGCGAAACGGCGGCAGTTCGTAATAGGCGATGCGTCCGGCAAGCGTCTCCGAGGATTGGCGCAACAGGTCCGGGCTTGCGCTGCCGAGCACAAGAAAGCGCGCGGCATGGCCGCCCCTGCGGTCCGCCAGCACGCGCAGCAGGGGAAAGAGTTCGGGACGGCGCTGCACCTCGTCGATGACGATGAGTCCGCGCAGGGATTCGAGGGCCAGTTTGGGCTCGGCGAGCGCCGCTTCGTGCGTCGGGTCTTCCAGATCGAAAAAGTGGACGGGGGCGGGCCAGTCGCTCGTCAGGCGGCGCGCAAGCGTGGTTTTGCCGACCTGCCTGGCGCCTACGATGCCCACGACGGGGAATTGACGCAGGAGGCCCCGGAGGGCGGTTTCGTGTTCGTTGCGCGGTATCATCTTGCAAGATGCTTTGATTAAGGATACGCTGACCAAAACCGCTTCGCCCGCCGCTTCGCGTTGGTCGCGTAGTATATGTAATGCTTGGTATATGCTATATGATGGGACACGGCGCAGGGCGAAAGGGCATGATTATAATATACATGAAAATCTAAAATCGTATTATGGATTTTCATGGATAAATGAATGCATTCCGGCAGGGACGATGCGCAGAGGGGTTTCGGGAGGAAAGCCTCATGATTGCAACGCGCAATTATGAGAGGCACTCAGGGGCGCGGCGCATAGAGGCGTTTCGGGAGGGCGCTTTCCTTCCGGCGATTCGCGGGGGTACGGCTCCGCGATGCGAGGCGACGGATAGAGATGCGCAGGCGGGGAAACCGTCGCGCGGGTTGCGCCCTGTTTTTACGTTCCCGGCAGGATTAGACGACGCAGTGCAGGCCTTGGTCGTTGGGGACGAAGCGGGGCAATGCGCCGGGCGCCAGGATGGAGCGTATGTTTTCCGCATGCCGGGCAAGCAGCAGGACGATGCGGCTATTTCGGCTCCGGGCTTGCGGGCTATGCGCCGGCGCTACATTCCGGGCGGGTGGTCGCGCGGCCCCGATTGCCTCTCCGGTACGTTCCCGCACGGGCGTTACTGTCGGTGTTTCCGCGCCCGTGTCCGCGGCCGCGACAATGCCGAGGTGGTTCTCAATGCGGTCAACGCGGCCTTCAAGATGATCAAGGCGGGTTTCAATGCGGGCGAGACGCTCCCGCATGTCCGCCATTTCCCCGCGCATGCTTACCATTTCCCCGCGCAAGTCCGACATTTGTGCATTGAGCGACGAATGCATGTTAAGGACTGCGACGAACAAGGCGATCCCGATCGTCAGGATGGCCCCCAGGTTGGTCCAGTATTTTGTGGTCTCGCTCACGGCGTCCTGTAATCACGGGTTGACTGCTGCTTGAATTATTATAGCGGCATGGCGCGCTGCAGGTTCCGGCTGCGAAAGAAAAAATTTTATGATATAAATAATTTAAAATAAATAACTTACGATTATAAAAAATGCCATCTCCGTCGCTTCTGCCCATTCGTATCCTAAATAATTTAGGCGGCGAAAATCGGCTCCTAAAAAATTAAGGAGGGCTATTCGGTGGGTTTGGGGTGGCCGGGGTTTGGCGCAGGGCTGCAAGCAGTGCTTCGCCGATGGTTTCCGCTTGCCACTGGCGTACTTCGGGAATGGCCGCCAGGGCGGCAAGGTTCTTTGGCGCGGCGGCGGCGATGTTTTGCAGCGCATGGTTCGGCATGACGATTCCCCGATCAAGTTTCAGGCACTCCGCCGCCCGGTTGCGCGCCTTTTTCAGGCGGTCGAAGGCGGCTTCTTCCTCCTCGGTTGGCCGGGTAGCGCGGGGGGCGGGCGGGTAGGGGGACAACGCTGAATCGGGCAGGCGGGCAACCTGGTCCAGGACGTCGAGCAGCGATGGTCCCTGGGCCTCGGCGAGCCAAGCCGGAAATCCCCTGATGGCGGCGAGGGCCTCTATGGAGGCGGGACGCCTGGCGACGACCTCAACGAGCGCGGCGTTGTTCACGATACGGCCCGGCGCCCGGTCTCTCGCGCGGGCGATCCGGTCTCGCCAGCCAATGATTTCCCGGAGCGCAGCGACGGACCGGTCGTCCATGCGCTGGGCCTCTTTGAAACGGGTTACCGGATCGGGTGCGGCGTCCTCTTCGTGGGCGTTTGCCGCGCTCGCTGCAAGGCGGCGGTATTCTTCCTGGGCCCAGTGGAGGCGTCCTCGCTTGCTGAGCTCCTTTTCAAGAATCGCTATCAGGCGGTGCAGGTGGCGCGTGTCGCCCGCCGCGTAGTGGATCATCTTGCGGGTCAAGGGGCGGCGAGCCCAGTCGGCTTTCTGGAATCTCTTGGAAACGCGAATGTTCAGGCGCCGGGCCAGCAGGTCCTGGAGTCCGACGGCGGGTTCGCCAAGGAGGCTCGCCGCGATCTGGGTGTCTGCCGGGTTGGCCACCGCGACGTCCAGATCGCGGGCCAGGAGCCGCAGGTCAAAGTCGCCGCCATGCAGGACGATGCGTCGCTGCGGGTCCTCAAGGAGCGGCTTCAGGTAGGGCCTCAGGTCGAGGGCGAGGGGGTCCAGCACGAAGGTTTCGCTCAGGACGGAGAGTTGAACCAGGCAGAGGCGGTCCGAGTAGCGATGGAGTCCGGCGGCCTCGCAGTCCAGCCCCAGGGTGCGGACGCTCTGGACCGCATGTTCGATGCGACGGGCCGCGTCATGCGTTTCTACGTAGGTGATGGCACCTTGGGCCGGCATAAAGTCGAATAATGTCTTTCAGGGGCGGCTCCTAAACGGCGCGGGCGGGGGGAAGGTTCGGAAGGGGGCGGCGGTCGATGTGGTTATCGTCACGCCGGGCGACATTGCGCGCTACCGGGACAGCCATGCGCTGGTGATCAAGCCGGCGCTCAACGAGGGGAGGGTGGTGTATGAGGCGAGATGTTCGAAGATTTCCAGCTACACGACAAGCGCATTGACCAATGCCTGAAAGCGCCGCACACCGGCTGTTGCATGCCGATCCTCAACGCCCGGAAGATGGCATACGGCAAGACATCACAAGGCTGCTCGATGGCAGGTTTGCGGTCGAAGCCAGATTGACAGGACAGTCCGCAACCATCCCGTAATCTCCTTGTTTGAACGGGTCCGATCAATCCGGCGGTGTTCTGGTGCTTGCGGTCGTCGTCGCTGTGTTGAGGGCAGCGGCTTTCGCTTGCAGAATACGTTGTTGCGTGTCAAGTTGCCAAGGCCCCCCAATCCCCCGGAACCCCCCCGCCCCGCTAAAGTAAATGAGACCCCCGGGGCTATAGCTCAGTTGGTAGAGCGCTGCAATCGCACTGCAGAGGTCAGCGGTTCGACTCCGCTTAGCTCCACAATCGCCGCATGTTTTGCGTCGAATAAACCTGTGGAAGGCATCATTTTTGACGCATTTCCACAATCTACGCATATTTTGCGGCGAATAATCTTGCGGAAGTCATCGTTTTTGACGTGTTTCCGTAATCTACGCAAAATTTGCGGAGAATAATTTCGCGAAGGACCTGGGCCGGGCGCCGCTGTTTTCATGCAATGCGTCCGGCTTGTTTTTCGTCTCGTTTTTCTGTCATCCGGGGTTCGCGCAACCCCTCAAACAACGGCAAGTATGGCAACGCACAAGCAGTCTGGTCGCTTCGTATGGTACGACCTGTACACCGGGGATTCCGCCGCCGCCATCGAATTTTACGGCAGCGTCATGGGCTGGGGAACCGAGCCGTTCCCGGGAGGAGACATCCCCTACACCATGTGGACCAACGAGGGGGCGCCCTTCGGCGGCCTTATGGAAATTTCGTCGGATATGGGCGAGGTTCCGCCCCACTGGCTTCCGTACATTTCCGTGGAGGACGTGGACGAGACCGTCGAACGCATCCAGGAACTGGGCGGGGGGCTCCATGTGCCGCCGCAGGACATTCCCAACGCAGGCCGCTTCGCCATAGTAACCGATCCGCAGGGCGGCTTCTTTGCGATCTTCGGGTCCAGCGTCGCCGAGCCGGATATGGAAGCGCAGCCGGGCGTCGGCGAATTTTCCTGGCACGAACTGGCTTCCTCGGACTACGAGGCCGCCTTTGATTTTTATCAGGCCCTGTTCGGCTGGGAAATTACCAGCGAAATGGACATGGGCGACGCGGGCATCTACCGCATGTACGGCCAGAACGACCTGGTGTACGGGGGCATATTCACCAAGACCGACGACATGCCCGGCCCCCCGCCTCCCTGGTGGGCCTTGTATGTGCGCGTCGAAGATATCGAAGAGACGCTCGCCGCCGTCGAGCAGCATGGCGGACAGGTGGTCATGGGTCCGCAGGAGGTTCCCGGCGGGGACAAGGTTGCCCATTGCATCGATCCGCAAGGGGCCGGTTTCGCGCTCCACGCCAGTAAGTAGGGTCTTCGGCGGGGCTTTGCCTGTGGCGATCGGCAGGCTGCTACGCTTCTGCCACAGGCCGGGAGCGGCCAAGCGCGTAATTTTCTTTTTCGTGAATTGTTATTGAAGAAAAGCTTGCGTAATATGCCTCCAACGCTACCCCGTAACGATTAAGGAGGTTTTTGCATGAAACGCGCACTATTTATCGGAATGGTTTCCCTGTTCGCCGCCTCCGGCGCGCTGGCCCAACTCCCTGCCACCCCCCTGGAGGGCACCTGGGAGATGGTTTCCCAGCGGGTGGTCTATCCGGACAGCACCGTAGACCGAACCGATCAGATTCCGTATACGATAAAGATTCTCAATTCCACGCATTTCGCCTTCGGGCGGCAGATCCTGGACGAGGAGGTGTTCGCGGGCGGGGGGACCTATTCGTTCGACGGCGAAACCTACACCGAGCACATCACGTGGCATAGTTCGGCGGGCCTGGCGGGGCAATCCGTCACGTTCGAAGCCCATGTCGAAGGGGACACGTGGCGCCATGTGGGCCATATCCTCGATTTCCGGCTCGAAGAAATCTGGCAGCGGGTCGGCGCGTCCGAAGAAGGGGACGGCGAAGCGATGGAGTAGGGGCCGGAGGCCCGTGCCGACGAGCGTGGTTCAGTTACGTCCGCTTATTTGCTTGTGCAGCAATTCGCGTATCAGTTGGATCAAGTCGTCAAGGTTATTTTCATCTCCTTGATCCGCGCGTTGCAGGGCCCGGACGTATCGCGTTCGATTAGGCTCGGCTCTGAGCACTTCGGGGAGGATGGTATCGCCCGGTAACAACCCTCCGGATTTCACGCAGAGAATAAAATAGCAAACGGCCCTTGCTGTCCGGCCATTGCCATTTACAAAGGGGTGGATATGATTAATGCGCCATAGCGCGAATGCAGCAAGGAAAAAAAGGTCGGTGGTTTCCCAGTACCGATTCACCAGATTCACAAAGTCGTCCATGAGCGGAGGAACGCTGTAATGTTCTGGCGGTCTGTATTTTCCTACCTCGACTGGATGCGAGCGATATTTACCCGCCGAATGGTGCAAGCCGACGATCGCATGGAAATTGAGCGCCTTGATGATGGATTGAAACAGCATAGGCCGTTCGATTTCCAAGGCCGTGGTCGCCATGGATTCTAAAAAACTGTAATGCCTGTTTCCGTTCGCGACAGACAGTTTCTGATAGGCTGGATGCTGTTCATCGCCAAAGAGTTCGAATAAATCCATCGTTTACAAGCAGGTTTTATTCAGCATTTTTCGTACCTCGTCTTTTGTCAAGGGACTGTCCACGGGTAGCATCCCCATGACGAAAGACACCCTTTGTTCTCTCCGTTCCTCCAGCGTCATTTTCTTCTTCGCTGCTTCCCGCAACAGTTCCTCAAGGTTGTCGGGGGTTTGGGTCTGCTTTTTGAACATGGCGTTTTGCCTCCGGCGTATGGACGATGGGTTTACCTGCGCTTTTTTGAACCGTGACCGGGTCGCCCGGATCCCGGAAACGGTTCCGCGCGCGCTGGTCTGCGCATCAAGCGCAATTTCCCCCTATAGACACAAAAATCCGCCGAATATAACCTCGCGCTTCGCTTTTTTTCGGCTCCAGCGAGTAGGGCCGCGCGACGTCCCTTATCCGTCCAGCAGGACGAGGACCATGACGTCGTAGAGGGCGTGTGTCCAGGCCGCGACGCCGAATCCCCGCCAGAGGAACACGACATTCAGCGCCAGTCCGAACAACATCCGGAAAAGGAACGAACCCGGCTGGAATGGATCTCCCAGCGGGCCTATGTAGTGCATCAGGCTGAAAAGAAAGGCCCCGACGAGCGCCGCTATGGCGTAGGCTGGCGCCCGGCTGCCCATGATCCGGCGCAGCGCCCAGAATAGCATGCCGACCAGCAGCACCCGAAACAGCAGTTCCTCGTACAGGCCCGCCCCGACCGAAAGGGCCAGTTTCATGGCCAGTCCTTCGATGGGGGCAGCCTGCGCCAGCATGGGCAGGATCGCCTGCACCAGGTTGGCGACGAGGAGCGCGATCGCGACGGCGTACGCGGCGCTTTCGAGCAGCATCCACAGAAAATAGCGGGGACGGAACGGGATATTTTTCTTGCGGTCGTTCCAGAATACGGCGATCCCCGCAACCAGTATGGCGACGCCGAACGCGATCAGGCCGTGATCTCCAACCACCAGCAACAACTGCTTGAGCCACATTTCGGACGAAACGCGCACCTGCGCCACGGCGCTGCGGTTCGCGAAAACGATCAGCAATTCGTACAGCGCGAGGAGCGGAAGCGCCGCCAGAAATCCGTACGTAGCCGAGCGGGAGGTTGCGTGGTATCGGTTCCAGACGCTCTCAGTCATCGAAGCCCGCTCCGTCTATCTGCATCAGGGCGTCCCGGAGTTCGGCCTGCGCATGCGCGTCGCGCTGCCGCCCGGCCACGGCGACGCCCTGGCGCCAGGTTCGCATGGCGTCCTGTTTCCGGCCCAGTTGCTCGTACAATTTCCCGAGATGGTACCATGTGCCCACATACTCGGGATTTTCCGCAATCAGGCCCTCGAAAAACCGAAGCGCTTCCCTGGCGTTGCCTCGCTTGCGGTATTCCTGCGCCAGGGCAAACCGGACGAATGCGTCGTCCGGGTCCTCTTCATGGAACGCGCGCAGCGCTTGTAACCGGTCGTTCTGCATCGCAGCGGGGAAAAATATTCCCGGGCAAGTTTACCATCCGCCTCCTGCGCCGCCGCCGCCGAACCCGCCTCCGCCGAATCCGCCAAAACCTCCGCCGCCCAGTCCGCCGCCGAATCCTCCGCCGCTGCCGCCGAACCCGCCTCCCCAGACAATGAAATGGGGGCCGTGCGCATGGCGACGATAGCGTTTGCCCCCGTCGTTCCCGCCCCGCCGCCGCCGGATGGTCGCGACAACGAACCAGATTACGATGATTAGCGTGAAGAGCGTGGACGGATCGATGGGGGGCGCGGCGCGGCGCGCCTGCGTCCGCTCGGCCGTATATTCGCCCGCCGCCGCGGCCATCAGCAGGTCCGTCGTGGCGGAAAGTCCTTCGTAGAACCGTCCTTCGCGAAAATACGGGACCATGACGTTGCGATAGATGCGGGCGGCGACCGCGTCGGAAATGGCGCCTTCGAGGCCGTATCCCGTTTCGATGCGCGCTTCGCGGTCGTCGCGGGACACGAGGACCACAACGCCGTTATTCTTTCCTTCCTGTCCTACGCCCCATGCGCGGCCCAGGGCCAACGCATATTCCGCCGCCGGAACGCCTTCGAGCGACGGAATCGTAACGACCACGATTTGCGTGGAGGTCGTGTCTGCGTACGCCGTCAGTTTTTCGGCCAGTCGCCGCGCTTCGGAGGGGGTAAGCAAGTCCGCCTCGTCCGCCACCAGGCTTCCGGCGGAAGGAATAACGTCTATGCTCCGCTGGGCGAATGCGGCCGTCGGATAGCACAATCCCGCCATGCCCGCAATGCATAGCCCGGCGAGCGCCAACCGGCCCCGAATCCATTGCGGCCAGCGGCGGGGCCAAAGGATACTCTGATTAAATCCGCGAAGCTCAGAGGCTGCGAGGGGTGCGCTGGCAAGGAATGACGAAGCAGCGTGGCAGGCCCCACGTAATGAGGAATGACACAGCCAGCGTGCCCCTCGCAGCCTCCCGAAGGGCGCGT
>JAJDWX010000002.1 GCA_022825385.1 Rhodothermales bacterium
CACCGTCACGCTGTCCGCGCCAACTGGCGACGTAACCGAAGGCGGAACGAAGACACTGACCGTATCGCTCAGCCGTGCGCTCGTTTCGGGAGAAAGCCTGACGGTCCCGCTCTCGTTTGGCGGGGACGCAACTTTCGGAACAGACTACGCGCTGTCCGCGCCCAGCCCGCCGCCCACGGGAACGAGCTACGCCAACCTTGCGAGCGCAAACCTTGCGACCAACCCGCCCACGATCACATTCACCGGCGGCGCGGGCGCATCGCCTTCCGCCACAATCAGCCTGAACGTCACGCGCGACCCGCACAACGAAGCAAAGGAGTCCCTGACCGTGGCCCTCGGTACGCTTACGCCCAGCGGGATGGACGGCGGCGCCCGGTCCGCGCCGGGCTCCCTGCGCTTCAACGCGCTCGATGCAAACAAACCCGAAGTCAGGGTCAGCCGGTCGGCGGCATTCGTGACGGAAGGCACGGACGCCAGATTCACCCTGACCGCAAACCCCGCGCCGGCCGCGGACATCACCGTCAATCTCTCCATACAAGCAACCCGCAACTACGTCAGCGGCGCGAACACGGGCAACAAACAGATCCAGATCAAGGCGGGAACGACGACCGCCACCTGGGACGTACCGACGCTGACGGACGCGGTCGACGAACCGCGCGGGCGCATCACCGCCACCGTCAAGCCCGGGACCGGCTACGCGCCGGCCAAGAGCGGCGCTTCGGCAACCGTGGAGACGCGGGACGACGATCCGACCACGGTGACCCTGAGCGTCACAAAGGACTGGGCGCTGGAACGAGCCACCAACGCAGGCCTGTTTCGACTGACGCTGGGGCGGTTTCTGGCTCAAGGAGAACAAATCACCGTTCCAGTCTCCGTATCCTCGGCGTCCGCCAACAACTACCGCCTGTCGGAAGCCTCAAACTCCCAAGGCACCTTCGATTCACTGGATGACTTCGACTCCTCAACGAACACGGCAACGTTCTCATCGCACGATTTTTCCGGCAGCGGCATCCAGAGCCAGTTCATCTACATCGCCGTAAAAGCGCTCAGCGACGCGAACAAGGCGGACGACGCCATCACGGTGAGCATTCCCGCCTCGTCCTCGGGCAGCGCGCCCCGCCTCGGCGTCACGAACCTGGACGGCGGAGCGACAGGTTCCCGGACGGGCGACGGCGTCATCCGGCTGCTCGATTCGGCGGTCAAGAACACGGTGAGCGTCACCGGCGGCCCTGCAGTGACAGAAGGGACCGCCGCCGCGTTCACCGTGGCGCTGGACGGGGTCTCGCGCACGGACTTCCAGGCGAGGGTGCGCCTCGAACAGCAGGGAGACTTCGCCGCCGCCTCGCAACTGGGTCAACGGACCGTCACGTTTTTCGCCGCCGACCCGCCCAGCAAGACGTTCACCGTGGCCACCGTGGACGACAACAGCGACGAGGCCCACGGCCATATCCGGGCCACCATCGTCGCCAATCCGGCCTACAAGGTGGCCGCTGCGCCGGACAACGAGGCAACGGTAACGGTCAACGACGACGACGATCCGCCACTGGCCACGCCCATCGCGGCCTTCGGAAGCGCCACGGCGACAGTGGATGAATCGGCTGGTTCGACTACCGCCAGCCTCTCGCTCTCGCTTGCCGCGCCCAAGGCCCTGACCCTGAACTACGCGCTGACCGGCACGGCTACGCACGGCGCGGACTACGCGATCAGCGGCGTCACAGGAACGTCTGGAACCGTCTCCGTGGCGAAGGACAGCACATCCGTCTCGATTCCCGTCGCCATCACGAACGACGCCGTAGCCGAGGGCGACGAGACGATCATCCTCACCCTGACGGACGGCGACGGCTACTCCGTTGGAACGCCAGGCAGCATCGCAATCACGCTGACCGACGACGAGCCGGTGGTCTCGGTCTCCGGCCCGAGCGCCGCCGTCGAAGGAACGGACCTGGCCTTCGTCGTAAGCATGCAGGGACCCGCCAAAACAGACCTTGCGGTGGACGTAACCGTGACACAGGAGGGCGCTTTCGTCACCGACGAAGACCTGGGCGACCAGGAGGTTATCATCAAGCAAGGAAGCGCGTCCGCGATCCTGACATGCCCTACCATCAACGACCAGATTGACGAAGAAGACGGCCTGGTTACCGCGGTGATCAAGGCGGGCAGCGGCTACACGGTCGCCCCGTCGCCCGCCGACAGCGCGCAGGTCGCGGTAACGGACAACGACGATCCGACGCCCGTGATTAGCATCTCCGGCGGCGCGGCGGCGACAGAAGGAGAAGACGCCACGTTCGACATAACCGCTGCGCCCGCCCCCGCCGACAACTTGTCCGTCGAACTGACTGTCGCCCAGACAGGGGACTTCGCCGCGCAGGGCGCCATCGGGGCAAGCAAAACCGTCGTCGTGGGCGCAAGCGGCACGGCTACGTATACCGTCGCCACCATAAACGACGAGACAGACGAACCCAACGGCAGCATTACCGCCACGCTGAACGACGGCGCAGGCTATGCGGTGGCACCCCCCCCGAATAACGCCGCAAGCGTGGCGGTCAACGACAACGACGACCCGACGCCGGTGATTAGCGTCTCCGGAGGCGCGGCGGTTACCGAAGGCGGCGACGCCACATTCAACGTAACCGCCGCCCCCGCCCCCGGCGACAACCTGTCCGTCGAACTCACCGTCGCCCAGACAGGAGACTTCGCCGCGCAGGGCGCCATCGGGGCAAGCAAAACCGTCGTCGTGGGCCCAAGCGGCGCGGCTACGTATACCGTCGCCACCATAAACGACGAGACAGACGAACCCAACGGCAGCATTACCGCCACGCTGAACGACGGCGCAGGCTACGCGGTGGCGGACCCGCCGGGGAACGCCGCCCTCGTCGCCGTAAACGACGACGACGAACCGTTGCCGGTGGTCAGCATCTCCGGGGGCGCGGCGGTTACCGAAGGCGGCGACGCCACATTCAACGTAACCGCCGCCCCCGCCCCCGGCGACAACCTGTCCGTCGAACTCACCGTCGCCCAGACAGGGGACTTCGCCGCGCCGGGCGCCACCGGAGCAAACAAAACCGTCGTCATTGGCGCAAGCGGCGCGGCTACGTATACCGTCGCCACCGCGAACGACAACGCCGCCGAACCCAACGGCGCCATCACGGCCACGCTGGCTGGCGGCGCAGGCTATGCGGTGGCAGACCCGCCGGGCAACGCCGCAAGCGTGGCGGTCAACGACAACGATACGCAGACGGGAACGCCGGAGATCACGCTGTCGGCTTCCCCGAACCCTGTGAGCGAGGGGAGTTCCGTTACCGTTACGGCTTCGATCAGCCGGGCGTTGCCGGGCGCCGTAACCATTCCGCTCGTCCTGACGGCGGGGTCGGCAGAGGCGGGCGACTACGGTTCGCTTGCCTCCATCGAGATTCCGGCCAACGAAGCAAGCGGCGCGGGCGCAATTACGACGGCGGACGACAGCGATACGGACGACGAGACCTTCACCGTGGCGCTGGGCGACTTGCCCGCCGTCGTCGCAGCCGGAACGCCCTCGGCAGTCAACTTGCGCATCGCAGACGGCGACACGCCGATCATATTGCCGGAAGTCACGCTATCGGCTTTTCCAAACCCCGTACACGAAGGAGATCTCGTTACGGTTACGGCAACCCTTTCGCAATCGCTGACCGGCGCCGTAGTCATTCCGCTTGTCCTGACGGCGGGGTCGGCGGAGGCGGGCGACTACGGCTCGCTCGCCTCCATCGAGATTCCAGCCAACCAGACAAGCGGCTCGGGCGCGATTGTAACCGTGCACGACGACGACACGGACGACGAAACATTCACCGCGGCGCTGGGCGCGTTGCCCGGCAGCGTCGCAGCCGGAACGCCGGCGTCGGTCGCCCTGCGGATCACGGACAACACCAGCATGCCTTCGATCGAATCACTGGAAGACGAAATACCCGTGGCCTTTGCGCTGGAGCAAAACTATCCGAACCCCTTCAATCCGTCCACGACCATCGAATTTGCGCTCGACAAGACGCAGCATGTTACGCTGTCGGTGTACGACCTTTTGGGACAGGAGGTGCGGACGCTTGTGGACGGCGTCCAGCCGGCGGCCCGCTACAGCGTCTCGTTCGACGCGTCGGGCCTGGCGAGCGGTACGTACCTCTATGTGCTCAGCACGGAAGATCAGGTGGCCGTAAAGACCATGGCGCTGCTGAAGTAATGGAGAAGGGGTCCGGGGGGCGCCGTTGTCTGTGCTGATGATTGATTGGGCCTGTGGCGCACCTTTCCGGCGGCCTGGTTAAAATACTAAGGCGCGGAAATTTCAAGATTAAATAAATAAGGCGAGGCCGTTCAAGGGGCCTGGGGGGCGCATTTTCACGAAACATAGGGCCCGGGATCAACTACTCCCTCGTAGCCTGCCGCACGTTTATGGTTCGTGAAAATGCGCCCCACAGGCCCCGCTGCCCATAGCAGAATACGCAACTCAGCCTTCCTTATCGGCTTCCGGTTCCGCATCGGATACATCGGAAGCAGCGTCTGGAACAGGCGCATCGGGTTCCGAAACAGACGCTTCGGCCTCTGGAGCAAGCGTTTCGGTTTCCGGGGCGGACGCTTCGGGTGCTGGAGCAGGCGCTTCCGCCTCGCTAACCGCATCGGCGTCGTCGCTCGCCGCTTCCGCCGCCGACGCCTCCGCAGGCACATCGGATTCCCCTTCCGCGTCCCCGGAAACATGCATTGCCTCAGGGGCCTCAACCGCCTCCTGTTGTTTTTCAGGCGCAGCCGATGCGCCGCCTCGGCGCCGCCCGCGTCGCGTCCGCCGGGTCTTTTGCGACCCGCCGCTCGCCGCCGCGTCCGCCTCGTTGTAATCCACCAGCTCGACAACAGCCATCGGCGCCGCGTCTCCGGCCCGACGGCCAATGCGGACCACCCGCGTATACCCGCCCGGGCGGTCGCCTATTTTTTCGGCCACCTCGGTAAACAGCGTCGTTACGGACTGCTTGTCCCGCAGGCGCCGAAACGCCTGCCGCCGGTTATGCTGCGAATCCTCCCGGGCCCGGGTAAGCACGGGCTCGATAAACGCGCGCAGGGCCTTGGCCCGGGCTAACGTGGTCGTAATGCGCTTGTGCGCAATCAAGGCGTTGCCCAGCGCAATGAGCGTGGCCTTGCGATGGGATGCGTTGCGCCCCAGCTTATGTCGCTTTTTCTGGTGTCTCATAGGATACTCGGGTCATAATCAGGCCCTGGCCAGGCAACAGGCCCGGTCAAGCCTTTTCCTCTTGCTTGGCCTCGATCATCCCGAAATGCAAACCCCGATCATTCAGCACATGAACCAGCTCCTGCAACGATTTGCGTCCAAAATTCCGGAATTTCAACATTTCCGACTCCTCGCGGCTCACCAGCTCGCCAATGCTCGTGATATTGGCCGCTTTGAGGCAGTTCTGGGCGCGCACCGACAAGTCCAGGTCTTCCACAGACTGGACGAGCAATTCCCGAATGCGCTGCGCTTCGGTATCGATGACGATCGGCTTTTCGACGGGAACCGCGGGTACGATATCCATCGAAATGAACATGTTGACATGGTTCCGCAAAACGGTCGCAGCCTGCACCAGGGCGTCCTCTGCGGAGATTGAGCCATCCGTTTCGATATGTATCGCAAGATGCTCATAGTCGATCTTTTGCCCGACGCGCGTAGGCTTGACCGAATATTTGACATTCCGGATGGGACTGAACACCGCATCCATGGCGATGACGCCGATGGGATCGTCGGCGCGCTTGTTCTCGTCGGCGGGCACATACCCCCTGCCGCGCTCAATGCGCAGTTCGATGTTCAGGGAAGCGCTATCGTCGAGGGTAGCGATATGAAGGTCCGGGTTCAGCACTTCGTGCTCGCTTGCGGCGGCGCCAATATCCCCGGCGGTCAACGCGCCCGGCCCCTTGGCCACAAGGTGAATGCTGCCTTCTTCCGTTTCCTCCGTTGCGCGAAAACGCACTTCCTTGAGATTCAGAATAATGTCGGCGACGTCTTCGGTTACGCCGTCTATCGTCGAGAACTCATGCTGTACGCCGTCGATCCGCACGCCCGTGATGGCGAACCCGCCAAGCGACGACAAAAGCACCCGCCGCAGCGCATTCCCGATCGTTACGCCGTATCCGCGCTCAAGCGGCTGTAACGAAAATGTACCGGAAGATTCCGACGCGTTGTCAATCTGAATGCCTTCTGGCATATGAATCGCATGATGGCTCATGGTTTCCTAAATCGGTCAAAGTCTTGCGAAAGGGGGAAGGATAGACGCCGCAACAGGCAGGTTGGCCGGCGTCGTCCAGCAACTACTTCGAATACAACTCCACGATGAGTTGCTCGCGAATATTTTCAGGAATGTCTTCCCGGGCAGGCAGGTCCAGCATCTTGCCCCGGAGGTTGCCGAGGTCCGCCTCAAGCCAGGCGAACGTCCGGCGGGCCTGCAAAACCGAGTCCAGGATGGGCCGCAGGGAGCGGCTTCGCGGCCGCACCGCAACGATGTCTCCCGGACGCAACTGCGCCGACGGAATATCGACGATCCGGTCGTTCACCATGATATGTCCATGGTTCACCAATTGGCGGGCTTGCCGCCGCGTACGCGCGAAACCGAGGCGAAACACCGTATTGTCCAGCCTCGCTTCCAGAAATTTCAGCAGGTTTTCGCCCGTTACGCCTTTCTTGCGAGACGCTTTCTCGAACAGGTTGCGGAACTGGCGCTCCTGCAGGCCATACGTGTGCCGCGCTTTTTGCTTTTCCTTGAGCTGCACGGCGTACTCGCTGTCCCTGGACCGGCGATTCTGTCCGTGCTGACCAGGCGGATACGCCTTGCGCTCAAGCGCCTTGCTCGGACCAAAAACCGGTTCCTTGAAGCGCCGGGCGATTTTCTGTTTGGGGCCTCTGTATCGAGCCATGTATCGCTATTGGATATTGCTTTCTGCTGTCGTGGCGTCCGAAGGCGGCCGTTATACGCGGCGGCGTTTCGGGGAGCGGCAGCCATTATGAGGAATGGGCGTTACGTCCCGGATGGAAGAAATATCGAGCCCGGCCCCGGCAAGCGCCCGAATGGCCGACTCGCGCCCCGAACCAGGTCCTTTCACATATACGTCCACGCGCCGCAAACCGAGGCCATGCGCCTCTTCCGCCGCGGTGGTCGCCGCGACCTGGGCCGCGTACGGCGTATTCTTGCGGCTGCCCCTGAATCCCATTTTCCCGGAACTGGACCACGAGATAACGTTTCCGTACTGATCCGTCAGCGTCACGATCACGTTATTGAACGTGGCCTTGATGTGCGCCTGCCCATTGGCTTCGACAATGACGTTGCGCTTGCGCGACGAGCGTCCGGAACGTCCCGATTTTTGCTGCTTTTTCGCCATATAACGTTATCAGGTGCGAAAACTGAATGGAGGGAGCGAGGCGCGGCGTTATTTCCGCGGAGCCTTCTTCTTGCCGGCCACGGTTTTGCGGCGGCCCTTGCGCGTACGGGCGTTCGTGCGGGTGCGTTGTCCGCGCACAGGCAACCCCCGGCGATGCCGAAGCCCCCGGTAACAGCCGATGTCCATCAACCGCTTGACGCTCATCTGCACTTCCGAACGCAACTGCCCCTCGACAAGGTACTCGTCTTCGATGAGGCGGCGCACGCTTCGGGTTTGCTCTTCTGTCCAGTCGTTCGGGCGCACGTCGTACTTGACGCCGATGCGATCAAGGATTTCGCGGGCGCGAGAACGCCCGATTCCGAAAATCGAGGACAAGGCAATTTCTCCGCGTTTATGCGGAGGTACGTCTACGCCGGCTATTCGAGGCATAAGGTTTGATGTCTTTTCGGCGGCGGCCGTTCGAAAACAGCGCGCCCGCGACGACGGGCGTCAACCCTGTCGTTGCTTGTGCTTCGGGTTCTTCTTGTTAATGACGTAAATGCGGCCCTTGCGACGAACGATCTTGTCGTCGGAGCTCCGCTTTTTGACGCTGGCGCGAACTTTCATGGGTTTGTCCGGCTCGTTCACGAAAAATACAAGGTGTAAACGCTACATAACGCCTATCCCCTGCTCAGGTTCATAAATTTTGTATGCAGGCAGCGAATCAAGGGCCGCGCCGGGAACCGCTTCGATATACGAAAACGTGCTCAGCACTTCCGCCCGATCCGGCTGCACGGCCACCATGTGCTCGTAATGCGCGGCGGCTTGCCCGTCCGCGGCGCGAACCGCCCAGCCGTCCGCGTCCACTTCGGTCCGGGCGGCGCCGAGGGTAATCATGGGTTCGATGCACAGCGTCATGCCGCGCATGAGGCGAGGTCCGGTGCCCGGTATGCCGACATTGGGGACATTGGGTTTCTCGTGCAATTTCCTGCCGATCCCGTGGCCCACGAGTTCCTGCACGACGCCATAGCCCCTGCTTTCGCAATGCTGCTGTACGGCGTACGAAATATCCCCGACGCGCTGCCCCGCCGAGGCGCGGGCAATGCCCTCGTGCAAGGCTCCGTACGTCGCTTCGCACAAGGCGCGCTTCTTTTCGGATATTTCGCCGACGGGGAAGGTGTAGGCGCTGTCGCCGTAATATCCGTTGAAGCGTACGCCGCAATCCACCGACAGCAAATCGCCTTCCCGAAGCGGTACGTCGTTCGGAATGCCATGCACCACCGTGTCGTTCACGGAGACGCAGAGCGTGCCGGGAAAAACAAGGTTGCCCACGCGATAGCCCTTGAACGCCGGTTCGGCGCCGCGCGCGCGGATGAACGCCTCTGCGATGCGGTCCAGCTGGCGCGTCGTAACGCCCGGCTCGATGTACCGAGCGACCTGTCCAAGCGTCTGCCCGACAAGGTCCGCGCTTTCCCTGAGGCGATCTATTTTGTATGCGCTTTTCGACAAAGGCATGCGCTGAAATCAGCGTATTCCGAAACGAAGGGGCGGGCGAACGGCAGGCGCCATTACATATACCGGCCTCGCACGCGGCCGCTTTTCATGAAGCCATCGTAATGGCGCATGAGCAAATGGCTTTCGATCTGCTGAAGCGTATCCAGCGTCACCTGCACGAGAATCAGCAAACTCGTGCCCCCGAAAAAGGCGGCGAAGCCGGGCGAAACGCCCGCCTGCATGGCGAAGGCGGGAAGAATCGCCACCAGCCCAAGGAAAATCGATCCGGGCAGGGTGATTTTCGTCAGAATGTTGTCGATGAATTCGCTGGTGTGCTTGCCCGGTCGGATTCCGGGAATAAATCCGCCCTGCCGCTTCATGGTGTCGGCCATTTCCCGCGGGTTCACTGCGATCGCGGTGTAGAAATACGTAAAGAATACGCAGATCACGAAAAAGACGGTCGAATACCCCCAGCCGGAAATATCCGAGAACCAGCGTCCGAATTCGACCATGAAGGCGCTGTCGGGGAAGAACGAAGCCACCGTCGCCGGAACGAACATAATGGACTGCGCAAAGATAATGGGCATGACGCCCGCCGCGTTGACGCGAAGCGGAAGGTACTGGGTGGCGCCGCCGTACACCTTGCGCCCCACCACGCGCTTCGCATACTGCACCGGGATGCGGCGCGTACCTTGCGAAACCAGCACGACCCCCAGCGTCACCAGCGCCCATATCCCGATCTCCATCAGGAAAATGAAGAGATTGCCCACCAGCGTAAACTCGTTGAATAGCGCATTGGGCAAAAAGGCGATGATCCCGATCATGATGACGATGGAAATGCCGTTCCCGATGCCGTTTTCCGTAATGCGCTCGCCAAGCCACATTACGAAGATGGTGCCGGCGGTCAGCACGATCACCGTCGAGATCATGAAAAACGTGGAGTTAATGACGATGGCCTGCCCGGTGGCGCCGTATTGCAGGTTGATCGCATACCCGATAGACTGAAACGCGGTAATGCCT
This sequence comes from Rhodothermales bacterium, assembly GCA_022825385.1. Taxonomy (GTDB): domain Bacteria; phylum Bacteroidota; class Rhodothermia; order Rhodothermales; family VXPQ01; genus VXPQ01. Next base: position 9,871 of record JAJDWX010000002.1, read on the forward strand.
ACGGTGCCGTACCGGGTCAGCTGGGTGATCTTGCGGCGGCCTTCCTCGCCTTCGCGCTGAAGCTTCTGGAAATACGGAACCACCGCGCCCAGCAGCTGGATGATAATAGAGGCGGTGATGTACGGCATGATGCCAAGCGCGAAAATACCTGCCTGGCTGAACGCGCCTCCTACGAACATGTCCAGAAAACCGAAAATGTCGTTCGGGTTGCCTTGCGCGTTGACGTCCGCCAGAATGCCGGCGTCCACCCCGGGAAGCGTAACGTAGGCCCCCAGTCGATACACGAGCAAGAGCCCGACCGTATACAGAATCCGTCGGCGGAGCTCCTCTATCTTCCAGATGTTGCGTACGTTCTCGGCGATGCTTGCCATAATGAAATACCGGGTAAAAAGTCGTTTCCGATCCGTACGTTAACGGTAGCCAAGCACGGTGGCCGCGCCCCCGGCCGCTTCGATCTTTTGCTTCGCCGAGGCGCTGAACGCATGCGCGCTAACCGAAAGGCCTTTCGGGGCTTCGCCGTCGCCAAGGATTTTAATGCGGTCGGCCTTGCGCGCGACGCCGGCGGCCGCAAGGACTTCGGGCGTGACTTCCGCCGCGCCGTCGATGCGTCCTTCCTCTACGAGGCGGGCGATCCAGGACAGGTTGACCGGGCGGTATTCGACGCGAAACCGGTTCCGGAACCCGAATTTGGGCACGCGCCGCTGGAGCGGCATCTGGCCTCCCTCGAACCAGGCGGGAATGCGGGCGCCCGCGCGGCTCTTTTGCCCCTTCGTTCCCTTCGTGGAACTGTGGCCGCCCTTGCCCGAACCTGTGCCGCGGGCGATGCGCTTCCGCTTTCGGGTAGCGCCCTTAACCGGTTTCAGATTGCTAAGGTCCATAATGCATTTCGACTGAATGTCCTTCCCCGGCCACCGCGCCAGGGAAAGCGGAATGCCTGATACGCTAATGGATCAGGCTTCGGTAACGGTAACAAGATGTCGAACCTTTTCGAGCATCCCGCGCAGCTGCGGGGAGTCCTTGTGTTCGACGCGCTGGTGCATCCGCCGGACGCCAAGCGCTTCGAGGGTGCGCACGACGCGCTTCGGCGAACCGATCGCGGATTTTGTCTGGGTTACGATAAGTTTGCTTGCCATATCCTGGTCCGTCTGTTCGGGCTTCGGGGCGAAAATCCGCGTGGTTTACCCCTCGAATACCCTTTTGAGCGAAATACCGCGGCGCTGGGCTACTTCCATCGGGTCCTCAATCTGCTCCAGCGCCTGCATGGTGGCGGAAACCTGATTATGCGGGTTGCTGGATCCCAGCGATTTGGAAAGAATGTCCCGGATGCCGGCGCATTCCAGCACGGCCCGTACGCCGCCCCCGGCAATCACGCCGGTCCCTGGCGTGGCGGGTTTCAGCAACACCTTGCCGGCGTCCTGCCGCCCCACGACGGGGTGGGGAATCGTGTTGTCCTTGAGGCGGACGCGCACAAGGTTCTTCTTTGCGTCTTCCGTGCCCTTTGAAATCGCGTCGGAGACTTCGTTCGCCTTGCCGAGGCCGGCCCCCACCGTTCCCTTCCCGTCGCCTACCACCACGACGGCGTTGAACGAAAAACGGCGACCGCCCTTGACGACCTTCGCCACGCGGGAAACGGATACAAGCCGTTCCTGCCAATCCTGACCCTCTGCCGCTTCCCGGCGGCGTTGCTCCTTTCGTGCTGCCATGCGAAATTATGAATGCGTGTGCTGATGTCGTGCGAGAAACTACAGTTGCAGTCCCCCTTCGCGGGCGCCGTCCGCCAAAGCGCGTACGCGCCCGTGATAGCGATAGCCGTTCCGGTCGAACACAACCTGTTCGATGCCCTTGTCGCGGGCCCGCCGGGCGATATTCGCGCCAACCGCCTTGCTGACCTCGATGGGCGTATCCCCGCCCACGCCGGACTCCTTGCTCGAAGCCGCCGCCAGCGTAACGCCCGCGCGGTCGTCGATCAGTTGCGCGTAAATGTATTTGTTCGAACGAAACACGGAAAGGCGCGGGCGCAATGCCGTGCCAGCTACCTTTGCGCGCATGCCGCGCTTCACGCGACGTTTCCGTTCCTGTTTTTTGTGCGACGCCATAATCTGTCCGATACGCAAAAGACGCTCAATCGTTGAAAAGGGGATGCGGTTACCGGGCGGCGGTCTTGCCGGCCTTGCGGCGAACGTATTCGCCCACGTAGCGAATGCCCTTGCCCTTGTACGGTTCGGGAGGACGGAGCGCCCGAATCTTCGCGGCGACCTGTCCGACAATTTGCTTGTCGATTCCGTCTATCGTAATCACCGTATTTTTGCCCCGCTGGGCCTCGACGGTCACGGAAACGGCGGTCGGCGGCACGAAATAAATCGGGTGCGAAAAGCCCAGCGCCAGTTCAAGGACGCCGTTGTTGACGGCGGCCCGGTATCCGACGCCAATCACCTCCAGTTGCTTGCGATACCCTTTGGTAACCCCTTCCACGGCGTTGCCGATGAGCGAAGCGTACAACCCGTGCATCGCCACATGGCGCTTTTGTTCGTCGGAGCGGCGGACCGAAATGACGCCCTCCTCGCGCGCCACCTGAATTTCCGGCGCGACCTGCACGGACAACTCCCCTTTGGGACCCTTGACCGTCACAAGATTGCGCTCCGAGACGTCCACGGATACGCCGTCGCCGACGTTGATCGGTCTGTTGCCTATGCGAGACATTGTCTTTCTCTGTAAGGGTTCAGGGATAATGCGGCCCCTGCATCGCGCAGGGAATCGTTTCGCAAATCAATAGAGATACGCAAGCACCTCGCCGCCAATGTGCGCCCGGCGGGCCTCCTTGTCGGTCATCACCCCGCGCGACGTGGAAAGGATGGCGATGCCCAATCCATTCATCACGCGCGGCAGTTCGTGGGCGCCCACGTACTTGCGCAACCCCGGCGTGGACACCCGCTTCATCATGCGAATGACCGGCTCGCCCCGCCCGTCGTACTTCAGGCGGACCCGCAGGAATCCCTGCTTGCCGTCGTCCACGTTGACGTAACTGCGGATGTAGCCTTTATCCAGCAATATCTGCGTGATGGCTCGCTTTTGTTTCGAGGCAGGTATGTCCACGTATTTGCGCCCGGCCTGCTGGCCGTTGCGAATGCGCGTCAGGTAATCTGCAACCGGGTCTGTTATGCCACTCATATCGTCTTGAATCGAAAAACGTTACCAGGACGCCTTGCGTACGCCGGGTATCTTGCCCTCCAGCGCCATCTCGCGAAAAGCGATGCGGGAAATTCCGAAATCGCGCATGTATCCGCGCGCGCGGCCCGTAAGCGGGCAGCGGTTGTGCAGCCGCACGGGGCTGGCGTCCCGGGGAAGTTTCTGCAAACCGACCCAGTCGCCCTGCTCCTTGAGCTGACGACGTTTCTCGGCGTACTTCTCAACCATGCGCTGGCGCTTTCTTTCGCGCGCCATCCAACTTGTTTTCGCCATAGCGTTACGATTTACCTGGTTTTTTGCGGTGCGGGTGCGTACGGGAGCAATGGAGATCAAGCGGCGGAGCGTTCTTCCCGTCGGACAAAAGGCATGCCGAGTTCCTTCAACAGCGCATGGGCCGCCTCGTCCGTAGCCGCCGTCGTGACGAACGTTATGTCCATCCCGCCGATTCGGTCGATCTTGTCCACATCGATCTCCGGGAAGATGATCTGTTCCCGAACGCCCAGCGTGAAATTGCCCCGGCCGTCGAAACTGCGATCCGATACGCCGCGAAAATCGCGTACGCGCGGGAGCGCCAGCGTAATGAGGCGGTCGACGAATTCGTACATGTGGTCGCCGCGCAGCGTAACGTAACAGCCGATAGCCATGCCCTGCCGCAGTTTGAAATTCGACACGCTCTTGCGCGCCCTCGCCACCATGGGGTGCCGTCCCGTAATGCGACGCAGTTCTTCCATGGCGTTGTCCAGCGCCTTCTTGTCCGCAGAGGCGTCCCCGACCCCCTTGTTCACCACGACCTTCTCGAGGCGAGGGACCTGCATAACGTTGCCGTACCCGAGCTGCTTTTGCAGCGCCGGAACGATCTGCGTACGATACCGCTCCTTCAATCTTGGCGTATAGCTCATCTGTCCAGTCTCAATAAGCAAGGTGTGGGGTCCGGCGCAGCGAAATTCGCCCGGCGCAGGCCTTACGGAAGCTCCTCCTCTGTGGATTTCGCATATCGAACCCATTGCCCGCGGCCTGTCTCCGGGTCTACAATGCGCTTGCGCCCGATGCGCGTCGGTTCGCCGTCCGAAGCGAGCGGCTGCACGTTGGACACATGCACCGGAACCTCTTTCTCCACGCGGCCTCCCTGGGGGTTGGCGGCGCTTGGTTTTTCGTGATGAAAACGCAGGTTGACCCCCTCCACGATCACGCGCTCCTTTTCCGGGAACGTAACCAGGATTTTCCCTTCGTATCCCCGGTAGTTTCCCGCGATCACGCGTACGCGATCCCCCTTCTTCACGTGCATCTTCTTATGTGCGTTGTATTTTCTCGGCATGGTCGTCAGAGCACCTCCGGGGCAAGAGAAACGATGCGCATAAACCGTTTTTCGCGCAATTCGCGGGCCACCGGCCCAAAAATACGGGTGCCGCGCGGCTCGTTCTGAGGATTCAGAAGCACGGCAGCGTTTTCGTCGAAGCGGATATACGACCCATCCTTGCGGCGCAGTTCCTTTTTCGTGCGAACCACCACCGCCGTGGAAACCTCTCCTTTCTTGACGGCGCTGCCGGGCATGGCGGATTTGACGGTCACGATAATCCGGTCGCCGATGCGCGCATAGCGCCGGCCGCTTCCGCCCAGTACGCGGATGCACAGCACCTCTTTGGCGCCGCTGTTGTCCGCTACGGCAAGTCTCGACTCCTGCTGAATCATGGGTTCGCTAAGAATATGGGCTACCGGGCCCGTTCAATGACTTCGGCAAGACGCCAGCGCTTGCGCTTGCTAAGCGGGCGCGTTTCCATAATGCGCACGGAATCTCCCCGCTTCGCATCGTTGCGCTCGTCATGCGCCATCAACTTCGTCGTTTTCTTGATGAACTTGCCGTATATCGGATGCTTGATCTGCCGCTGCACCGCCACCAGGATCGTTTTGTCCATGCGATCGCTGATGACCACGCCGATGCGCTCCTTGCGCGACGGGCGGCTTGCCTGCGGCGCCACAGCCTCTGTTGTATCTGTGCTCATCGTCTTGTCTTCCGGTTCAAACTTCGTTTTGCTGCTCGCGCAGGATGGTTTTCAGCCGAGCGAGGAGGCGCCGCTTCTGACGCAGCAACGCGGGATTCTCAATCTGCGCAATGGCGTGCTGAAAATGCAGCCGACGCAACTGATCCTCTTCCTCGTCGATGCGTTTCCGGACCTCTTCCTGGCCGAGTTCGCGAATTTCGCTGGGTTTCAACATGGCGCTTTCCTGTATAATCGCTATCGTCCGGCGGATTCCGTGGGCTGATAATCCGGGCGCACGACAAACTTCGTCTTGATCGGCAGTTTGTGCCGCGCAAGCCGAAGCGCCTCCCGGGCCAATTCTTCCGAAATGCCCCCGCCGATCTCAAAAAGAATACGGCCCGGCTTTACGTTGGCGGCCCAGTATTCCGGGGAGCCCTTGCCCTTGCCCATGCGGGTTTCCGCAGGCTTTTTCGTAATCGGCTTGTCCGGAAAAATGCGAATCCACACCTTGCCGACGCGCTTCATGCGGCGCGTCATAGCGACGCGGGCCGCCTCGATCTGACGGCTGGTAATCCGCCCCGGCTCCAGGGCCTTGATGCCGAAATCGCCAAAATTTACGCTGGCCCCGCGCTGCGCATTCCCCTTGATGCGTCCTTTCTGATACTTTCGGTATTTTGTCCGCTTCGGCGTTAACATGGCTATGCGTTATTTCGAATCGCTGAATGAAAAACAGGGGCGAAAAAACAGGTCAGGACGACGAATCGGCGTTGCGGCCCCGACGCCCGCGACGCTTGCGGGCCGGGGGCTGAAACTGCTGCTGCATCTGCTGCCGCTGCGCCTGGATATTCGGGCTCAGGTCCGGCTGTCCGAGAATTTCGCCCCGGTAGATCCATACTTTCACGCCAATAGAACCGTAAATGGTGTGGGACGTCGCCTGAGCGAAGTCGATGTCGGCGCGAATCGTGTGCAGCGGAACGCGCCCTTCGAGATACTGCTCGGTGCGACCCATCTCCGCGCCGCCCAAACGTCCCGATACGCGAATGCGGATCCCTTCCGCGCCCATGCGCATGGCCGAAGTAACCGCCTGCTTCATGGCCCGCCGGAACGAAATACGCCCCTCCAGCTGCTGCGCCACGTTCTGCGCGACCAGTTCGGCGTCCAGTTCGGGCCGCTTGATTTCGTTGATGTTTATCCGAATGTCCTCCTTGTTCGTCAACTTCCTGATTTCCTCGCGGAGTTTCTCCACTTCGCTCCCGCTACGCCCGATGACCACGCCGGGACGGCTCGTATGCAGCGTCAGCACGACGCTCTTCAGCGTACGTTCGATGACGCAACGGCTTAGTCCCGCGCGACGCAGGCGCGTCGCAAGATACCGGCGAATTTCTTCGTCCTCGACAAGTTTTACCGGCAAATCCCGCGTGGCGTACCAGTTGGAGTCCCAACCTCGAATGACGCCTAACCGAAATCCGACCGGATGTGTTTTCTGACCCAATGCCTTTCTCTTTTTAGCGTGTCCTTGCGTTGATGTTCTGCGATGCGCTTACGCGTCTTCTTCCGGCGCTTCCGTTTCGACCTCGCCCGTGGTCGCCACAACCACCGTCAGGTGGCACGAACGCTTGAGTATGGGGTGGGCGCGCCCGCGGGATACCGGACGAAAACGTTTCATGCGCGCGCCTTCGTCCGCCCGTATTTCCTTGACCACGAGGTCGTCTTCCTCGAACCGGTCGTCCGGGTTTCTGTCCATCAGGTTGTACACGGCGGACTGAATCGTCAATTCGACCGGCCGGGTTATCCTTTGCGGCTGATAATGCAGAATGCTGAGCGCGTCCGCGACCGTCTTGCCGCGAACAAGGTTGATCACCGTACGCATCTTGCGAGGCGAACTGCGAATATGCTTTCTGATGGCGCGTGCTTCCATAGGTCGTCGCGCGTCCCGATAAACCATGCGGAACGCGGCTTGCGTGGTTATCGTTTGCGCTTGTCGACGTTCTTGCCGGCGTGTCCGCGGAAGGATCGCGTGGGCGAAAATTCGCCCAGCTTGTGGCCAACCATGTTTTCCGTCACATAGACCGGAATAAATTGCTTCCCGTTGTGCACGGCAAAGGTATGCCCGACGAATTCCGGGGTAATCATGGAATCCCGACTCCAGGTCTTGATCACCTTTTTGGAATTACTCTTGTTCAGGGCGTCCACCTTGCGTTGCAACTTGAAGTGAACGTAAGGCCCTTTGCGTAGCGAACGTGCCATGTTTCCGTAATCTGCTCTCTCCGAAAGCGACCGGGCGCGCAACAGCGCCTATCGGTCTCGCCGCCGGACGATGTACTTGTCGGATTGTTTGTTTTTCTTGCGTGTCTTGTACCCCTTGGCCGGAACGCCATGCGGAGACCGAGGCAGTCCCCCGGACGCCTTGCCTTCCCCGCCGCCCATCGGGTGGTCGATGGGGTTCATCGCCACGCCGCGCGTCTTGGGACGCACGCCAAGCCACCGGTTGCGACCGGCTTTCCCGATATCGATGTTCATATGATCCAGATTGCTCGCCACGCCAATGGTCGCCATGCAGTTCGCAGGAACCAGGCGCGTCTCGCCCGAAGGCAGTTTGAGCGTGGCGTATTTCCCTTCGCGGGCCATGAGCTGCGCGCTGGCGCCCGCCGAACGAGCCAGTTGCGCTCCTTTCCCGGGGCGCATCTCGATCGCATGTACTTGCGTGCCGAGGGGAATGCTGGACAACGGAAGGCAATTGCCCGGTTCGGGCGGGGCGTCCGGCCCATTCCGAAGCGTCATGCCCACTTTCACTCCGTCGGGGGCGATAATATAGCGCTTTTCGCCGTCGGCGTAGGCGAGGAGCGCGATGCGGGCCGAACGATTGGGATCGTACTCGATGGTAGCCACCTGCGCCGGAATGCCCGGCTTGTTGCGCTTGAAATCGATAACGCGATACCGGCGCTTGTGGCCGCCGCCCTGGTGACGCGTGGTAATCCGCCCCGTATTATTGCGCCCGGCCTTGTGCTTCAACGGAGCCAGCAACTTTTTCTCGGGCTTCGACGAAGTAATGTCGTCGAACGCGTCGAGCGTATATTGCCGCCGGGCGTTGGATGTCGGTTTTACTTTCCTGATGGCCATGGTTCTCCGCGATCCTGTCGGGAAGAGACGTATTAAACCTGTTCGAAAAAGTCGATCGGCTCGGAATCCGGGTGCAGCGTGATAATCGCCCGCTTGCGCTGCGCGGTGCGCCCCTGCACGACGCCGCGCCGGGTGCGCTGGTTGCGTTTTTTGCCCCGAACGATACAGGTCCGAACCTTCTTGATCGAAACGGAGGGATACCGCTCCTGCACGGCTTTCCTGATTTCGACCTTGTTGGCGTCCAGCCGCACCTCAAACGCATACTGGTTCCCTTCCATAAGCCTTGTCAGCTTCTCGGTAACCAGCGGCTGGATGAGTATGTCGTTACGCATGTGCATTTTTCCGTGGATTCGTTCGCAGCGCCGCGACTCAGGCCGTAGCGTTTTCGGTAGATCCCAGCAACCGGGTGAGCAGCGCCAGGGCGCCTTCTTCGAAGACAACCACATCGGCGGCGAGAATGTCGAGCGTGGAAACATGCTGCGCTTCCTTGACCCGGATGCGCGGCAGGTTGCTGCTGGAGCGATACACCGCCGGGCTATGCGTTTCCGTAAGCACAAGCACCTTGTCGGCGGCAAAGCCCATCGCCTCCACCAGTTCCGCAAGTTTGCGGGCACTGGGCTCCTCGTACTGCAAATCGCCCACGACGCACAAGGCGTCGCGCTGCGCCTTGTAACTCAGCGCGGAGCGGCGGGCGAGGCGGCTTGCCTTCGCATTCATCTTGAAACGATACTGCCGGGGGCGCGGTCCGAAAAACGTCCCGCCGCTCCGGCGAAGCGGGGACGTGCTGGCGCCCGCGCGCGCATAGCCCGTACCTTTCTGACGATACAATTTCCGCGTGCTTCCGCGCGCCTCGCTGCGCTCCTTCGTTTTATGCGTTCCCTGTCGGGCGCGGGCCTGTATTCTCCGCACGTCCAGCCAGATCACATGGTCGTTGGGCTCGATGGCGAACACCGAGGGATCCAGCGGCGCCTTGCGCTTCGTGGCGTTCCCGTCAGAACCGAAAACCCTAACATTCATAAAGCATCCGAACGTGTTCGCACCCGTGCGTCGCCGCGAAATACGCAAGCCGCAACAGGGCCGTTACAAGGCCATATATTGTTTTTTGTGGATAGTTACCACGCCGCCTTTCGGGCCCGGCACGGCGCCCTTCAGCAAAAGCGCATGCTGTTCGCCCAGCACCCGAACCACTTGCAGGTTCTGCACGGTGGTGCGCGCATGGCCCATGCGCCCCGCCATCTTCATGCCGGGAAACACGCGGGAAGGATCGGAGGACGCCCCGATAGAGCCCGGCGCGCGCTCCCGGTTGTGCTGGCCGTGCGTACGCGAACCCACGCCCCGGAATCCGTGCCTCCGGACCACGCCCTGAAAGCCTTTCCCCTTGGAAACGCCAACGACGTCCACGATATCCCCCTCCTCGAATACGTCGCCCACGCCGATTTCGTCCCCGGGGGACAGTTCCCGCCCTGCAAAATCGCGGCGGAATTCAACCGATTTTTTCTTTGGCGAGGTTCCCGCCCGCTCGTAATGGCCTTTGCGGGCCCGCGTCGTCCGGGAGGGTTTGCACTCGAACGCAGCAAGTTGCACGGCGTCGTAGCCGTCCGGTCCGTCGGCGGACTTCACCTGGGTAACGACATTCGGCGTCACTTCGATGAGCGTACAGGGAATGTTATTCCCCAGCTCGTCGAATACATTGGTCATGCCCATTTTTTTGCCGATCAGCGCGCCCATCGTAATTACTGCTTTTGAATCGTCACCCTGACCGTACCCTCGTAGGGCGTGGTCGGATTGAAAATCGGATTGACGAGGGCGGCGGCCGTCGTAAGGACCGCCCGCGAATCGTCCTCGAACGAATAAGTGAACGGAAGGCTGGCGCCGCTGGCGATCGTCAGCGTGAGCGTCCGCGGCCCGTCGTCCACTGCATACGTTCCGGCGAGCGTCAAGTCGTCGCGACCCGAATCCTCCGTGTAATCCACCTTAAGCGAAAAAGCGGGATTATCGCCCTCTTCCATTGCGACGATCAAACTGCTCACGATCGCCGCGAATTCCGCCGATTGGTCTCCGTTGCTATCGCTGATGGCGATGGCCGTCCAGGAACCGACGAACCGCTCCGCGTCGGTGGGTCCGCTTTCGTCGTTCGAATCGCACCCGACCGCCAGCAACGCCAGCGCGGCCAGTACGCCTGCTATGGAAAAGTATCTACGCATCCATGCGCTCTTGTTCGTTTCAGAAAGAATCACACCTTGATTTCCACGTCGACGCCGCTCGGAAGCTCCAGCTTCATAAGCGCGTCCACGGTCTTGCTGCTCGTGGACAGGATGTCAATCAGGCGCTCGTGGCTTCGCGTTTCGAATTGCTCCCGACTTTTCTTGTCCACGTGCGGACTGCGCAGCACCGTATACACCGACCGTTTCACGGGAAGCGGAATGGGACCGCTCACCACCGCGCCGGTGGACTTCACCGTACGGAGTATCTTGCTTGCGCTCTTGTCGATCAGTCGATGATCGTACGACCTGAGCTTGATGCGAATTTTCTGATTCAGCGCCATGATCCTTGCCAGTCGTCCTCGCCGCGCCGGGCGCGACAGGAATATCCCGATCTCGTTGCCTCCTAATCCAGTATCTTCGTCACCACGCCGGCGCCCACCGTGCGACCGCCTTCGCGAATCGCGAAGCGCAAGCCTTCCTCCATCGCCACCGGCTGAATCAGCTTCACTTCGAACTGCGTATTGTCGCCAGGCATGACCATCTCCACGCCGCCGGGCAATTCGATATCTCCCGTCACGTCCGTGGTGCGGAAATAAAACTGCGGACGGTACCCCTTGAAGAACGGCGTGTGGCGCCCTCCTTCCTCCTTGGACAGCACGTACACTTCGCATTCGAAATGGCGATGGGGCGTAATGGAGCCCGGCTTGCAGATCACCATGCCGCGCTCGATTTCCTCTTTGCCTACGCCGCGAAGCAACAGGCCCACGTTATCCCCCGCCTGACCGGAATCAAGCAGTTTTCTGAACATTTCCACGCCCGTCACGGTGGAGTTTAGTTTCTCCTCCTGCATGCCGAGAATCTCCACCGGGTTGCCCACATTGATGACGCCCCGCTCGATCCGCCCCGTGGCGACCGTGCCGCGGCCCGTAATCGAAAAAATGTCCTCTACCGGCATCAGGAACGGCTTGTCCATCTCGCGGACAGGCGTGGGAATGTAGGAATCCACGGCGGTCATCAACTCCATGACCTTGTCTTCCCATTCCGTTTCGCCATTCAGCGCGCCGAGGGCGGAACCGGCGATAACCGGCGTATCGTCGCCGGGGAATTCGTACGCGTCAAGCAGCTCGCGCACTTCCATATCCACGAGTTCCAGCAGTTCCTCGTCGTCGACCAGGTCCACCTTGTTCAAAAACACCACGATGTAGGGAACGCCCACCTGACGCGCAAGCAGGATGTGCTCCCGGGTCTGCGGCATGGGGCCGTCGGTGGCCGCCACAACGAGGATCGCGCCATCCATCTGGGCCGCGCCCGTCACCATGTTCTTGACGTAGTCGGCGTGCCCCGGACAGTCCACGTGGGCGTAATGCCGCGCTTCCGTTGCATACTCCACATGCGCCGTAGCGATCGTAATGCCGCGTTCGCGCTCTTCGGGCGCGTTGTCGATGGAGTCGAACGAACGGATCGCGTTCGCCGGATCTTCCACGCGACGATTCAGGACCAGCGTAATCGCTGCCGTCAGCGTAGTTTTTCCGTGATCCACGTGTCCGATCGTACCGATGTTCACGTGAGGCTTGCTGCGCTCAAAAGTTTCCTTTGCCATGGCTGAATGCTCTGTTGGGCGATAAGGTGTTCGGAAAAATGGTTTCAGTGAAGGTTGCCTGACCGGCGGCTATGCCGCAACGGCCCCGGCGCTGGACGAAACGATCTCTTCGACGATGCTCTTCGGCGCCTGTTCGTAATGGTCGAATTGCATCGTGTAGATGGCCCGCCCTTGCGTAATGGATCGAAGGTCGGTGGAATACCCGAACATCTCCGACAGCGGCACGGACGCCGTGATGCCCTGCGCGTCCTGGCGCGGAATCATGCTCTCGATGCGGCCCCGGCGGCTGTTCAGGTCGCCGATCACATCGCCCATGTATTCCTCCGGCGTAATCACCTCTACCTGCATGATGGGTTCCATCATGACGGGGGTGGCCCTTCGGGCTGCGCTGCGGAAAGCCATCCGGCCCGCGATCTCGAAGGCGTTCTGGTCGGAATCCACGTCGTGGTACTTTCCGTCGTAGAGGCGGGCCCGGACGCCTTCGATGGGATATCCGGCAAGCGGACCTTGCAGCATGGCCGCCTTGATCCCCTTTTCCACGGAAGGAATATACTCTTTCGGGATATTGCCTCCCTTGATTTCGTCCACGAATTCGAAGCCGACGCCGGTCTCGGTGGGCGTAAACTCGATGTGAACCTCGGCGAATTGCCCGCGGCCCCCGGTCTGCTTTTTGTGCGTGTACCGCTCGTCCCAAAGCGTCGTAATGGCTTCGCGATACGCCACCTGGGGACGGCCCACGTTGGCGTCCACCTGGAATTCGCGACGCAAACGATCTACGATAATTTCCAGGTGCAGTTCGCCCATCCCTGCGATGAGCGTCTGGCCTGTTTCTGCGTCCGTGCGGACGACGAACGTCGGGTCCTCCTCGGACAATTTCATAAGGCCCTGCGACATTTTGTCGCCGTCCGCCTTGGTCTTCGGCTCGATCGCAATGCGAATAACGGGTTCGGGAAACTCCATGTGCTCAAGCACCACCGGATGTCCCGTGTCGCACAAGGTGTCTCCCGTGCGGATTTTCTTGAGCCCGACCGCCGCCGCAATATCTCCGGCGACCACGCGCTCGACGTCCTCCCGGTGATTCGCATGCATAAACAGAATGCGTCCCACCCGTTCTTTTTGCTGCGAGGAGCCATTCAAAATCTGCGACCCCTTGTCAAGCGTACCGCTGTAGACGCGGAAAAAGGTCAGTTTCCCGACATAGGGGTCCGTGGCGATCTTGAACGCAATGGCGCTGAACGGAGCGGACGGGTCGGGATTGCGCTCGATTTCCTCTCCGGACCTCGGATGGACGCCGGACACAGCCGGAATGTCCACCGGCCCCGGCAAATAATCGATCGCACCGTCCAGCAAGCGCTGAACGCCCTTGTTTTTGAACGCGGAACCGCAAAAAACCGGCGTAATGTCGATGTTCAGGGTCGCTGCGCGCACCGCCGCCCGGATTTCCTCCGGCGTGATTTCCTCGCCTTCGAGGTACTTCATCAACAAGGCGTCGTTGTGCTCCGCAACCGCCTCCAGAAGATGAATGCGCCAGTGTCGCGCTTCTTTCTTCAGGTCCGAGGGCACCTTGATCTCGTCCCAGGTGGCTCCCTGCGTTTCGTCGTGCCAAATGATCGCCTTGTCTTCGATCAGGTCGATGACGCCCCGAAACATGTCCCCGGCGCCGATCGGTATCTGCACGGGAATGGGGTGCGCCTTGAGCCGTTCGCGCATCATTTGCACGGCGTTCTCGAAGTCGGCCCCCGTGCGGTCCATCTTGTTGATAAAGGCGATGCGCGGCACGGCATACTTGTTGGCCTGTCGCCATACCGTCTCGGATTGCGGCTCCACGCCCCCGACGGCGCAAAACAGCGCGATCGCGCCGTCCAGTACGCGCAGCGAGCGCTCCACTTCGACGGTGAAGTCCACGTGGCCCGGCGTATCGATGATGTTAATGCGATGATCTTTCCAGAAACAGGTGGTCGCCGCGCTCGTGATCGTAATGCCGCGCTCCTTTTCCTGCTCCATCCAGTCCATGGTGGCGCCGCCCTCATGCACCTCTCCCATGCGATGAAGCCGTCCCGTATAGAACAGGATGCGCTCCGTCGTGGTGGTCTTCCCCGCGTCAATATGGGCCATGATGCCGATATTGCGGGTTTTGTCAAGAGGTATCGTCTTTACTTTGGCCATTGCTGTGCTCGATAGGTCAAGCCCCCGCCGCAAACAAGCGGCCGAAAGGCTGCGAATCGCATTGTTCGTGCGTCAAAACCGAAAGTGAGCGAATGCCTTGTTGGATTCCGCCATTCTGTGCGTATCGTCTTTTTTCTTGACGGACCCGCCTTCTCCCTTGGCCGCCGCCTGCAATTCGTTTGCAAGCCGCAACGAAAAGCTCTTGTCGCTGCGGGCGTGCGCGTAGCGGATAATCCACCGAAACGCCAGCGCGGTGCGACGCTCGGGGCGCACTTCGACAGGCACCTGATAGGTAGCCCCGCCGACGCGACGGCTCCGCACCTCAATGAGCGGCGCCACATTCTCGACCGCCTTCCTGAACACCTCGACCCCCGGCTCGCCTGCGCGCTCCCCGGCAAGGTCGAATGCCTGGTACACTACCCGCTGGGCCGTGCTCTTCTTGCCGTCTTTCAGGACGCTGGCAATGAAACGGCCCACGAGTTCGTCGCCATAGACAGAATCCGCGACGGCTTTCCGTTTTTCTGCTTTGTTTCTGCGCATGATTCAGACCTCTTTGCAATACGCGCCTGGCGTCCTGTTCCGAAGAATTATTTCTTTCCAGATTACTTTCGCGGCCTTTTCGCGCCGTACTTCGACCGGGCCTGCATGCGATCCCCCACGCCCGCCGTATCCAGCGCGCCGCGCACAATGTGGTACTTGACGCCGGGCAAGTCCTTGACGCGCCCGCCCCGCACAAGCACGATCGAATGCTCCTGCAAGTTGTGCCCCTCGCCCGGAATGTAGGCGATCACCTCATAGCCGTTCGTAAGCCGCACCTTCGCCACTTTGCGAAGCGCAGAGTTCGGCTTCTTCGGCGTCGTCGTGTAGACGCGCGTACAGACGCCCCGCTTCTGCGGACTGCCTTCAAGCGCAGCGGCTTTGGTCTTTACAGGCTTTTGCGCTCGCCCATGGCGAACAAGCTGCTGAATGGTCGGCACGATTCGTCGTCAGGTTCTGTTGGGTTGGAAAAATCGGTGAAAAAATCGTTCGGGCGGCGCCCCGCAGGCAAACGCCAAAACAACGCAAGCCTCACAATATAGCGCATGCGAGCATTGAATTCAAGACAATTCGTTAAGATCGGGTAAAAAATCTTGCCAGGCAGGCCGGGCAGCCCGCGCATACGCTGCATTTATTATGCGCCGCCGTCCGCCTTCTCCTCTTCCCCGACCTGCGCTTGCGCCTCCGAATCCGGGGCGGCTTCTCCGTCGAGCGCGGCATGCAACGCTTCCGGCGCCACTCCGTTTCCAGCCGCTTCCGGTTCTTCGGCCTGCCCGGCGGGCGCGCCGTTCAGCGAAATATATTCGCCATGGGGACGCGGACCGAGGATATCGACAAGTTCCCGGGGGCCCAGCGCCTCCTTTTCCAGCAACGCCTTGGCCATTTCCTCCAGAAACGGGCGCTTCTCTTCCAGCAAGCCGCGGGCGCGTTCGCGAATTTCGTCGATAATCAACCGTACTTCCTCGTCTATAATGCGGGCGGTCTCGTTGGAATACGGTTTCTCGAAAAGGGGGCCGTCCTCGTCCCGGTTAGAGCGATTGTACGAAACGCACCCGACCCGATCGCTCATGCCGTAATAGACCACCATGGCGTAGGCCATGCGGGTAATGCGTTCGAGGTCGTTCTGCGCGCCGGTCGAAATACGCCCGAAAACGATTTCCTCCGCCACGCGCCCGCCCACGGCCATGGTCATCCGGTCCAGCAACGCCTCTTTGGTGTAGAGATAGCGTTCTTCGGGAAGATACTGGGCGTAGCCAAGGGCAGCCAGCCCGCGCGGTATGATGGAGACCTTGACGACCGGGTCCGTATGCTCCAGAAACCAGCCCGCGATGGCGTGGCCCGCCTCGTGGTAGGCGACAATCTTGCGTTCTTCCGGCGAGATCAGCTTGTTCTTCTTTTCAAGCCCGGCGATCACGCGGTCGATGGCCTGCTCGAAATCTTCCATTTCAATGGATTCCTTCTCCGCCCGCGCGGCGAGCAGGGCCGCCTCGTTACACACATTGGCAATCTCGGCGCCCGCAAAACCGGGCGTTTGTCCGGCCAGCACTTCGGGATTCACATTGTCGTGCAGCACCAGGCGCCGCGTATGCACCCTGAAAATTTCCGCGCGTTCGCGGCGATCCGGCTTGTCTATCAAAATCTGCCGGTCGAAACGGCCGGGGCGCAACAACGCGCTGTCCAGCACGTCCGGACGATTCGTGGCGGCCATGATAATGACCCCCTTGTCGGTATTGAACCCGTCCATCTCGACCAGCAACTGGTTCAATGTGTTCTCGCGCTCGTCGTTGGCGCCCATCATCATGCCGCGTCCGCGGGTCCGCCCGATGGCGTCGATTTCGTCGATGAAAATGATGCAGGGCGCTTTTTCCTTGGCCTGCTTGAACAGATCGCGTACGCGGGCAGCCCCGACGCCCACGAACATCTCTACGAAATCGGACCCGGAAAGCGAAAAGAACGGTACGCCCGCCTCCCCGGCCACCGCCTTCGCCAACAGCGTTTTGCCCGTGCCCGGAGGCCCTACGAGCAACACGCCCTTGGGGAGTTTGCCCCCCAACTTGATGAATTTTTTGGGATTCGTCAGAAAATCGGCGACTTCTGCGACCTCTTCCTTGGCTTCGTCCAGGCCCGCCACGTCCTTGAACGTTAACTGTTGCTCCCCCATGGCGTCGAAAAGCACGGCTTTGTTCTTGCCGATGCTGAGCGCCTGGGACCCCGGATTCATGCGGCGAATCAGAAAAACCCACAGCAGCACGATCAGCAGGAGCGGGAAAATCCAGATCAGCATTCCGCCGAACCACGGCTCCTCGACGCGGGCGGAAAATTCCACG
Organism: Rhodothermales bacterium; assembly: GCA_022825385.1. Taxonomy (GTDB): domain Bacteria; phylum Bacteroidota; class Rhodothermia; order Rhodothermales; family VXPQ01; genus VXPQ01. The sequence goes on from JAJDWX010000002.1 coordinate 26,990, forward strand.
GCCGCCTCTCCCTCGCCGACGGCCCGCGCATTGTAATCCCGCAGAAAATCGGTGAGGTCGTGGTCGTCCGGCTTGGTGCTGACGAAGGCAAGCGCCGCTTCCGGGGAGCTATCCGCCCAGAACGCATCGGACGGCTCCGGGACTTCGACATGGCCCTCTTCTACGGCTTCCGGCGCGAAAACGCCCTCTATGCGCTGGTCGTTGACCACGACCACGCGCTCCACGTACCCGTTCTCTACCTGTTCGAGAAAGGCGCTGTAGTCGATCGAATTCGACGACCCGACGGACCGGAACAGCAAAAGATGCGCAAGCAGCGCCAGGAACACCGCGAGGTATATCCACACGGCGATCCGGGGCCTGCGTTTCGCAGGCCGCCCGTTGTCTTGCCTGGACGGCTCTTCGGCTTCCGTTTCCGGCGGGGTATTTTCAGGACCGGGTTCCGACATATCGCTAAGGGGTGCGCCTGGGCGACGGTGCGCGCCGATCACGGATACGGACACGCAATAAAGCCGCGCGCGCCGACGCAACTATACTAACAGGGGCAAACTATGTATACCTGTTGCAGCAGCCGGCGGTTCCCCGAAGGGACCGCCTCGAAAAACGATCCGCCGCCTCTTGCGGATGCGCGCTAAGGGATATTCAGCGGAAGGACCCGGGCCGTTTGCGCGAGGTCTCCCAGTATATATCGGGCGCCTTGCAGTCCCGCCTCGGCAGCCTCCTCGCTCGGAAAATGGCCCAGCACGGCAAGATAAACCGCCGCATCGTTCACCGAATCGACCACGACCGCGACGCGAAGCCCCTGTTGCAGGTACGGCGCAATGAGCGTTTCCATGGGCTCGCGCTCGGCGTGCGCGTCGAGCGCAATGGTGAATCCGCCCAACGCAGCCTGAACGCCCCCCGGGCCGTACAGGGAAAATTCGCCGGTCGGAATCCCGGACAAGGGCGGGCCGGGCGGCGCTTCGGACCGCGCAGCGGTTTCGTCTGGCGGAGCAGGGACTTCGCCAGGCGGGGAAAACGTTTCGTCCGCAACAACGGGAACCTCATCCGCCGGCGCAGGCATTTCATCCGCCGGCGCGGACGTTTCGTCCAGGAACGTCAGCGTTTCGCCCGGCGGGTTGGCTTCGTCAAAAGAACCCGGCGGCGCGTCCGCCTGTTCGACGACAAGGGAGTCCGGGACGGTCGGAGCGGCCGGGGCGGCCAGCAAATCGCCGCGCACGTTCAGCGAATCCGAAACCACAGGAACCGCAAGCGAATCGGCAAAGACATTCAGCGAATCCGAAACCACGGGAACCGCAAGCGAATCGGCAAAGAGATTCAGCGAATCCGAAACCACAGGAACCGCAAGCGAGTCGGCAGGAAAATCGAGGGAGTCCGAAGCGACGGGAAGAGCCAGCGAATCGGCGGCGGCGTTCAGGGAGTCCTGCAAGGCCTGACGTTCCGCATCCAGCGCATCCAGAATGTATTCGGCGCGCTCGGCGTAGGGCGTATCGGGGTACAAGGCGCGGACGCCGGCGTACACCGAACGAAGATCGACGATATCCACGGCGGCGGAAGCAAGCAGCGCGGCGGGCGGACCTTCGTCGTCCAGAGGCAACGGGGCGGGCGGATCCGGCGCGGCGGGCGCCTGCAACGAATCCGGCGCGGCAAGCGCCTGCAACGAATCCGGCGCGGCGAGCGCTTGCAAGGAATCCGCCGGAACATCCGCTTGCAAGGAATCCGCCAAGGCGATTTCTGGCGATTCAGAGGATAAGGAGTCCGCGGCGGCAAGCGAATCCGGCGGGGGTTGCATAATACCGGCCTGGACCAGCACCGAATCCGGCAACGCGACGGACAACGGCCCAAGCACATCCAGAGAATCTGCGGCGGCCCATTCGAAATAAATGCGGCCCGCGGCAAACAGCGCCTTCGGCGCCGTCTCCAGTTCCCGATAGCGGGAAGCAATAAGCACCATGCGGCGAAACGCCTCTTCGTACGCGCCGTCCCGCCACGAAAGCATCGCCTCTTCGTACGCCTGCTGCGCGACAGCGAGACTGTCCATCGTTTCCTGAGGCGCAAGGCCCAGTTCCATGCGAACCCGCGCCGCAAAATCGGAATCCGGATAATCGGACAAAACCTGCCGGTATATCCCGTGCGCGCTGAGCGTATCGCCCAGCGAACGCTGCACTTCGGCCAAAGCGTAAAACGCCCGCTGGGCCACTTCCGTATCCGCATTCTCTTCAATCACCATACGATACCAGACCGCAGCGGAATCCGCCTTGTCCATGGACAGGAAAAGCGCATTCCCCAGTTCGTAGCGGGCCAGCGCGCGCTCCGCTTCCATCTCTGCCTGGCTCAGCGAATCGCGCGGAACGTCGGACACATCGATTATGGGCAAGGCAAAGAGGTCCATATCGCCCATGCCGCCATCCGAGGCGTCCTCGTCCGAATCGCGTTCCTCGCGCGCGCTCAAGGCGAGCGAAACCGCCTCCATGCGGCGCCAGCCGGGCACATGCGGGCGTTCGCCCCAGCGCGACACAAAGTTTATGCGCGCTTCCTGCACGCGCGTACGGTCCCGATGGTGCAGGAACCCCGCCTCGCCGATATTGGCCGCATTGGAACTCGCGCCTCCTCCGACCGCGCCCGTCCGGGAAGCCGCGTCCTGGAAGCCGCGTTCGGCTTGCAACTGCTCCGTGCGACGACGCTCTTCCTCAAGTTCCTTCGCTTTCTGCTCCTGCATTGCGCGAATGCGCTCGTCGAACGCCTCTTCGGGCAAACGACCCAGAACAAGCAGCGAATCCATGCGCGCGACGCGGGCGCGCACCTCGGAGAAACCGCCGAACACGTCCGCCAGTTCTTCCGCATCCGTTACCGCTTCGGGAGCATAGTGCGCAGCGCTACCGGATTTCAAGGCAGAAAAGGAAGACAACGCCGACCGGGCGGTATCGAAGTGCGCCGCCGCAAGCGGATAATCCCGAAAAGCGTCCCGGTGCAATTCGGCCAGCGCGTAGTGCGTCAGTCCGCGGACGGTCTGGCTCCTGCTTTCTTCCTCGTACAGGAGGCGGTCGTACGTGGCGAGCGCGTCAAGGAACAGGCCTTGCGCCTGATAAATGCGGCCTCGCACGTAGGCAAGTTCGGGGCGGCGGTCGTAGTGCTTGTCGTCGCGATCCATGCGGCGCAACGCCTCCAGCGCCGCTTCGCCGTCAAGATGTACGCCCTGGACGCGCACCATGCTCAGCGACGCGGCATAATCCAGTTCGTACGGGGGCCGTTCCTTGCGCGCCTGGTCGTAGGCCTCGACGGCGTCTTCGTACCGCGCAAGGGTTTCGTATACCTGGCCAAGCAAAAAAGCCCCCTTGGACCGGAACTCCTTGTCGCGCATGTCGGGCAAACTCGCTGCAAGCGCCTCCGCCGCCTTGTCGAAAGCCTCCTGTTTAACATACAATTCTCCCAACGCAAGGCGCAACTGCGCCTGCGACCGCCGGGAAACATTTTCCCGTTCCAGGCTGCTGGCAAGGTGCTGTTCCGCCGCTTCGTAGGAACGCACGGCCATCAGGGTCCGGGCCAGCCAGATCCGGGCCTCGTCCTCCAGACTGGATTCGAAGGCCATGACCTCGCGGAATTTCTGTTCGGCGCCTACGTAATTTTCCTGATAGAAATAGGACTTTCCTATCAATACGAGCGCGTCGTCCACCCATTTGGAGCGCGGATGTTCGATCAGTATATCGGTGCTCCGGTCGATGGCCTCCCGGAAATTGACGTTGCCGCCCGAACGGGGCGGGGCGCCGAAAATGCCTATGTATTGCATCCGGTCGATGGGCTCCTCGGAGGATTCCATGGCCTGAACGCCATTCTTGTAGTACTGCTCCGCGTTATAGAACGTATTGTAATACGAGGTGAAATTGTCGTAGCGCCGCCCGATAAAGGAAGCGCTTCCGCACCCGACCGAAACGAACAGGAGCGCCGCTGCGACAAGATAGACGCCGGGGCGAACGGAGGGCGACATGGCGGCAAGCGAATGGCGGAAAAAGAGGCGAAAAAGCCCGGACGCGCCGCGAAGCATCCAGCGAGGCGGTCTATACGCGGCTCACCTGCACCATATTGGTGCGCCCTTTCGAGGGCAACGGCATGCCCGCCGTAATCACGATCAGGTCTCCGCTGCGGACCAGCTTGCGCTCCCGCAAGATCGAATGGACGATCTGGACTCCTTCGTCGGTGCTTCGTTGAGACGGGATCAGGAACGAAGTTGTTCCCCAGAGCAGGTGCAGCTGGCGCATCACCCTTTCGTCGTCGGTGAACGCGTGCAGCGGCATGCCGGGACGGTGGCGGGCGATGGCGTACGCCGTCGTTCCGGTCGCCGTAAGGCAAGCGATGGCGGTCGCCCCCACCTGTTCCGCCAGATCGACCGCCGTAAAACTGACGGATTCCGTAACGTCTTCGGACTCGAAACGACGCTCCGCGGGCATGGAAAGCGGATTCTGGTATTGCCACCGATGCCGCTCGGCTTCCTCGATAATCCGGGACATCACTTCGACGACGCGAATCGGGTGGCGCCCCACGGCCGTTTCGCCCGACAGCATGACCGCGTCGCTCCCGTCGAGCACGGCATTCGCGACGTCGCTGGCCTCGGCCCGCATCGGACGAGGATTATGAATCATGCTTTCGAGCATCTGCGTGGCGGTAATGACAGGCTTGGCCGCGGCGATGCACTTGTGGATAATCATTTTTTGCGTGGACGGCACCTGGGAAATAGGCATTTCGATGCCGAGGTCTCCCCGCGCCACCATAATCCCCTCGCTTTCTTGCAGCACCGCGTCGAAGCGGCGGACCGCTTCCGGCTTCTCTATTTTGGCCAGCGCCATCACCTGTTTGCCGGAAGCGCGGATCCGTTGCAGCAAATCCAGGACGTCGGACGCTACGCGAACGAACGACAGGGCGATCATATCGACGTCCTGCGCCAGGCCGAATGCAAGGTCCCGCCGGTCTTTTTCGGTAAGCGCCGGGGCCGACGTTTTGATGTCGGGGAGATTCACCCCTTTCCGGGAGGCAAGCGTCCCGCCGACAAGCACTTCGGTAACCACGTCGTTCCCGAGAATGTCCACCACTTGCAGTTCGAGCAAGCCGTCGTCAACCAGAATGCGCCCGCCCACGCTGACGTCCTGCGCCAGCAAGTCGTATGTGATCTGCACCCGCTCCGCCGTGCCGCGCTCGACCGGCTCGGAGGTGAGCGTCAACGATTGCCCCTTGCGGACCGGAATGGAACCGTTTTCGAGCGGCCCGAGCCGGATTTTAGGACCCTGCAAGTCCTGCAGAACGGGGACAATCTTGCCCTGCGCTTCGGCGGCCTCCCGCACATACCGAATAAGCCGGGCATGGTCGTCGTGACTGCCATGCGAAAAATTGAGCCGGGCAATGTCCATGCCGGCCCGAATCAATTCCCGAATCGTGTCGGGGTCGGACGAAGACGGCCCGAGGGTGCAAACGATTTTGGTGCGTCGTTTCATAACAGGAAAGTAACGACCGGCGCGGCGCCGTCAAAGCGCGTAACAGAAATATAATGTGCCGAATGCGCCGGGCGCAGGGAAAGGCGGCGGGCGAGGCTGCGCGCAAGACCAGGAACAGGGCGGATTCCTGCTACGAAACCCGCTTGTACACCGCTTCCGGATCGAAGACGCGCTCGACGTCCGTAACCAGGCCTTCGTCGTCGTATCGGCGGTAAAAACACGACTTGTACCCGGCGTGGCACGGGGCGCCATGTTGCTTCACCTTGAAAAGCAGCGCGTCGCCGTCGCAATCGATCCGTATTTCCACGACTTCCTGAATATGCCCGCTGCTTTGGCCTTTCACCCAGACTTCCTGGCGAGAACGGCTCCAGTACGTCATGACGCGGTCGGACAGCGTACGTTGCAGGGTGTCCCGATTCATCCATGCAAGCATCAGGACCTGGCCCGTTTCATGGTCCTGCGCCAGGGCAGGAACCAGTCCGTTGGGGTCAAACGTTACCTGATCGAGCAATGCGTTCGTATCCATAATTCCGTAATGAGTGTACGCGATACCGAGGAGATTCCCGCGTTCCCGCGAAAAAACGCAGGCCGCCGCGCGCGGAACCAGGACAATCCTCGCTGAATTATAACGGAATGCCCGCGGAACGGTTCTGTATTTTTTTCGACCGGCCTCGCTCGTACTCCCTCCTGTCTCTCTGCGTTCATGCCCCGCGCCAGCGCCCGCATCGTACGGATTCCGCGCCTGCTCCTGAAAGGACTGGTGCGCTTGTATCAGTACGCCGTGTCCCCGCACATCCCGTCCAGTTGCCGCTATACGCCCTCTTGTTCGGAATACGCCCTGGAGGCGTTCGAAAAGTACGGCGCCCTGAAGGGAGCGGCGCTGGCGGCGCACCGCCTGCTGCGGTGCACCCCCTGGGGACGCGGCGGGTACGACCCGCCCCGCTGGTATGGCGAGAAAAAAGCAGAGGAACACCCATGAGCTACCCCGGTTATTCCTGATATAATGTCCAGCTACGACGAACACCAACGCGCCGCGGCGAAAACGCCTGTGCGCGCAGGCGTAATCACAGTCAGCGACACCCGAACGGAAGCGACGGACGCCAGCGGACGATACATTGCGGAAACGCTGGCGGAAAGCGGCGTGGAAATCCTCGGCGCCCGCATCGTGCCGGACGAACCCGAACGCATCGAAGCCGCCCTCGCCGAACTGGGGGCGCGGTGCGAGGTCCTTGTCACGACGGGCGGAACGGGCGTCGGCCGCCGGGACACGACCATCGACGTCGTGATCCCGAAATTCGACCGGACGCTGCCGGGATTCGGCGAAATTTTTCGCATGCTTTCCTATGAAGAGATCGGATCCGGCGCCATGCTTTCGCGCGCCGAGGCAGGGATATGGGGCCAGACGCTGATTTTTGCGCTGCCGGGCTCCCTTCATGCGGTGCGCCTGGCGATCGACCGGTTGATTCTGCCCGAAATTCATCATCTTGTCTGGGAAACGATCCGGTAGCAGGCCTTCGTCCAGAAGGGGCGCCCGCTGCGAGCGCAAGATATTTTCCGGGCGCCACGCAGGCACTTCCTCGCCGTCTTTCCGTTACGGATACTCTGATCAAAGCCGCTTCGCTCAGCGCGTCACTATTGCCCGCAAAGACCGTCATGCTTGTATCGATGAAATCAGCAGAAAAAACCGTAGATTCGGGTCGTTGGGGACGTGACGCGCCCTTCGGGAGGCTGCGAGGGGCACGCTGGCTGTGTCATTCCTCATTATGTGGGGCCTGCCACATCGCTTCGTCATTCCTTGCCAGCGCACCCCTCGCATGCCTCTGAGCTTCG
>JAJDWX010000031.1 GCA_022825385.1 Rhodothermales bacterium
CGATTTCATGTTCGAGTACGATGGGATCGAAGGTCAGCCCCTCTGGACCAAAGCGCTTGGCCAACTGCTCGTGCACAATGCTACGCAGCTCGTCCAGTTTTTCCTCAGGTATCGGTTTTTCGATCATGACAGTCTCCTCCGTTCGGGTTTGGAGCGGCGAAAAGGGAGGCGCGAAGCCTTTCCACCCGCCGCTCTACAGGCTATACCCGCCTACGCCCGCCCCTTGCCGCTGTTCCAGAAAAATTCCCGTATATTTCTTCCCCGACATTCCGTACGCCGCCTTCCCAAAGCCGGGCCAGAATACGCCGCGGGACAGGACGGCGCGCCGGGCTTTCTCACCGCTTTCCCCGACCCCAATGACCGCCAGAAACGCCGGAAACCGCAAACGCCGCATAGGGTTGCGGGGGGCCGTTGCGCTGGTCGTCCTCCTGCCCGCCTCGCTCGCTGCGGCCCAGTCCGGCGAGGGCGACGTCACGCTGCTCCTGCAGGACCCGCGCGAGTTCGACAGCCCGCAGGACCACTGCGAAAGCCGCCTGTGCGCAAGCCTCGTGGATTTGGTGGACAACGCGCAGGAAACCATCGACTTTGCGATCTACGGGGCGCGTTTTCAGTCCGCCGTGCTGGAAGCCATTCTGCGCGCCCAGGAGCGGGGCGTCCGCGTCCGCGGCGTAGTGGATCGGGACGGCAACAACGAGAATTACTACCGTTCCACCGGGGAATGGGTGCGGCGCATAGGAACGATTCGGGACGATTACGCCCGCGAAGTGGCGTGCAGGAACGATTTTTCGGGAGAGCCCGCCTGCAAGCGTCCGAAGGGATTCAAGGGGCCGCTGCAATGCCTTGCCTACGACATAGGGGAGGACAGCATGCTCGTGGCGGGCCATGCGGCGCGGGCGCATTTCCTGGCCGAAAACCGGATCATGCACAACAAGTTCTTCGTGGCGGACAACCGCGAGGTGTGGACCGGCTCGACGAACATTTCCAATTCCGGGACCGGCGGCTACAACGCAAACGCGGTCGTCGTACTGCGCTCCGAATCTGTGGCGCAGGTCTATACGGAGGAGTTCGAACGCCTCTGGAACCGGGGGGAAGCCTGCGACAAGGCGCCGGACGGCGTCGAGGAGTTTCAACTGTCCGACGCCAGGGTGACCACCTGGTTTTCGCCGCAGGACCAGACCATGCGCTATGGCGTCGGAAGCCTGATATTCCGGGCGCGGGAGTACGTCAACGCGGCGGTCTTTTTCCTGACGGACAAATACCTTGCCGCGAACCTTATTCGGGCGCACCGGCGCGGCGTCAAGGTGCGGGTAATTATCGACGCCACGGCGGCCAAGAACGGATATTCCAAGCATGAAATCCTGCGCGAGGCGGGCATTCCCGTGAAAATAGAAAACTGGGGCGGCAAGATGCACATGAAAGCGGCGTCTATCGACGGGCGCACGCTGGTGCTTGGCTCCATGAACTGGACCTCCGCCGGGCAGCGAAGCAACGACGAGAACACGCTGCTGGTGCAAAGTCGCAGGCTTGGACGGCAATTCGACGCGTATTTCGAGGATATTTGGGCGAGCATCCCGGAGGCGTGGGGAGCATCGCACGCCCGCCCCGACCCGGAATCCCGGGATTCCGGCGCGTCGTGCTTTGACGGGGTGGACAATGATTTCGACGACCTGGACGACGCGGCGGACCCGGGATGCTCCGAGGACCCGCCGCCGCTCCCTGCATTGCCTCCGCACCGGATCGTTACCAGAGAGGAATACAAGGATATGCGGGAATACCGGTTCATGCGCTATCAGTGGTGCGACCGGAGCTACCGGGACTGGTTCGTATGCCTGCCTTCGCGGGGCGAAGTCTCCTGCGACGAAATTCCCTATCGCAACTTTGCAGTGACCGGGGAGGACCCGCTGGACCTGGACCCGGACGGCAACGGCCTGGCTTGCGAAACGAAAGATTCCTGACCGCCGCGTCGCACCCGGCGATCCAGGGGCGGCATAGACGGCAGGGGCGCAGGCGGGCTTTGCGCAAGGCCGAAGAGGCCGGGCCGTTCTATTCGCCGCCGTCCGGCTCAGCGCCCTGCCCTGTCTGGCGCATCCCTGCAAATGCCCGGAAAGACGTTCTCCGCCGTCCGGCTTGTCGCGGCGGCCACTTCCTCCACGGATACGCCTTTCGCCAGCGCCAGGCGTTCCGCCACGAGGCGGACGTACGCCGGCTCGTTGCGTTTGCCCCGGTGCGGCGCGGGAGCAAGCCAGGGCGCGTCGGTTTCGAGCACGATCCGGTCCAGGGGGATGCGGCGGACGCACTCGTCGAGGCGGGCGTTCTTGAAGGTCAGGACGCCCCCGACGCCGACCGCGAAACCCGCCCGCGCGATGCGCGCCGCCTCCTCGGGCGTACCCGTGAAGCAATGAAACACGCCCCGCAAGCGGCCCCCCTCGCCGAGGTCCTGCTCGTCGCGCCCTGCTTCCTCGACTATTCGGATCAGGTCGCCGAAGGCTTCCCGGTTATGAAAAACAACAGGCAGGTTGCGGCGGCGGGCCAGCTGGATGTGCCGTCGCAAGAACGTCTGCTGGCGGGCGTCGAAAGAGCGGTCCCGGTAGTAGTCGAGGCCTGTTTCGCCCACCGCCACAATCCGCGGGTCCTCGCATAGCGCCGCCACCTCCTCGAAATCTCGCCGGGTAGCCGATTTCGTTTCCGTGGGATGCAGGGCGGCCATGGCGTACAGCCCGTCGAATCGTTCGCACAGGGCCAGCGCCGCCCGGATAGACGGCGCGTCAATGGCGGGCAGCAACATGCGCTCCACGCCCGCCGCGCGCGCCCGCCCGATCACTTCCTCCAGATCGTCCCGGAACGCGTCCAGATACAGATGAGCGTGCGTATCGATCAGCATGGCGCAAGGTGGCGTGGCCTGGCGAAAGGGCAAGAACGTTCGGCGGGTCTGCGAACGACGCCCGCCGCGCCGGGTTTCCGGCGTTGGGCGCATCTTGTTTCTGAACCTGCGGCGGCGGGGGCGCGCTACGGGATACGCCGATCCATCCCGCTCGAAGGCGCCGCCTCTGGAACCTCCCGCCGCGACATTCATTGACTTTACATCTTGTGCAGCGCCGTGTTTCGTCATTGCCTGGCGCGGGAGGGCCGCAGAAGAGGCGAGGGCTATACCCTGTCGGGCCCGCGCGCGTTGGAATACCCCCGGGACACGCGATTCAGATCATGACAACCCTGTTGCGCTTCCTGCCGATTTGCCGGGCAGCCATCCTGGCCCTCGCGGCGACGTACGCTTTGCCGCACCCGTTCGCCCAGGCCCAGGAGGTGCGGATACGGCTATACGACCGGCAGGCGCCCGCAGAAGTCCTGCTCTCCGCGCACGAGGGCCTCGCGCGGTTGTACGCAGGCGCGCATGCGGACCCTTTTCTTGAAATAGCCAAGGGCGAAGCCGTCCGCATTGCCCCGGACGCATCCACAGGCGAACTTCAGGTGTCGTCCGACGCGTTCACGTTGTACGCGCAATCCCTGCGCGTCGAACCGGCAGGAAACGCCTTGTTCGGCGTTGCCATGCAGAACGAGCGTCCGCGGCGCTACGCGGGCGATCTGCATGTTTCCCTGAATGCGGACGACGGGGGATTGCAGCTGGTCAACGCCGTGCCCATCGAAGCGTACGTAGCCTCTGTCGTCGCGACGGAATACGGCCTCCCCGATATGGAGGGATCCAAAGCGATGGCCGTACTCGCCCGCACCTACGCCCTGCATTCGACAAGCAAATTCGGCGCGGAATATCAGCACGTAGACGACACCCGCTCCCAGGTGTACCGGGGGCAAGGGGCCATGACCCCGCGCTCGCGCCAGGCCGCCCAAAACACGGAAGGCGAAGTGCTGACCTGGCGCAGCCGACTCATTCAGGCCGTCTACCATGCTTCGAGCGGCGGCCACACCGCCGACAACGAAGCCGTTTGGTCCGGCGCGCCCGTGCCCTATCTTCGGGGCAAGCCCGATCCGTACGGAAGCGAGGCGCCCCACGCCGAATGGACGACCCGCGTTTCTCGCCCGGAAGCGCTGGCCGCGCTGGGCGAAAAATTCGGGGAGGAAGTAATTGGATTCCTGCTGGACGAACGGAGCGCGGACGGCCGGGTGGCCTCGGTTTCCCTGCTCATGCGAAGCGGGCAGCGCCGGGCCGTCAGGGGCAACGCCTTTCGCCTTGCGCTCATCGGGCGTTTCGGGGCGCGCTCCTTGCGCAGCATGCGGTTCGAAATCGAGCGGCGCGGCGAAGAGTATATTTTCACCGGCCAGGGGTACGGCCATGGCGTGGGACTGAGCCAGTGGGGGGCGCACGATATGGCGCAGCGCGGCATGGACTATACGGAAATTCTGGATTTCTACTATACCGGCGTTACGTTATCCCGCCTGGAAGAAATGGCCGCCCCGACAGCCGCGCCCTCCGAAGCATCGCCCGCCGCAAGCCCCGAGGCATCGCCCGCCGACGACGAAAATGCCTCGACGCTCCCGCAAACGCGCCGGGTCGGCTGGTAGCGGAGGCGGTTCTTCGCGTTGCATTATGAAGATTACGTGAAGAACGCATAGGGATGGGCTGTTTTTCTTTTCTTGACAGGGGTGAAGCGGCCCGCAGGCTCGCCCTTGCCGACCTGCCTGGACGCCGCGCTTTTTATCGACTGAAAAACCCTGTAGCATTATGGCGCGACCGGTTACCTTATTCACGGGACAATGGGCGGATATGCCCCTCGAAACGCTGGCGGAAAAAGCGGCCAGCTGGGGATACGACGGCCTGGAACTGGCCTGTTGGGGAGATCATTTCGAGGTGGACAAGGCGTTGGCGGAGGATGGTTATTGCCAGGGCCGCCACGATTTGCTGGCCAAATACGGACTGAAAGTCTGGGCGATCAGCAACCATCTGGTCGGACAGGCGGTATGCGACCTGATCGACGAACGACACGAAGCGATTCTGCCCCCGTCTGTCTGGGGAGACGGCGACCCGGAAGGCGTACGCTCGCGCGCCGCCGCGGCGCTTGCGAATACGGCCCGCGCCGCCGCCCGGCTCGGCGTGCCGGTGGTGAACGGGTTTACCGGCAGTTCCATCTGGCATTTGCTGTATTCCTTTCCGCCCAACAAGCCGGGCATGATCGACGCGGGATACCAGGACTTTGCGGACCGGTTCAACCCGATTCTGGACGTTTTCGACGAGGAGGGCATCCGGTTCGCGCTGGAAGTGCATCCCACGGAAATCGCTTTCGACATCGCCAGCGCCCGCCGCGCCCTCGAGGCGCTGGACCATCGGGAGGCCTTCGGTTTCAACTACGATCCCAGCCACCTGGGCTATCAGGGCGTGGACTACGTCGGTTTCATCCATGCCTTCGCTGATCGCATCTACCATGCGCACATCAAGGACGTATGGTGGTCGGAGACGCCCATGGCCGCGGGCGTTTTCGGCGGACATCTGGATTTCGGGCATGCGGACCGGTACTGGGATTTTCGGTCGGTAGGGCGGGGAGCCATCAATTTCGAGGAAATTATCCGGGCGCTGAACCGGGTTGGCTACGCAGGGCCGCTCAGCATCGAATGGGAGGACAGTGGAATGGAGCGGGAGCAGGGCGCCGCCGAGGCGTGCGCGTTTACGAAAGATATCGACTTCGAGCAGCCCGGCGCCGCGTTCGACTCCGCTTTTTCCAAGGACGAACAGGCCTGATTCATGCGGATCGCCAACGGGGTCGCCCTGGCGTTTTTCGTCGCCTGGGCTGCGTTTCAGCACAATGACCCGGATGCGCTGGCCTGGGCCGCTGCGTACGGCGCCGCCGCCATTCATTGCGTTCTTTTTATGCTGGATCGCTTTCCCCGGCCGCTGGCGCTTGCGTATATGGCGCTGTGCGGCGTTTGGGCGGCGATCCTGCTGGGCGGCCTGATCATGGCGGGGGGCGGCGCATTTTCGGAGACGGCGCGCGAAGCCTACGGCCTCCTTGTCTGCGGGGGCTGGGTTTTCGCGTTGTATCGGAAGGCGGGGTAGGGCACAGGCGCCTGCAATGCCCTGATAAATTTTCAATTATCTGGAACCCTCTCTGGTTCGTCCCGTTGGCGATATACCTTATCGCTTCCAGATCGCAGGCCGCCGCCGAGGAAATGAAGATGAAAAACAAGGCGCTTGAACATCAAATAGCCGACCTGGATTTCGCTGTCGAGAAGTCGATGCGATACCACCAGCGACGAAGGGGGTTCTACGACAGGACCCATAAAAGCATTATGTTTTTTGTCGTGCTCGCCGGTTCGGCCGCGTTTTCCGGGATTGGCGAGTACTTCGGAGCCATTGCCGCCATGTTGGCCGCCGCCGATCTGGTCTGGAGTCCGTCTCATAAGGCCCGAGACCACGAAATGCTGTTCCGCCGATTCAGCGAACTGGCGATAGCGATCCGAACCGCCGCCCTGCCAGATCGATCTACGTACGAAGAATGGGTTCAGGCGCGGATAAACATTGAAACGAACGAGCCGCCCATCTATTGGGCGCTGGAGGCGGATTGCGATAACGAGGTCCGGCGCGCCTGGGGCAAAGACAATGAGTTGGTGAGCATAGGCTGGCTTTCCCGTTGGACGATGTACCTGTTGCGGCACGAAGGGGCGCATTATGAAATGATGCGCTTGGCTGCTTGACGCAACACTGCGCCGGGCCGCCGCTGGTTTGTAGCATCTTTAATAATTTAGGCGCAATGATCCGGACCTTAAATAATTAAGGCGGGCTATCGGAGGCGGCGCGGGGCGAGACATGGCGCAGGCCGCTCAATTTGTGGTTTCCGTCGCCTCTGTTGCGCTTGCTGCCCGGCGGAGGCGGTCCATGATGGCGGCGCCGACGCCGGTGGGTTCGACAATCTGGCAATAGATGACGTCCGCGCCCGCCGCGTCGCAGCGCCGCATGAAGTCGAAGAGGCGCCGGGCGTATTCTTCCGGCGTAGCGACCCGTTCGACGAGGCGCCAATCCTGGCCGGAGCCGCGCTGCCCGTCCTTTCCCGGAGCATCCATTCCGATATATCCCGCTACGCTTCCCGGCGGGGGGGCGGGCGCTTGCTCAACCAGCGCGACGCGGGCCCTTGGCGCGTAATGCCGATGCCGCAGGCCCGGGCTGCGCGGGGCCTCGGCGGAATCGCGCCGCGGTCCCTGAATTTCCGGGACTGCCTCGCGGAGGGCCTCCAGCGGTACGCCCCCGGCCCGCAATATCCGGGGCGGGTTCGTCGAGCAGTCGACGACGGTGGATTCCAGTCCGACGACCGGGCGTTCGCCTCGTAACACACAGGGAATGCGCCCGTTCAGATCCTCCAGCACGGCCTGCCAGGTGGTGGGGCTGGGCCGCCCCGAACGATTGGCCGACGGCGCCGCCACAGGCCCGCCGCACGTACGCAGAAACGCCTGGGCCGCCTTGTGCCGCGGCATCCGCACCCCTATCGTGTCGAGGCCTGCCGTGACTTCAAGGGGCACATCCGGGCGTTTGGGAAGCACGAGGGTAATTGGCCCCGGAAAGAAGCGCTCCGCGAGCCGCCGGGCCACGCCGGACGAGCAGTCGGCCACCCGGTCGATTTCTCCAATATCCGCAACGTGCGCGATAAGCGGATTGTCCGCCGGCCGCCCCTTCGCTTCGAACACCCTTCGAACGGCCTCGGCATTGAAAGCGTCCGCCCCCAGTCCATACACCGTCTCCGTGGGAAACGCCGCCGTTTCGCCCGCCGCAACAAACGAGGCGGCCTCTTCGGGAGAATCTGTGACGATAGTATTCATGGAGGGCAAACGAACGGGCCCTGGAAAATCAGTGCAACTGCGAAACCCGCCAAATACTCGTTGCCATTTTGGCCATGGCCGCTTGCCGCGCGTCAATGTGCGAGTTGCTGTCCGAAAGTACTATGCAGCATCCAGCTTCTTTTCCGCAAGATAAGCATCCATATCCTCCTCCATCTGCGCCAGGAGGGTAAAGACTGCTTGCCGGTTTGTAATTTGGCCCCGGATCGTTTTGAAAAGATCCGATTTTCGTACGAACGTCCGACGGCTGATCCAGTGCGCACGAAGAAAATCAGGAAAGCTCTCTGCGCCGAGGCGGCCAACGATTTGCTCCCAGCGATCATCAAGATTTCGTAACTCTTGCTCGTGCTGCCCCTTGCGGTCAAGTAGAGAAAACAGATAATTTTTCAAAAGATCGGTAGACGAAAGCCTCACGCCCCGGGCATTGAGCGTCTCGAATACCTTGTAGGCGTTCAATTGATCAGTAACCGTGATGACGGTAAAGAACAACCTGTCGCTCATCGCGTCGATCAGGTGCGCGACAGCTTTCCCTGCATCGGGTTCGTCGCGGACGTACTCCCGAATATGCCGATCAAACCATTCGAATGCCTTGCGCAGGCTGTGCTCCGACGCTTTGAAACCCCGGCGGGGCAGCGTTGCAGGGAGTGGAACCAGGTACGTCTGAAAATAATCGTTGTTATTGCGATTTAGCGTCAGTTTGGATTGGGGCACGAGCGTTACAGGGTCGAGATAGCCGATATAGGTTTGCCGTAGCCCCTCCATGCGCTGGCGGGTATTCTCGACATCCATTCCCTTGTCAATCAGACTCTGCAATTGGCGAAGCCCTGCAAGCACCAGCAGACTCAGCGTGGTCAGGCGCTGCTGTCCGTCGATAATGTCGAACCGCTTGTCGTCCATCGATTGGAGCACCAGGTAGCCCATATAATGAGCCGGTTCCCCATCGACCCTGATCGTGCCGAGGATGTCATGCCAGAGGTCGCTCCACTCGTCCTCGGCCCAACTATAATCGCGCTGAAACCGGGGAACATGGTAGCTCAGGCCATTGCCCATCAGCTTTCGCCAGGTGTCGTTGCGGGTGCTGAAGTTTGTGACAGCCATGACAAGTTTGTAAACGTTTGGATTGGTTCGAGTCGGCGCAGGTTCGCCTCCGCAGCGGCTTTGGTAAACCCCCCGACGAGGCGTACAGGTTCCGTCCGCGAGGCGTTTGTCGCTTTCGGCATCCTCTAATCTTGCAGAGCGAGTGCAAAACGCCCCAACCGCAAAGCGATTCCAAACCAGCGTCGGCAAGCCTGTGCCGCCCGGAGTGGCTCCGGGTCACGGGTCTCTGGGCGCCTTCAGCAGGTTGGCGTTCAGGTCAATGTTGAACTCCACGTCTCCGAGCGCTTCGCCGACGCACCGGAAGCGATAGAACGGTTGGTCGTTCATCGCGAGGACAAGGTGAAAAACGCCTTCCTCCGAGCAACCTGGTTCGGGCATGGCGCTGGAGAGCGCCGCGAGGATCGCCTCGACGCGTCCGTAAGGCGGCGTTACCTTGCCCTGCTCGTAGGACTGGAAGGAAGAAAGCGGTACGCCCGCCGCTTCCGCCGCCTCGGCCTGCGTCATGCCCGCCGCCTGACGCGCCCGCTTGATCTTGGTAGCCGTTTTTTCCATGATACTGGTCATATTTGACCTGTTTTTGCCTGCATTTTTATTAAAATTCATAATAAAAGGATGTTGTATTCCCACAAATTGGTTATTATGGGGGCGAAGACCCACAATATACGGAGACAGCGCGAGCAATGCCTGGATTAAGAAAGAGGGACCTGGGGCCAGCGTGGTCCCGTTTTGCGGCGCGGCGGACGCGGGCGATACCAAGTCGCTCGGCGCTGGGCTTAAAGCGGGCTTGCAAGGGCGTGTTCGATACGGTGGGCAGCAAGCGGCTGTGTCCTGAGGGGTCGGGTTTCGCAGGTCCTGCGGGTCGGAGGGGCCTTGATGCGCTGGGCCAGGCAGGCTGCCTGAATCAGCGGAGCGCTTCCCCGAAAGCCGCCGATGGCCAGCAGCATATGGGGAGTCGGCGACCGGTTTCTGCGGTTTATCCAAGGATATTCACGGCTTGCTGCAATGTTCCCGCTCCACGCCCGCTTCGGCAAAGAAAAAACGTCAGCAAAACCACGCGAACCCCTATGAAACGCATCCTCTTCGTCCTGTTCGCACTCTTCGCTACCGTCAACCTGGCTCACGGGCAAACGCTCTATTACAGCAGCGTAGGTATGGAATCCTCTGTACGCTGGACACACACCGAGGCGAACTACGCACTTCATCCAGATAGTGTCGGTACATATCTTGGCGAAGTACGCTTCTACGTTTCCAGAGGATTTGACGGCGAAGCCCTGTTAGGATGCGGGGAATCAGATACATACGTTCTACGTGGAAACAACGATTGGAGTCAAGGAGAGATTGATCTTGAGGATGCAAGCAATGATGGAAAAATAGAAATCCATCAAGTATCGTGTGAATCCGAAGATAGATGGGGCCTGAGTATACAAGGAGATTTTAGTACAACCGCTATTTCTCGTTGGGACAATCATACTCATTTTAGCTTAGAAAGACCAGCACCTGATACTCCATTAGGCTATCAGCATATTATCGTGTCCATCCACGTAGCCGACGACACAGACGATTTTAACGCAAAAATATCCAGATTGGATAATGTCCCCGAAGCCCTTAGCGGTCCTATTTGCGGATTAGGATTAGGTACGCTTTGCGACACATCCACATCCTCCGAAAAAGAACTCCCCAACGTAATCTCTCTTAAGCAGAACTACCCGAACCCGTTCAATCCGCAGACTACGATAACCTACCAGATAGACCGCCCGCAGCACGTACGCATTGACGTATTCAACGCCCAAGGGCAGCGTATCCAGACGCTTGTAGACGGGATGCGCCCGGCGGGACAGCATAGCGTCCGCTTTGACGCAGGCATCCTTCCGTCAGGCCTGTACGTCTACCGTTTGCAGGCGGGAGCCGAAACACTGGTGCAGAAGATGATGCTGGTTCGGTGATTTTCGCCGGGTAGGTGAGTAAGAGTCCGCGCACCGTGTAAGCACCCTAAACAAACCTCTGAAATACAATGGCAAACCCAAATTACGATACTCACGGCTTTGAGGCGTTCGTTGACCGGACGGATGTCCTCATTCTGGATGTCGAAACGACTGGATTCGGCAACAAGGCAGAAGTAATCCATCGCGTGTTGGGGGTAATGCTTGCCTGCACTGGGTCTTAGGGAAACAAAGGAAGGTCCAGGGATAGACAGTCGTGTGTTATTCGATGTGTCCTTTGTAAATTCAAACCAAAACCCCTATGAAACGCATCCTCTTTACCCTCATCGTACTCTTTACTACAATCAATCTGGCTCGTGCCCAGGAACCAGCCCTTAGCTATAGGGGCATACCCGACTCCGTTGCTTATAAAGCGTTCGAATGGAAGATAACTTACGGAGTAGTGGATACTTTGGGAATCAATCTTCATATGTACATCGTTAAAGGCTTTACAGGAAACGTATTCTGCCCCGACGAGTTCGGCCAGGCTGAAGAATATCTCTTAAAATGGGGAACTGAATGGGGACATCCTGGCGATCCTTACAGAAATCACGCATCGGGCGTAACGTATCACAAAGAAACTTGCGGGACTAATCATATACGAAGTTTTTCTATTGCTGAAGATGCTATGCCTGATAATTTTGATGGAGCACTTGGTTATCCACAAATTTATCTAAAACGAGATTATATAGCTGATGACTGGACGTATATTCATATTCGTGTACGTTTCGTAGACTCTTCTAATGATTTTCCTGAAGGGACAAGTTCCGGGAATGGGGATATTCCTCTTTTCAGAGTAAATACCGTGTCTTCTGAATACGAAAACCCCCAGGAACTCCCTACTACCATCTCCCTTAAGCAGAACTACCCGAATCCGTTCAATCCGCAGACTACTATACCCTACCAGATAGACCGCCCGCAGCACGTACGCCTTGACGTATTCAACGCACAGGGGCAGCGTATCGAGACGCTTGTGGACGGGATGCGGGCGACAGGGGAGTATAGCGTCCGCTTCGACGCAGGCGGCCTTCCATCTGGCCTGTACGTCTACCGGCTGCAGTCGAACGGCGAAACGCGGGTTCGGAAGATGATGCTTGTTCGGTAGTTTTCGTCGGGTGGGTGGAGTCGGAATCCCGAAAACTGGAGGGTGCCCGCAAATCGTGTAAATACGGTTACGTTTCGTCAGGTATTCTGTCTCCAGAAGGTATGACTAACTGGGTTGGCGTGTCCTTCCAGTTGTTGAAGGGCTGGTAGCCCTTGCTCCAGAAGGGGGCCGATAGCCGAGTACGCCCGTTCCAGGCGTGATTGAAGCGTCGAGCCCAGAGAGAGGATCGCCGGCGGCGAACGCCTATGTCTTTGCGTGGATCAGCGGGCCAGCCGACGCATTGGCTTCCCGTTTCGGTCAGCGGTCTGTGCGAGGCATGGCGTGGTCTCCTGTATGTGGAGGAGGGCGAGGGGGCGATCACTTCGCTACCGGAGATGGGGGAGTCCTTCACGGGATGCTTGGCGCATTCGCTTGATCTTGGCAGGGTTTCCTGTCTCATCGCCCATATCAAGTCTATTTTTGGCCTAATTTCACATAATATTCATAATAAATGGATATTTAATGACCATAAACCAGTTATTATGAGAGCAACGATTCACAATATACGAAGTATGATGCGAGCAATGCCTGGATTAAGAAAGAGGGACCTGGGGCCTGAGTGGTTCCGCTTTGCGGTGCGGTGGTTCCGGGCAATATCGAGTCGTGCGGTGCTGGGCTTAAAGCGGATCTGCGGGGCGTGTTCGATACAATGGGCAGCAAGTACCCGTATCCTGAGGGCCCAAATACGTTCGCTTCTGGTGCTCTTGGTAATGATTGCGTTTACTGCCCAGGCGCAAACTCCTGATACACGGCCAGATTTTCTGCCTGCGGGGGCGACTTTTGTTGACGGTAAAATTGTTTGGGAAACGGACCTTCAGGTCAAGGTTTCGGCAGCTTGGGAAGCTAAGGCGAAGGCCGAGATGGACGCAGCGGTGGCGTGGGAAACGTTGGCGCAAGGGCATGACGCGGTTTCGGCGGCGTGGGAAGCAGCGGAGGAGGACCCCGGCGCGTTGGATGCTATAGATTCGCTTAGAGCAAAAATGTCGGCCCAGCGAATGTCAGAAGCGGCAGAGGCGGATTCGGTGGAGGCAGAACGGTTACTGGCAGAGGCGCGAGGCTGGGCTTCGGATTGGCGCGAGGCGGTTTCCCGGCGGCGCGAGTCGGCTTCACAGGCGCGCGAGTGGGCTGCACAGGCGCGTGACGGGGCTTCACAAGCGCGTGAGTTGGCTTCACAGGCAAGTGTTAATGATTCATGGACTAAGGAACAGGTCGCAGATTGGCGGTCTGGGGCTTTGAGTTGGCGTGACGGGGCTTCACAGGCGCGCGAGTTGGCTTCCCTCTTGCGCAACTATGCTTCGGATGGACGAAGGTATGCTTCGGCTTTGCAAGGAGTAGCGGTGGATGTTGCGAGAATGTTTCAAGCGGGTTCGGAAGTGCGAGAGGCTACGGCGGAAGCTTGGGAAGTTTTGGCGGAAGCGAACGAAGCAACGGCGGAAGCTTGGGAGGCGGCGGTAGAAGCTTGGGAGGCGGTAGCGGTGGGAGTGTGCGGGGGGGAGGCGGGAAACGAACTTCAGAAACTGGTTGCGGCGGCTTTCGCGGCGGAAGCAGTGGCACATGCAATGTTTGGCAGAGAGGACAACAACGCTAACTATCATGACGCTGCGAGTTTTCGAAAAAAGGCGTTGCAGGCGCACGATGATGCAGAACGTGCGTGTAGGGATGATGCGTTTGCGCAGGACGTAGTTTTGGAAGCGGATTCGAAGATTTGGCAAATGAGGAATGAAGGGGACTTCTACCATGGCGGAGTCCGATACCGGGTCGATGTTGACGAGGCGTACAAAGCGGCGGCGGAGGCGTGGAAAGCGACAAAGAAAGCATCTGGGCGGAACCCGATTAGAACACAGGTGGCGGCGGCGTACGAAGCGGAGGCGCGAGCATGGGATGCAGAAGCGGATTTTGATTTTGTCTACTGGGACGGTTTCAACGGAGACAAGAAAAACAAGGCATCGGATGCGAGAATGAATGCGTGGGAAGCGACAGGTGCGGGGGACTTTCGGCCACAAGCGAATTTTGTACGTGAACAGGCTTCACGGGCGCACCTTCACGTTTTGCGGGCGCGGGAGAACGCTTCGCGCTGGCGGCGTGTTGCGGGGAGCGAAACGGGCGGCCTGAAGGAACTGGCGAACAAGGCGGCGGCGGCATGGGAAAGCGCGGCCCAGGCATGGGAAGCAGTAGGAAAGTAAGCGCAATCACAAACACAAAACGGTGAATACAATGGCAATAGAACGGAAAAGCGTACTATATAATACCAACATGGGCAAGGTGTACAAAACCCCAGCGCATGACCCTAAAAAACATTTTCATATCCATGAATACAGGGGGGAGCAACGCGGACGCTATCGTAAAAGCGACGAACCAATAGGAGAAATATTCCAAAATGAGCGGGAGATTCCGTGGATAGCCAAGCCGCGAATGGATGACGGCACATAGAAGTGGTCCGTAAAAACTGGACAGGCGTTTAGGTATAGGGTTGCGATGGTTTACGCCGCCTTCGCGAGCGGCTTTCGTCTGTAGTATACGTCGTCGGGCGTGAGGTTGTCAAGGCCCTGGTGCGGACGTTCTTCGTTGAAGTAGCGGATGTAGGCGGCGATTCCCTTTTTGGCCTCGGCCACCGTCTCGTACGCATGACGGTACACCTCCTCCTGCTTCAGGCTGCGCCAGAAGCGCTCCACGTACACGTTGTCGAGCCAGCGACCCTTGCCGTCCATCGAGATGCGCACGCCGTGCGCCTTCAGCGCGCCGGTGAACGCTTCCGACGTGAACTGCGCCCCCTGGTCCGTATTGAAAACCTCCGGCGCGCCGTAGCGGCCGATGGCCTCCTCAAGCGCATCGACGCAAAAATCCGCGTCCAGCGTGTTCGAGACGCGGTGAGAAAGCACCTTGCGGCTCTTCCAGTCGATTACGGCTACGAGATAAAGGAAGCCGCGCTCCATCGGTATGTACGTAATGTCCGCCGCGTAGACCTGGCCCGGTTCTGTG
>JAJDWX010000044.1 GCA_022825385.1 Rhodothermales bacterium
CCAGAAGCTCTCGACCTTTCGGCGTCAATCGGGAATTTTTGTGTATTTTCATGCGGACCTACCCATGGATTGCGATTGGATGTGCCTAATAAATTCGGAAATCCGGAGATAATGAGCAACCTATTGAGAGGTCACACCTAAACCTCCGCAGCCCAAATCGTCAGCATGAGTTCTGACTCGTCGAGCAGGCGGTATTCGGGCGTATGGCCGGAGAGTGCTTTGCTGCGAGACAAAATCAAGGGTACGCCTTCCCCGCGCTTATCCATGATGTGCGTACGGTGGACGATCAAGTCTTCTCGCGCAATCCGGCACCGCGCCAGCAGACTGGCCACGGCCTCGTTCCGGGCCGCCTGGCGGAACGGGAGGCTTTCGGGCGTCATGGAGTTCGCCAGCATGCCCGGCGCGTACAACTCCAGACGGTCTGCAAATATCTTAAGGCGAACCTTGCTCCCCGTCACCGAATAATCCCGATGCGCCACGGCGTTGGTAACAGCCTCGAAAACCGCCGCCATGTCGTACTGCGGCAAATCCTGTCGCCCGCCCATCGCGCCCTTCCTCGCGGCCATGCGCATGTTTTTTCTCACAAAATGGCAAGCATCCATTATCTGTTCGTCCAAGGGCCCGGTGATATCCCGCGCGTCGAGTTGATACGGAGAATCTCCACGGTCTGCAACGGACGTTCCTCTGTACGCAACCGCCTGTATGAATGCCGTATACATAAACTCCTCGGGATTCCGACAGGCCATGAGCAGGCCAGCAACAGTCGGTCGCCAAACGCCCTCCTGATCTTGCGTGGCCATGCCAAGCTTGGACAGAAACCGTTCCGGGGCGTCGTCCGAATGCGGCGTTGCGAATCGCCGCCACAGTTTTTCGTCCAGATCAGCCATCGTTGCCCAGGAAACAGGCGATTCGTCGAAGCGAATCAGCCTGGTTTGGCTGCGCGTTGCATACATCTCAAATTCTCCAGAGCAAATGAAGCCCAATCCACAACGGAAAAGGCGTTAAGTAGCCTCTTGAAACCGCACTTCGCCATCTATCGGTTCCCCGTTGCGGTCTTTGCGCCACGGAGCGTTGGACCTGGCGCGAAAGGATCCAACCGCCTTCCTTGCAGACCAGGAAATCAAATCGGCATCAGGGGCGGCGGCTTGACCGTACAAGGTCGTTTATGCCGGGTTCCCGGTCAAGAGGGCACCGCCGCGAACGGAACGTAGAACACCTCCATACATCCGCCATCCCTAATCGCCGCATTTTTTGCGTAGATTAAATTGGGTAATCCGGTCGCGGACCGGAATTGTCCGGGTGAATGGACCCGAAAATACCCCTCCCTCCCCCAGTCATCTCTATTCGACGCATTTTTTGCGGTGATTAACCTGGGTAAGCCGGTCAAACACCAGAATTCCCTGATTGGCTGGACCTGAAAATAGCCCCTTTCTCCCAATCGTCTCTATTCGCCGCATTTTTTGCGGTGATTAAACGGGTTATCCCGCCGTACGCCCGAATCGCCAGCCTCTTCGCTGGGGCCGATGGGCTTGCCCACCAGTGCAATGTGCGTACAGGAGAAAACGCGACGAATGCGGGCGGCCTGTGCGCGACCATATTTGGCGGCTTCTGGGCCAATCGTTCGGCTTCTTCACGTTTTATTCATAATTGAGGAGCCCCCCCCCCCCTTAACTTTTCAAAACACATTCGCTTGTACAATATGCTCGAATCCTCGGTTATGGGCGGGAACAGACTATGCCGTTACTCCGGGGCGGACGCCATAGCGAACATAATCTGAAAGAACGCGACACCCAACCCCATCAAACAGGCATGAAATACGTAAAACACGCGCTCGCTCTTTTTGCTTTAATCCTCGTAGGATGCGAAGGGCCGGTGGGGCCAGCGGGTCCTCAAGGTCCGACAGGCCCTGCGGGTCCCCAGGGCGAACAGGGAGAACAAGGAGCGGCGGGCAGCTTTACCTATCAGGAATCGGCAACCGGCACAACAAACGAGGATGGACTCGGCATTGCCTTGTTTCCTGATCGCAAACGAACGGATACCGTCGTCGTTTGTTGGGCAGACGCCGGAGAAGGGGTATGGGCGCAACTTGGGTTTGACACCGTCCTCGTTCAATCCACCCCCGACGGCCAGACCGACCCCGGCGCCGAGTTTCTTATTAATAACGCCTGCTTATCGCAAGAAGTAGAAGCCGGTTTGGGGGTCAGTGTTCTTACGTCTCCCGGCACGAGATACCTTATTGTCGCCTACGGGGTATAAGGCTTCTCTGGGGCGGCGTAAAATTCTGGAAATCCGTCCTGGTGGCGCAGGCCGCGAGAGAGGCCAGAAAGCACCGCGATCCGGACATTGCCCTTCCCGCCGCCGTGCAGTACTTTTGCCCGTGCGGGGGTCTCAAAGAACGCGCCGCGCCTGTGCGTTCTGGCGGCTATGCAGCTCCATTGCCGTTTTGTGGCGGACTGTCCGGTAAAGATTGGGTCTGTACGCCTTGAAGGCGTAGGCGGTCTTTCAGCCCGCCCCTCCGGCGAAAAGCGACACAAGCGAAAATCCATCACCGGAAACTCGTCGGCAATGACGTATATTGCATAACAGCCGACCAGCAGGTGACGGATGAACAAGACAGAATTACAGGAACTCATCGCGAACGGAGAAAACTCCGGCGTGGAATTCAAGCGCGACGATCTTCGCCCCGAGCAACTGGCCAGGGAGATCGTAGCCCTCGCCAATGCTAAGGGAGGGCAAATTCTGCTCGGCGTCGAAGACGACGGAACCATCAGCGGCATCCAGCGCGACAAGGCAGAGGAATGGGTAATGGACACCGTCCTTGGCCGCTATGTACACCCCCTCATCATTCCTTACTACGAAGAAGTACAGTGGAGCGAACAACATCGCATTGCTGTGATCACTGTGGGGCAGGGCGTGTCCAAGCCGTATGTGGTCCGGGAACGAAGCCGGGAGGACATCTATATTCGCATCGGCAGTATATCCCGACGCGCAACGCGAGAGCAACAGGCTCGGTTGTTCGCCCATGGGGGAATGCTGACAACCGAATTATTACCCGTCTCGGGAAGCATTCTGGACGACCTCAACGGGGACCGGTTGAAGCATTATCTGTCGTTTGTCGTGGGCGAAGAGACCTTGCCTGCAACGGACGAGGAGTTGGGCAACCGCTTGACCAACCTGAATTTCATGGCAAACCGTTCCGACGGCCCGGCTGTGTGCACCATCGCCGGATTGCTTCTGTTCGGCTATTCGCCCCGAAGGCTGATGAGACACGCGGGCATTCGGTGGATGGCTTTCGAGGGGAAGGACAAGGACTACAAGGCCCTGGACGACCGCGTTTTCGATGGGCCGATCACGCCCTTGAGAAGGCATCTTACGGGAAACGCGCACGAAAAGATCGAGGGCGGACTGGTTGACCGGGTCATGGATGTGATACGGCCCTTCATATCGGAAGAACCCGACATGTTCGATCTCGAAACCTTCCGGCGCGAACGCCGCTGGTTCTACCCCGCCGAAGCCGTGCGCGAAGCCCTGATCAACGCGCTGGCGCACCGGGACTGGACGCGGAGCGAAGAAATCGAGGTGGTCCGATACGCGGACCGGCTGGAAATATCGAGTCCCGGCGCGCTGAACAACTCGGTGACTGTGGACAAAATGAAGGCGGGATTCCGTTCTTCCCGCAATCAATTGCTCGTGGAGGTCTTGCGCGATTTCAACTACGTCGACGCGCGCGGGATGGGCATTCGCAAAAAGATCATCCCGTCCCTGCAGGCGCACAACGGAATCGAGCCGGAATTCATCGCGACGGAAGACTATCTGAAAATCGTGATGCGCCGGGGCGAAGGCGGGGCGAAGGCTTAGGGTTGACGCCTGGAAACATTTTCCTGCGGCCGGTTGCTTTTCAAGGGGATTATGTACAATAGTAGCCAAAGGGTTATTGCGTAAAATGCAATAACGGAGATTAAAATTCGGGGAAACGCCATTTTTCCAGTGCGACCTTTACAGGTTTTTTTCTTGACATTCTCGTTTTTTCGCCGTATCTTGCTGTCATTCACGTAGAACACTTGCCAACCTGAAAGCAATGGAAAATCTAACTAAAGAAACGATTATCGAAGCGGTACAGGAAGCGTTAAAGCCGATTGAAACCCGCCTTGACGGGATCGAAGAAGCGCAGCGGGATACACGCGACGCGCTGGAACGCTTATGCCATTTCCATGGCCTTGACGATAGCGGACATGATCCGCTTGCGCCCGGAAAATGGAAAACAAAGGCGGAACGGAACGCCGCGCATGCCCTTTAATCCATTGCAACGCACTGAAAACCCGCCGCCCTTTCCGGCGAATCAAGGGGATCAACGCAGACACGGCGGACGAGGAATGGCACAACCGGTCGCTTCTATTCGCCGCATTTTCTGCGTAGATTAAATTGGGTTTCCTGCCGCGAATCAAATTTGTAAGGGCGAACGGACCTGAAAACACCTCTCCTTCACCCGTTTCCGCCTATTCGCCGCATTTTTTGCGGAGATTAAGCTGAGGCCATATCGCCGCCCCCAGGATATAGCGAAGAGGGCTACCTGCGTTTTGAAAGCGGGGTTGCGGTTTCTGCAGGGGCTTCCGGGCATGAAATACCTCCATCCGGGCTGTTTTGATCGGAACAAAGTCGCAATCCGCCGCTTAACTCCTTGGATAATACTGTCCAGCGAACGCGGATCGCATCTCGATTTTCTATCAGCCCGCCGCCCGGCAGCGGTTGCGCTGCGAAAGCATTGCATCCTTTCCGCGTATTCGCTGGCGCATCCTTTGAGACAGGGAAATCCGTATGCCGACCACGCAGCAACTTCGGTCCAGACTGGTAAAAAAGCTCCAGGAGTTGTTCCAGTTGAACCAGCCCGATCTCGACTTCGGGTTCTACCGCATCATGCACGCCAGGGCCGAGCAGGTGACACGCTTTCTCGAAGACGACCTGCTCGCCATCGTCGGCGACGCTTTTGGCCGGATTGACGAGGGGCGCAGGGCCCGGTTTGCGCACCGGCCCGACCCCAAACAGTTGGAACAGGAGAAAATCTGGCACGCCAAACGAATCGGGGAAGACTTCATGTGCCTGATGCGGGACGCGGAGGATGTGTGATGAAAGGTTCTCTTCAAAAACTCAGTGTCCAAGGTTTCAAGTCAATTCGGGAGTTGAAGGACTTCCCGTTGAACAACCTGAATGTTTTTGTTGGCGCAAATGGCGCCGGAAAAAGCAACCTGATCGAGTTGTTCCGCATGCTTTCCGCAATGTCGGAAAAAAATTTCAGCAGGTTCATTCTTGCGCACAATGGAGCGGACGGATTCCTCTTCAATGGCCCCAAGGTCACCAAGGCAATCAGCGCGGAATTTGTTTTCATGTCCCACAGTCCTTTCGCGCAAGGTCCGAACATGTACAGGTTCGAAGCCATGCCGAGCACGGATGGTCGTACCTTCCTTCTCTCCGAGGAACGTGAATATGTGTCCACCAGCCCTCGGCCCTATGGACCCGCCGCTGAAGAAAGCCGCCTCCGGGATCAAAAGGACGAGACATCTTTCTACGGAGACATGAGAGGAGTCGGCCATTTTGTATACAAATCAATCTCGAATTGGATGGTCTACCACTTCCACGACACAAGTGCGAATGCGCCGATGCGTCGTTATGAAATCGTAGAGGATTGCCAACGTCTTCGATCTGACGCGTCGAATATTGCCCCGTTTCTTCTTCGCTTGAAGAAAAATCCTTCTTTGTCAAAATATTACACAGAGATTGTGAACGTAGTCAGATTGGTTATACCTTTCTTCGACGACTTTCGACTGGATGTGCACCAGATGGGCGAGGCCGAAAAAGTTGCTTTAAGCTGGCAGCAAAAAGGGTCCGACTTCCCTATGCAACCCTTTCATCTGTCGGACGGCTCCATGCGCTTCATCTGCTTGGCCACAACACTTTTGCAGCCTACCCCGCCATCCATGATCGTTATCGATGAACCGGAGTTGGGTCTTCATCCCGAAGCCATCAGGATTTTGGGAGAACTCATCCAGAGTGCCGCGAAGCGGACACAAATTATCGTTGCAACACAATCGCCGCTTCTGCTGGATCAGTTCGCCATGGAAGACGTCATTGTGGTCAAGCGAAAGGACGGACAATCCACGTTCGAACGGCTGAACGAAGAGGATTTCACGGTATGGCTCGAAGAGTACTCGGTAGGAGAGTTATGGGCCAAGAACGTGATCGCGGGAGGAACCACCTATGAGTAGTTCCGCTGCCGTTACCGTCATTGTGGAAGGGCCAACGGAGCAGCGCTTCGTCAAAGATATACTTGCCCCGTACCTTGACGCAAAGAACGTCTTCATGACGCCGATCATTTTAGGGAAACCGGGGCAAAAGGGCGGCGATGTGCGCTTCGCGCGCGCCAGGAATGACATTGCCCTGCACCTGAAGCAGCGACAAGACACTTACGTTTCGCTTCTGGTCGATTACTACGGTATTGGTCGCGATTGGCCGGGACTCGATACCGTCCAGCCGGGCGCACCTCCAGGCGAGATTGCCACTACTATCTGCACCGCAACTCAGGTCGCTATTGACGCCAAGCTCAAGGACTATCGCTCAGACGCGCGTTTCGTACCGCACATCGCAGTCCACGAATTCGAGGCCCTGCTTTTCAGTGAACCTGCTGCCTTGGCGAGCGCCATCCAGGTAGACCGGCAACGCATAGAAGCAATCATTCAGGAATGCGGAGAGCCTGAGGCGATCGACAATTCGCGAGATACGGCCCCATCCAGGCGCATTGAACATCTCTATAGCCGGTTCAAAAAGACCAGTACCGGGATCGCCATTGCCAAAGCCATCGGTATTGATCGGATGCGCGCACAGTGTCCTGTTTTTGACGGGTGGCTTACTCGTCTCGAATTGCTGCCGGGAAGCACGTAATGGCTGACGTTGCACATCATTGCGTGTGGATTGAACACGCCTTCGGGTTTCTCGCACAACGGATAGCACGCCGACGTTTCCGGGTTGCGGTTGTCCGCTACGAGCCGTCCCGGAGCGCCGCACTTCCGACAACGCCAACCGTCCCGGTCGAAAACCTTCCGCCGTGTGCGTTGCCATTGTTTGCGGTTTACACACCTAGGCGAGCACCGCGCATATCGCGCTTTTCGCATTCTTGCGCCCAATGCAGAGTAGGGATTCAGGATGCGAGAGCGCATCCGCAAGGAACACCTCCGCGTACGACGGGAGCGCAAGCGGCTCACCCGCCGCCGGATGTCCGGGGGGCACAATCAAGCATTCCTTCGCCCACGCCGCCAGTAGGCGCACCTGTTCGCCCGGATCGTCGGGGACCGGGTTTACAGTAGGGTTTACGCAGTCCGGTGCGGCCTCTTTCCGTCGAGCGCGGTAGGCCCTCATGTAGAGTTTGCGGGCCTCTTTATCCTTGATAGGCCATTGGAAACAGGGTTTACGAGGTTCATGGAGAGTTAAGCCCCGCACCGGTTTACTCGCTCGCTTCGTCGTTCGCGTCAGTGGTCCCCGACCGCCCCGCCGCCGTCATCTGGTGTTCGCCACGCGCTGGCCGTCGCGGTAGCCGTCGCGGTAGCCGTCGTCATAGCCTTAGTTACGACCGTCTGCGCAACCTTGCCAGTAGACAAGAACGCCAACGATAATGCACAAGACCTTCCATGCACGCCATTCTTCCTTTAGCCTTTCAACGTGTTTAACCCCCGCCATCCAGGCTTGGTGCTGGCCGTCGCGGTATGCCTTACCCTCTTCTGGCGACATATCATTGCCGCGCCTACTCATCGGCCAACCCCCCGCGCTTGGCTATTTCGTCAAGTTTGGATTGAACGTATTGATTGCGATACACCTGCTCCCTGTCATTCAAGCCAAGCACAGAATCCTGCGGGGTATATGTGTCCGCCCATTCCTTCTGGAAATGCGCAGATATGATCGCTTTCATGTGTTCACAGATCCGCGCACATTGATAAGTCTCTACGCCGTGCAGTCCGGCGTAACACTTGGCCGCTTCCTCTACCTGCGCCGCGTCCGCTTCCCACGCGTTGGGGAGCGCGTCCATCAACGCCTTGCCGCGGTCTTTTGCTTCCAATAAGTTCATTGCGTTTCGCCCTTCCAGCGTTTTATGTCCTCGTCAGTCGCTTGGTAGGCCGCCGCTTCCTCTCGGTAGGCGTTGCCCGCCAGCGTCCAGCACGCCGCCGCATCCCTGTATCGCTCATACGGGAATGTTGCCTCCACTTCCTCCACTTCCATTCCCAGTTCCGTCATCTCCTTGATGTACTCTTGCGCCTCTCTCTGTACCCGTGCGGCGTGTTCGTACGCCTGCGCCGCCTTTTCAAGTCGTTCCTGTCTGTTCATGTCGTTCACCGTTGTTTTAGTTGTCGGTTATTATTTCCATTGCCTGCACCTCCAAGAACGGCGTGTCGGGTACGGCCTCAATGTCGTAGATTGATTCCACGCCTTGCTTGCGCAGTTTCTCGACCGCATCCGCCAGCGCAGAGCGCAGAGCATTGCATTCGTCATTCTTTCGTACGCTCCACGCCTCCCAACGTTCGTTACGGTCGAGCATGATTACAGAAGTCGTATCCTTGCCCTCAGAAGTGGTCCGTAAAAACTGTACAGGCTTTTAGGTGTAGGGTTGCGGTGGTTTACGCCGCCTTCGTTAGCGGCTTTCGTCTGTAGTATACGTCATCGGGCGTGAGGTTGTCAAGGCCCTGGTGCGGGCGTTCTTCGTTGAAGTAGCGGACGTAGGCGGCGATCCCCTTTTTGGCCTCGGCCACCGTCTCGTACGCATGACGGTAGACTTCCTCCTGCTTCAGGCTGCGCCAGAAGCGCTCTACGTACACGTTGTCGAGCCAGCGACCCTTGCCGTCCATCGAGATGCGCACTCCGCGCGCCTTCAGCGCGCCGGTGAACGCTTCCGACGTGAACTGCGCCCCCTGGTCCGTATTGAAAACCTCTGGCGCGCCGTAGCGGCCGATGGCCTCCTCGAGCGCGTCGACGCAGAAATCCGCGTCCAGCGTGTTCGAGACGCGGTGAGAAAGCACCTTGCGGCTCTTCCAGTCGATTACGGCTACGAGATAAAGGAAGCCGCGCTCCATCGGTATGTACGTAATGTCCGCCGCGTAGACCTGGCCCGGTTCTGTG
>JAJDWX010000009.1 GCA_022825385.1 Rhodothermales bacterium
TGATTAAATCCGCGAAGCTCAGAGGCTGCGAGGGGTGCGCTGGCAAGGAATGACGAAGCAGCGTGGCAGGCCCCACGTAATGAGGAATGACACAGCCAGCGTGCCCCTCGCAGCCTCCCGAAGGGCGCGTCACGTCCCCAAAGACACGAATCTACGGTGTTTTCTGCTGATTTCAACGATACAAGCATGGCGTTCTTGACTGGCGAACGTGACGCGCTGAGCGAAGTGGTTTTGATCAGAGTATCCTTTAAGGCTTGCCCGCGTTTCTGGCGCTGCGCCCGCGTCGTCGTCTTGCCTGCCCATTGGGTATCCGAGGGTCGTTGTCAAGAGGTCAAGAGGAAAAATCGACGGCAGGGGCTTCCTCGGCCCCGGCTTCCGCCTCGAAGGGCGTGCGTCGTTCGAACCCGAACATCGCGGCGAAAATCGCGGCGGGGAAGCGGCGTATCTGCGTATTGTAGCCCCGGACCGATTCGTTGTAGTCGCGCCGGGCTACGG
This sequence comes from Rhodothermales bacterium, assembly GCA_022825385.1. Lineage (GTDB taxonomy): Bacteria > Bacteroidota > Rhodothermia > Rhodothermales > VXPQ01 > VXPQ01. The sequence continues at coordinate 496 of JAJDWX010000009.1, forward strand.
TGATCCGGTTTTCGGTGCCTTCGAGTTGCGCCTGCAAATCCCGGAACGCTTCCGTGGCGCGCAGTTGCGGATAATTCTCGGAAACGGCGAGCAATCGGCCCAGCGCGCCGCTGAGTCGGCTTTGGGCCGCTTCGAATGCGCGCAGGCGAGCCGGGTCTTCGAGATCGTCCACGTTCAGCTGGATCGAGGTGGCCTCGGCCCGCGCTTGCGTGACGGCCTGGAGCGTTTCCTGTTCGAAGTCGGCGGCCCCGCGCACTGTGGCGACCAGGTTGGGAATCAGGTCGGCGCGGCGCTGATACTGCGTTTCGACATTGGCCCAGGAGGCCTCGACGGTTTCCTGGCTTCCCACCATGCCGTTGTATGCGTTGCATCCCATGCATCCGCCGAAAAGCACGACCAGAAGCGCGACGAGAAGGATGATCGTTCCGTTGCTGCGCATCGTTACAAGCGTTGTTGAGCGTATGGAGAAAGAAGGACGGACTGAAGAAGTAGGGCGGCGGACGCCCGCGCGTTCCCGCCCGCATAAGGTACGACAAGGCGCCGTCGGAGTTGCGGGGATTTTCGGGCGCCCGCCTCGCCGGAGGCGCTTTTCGCATGAATTCCCGATCCGAACGGGCACTTTCCCGGAATGATTTCGTAAAGAAAATTGATTAAGGGTTCAAACGCCTTGTCGCGCTCGAAGACGATGCCCGCTTCTCTCAAACGATTTCGGATCCTGCCCGCCGCGGCGCTGCTGCTGGCGGGCGTACTGCTTGGGGGCGCCGTTCGGTCCACGTTGTTCGGGGAGGATACGCTTACGCAACTCCGCAAACTCGAGGATGCGTTCCTCCTCATCAACAAGCAGTATGTGGAACCCGTCGATCCGGCGACGCTGGCGGAGGAGGCGATCCGCAGCATGCTGGACGACCTGGACCCGCATTCGGTGTATGTTTCCGCCGAGGACGCCCAGGATATGCAGGAACGGTTCCAGGGGTCGTTCGGCGGCATCGGCATCTGGTTCGAGATTGCCCGCAACGACGACGATTTGCGCGACGACACCGTGCGGGTGATGTCTGTCATTGGGGACGGCCCCAGCGAACGCGCCGGCCTGATGGCGGGGGATCGCATTGTCCGCATCGACGATTCCACGGCGGTGGGCTTGTCGGAAGACGAGGTTACGTCCAGGCTGAAAGGGGAAATCGGAACGCAAGTGGACGTTACCGTCCAGCGGCCCGGCGCGGGGGCGCCGCTCGAATTCACGCTGACCCGCGACGCCATTCCGCTATACACGATAGACGCCTCGTACATGGTGGACGACGAGACGGGGTACATTCGCGTCTCGCGCTTCTCCCAGGAAACCTACAACGAATTCATAGAGCACGCGCGCGCGCTGAAAGACGAGGGCATGGAGCGGCTGGTGCTGGATTTGCGCTCCAATACCGGCGGGTATATGAGCGAGGCCATAGAAATCGTGGACGAGATGGTGCCCGGACGCAAGACCGTGGTGTACACGCGGGGCCGCCGACCGGAAACCACCAGCACGTATCGGACCCGCCGCACGGGCATTCTCGAAAAAGAGCCGGTGATCGTGCTGGTGAACGCCTATTCCGCGTCGGCCAGCGAAATCGTGGCGGGCGCCTTGCAGGATCATGATCGCGCGCTTATCGTAGGGCAACGCACCTTTGGCAAGGGGCTTGTGCAGCATCAGTTCGCCCTGCCGGACGAGAGCGTGCTCCAGATGACGGTTGCGCGCTACTATACGCCTTCGGGACGGCTCATCCAGACCCCGTACGACGACGGCGACCAGGAAGATTATTACGAAGAAAAATTCGCTTCGCTGGAGGATGCGACGTATCGTCCCGGCGAATACTCGGACAGCATTCCCGATTCGCTGCGCTACAAAACCGCCCATGGCCGCGACGTGTTCGGCGGGGGCGGCATCCTCCCCGATTATATCGTGAAGCCGGATACGCTGGAGCCCCTCCGCCAGGTGCTGGGACGCGGCCTTGACAGGCGCTTTGCCCGCAAATGGTTCCGCGAGGACGAGCGCCGCTTGCGCGACCTGTGGCGGGACCGGGAAGAGGAATTCGGTTCTGCGTTCCATGTCTCCGACGATCTGTGGGCGGCTTTCGTAGCGTTCGCCGCCGACCCCGAGGCGGACGATTCGCTGTCCGAGGTTTCCGCGGAAGCGGACAGCGCGCGTACGGCGATGGCGGATGCCTTGCAGGCGCATCGGGAGACGCTGGAAGTGCACTTGCGCGGACGCATCGCACAGGAATTCTTCGGACACAAGGCCTGGTATGGCGTCTACAAGGAAGTGGACCCGGAATTGAACGCCGCGCTGGGTTTATGGGGGCTTGCCGAGAACCTTGCGACCTTGCCGGAATCGCTTCCGCAGGAACCGGATCGTCCGGCAGGCCGCCGATAGCGCACCTTCCTGTCGTCCACATGCAGCCGCCCCGGAGCGCTTCTTCATGACTTTCCGTTTTCTGCTTGCTCGGTGTTTTGCAGCGTTTGGGGCTGTGGCGCTCGCCGGGTGCGCCCCGACCAATATGGCGGGCGTAGCGCAAACGACCCATATCGAACAGGTCGCCAATCGGCCCATTCCCTGGGAGATTACCCCGCCCGATCCGTATCGGCAGGCGATCCTCCGGGGAACGCGTTCCGCGACGGGCGAGCCCGGCCTGAATTACTGGACGCAGGAAACGCAATACGCGCTGACCGCCCGCGTCTTTCCCGTGACCGGCTTGCTGGACGGGAGCGGCTCCATTACCTATACGAACCGCTCGCCGGACACGCTTTCCCGGCTGTACCTGGAGATTGCGCAGAATTTTCACGCGCCGGGGGCCCGCCGCGCCGAAGCGGCGGAAGTGACCGGGGGCATGGCGATCCGCCGCGTGGCGGCGCAGGGTCAGGAGCTTCCGCCTGGACCCGTTCCGGAAGGGCCGAATTTCCAGATCGGCGGGACCAATATGATGTTGACGTTGCCGCAGCCGATCGCTTCGGGGGAAACGGCGACCATCGATATAGAATGGCATTTCAACATCCCGCAGGCCGGCGCGGGCGGGCGCATGGGACGCGGCGGAGACAACCTGCTTTTTCTTGCCTACTGGTATCCGGTTATGGCGGTGTACGACGATGTGGCGGGTTGGCACACCGAGGACTTTACGGGCGTATCCGAGTTTTATCACGGTTTCGCCGATTACGACCTTACGGTGGAGATTCCCGAGGGATGGATCGTAAGTTCTACCGGCGCCTTGCAGAACCCCGAAGAGGCGCTGGCGCCGGCCATTCTCGACCGGCTCGAGGCGGCGTGGGAGAGCGATAGCACCGTGCAGGTGATCGGCCCCGACGACTTCGCAGAGGCGGGGACGGCCGTAACGGAAGACGGTTTGTTGCGGTGGCGTTTCGCGGCGGACAACGTGCGCGACCTGGCCTTTGCCGCGACGAAGGAGTCCATCTGGGAGGCGGGCCGTACGTCCGTAGGCGACCGCGACGGCGACGGGGAAGAGGATTTTACCCGGATCAACACGTTCTATCGCGAGGCGGCCCCGCTTTGGGCGAACGTGACGGCGTATCAGCAGCATGCCATCCGGTACCATTCCCGGAATACCGGTTTTGCGTATCCTTGGTCCCATATGACAGCCGTAGAGGGAGCGGAAATCATGGGCGGCGGCATGGAATATCCCATGATGACCCTGATGGGGGATTATGCTGCGCGCGGCGACAGCGCATTGTATAATGTGACGGCGCACGAACTGGCCCACATGTGGATTCCGATGATTGTCGGCGCGAACGAGCGGCGATTCAGCTGGATGGACGAGGGGTTCGCCACCTTCCACGAGAACGACGCCCGCATGGACTACCACCCGGGCCTGGACCATCATTTTCCGGATCAGCAAATCTATGTTTCGGTAGCCCGGCAGGGCCGCGAGGGGGCCATCATGCAGCCTTCAGGCTACCACGCTACGTCTGTGGCGTTCACGGTCGCGTCCTATATGAAGCCCGCTGCGATGCTGGCGGCCTTGCGCGCCGTGCTGGGCGACGAGGTTTTTTACCAAGCCACCCGCGCGTTCATTGCCGAGTGGGCGTACAAGCATCCGTACCCGTGGGACCTGTTCAATACGTTCGAGCGGGTTTCCGGGCGCGACCTGGACTGGTTCTGGCGGTCGTGGTATTACGAAACCTGGACGCTTGATCAAGCCATCGAGTCGGTGCGGGCGGAAGGGAACGAAACGACCATTACGGTGCGCGACAAGGGGTTGGCGCCCATGCCCGTGTTCCTTGCCATCGAACTGGCGTCCGGCGAGGTGCTCGGAAGGCGGATTCCCGTTACCGCCTGGCTGAACGGCGCCACCACGGCTTCGTTTACGCTTGCCACGGAAAGCCCGGTCGCGCGCGTCGTGATCGATCCGGAAAATCTGTTGCCGGACGTGGACGGTTCGAACAATAGCTGGCCTTTCGAGGAGGCGGGCGAGTAATTTTTCTACCGCAGCGCGTCCAGCAGAATTTCCGCCGGATGCAGCGCCTGTCGCTTTGCGGTATCGAAAATCTGGGCGCGGCACGAAACGCCTGCGGCGGCGATGAGCGTGTCTTGCGGCGCATTGCGGACCGCCGGGGCAAGCCGCCGCTCCGCCATGGCGATGGACAGATCGTAATGCTCCGCTTCGTAGCCAAAGGCGCCCGCCATGCCGCAGCATCCCGAATCGACGGGGCGCACCGTGTAGTTCGGGGGCAACGCCAGGCAAGCGGCGGTGGCGTTCGCGCCCTTTAGCGCTTTCTGGTGGCAATGCTCGTGCAGGAGTACGTCGCGGGTTTCGTCCGTCCATTGCGCCGCGCCGGCGGCAAAGGCGTCCGCCCGGTCGATCACGAATTCCTCGAAGGTAAATACCTGTTCGGCGAGGCGGGCTACGCGGGCGTCGCCGGGCAAGAGGATGCGGGCTTCGTCCCGGAACGTAAGGATGCAGCTGGGTTCGAGGCCGACCACGGGAAGCCCCTGTTCGGCCCATGGATACAGCGCGTCGGCGGCTTGCCGGACTTGCTGCCGCGCGGCCTCCAGAAACCCTTTCGTGAAGAGGGGGCGCCCGCAACAAAGCGTTTCCGACGCGACCTGCACGGCGAAGCCGGTCCGTTGCAGAAATTCCGCGGCGGCCCGGGCTGTTTCGGGGTGGTTCCAGTTGTTGAACGTATCGACGAAAAGGAGGACGGGCGGGGCGTTCGCCGGAGCGCGTTGTGGCGCCTGTTGCGCCTGTTTCGCAAACCATTGCGTGAACGGTTCGGGGGCGAACGAGGGCAATGCGCGGCGGGCGGAAAGCCCCAGGGCGCGTTCGAGCAGCCGGCGGAAGCTCCGGCTTTTTTGCAGTCTGCCCGCGAGGCGGGCTGCGGTTGCGGGCATCCGCCGGATTGTCTGCGGCATCTGCGCAAGAAGCCGCGTACGCAAGGACGGCGCCTGTTTTTCCCAGTACATGCCCAGCCATTCGGACTTGATCCGGGCCATGTCCACGTTCGACGGACATTCCGTTTTGCACGCCTTGCACTGAATGCACAGGTCCATCACTTCGTACATCCGTTTGCCCGTCAGCGCCTCCTTCGGCAGCCCGCCGGAGAGGGCTTCGCGCAGGGCGTTGGCCCGTCCCCGCGTATTGTCCTGCTCGTTGCGCGTGACCATGAACGGAGGACACATCGCGCCGGCGTCGAGTTTGCGGCAGGCGCCGTTGCCGTTGCACAATTCGACCGCCCGCGCGAACCCGCCCTGATCGGAAAAATCGAGTCGTTCGACGACCGGAAGCGTTTCGTATCCCGGGCCGATGCGCAGGTTTTCGGTCATGGGCGGGGCCTCGACGATCTTTCCCGGATTCAGCAATCCGCGGGGGTCGAAGAGCCGTTTCGTTTCCTGATAGACCCGGTACAGGTCCGTGCCGAGCAACGGTTCGATGAATTCGCTGCGGGCCAGTCCGTCTCCGTGCTCCGAGGAGATCGTTCCGCCGAATCGGCGGGCGAGCTCCATGGAGCCTTGCGCAATGTCGCGCATTTTCGCCACGTCCGCTGCGTCCCGGGTATTAATGAACGGGCGAATATGGAGGGTGCCGGCGGAGGCGTGGGCGTACAGGACGACGCGGGTTCCCTGCAAAAGCGACAGAAGCGACGCTACGTACTCGGCGAGATGCTCGACCGGCACGGACGCGTCTTCGATAAAGGCGATGGGTTTGTGCTCTCCCTGTACGCCCATGATCAGGCCCAGGCCCTCCTTGCGGACGGCCCATACGTTGGCGATTTCTTCCGGCGTACGGGCGAGGGCGACCGCGTACCCGGCATGGTTGCGGGCAAGCGTTTGTTTGAGGTCGTTCAGCCGGGCGGTCAGTTCCTGCTCGCTCTCGCCAAAGTATTCCGTGATCAGGACCGCCTCCGGCTCGCCTTCGACGAACGTAAGGCGATGCGCAAACCCCGGCGCGCGGCGGGTCTGTTCGATGGCGATGCCGTCGAAGAGTTCGACCGCCGACGGGCCGGTTTCCAGAATGGCGGTTACGGATTCGAGCGCTTCCCGCAACGTGGCGAAGTGCGCGACGCCCAGCGCCGAGCGCTTCGGGCGTTCGACCACTTGCAACCGGATTTCCCTGGTGACGGCCAGCGTGCCTTCGCTGCCGCACAGGAGGCGCGCAGGGTTCCGGGACGCCTTGCCCGCGAGATGCTCCAGCCGATACCCGCTGTTGCGGCGCCAGTGCCGGGGCGTATCCCGTTGGATCGTTTCCGCATGGGTTTCGAGGAGTTGGCCCAGCCCGCGAAAAATGCGTCCTTCGCTTCCGCTGGCGCGGGCGCGTTGATCCCATCGTTCGGGGGAGGTTTCTTCGAGGCGGACCAGGGCGCCGTCGTCGAGAAAGACGTCCAGCGCATGCACATGGTCGATCGTATTCCCGTACAGAATGGAATGGGCGCCTGTGGCGTTGTTGCCGACCATGCCTCCGAGCGTGGCACGGTTGCTGCTCGCGGGGTCTGGTCCCGCCATCAGTCCGCGGGGCGCCAGCGCGGCGTTGAGGCGGTCCAGCACCAGCCCGGGCTCTACGCGAACCTGCCGCGCTTCCTCGTCTATTTCTATAATACGGTCAAGATGCTTCGTAAAGTCGATGACCAGGGCTTCCGCCACCGTTTGTCCGGCCAGGGAGGACCCGCCGCCGCGCGGCAGCGCCGGCATTCCGAAACGCCCGGCTTCTTCGATCGCCGCCTGCACGTCGTCCATCGTGCGCGGAATCAGCACGGCGCGCGGCTTCATGCGGTAGATGCTGGCGTCGGTCGCGTACAGCGCCCGCGACATATCGTCGAAAAGCAGCTCGCCCGCAATGCGGGGCGCAAGCGTATGCCGAAAGTCCTGCAAGGCGTCGTTCATGCGGGTCTCGTCCTGTAGACTTACAATTCGACGGGTATGCCTTCCTCGGGTATTACGACGTTGATGTTCGGGTACTCCTTCCGAATCCTGTCGGCCATCCAGTTTCGCGCGTCCGTCTCGCCGTGCACGAGCGCGACGGTTGCGGGCGACAGGCGTTCGACCAGGTTGATGAGATCGCCCCGGTGACTGTGCCCGCTGAAGCGGAATTTTTGGACTTCGCACCGGACGGGTTGCATCGGTTTCGTCCGGTCGAGCTGGACCTCGATATTTTCGCCCTTCTCCTTTGCGGCGGCGAAGAGTTGGGCCGCCGGAGAATCTTCCTTGGCGAATCCCACCAGAAAGATGGCGTTTTTTTCGTCCTCGACGAGGCGGCGCGCCAGCGTGTTGGACAGGGTGCGCTCGAACATCATCCCGCTGGCCGCCACATGGATGGCCGGCCCCTGCAACGCCTGGTTGAGCAGCCCCGGCTTGCGGGGCAGACGCATTTGCTCCACGTCGAGCACCTTGAATTCCTCGTCGAGGCGGGGCGTGTTGAAGCGCGTGCGATCATAGATTTCGGCAAACGCCCGCATGGAGCCGGCGGTGTAGACCGGAATGTCCGCCGGAATGCGCTTCCGTTTCTTGAATCGGTCAATGAGCGCAAGGACTTCCTGCGCGCGCCCGAACGCGAACGAGGGAATAAGCGCCGTGCCGCCCCGCTCCAGCACCTTCGCCAGGGCGTCGCCGAATTTCTTTTCCTCTGCCTTGCGCGTGGTCTTTTCGGCCGTCTTGTCGGCTCCCAGCGTGGATTCGAGGATCAATATATCTACGGGAGGGTCCGGATATTCTCCGCCCGGAACAATGGACTGCGCATGCCGATTGGTGTCGCTCGTGTAGAACGCCCGCCGGGTTCGTCCATCGACTTCCCAGGAAAAAAGGACGCCCGCGGCGCCCAGCACGTGCCCGGCATGGTAAAACCGGGCCGTGATCCGGCATTGGCCGCGAAGTCCGGTTACGTCGAAATCGGTGTTGAGGTCGCGGGGAGCGTACACGAATTGCTGCTCTTCCAGTTCCTCTTCGCCAAACAGGGGCGCATGAATCGACGTGCCTTCCTCAAGTTTGCGCTGTTGCAGGCGCGCGGAGGCGGGAAGCACGAAATCCGTCAAATCGCGCGTAGCCCGGGTCATATGGACGCGCACATGCGGGAAATGCTGGATCAGCACGGGCAACGAACCGATGTGGTCGTGGTGCGCATGCGTAACCAGCGCATGGTCCACGTGCCAGTCGGGCCGCTGGTGGATCGCGGCGAAATCCGGCAACGAGTCCGGCCCTTCTTCGTCGGGGTCGGCCCCCGCGTCGATGAGGAGGCCCGTATCGCCGATCAGCGCAAGGTGACAGCTGGCGCCGATGGCTTCTGTTTTCCCAAGAGAAACAAACTGCATTCCGTACCCGCCGTTACGCCGATGCGGCTGCTTCGTATTCCCGCCAGTCGGCGAGGAACCGCTCCAGGCCGATGTCTGTGAGCGGGTGATGGAGCAGCTTCTTGATCACGCCAAGCGGCATGGTGGCTACGTCCGCGCCGACGAGGGCCGCCTCGACCACATGCAGCGGGTGCCGGATGGAGGCCGCCAGCACCTCGGTGGCGAAGTCGTATTGCCGGTATATCTGGACGATTTGCTCAATGAGCTCCATGCCGTTCGTCGAGATGTCGTCGAGGCGTCCGATAAACGGGCTGATGTAGTTGGCGCCCGCCTTCGCGGCGATCAGCGCCTGCGTCGGCGAGAAACAAAGCGTACAGTTGGTCCGGATGCCTTCTTCCGAACAGGTTTTCAGGGCCTTGATTCCGTCGGGAATGAGCGGCACTTTCACCACGACATTTTTGTGAATGGGCGCCAGTTGCCGCGCCTGCTCCATGATGCCGTCGTAATCGACGGCGGTGACTTCGGCGGACACGTCCCCATCCACCAGTTCGCAAATGCGGTAGATGTGTTCGTGAAAATTCACGTTGCCCGCTTTTCTCATGAGCGACGGATTCGTGGTTACGCCGTCCAGGACGCCCAGCGAGGCGGCCTCGCGGATTTCCTCGAGGTCCGCAGTGTCTACGAAAAATTTCATGGCGAAGCGGCAATGTGAGCGAAAACGATACGACGTATATGATACGGAACGCAGCGCTATATGATACGCAACGAAGCGATGGGATTCGAGAATATTCGCGGAAAGACAGGCTGATTATGCGGGAGGCTCCGCGCGCGCGGCCCGTTTGACCACCAGCATGGTGAGATCGTCGGACAATTCCTCCGCATTTCCTGTAAACTTCGCAATGTCCTTCTGGACCAGATCCACGATGTCCGCCGCCGATTTCGTATGCGCCCGATGGAGCGCGGCTTCGAGGCGTTCTTCAAGATATTCTTCTCCGGCAGGGTTCATGGCCTCCGTTACGCCGTCCGTAAACAGCGCCACGACGTCTCCCGGCTCCAGGCGGACCGCGCCGCGTTCGTAGCCTGCCCGGTCCATTACGCCCAGCAGCAGTCCGCCGCTGCTTAGCAATTCCGTAGCGCCGTTTCGCCGTACGACCAGGGGCGGGTTGTGCCCCGCGTTCACGTATTCCATATAGCCGGAATCGAGATGCAGGATGGCCATGAAGAACGTAATGAACCGGTCCGCGTCGGTGTTTTCGCACGTGACGCGATTGATATGTCCTACCGCCTGCTCGATGGTCATGTCCATGGGCAGCACGACATGCAGGCTGGCCTGCAAATTCGCCATAAGGAGCGCGGCGGGCATGCCCTTCCCTGTTACGTCGGCGATAGCGAGCAGGAGCCGTTCGCCCTTGAGCCGCGCCATGTCGTAGTAGTCGCCGCCTACGACGCGGCTTGGCCTGGCGAGCGCGGCGACTTCGTAGGGGTCCGTGCCGGGGGTTTCCCGGGGCAAGAGCCGTTCCTGAATGCGCCGCGCGATGCGCATCTCTTCCTCCAGGCGTTTTTTCTCGATCTGTTCTTCGACCAGAAACGAATTTTGCACCGAAACGAGGGTCAGATTGCCCAGGGCGGACAGAAATTCGATGTCTGCGGGCGCGTACGGTTGCCCGCTTTGCTTGGGACCGAGGCACAAGGCCCCGCACGGCTGTCCCTGGTGTTTCAGGGGCAGCGCAAGGGTCAGTCCGAGGTCCCGGAGTCCCTGTCGGAGCGCGTCGGGAGGCGTTGTCTCGTCGCTTGGCGCCGCGAGGCGTTCCAGCGCGCAGAGCTGCTGCGCCAGCGCGGGGGCCATCCGCTCCGACAAGTCCCCGGAGGCGGCGACGAACAGGTCTGGCCGGGTCGGATCCTCGTTCGTCCGGCTTCGTCGCACCAGAAACATGTGCCGGGACGCCAGCATTTGTCCCATCAGGGCAAAGGAGAGCAATTTGACGACCCGCTCCCGGTCGATGGCGGCGTTGAATTCCTGCGACAGCTCGAAGAGCGTGTTCAACTCCTGAATTCGCGCGTCCAGGTCGCGGTTCGCCAGTTGCAGTTCTTCCACCATCAGGGAGTTGTGCACCGCCGTGGAGGACATATGCACCAGCGACCGGACGAATTCCAGCTCGAACGGATCGTACGGTTCGCCCGTCGCTTTGCGCCCGGCGGCGAGCATCCCGATGTCCCGGCTTCCGAACCGGATCGGGGCCGCCAGTTCCAGGCCGTGTTCCCGCAGCGCGTCCGGGGCTTCGTGGCCTGTCAGCACGGCGTCCTCCGGCAGGTCCGGCGTTTCGAGCACGACGCCTTCCCGAAGCGTCTTTATGTTCCTTGTGGCGGCCACGCGGTATCCGTTCTCGACCGGATCGCGCATCAGCACGGCGGCCCGGGTCGTCAGCAGTTTGCTCATGACGGTCAGGAGCAAACTGTTCAGCACGAATTTCAGGTCGAGCGACGTGCTTAGCAGGCGACTCGTTTCGTATAGCGCCCGCAGGTCGAAGCGTTCGCTTCGCATGGGAGATGGTTCCGGATTGGGCATGCGCGGCGGCAGGGTATCCTATAGATGCACGACGTCTGCTTTGCGGGCGCTTCCGTCGGCTATTTCCAGCAACACGCAGGTCTTGACCTGGTGCAACCCTTGTCGTCCCGCCGCGCCGGGGTTAACGTACAACATGCCTGCGGGATGGCGCACCCGTTCGATGCGCAGGATGTGGCTATGCCCGCAGATGAAAATATCCGGCGGGTCGGCGGCAAGCGCGTCGGCGATGGCGGGGTCCCAGCGTCCGGGCCGGCCCCCGATATGGGTCATGCACAGGCGGACGCCGTCCATTTTCTCGCGCAAGACTTCGGTGGTCCGAAACCGGACGCCGGGTCCGTCCACGTTGCCCCAGACAGCCTTGACCGGCGCAATTTCTTCCAGGCGATCCAGAATGGCCGCATCGCCTACGTCTCCGGCGTGGAGAATGCAGTCCGCGCCGGCGAAATACGTTGCGACCGCCGGATGCAAATACCCGTGCGTGTCCGAGATGATTCCGATTTTCACCAGTCTGTCCGGTTGCCCTGGAAAACGGTCATGCCCGCCGCGCCACGCGGTACAGCCACGCAATGAAGCAGCCGAAAGCGACCAGCCCAAGCGCGTCGGCGACGGGCGCAAAGCCCTCGGGCGCGAGGGCAAGCACTTGCGTGCTCTGCGCCGCCGCGAACGGAATGGCCAGGAGGATGCCCACGAGGGCTTCGCCGGTGATCAAGCCGGAAGCGAACAACAGCCCCCGCCGTTTCGCCTTTCGCACGGCTTCTTCGTACGCGACTTCGCCCCCGATCTGGTCCTGGCGCCGCCGTAGCGACCGCTGGGCCAGGAAAGCGATCAGCCCGCCGACGAAAATGGGGACGGTCAATTCCAGCGGCAAATAGACGCCCACGGCGACAGCCAGCACCGGCGCGCGAAATGCGGCGCCGCGCCGCTCCAGGTACTTGTCGAGGACAATGATGGCGGCGGCGATGAGCGCCCCGATCGTAATCATGTTCCACGGCAGGTCCTGACGAAATACGCCGTCGGCCACCGAACTCATGAGCGTGGCTTGCGGCGCCTGAAGCGCTTGCGACGGGTCCATGCCTTCTCTCGGAAATATGTCGCCCAGGCCGTACGCCTGAAACAACAGGTCCAGGATGGGGGCCAGGGCTAGCGCAGCGGCCACGACGCCCACCACCTGCATGATTTGCTGCCTGAAGGGGGTGGCGCCTACGAGGTACCCGGCCTTCAGATCCTGCATGTTGTCCCCGGCGATGGCGGCCGCGCAGCATACGACCGCCCCGACCAGAATCGCCGTCGCCGCCGCCGTGGTGGCTTGCATCGCATCGACGGCGAAATTGATTTGCGACCCCAGAACCCAGAGCAGGAGCAAGGAGGTGCTGAGGATGGTCGCGATGGTGACGCCAGAGATGGGATTGTTCGACGACCCCACGAGGCCGGCCATGTATCCCGCTACGGATGCAAACAGGAACCCGGCGAGGAGCGCGAAAACCAGGCCGCCCGCCAGCGTGCCCCAGTACAACCCCGCCGTGATGCCGAGGGCTTCCTGATCCACGATGAACAGGAAGCTGACGAAAATGGGGAGGGACATGGCGAGGGTTCCCCAGAGTACGATGTGAATGGGGGTATCCCGTTCGGTTCGGGCGATGTCCGAACGATCTCCCGAGCGCGCCTCCCGGACGGCGGACAGCGACGAACGGATGCCGTCCCGGATGGGCTTGACCAGCGAAAGCAGTGCCCAGACGCCTCCGAGGGCCATGGCCCCCACGCCAAGGTACCGAATGCGCCCGCTCCATACCGCAAGCGCCGCTTCGTATCCCGCGGCGCCTTCCGTAAGGGCCGCCAGTTCTTCCGGCGAGACCATTGCCGTATAGAGGGGGATGCCGAACAGCCACGAAATCAGCCCGCCCGCAAACACCAGGACGGCGATGTTCAATCCCACAATGTACCCTACGCCCAGCAACGCCACGCCCAGTTCGGTGCCGTATCCGAAAACGGCCCGCCCTGCCTGAACCGCTCCGGCCGCCGAGTCCGCCACGAGACGGAATCCGGTCTGGAACAGTTTCAGGAGCGCGCCCGCCACGCCCGCCAGCGCGATATACCGGGCGCCTTCTCCGCCTTCCGCGCCCGCCTTGAGCACTTCGGCCGTGGCCACGCCTTCCGGGAATTGAAGTTGGGCCTCGATAATGAGCGCCCGCCGCAAGGGAATGGTGAACAACACGCCCAGCACCCCGCCCGTAAGCGCGATGGACATGGTGGCCAGAAAGTCGAATCCCTGCCAGTATTGCAGCATCAGCAGGGCGGGGAGCGTAAAGATGACGCCCGCCGCAAGCGATTCGCCCGCCGACGCCGCCGTTTGCACGATATTGTTTTCGAGGATATTCGACTCGCGGAAAAAGCGCAGGATCGCCATGGAAATGACCGCCGCCGGAATGGAGGCGGACACCGTGAGTCCGACCTTGAGTCCAAGGTAGGCGTTGGCTCCGGCCAGCACGGCGGACAGAATAAAGCCGAGAATCACGGCCTTGACCGTAATTTCAGGCAAGGACTTCGACGCCGGGATATAGGGCGTAAAGGCGGGGGACTGTTTTCCGGTAGACGTGTTCATGGCGTATGTTCGACGGGCAGGCTCGGCGATTGCGTCCAAACGAAGCGCATACCCGAAAATAGCGCAAGAACAGGCGAAGAATCAAACGGCTTGTACGGTATCCTTCGGATAGGCGGGTTAAAGTAGATCGGGGGCGTTATCTTCTTTGGGAACGCGTATGGTTTTTTCCGCTCAAAGGGGCTGAATATGGAAATTGGCATGATCGGGCTGGGGAAAATGGGGGGCAATATGGCGCTTCGGCTTCTGCGGCATGGCCGCCGCGTCGTTGGATTCGACCTTTCGCCCGAGGTCGTTTCGGAATACGAGCAATCCGGCATGGCCGTCGCAGATTCGCTGGAAGCCCTGGCGAACCGGTGCGCCGCGCCCCGGCGCATCTGGATGATGGTGCCCGCCGGCGCGCCGGTGGACGAGACCCTTGCTGCGCTTGCGCCGCTGCTTGAAGCAGGCGACGTCGTGATCGACGGCGGCAATTCCGATTATCGCAATACGGTTCGGCGCGCCGCTGCCATGAAGGAACGCGGCCTGCGCCTGGTCGATGCGGGGGTGAGCGGGGGCGTCTGGGGCCTTGCGGAAGGGTATTGCCTGATGGCGGGCGGGGATGCAGAGGCTGTCGAACCGCTTGCGCCGGTTTTCGACGCGCTGGCGTGCGATGGCGCGGAAGGCTGGGCGCATGTCGGGCCTGCCGGGGCGGGCCATTTCGCGAAAATGGTGCACAACGGCATCGAGTACGGCATGATGCAGGCGTATGCGGAGGGGTTCGCGATCCTGGCGGGAAGCGACCGTTTCGATCTGGACGCGCGGGCTATCGCGGAGGTATGGCGTCACGGAAGCGTGGTTCGGTCCTGGTTGCTGGATCTGACGGCGGACGCGCTGAAAGAGAATGCGGACCTCGGCGGCATTGCGCCCTTCGTGCCCGACTCCGGCGAGGGGCGATGGACGGTCCGCGAAGCGATCGACCTGAATATTCCCGCCCCGGTTATTACCGCTTCGCTGCTTCAGCGCATTCAGTCCCGCGACGACCGGTCCTTTGCGCACCGCCTTCTTTCGGCCATGCGCAACCGGTTCGGGGGGCATTCCGTAAAAGAAGAGGGCGCGTGATAGCTCGCCGGGCGCGCCGGAGGATTTAGCAGGCGTTTAGCGGGCGTTTTGCAGGGCGTTTTCGAGCAGGGCTATCACGGCGGCCGTAACGCGGTCGAGCGGTTCTCCCGCCTGGACCGCGAGGGCCTCTTCCGGCTCCTCAAGCGCCGCGTACTGGCTGTCGAGCAGATTTTCTCTAAAATAATGACCGCGT
This sequence comes from Rhodothermales bacterium, assembly GCA_022825385.1. Taxonomy (GTDB): domain Bacteria; phylum Bacteroidota; class Rhodothermia; order Rhodothermales; family VXPQ01; genus VXPQ01. Next base: position 15,712 of record JAJDWX010000009.1, read on the forward strand.
CGGGCGCCTATTCTTTTTGCAACGATGTTTCGTTCTGCCTGCAGGTAGACGAACAGGACTTCGCGGCTATCCTGCCGGAGCGCGTCCCGGTACTTTTTTTTCAACGCCGAACACGTTACGATGGCCGGGCGCCGCTCGTGCAGACACTGCCCGATGCGGGCGCGCAAGGCATTCAGCCAGTCGGCGCGGTCGGCGTCGTCCAGGGCGACGCCTCGACGCATTTTGTCGATATTGGCCGCCGAATGAAAATCGTCTCCGTCGAAGAGGGGCCACCCGAAATGCGCCGCCGCCGCTTGCCCGACTGTCGTTTTGCCCACGCCGGATACGCCCATGAGCACCGCGACCAGCGCGCGTCGCGGCGGCGCGTCGGAAACAGGTCGGACCGTCATGGCGCCGCTGCGTTTTCGGAGAACCTTGTCCGGGAGGGCCGCCGCCGGGTTTCGGGGCGGAACGTAACGGGACGTTCCTTCTTTTCATAGCGAGCCATCGGGTTCCTCGTTAATCCTTGCTATCTTTCGTTTCACCCTTTATCGCCTGTCATTATGTCCAGTTCCATGCGCGTAGGCCTTCTCACCGGCGGCGGCGACTGTCCTGGCCTCAACGCCGTCATTCGGGGCGTCGCCAAATGCCTCATTTTGCACCACCGCGCCGAGGTGGTCGGCGTCGAGGATGGTTTTCTGGGGTTGATCGAGCGGCGCACCCGTCCGCTTCCCTACCGCGAGGTTAGCGGCATTCTTACGCTTGGCGGCACGATCCTTGGCTCCAGCAACATAGCCAATCCATTCAGCTACTACAAACAGGACAATGCAGACGTCTCGGAACAGGTCTGCGAATATTGTCGCCTGATCGGACTTGACGCGCTGGTCGTCATCGGCGGGGACGGCACGATGTCTATTGCGAATGGCCTGGCGAAGATGGGCATGAACATCATCGGCGTGCCCAAGACGATCGACAACGATCTGATGGGCACCGAGCGTACGTTTGGTTTCGACACCGCCGTTTCGATCGTTACGGAGGTGGTTGATCGCATTCATACGACCGCGCAGAGCCACGACCGGGTGATGATCATCGAGACGATGGGGCGCTATGCGGGGTGGATTGCCCTGTACGCCGGGCTGGCGGGCGGCGCCGACGTCATTCTTATTCCCGAAATCGAGTATACGGTGGAAGACGTGGCGTGGGTCTGCCGCCAACGGGAAGCCCGGGGGCAAAACTTTACGATTATCATGATCGCCGAGGGCGCCCGGACCCAGGGCGGCGATATGGTCGTCAAGCAGGTTGTCGAAAACAGTCCGGACCCCGTGCGCCTTGGGGGCGTGGGCAAAGCGCTCGAACAGGCCCTGAGCGCGCAGATTGACAGCGAGGTGCGCACCACGATTCCCGGGCACATGCAGCGGGGCGGCACCCCGACGGCGTTCGACCGCGATCTGGCGACCGCCTTCGGCGTATACGCCGGCGCCATGGTCGCCGAAGGACGGTTCGGACACATGGTTGCATTGCAGAACAACCGGCTCGCAAGCGTTCCGTTCGAAGAGGTCGCCAACAAAACCCGCATGATCCCGCTGAATCATCCGATGATCGCTACGGCCCACGCCACCGGGGTTTCCTTTGGCTTGCGCGACTTCGATTGCCGCATCGAAAGTTCTCATATGGAAGGGATACTTTGAGGATACTCTGATTAAATCCACTTCGCTCAGCGCGTCCCGTTTGCCTGTACAAGTCGTCATGCTTGTATCGATGAAATCAGCAGAAAACACCGTAGATTCGGGTCTTAGGGGACGTGACGCGCCCTTCGGGAGGCTGCGAGGGGCACGCTGGCTGTGTCATTCCTCATTATGTGGGGCATGCCACATCGCTTCGTCATTCCTTGCCAGCGCACCCCTCGCAGCCTCTGAACTTCGCGGATTTAATCAGAGTATCCTTGAATGAAGGTTTTTCTTACCGGAGGCACGGGGTTTGTCGGAAGCTACGTTCTTCGCGAATTGATCCGGCAGGGACATGCCGTGCGTTGCCTGGTGCGCGACAAGGCGCCGCCGCCCCGCGCGCTGTCGCCTCGCGTGGAGCAGGCGGTCGGCTCGGTAACCGACCCGGAAACGTTGCGCGGCTCTATGGACGGTTGCGACGCCGTGGTGCATCTCGTGGGCATTATTCGGGAAAATCCCGCCCGCGGCGTCACCTTCGACGCGCTGCATTTCGAGGGGACGAAAAACGTGGCGGACGAAGCCCGCAAGGCAGGCGTCCCGGGGTTTGCGCACATGAGCGCCAATGGCGCCCGCCCGGAGGGCGTATCCGCGTACCAAACCTCGAAATGGCGGGCGGAAGAATATGTTCGGGGGGCGGGTTTCGCCCGCTGGACGATTTTCCGCCCTTCGCTCATTTTCGGGGATCCCGGCCCGGGCGGGTTCGAATTCGCTTCCGAGTTGGCCCGTACGCTGGTTCGTCCCTGGCCCGTTTTGCCCGTTTTCGGCGACGGGCGCTACGAAATGCAACCCGTTTCCGTCGAGGAGGTCGCGGCGGCGTTCGCGCAGGCGCTTACGCTGGAGGCGGCGCAGGGCGCGACGTATTGCGTCGGGGGGCGGGAACGCCTGACTTTTTCCGCCTTGCTGGACCGCATAACCGATGCGACAGGGCATGCCCGCAAGCCGAAAATCCCCCAACCGGTCCGGCTTGCGCGTCCGTTGGTGCGTTTTTTCGACGGAACGGGCCTGTTGCCTGTTTCCCTCGACCAGTTCGACATGCTTCTCGAAGGGAATACCTGCGACAACACGGCGTTCTATCGCGATTTCGATGTGGTATTCAAGCCGTTTTCGCCCGAAAATTTGTCGTATCTGAACCGGCGCGGCAAGCCGGGGTCGGCATGAACGCCTCGCTTCGATGCATTGCGCTGGCCGGGTGTTTGCTGTGCCCCGCCGCCCTCGCCCAGGAGCCGGATACTACGGCGTTGGGCAATGTTCCGTCCCCGGCGGACTCCCTTGCCCGGGCGCCGTTGCATCTCATGGGATTCGGGGATGCGCAGCCTGCGGCGGGCGCGTTCGAGTGGGCGCTTTCCGACTCGCTTCCGGCGCTTCGGCCCGATATCCGCCTCACCGAACTGCTCGCCGACGCGCCCGGCAGTTTTACCTATCTGTTCGATCGCCCGGGCTGGCCCGACGGCTGGAGTCCGTTCGGGTTGTCCCCCAACGCGCGCCCGCTTTCGCTCGGCGCCATTCCGTTCACGGATATTTTCACCGGGCGCCCGGCCTGGGATATGATACCTTTGCCCCTTGTCGCGCCGCCCCGGTTCGATCCGGTCGAGGCCGGGGTGCGTACGCAATTGCGGTCGTACGAAGGCGCGCCGCCGCGTACGGAGGCCACCTACTGGCGCGACGGAGAAGGGCTCCAGAGCATCGACGTGGTCCATGCCCAGCGTCGTCGGCGGTCGCTTCGGGGGCACCCCGGATTGCTGCAAGCGCTTGGTTCGTATGGCGGTCGCGCCACGAGCATTCCGTATCCGGGAAGCAACCTGACGCGCGGGCGGCGCAGTCTTTTGCGCGTCCGGTACGCGCAGCGCGCCTGGTCCGCGGAGGTATTGTATATGAGCCAGCGCCGCCGCGTGGGCGCGCACGGCGGCGTCGTGATTCGGTCCGGCGATCCGAACGCGATTTACCAAAGCGATATCGCCGAAGTCGTCCAGCCGGAAGCCGAGCGCCGCATCGTTCGCAACGATCTGGCGGGGGTCGCGCGCGCGCAGTGGTTTTCCGCCGGCCCGACGTCCGTCGCCCTGTACCGTTCCACGGAAAAATTCCGGTACCACAATGCGCTTGATACGCTGGGCGTTCGATCGATCCGCGCCGGAGCGCATATTCGCCAGCCCTTGTTGCGTACGGCAAGGAGCCGCCTTGCGCTTCGCGTAGCGGCGTGGTCGGAGCATGTGTCGCCCCGCGCATCGTTTCGGGAAAGCGCGCAACGGCGTTTTGCGCTGGACGCGCAAGTGAGCGATTCGCTTCGTTTGGGGCGGGCTGGCGCAGGGGAGGCGGCCCCGCGATGGATTCTGGCGCCGGAAGCAAGCTGGTTTTTTCACCGGAGCGGCGGTCCGGAGGGCGCTGTCCGCCTCGCGCGGAGCGGGCCCCGAACGGCTTTGCGCATGGGCGTTTCGACCGCCCGGCCGCGCGTCGCTACGGTGTACCATACCGGATTCGCCGCGCTGCGCGGGCGGCGCGACGCGGAGCCGGGGCGGACCGTTACGGTCCATATGGAAGGCGCCCTGCAGGCCGCGCCTTTCGTCTTGGGGATCGGGGCGTTCGGGCATCGGGCGGGCCGCCCGGTCGATCTGTTTGTCGAAGGGGACGGCGTGGTCGTGGCGACGGCGGGCTCGCCGCTCCGGCAGGTCGCTTTGTATGCGGATCTGGGCTGGCGGCGTTCGGCCCGGCGCGGGTTCTACGCCCTGGCGCGTCCCACGTTTATGTACGTTGCGGCGCCGGGCGACGCCCCGCTCGATGCGCGCCGCGCCGATACGGCGCCCCGGTGGTTCGCCCGGGCGCGTTTCGGCGTACGGTACATGCTTTTCGAGGGGGACTTGCGGTTCGATCTGTATGCGGAAGGCATGGCCTGGTCTTCCTTTCGCAGCCGTTCGCTGCATGCGCCTTCCGGGTTGCTCGCCGTGCCAGAGGCGTCTTCCCTCTTGCTTGGCCCCTCGAATACGGCGAATATCGTGGCGGAAGCGCGCGTTCGCACGGCTCGTCTTTTCTTCGCGTACGATCACCTGCCGGCCGGCGCTTCGCTGATTCCGGGGACCATGCTGGCGCCTGTGTACCCGCTTCCCGCCGGGCGTTTTCGTTTCGGCGTACACTGGCCGATCCTGGGATGATTGCGGGCGCATGTTGCGGCGTATCCCGTATTTTCGCAACTTTGCCAGCGCATTCCTGTATTTTACCTTAGGGCGTTCTGGTCTATGTGGACTTGTTCATCCAGAATGTCCTCATTGAGACGACAATTACACCGCCAAGCGAATTGACGCGCTTATGAGCAGAAGACATAACATCATCCGGTGTTCGTTCTGCGGACAATCGGTGGACAGCGCCGAGTCCATGGTGCAGGCTCGGGAACCCGGCGTATACATTTGCGACCGGTGCATCGGCGAAGCGGCGAGCGTGATCGGGGGCGTTCCGGAAACGGAGGTTGCTTTTCGCTCGTCGTCGTTCAAGCCGCGCCTGCTTGCTCCGCGCGAAATCAAGTCGTCGCTGGACGAATATGTCATCGGCCAGGACTATGCGAAAAAGGCACTGGCCGTCGCCGTGTACAACCACTACAAACGGATAGACAAGGATCGGTACGTGCACCAGTACGAGGAGGTGGAACTGGAAAAATCCAATGTGCTGCTCCTTGGACCTACCGGCGTCGGGAAAACGCTGCTTGCCCGTTCCCTGGCGCGCATTCTGGACGTGCCTTTTTCCATTTCGGACGCCACGGCGCTGACGGAAGCCGGGTATGTCGGCGAGGATGTCGAAAGCATTCTGACCCACCTTCTGCATGCGTCCGATTTCAACGTCGAGCGCGCCGAACAGGGCATCATTTATATCGACGAGATCGACAAGATTGCGCGCAAAAGCGACAATGCGTCCATTACGCGCGACGTGTCCGGGGAAGGCGTGCAACAGGCCTTGCTGAAAATTCTGGAAGGCACCGTGGCCGGCGTGCCGCCGAAGGGCGGTCGCAAGCACCCGGAACAGAGCCTCATCAACATTGACACCCGGAATATTCTTTTCATCGTAGGGGGCGCGTTCGACGGGTTGCAGGAAATCGTCGCGCACCGGCTTTCCATGAACACGATCGGGTTCATGTCGGAGGGGCGGAAGGTATTCGATCGCAACGATCCTGCGATTCTGCAAAGCGTGGAGCCGGACGATCTCCTGAAATTCGGGATCATTCCCGAACTGGTGGGGCGCGTTCCGGTCATGGCGTCCCTGAAGCCGCTTACCGACGCCGCCATGCGGCAGATATTGCTCGAACCGAAGAACGCGCTGGTGAAGCAATACCAGAAATTGTTCGCCATGGACGGGGTGCAACTCGCGTTCGACGACGACGCGCTGGAGATCATTGTGCAGCGGGCGAAAAAACTGGGCACGGGCGCGCGCGGATTGCGTTCCGTCATGGAGCAAATCATGCTCGAAATCATGTATGACCTGCATGCCCAGCCCAATGCGGCCGTCTGTCGGGTAACGCGGGATACGGTGCTGCACGGCGCCGACCCCGTTTACGAAAAGCGCAAGGCGAGCGCATAGCAGGCCGCCGTCGCATTAGCCCTCGCAGACATGTCCGACGCATCCCCAACGAGCAACGTCCCTGCGCCGTCCCAACGGATGACCCCGTTTCGGATTGCGCTCATTGCGGGCGGCGTACTCCTGTTTCTGGGGATGACCTACCAGATAAGCAGCGACTTTCTGGGGCCGCCGCTGATCGCTTTCGCCGGCATGGTGTTATTGTGGCCTCTGCGCAAAATCCGCTCGGTGCGGACCTTGCTGGTGGCGGGCGCGCTGATGTTGCTTCTGTGGGCGCTCAAGGACCTTGCCGTCATTCTGATTCCTTTCGCGACCGTCTATTTGTTTGCGTATTTGTTCGATCCGCTGGTTACGACGCTGCACGGTCGGTTTCGCATTCGGCGGGGGATCGCTTCGTTCGCCATGACTGCGGTCCTGCTTGGCGTTGTGGCTTCCTTCGCCTTTCTCGTGCTGCCTACGCTGCTCACCCAGTTCGAAATTCTGTTTGTGCGCCTGACGGACACCATGGACGATTTTCGCGCCTGGCTGCAATCCGCCACGCTGCTGGACAATCTCGAAAGGGTGGGCGTGGATCGGGAGCAAATCGTGCGGGACCTGACCACGTTTCTGCAGGAGCAGGCCACGATTCTGGCCACGAGCATTCCGAACGTCTTGCAGTACGTTATGAATTCGATCGGCACGGTGCTGGGCGCGGTGGCGCTGATCGCCGTGCTGCCGGTGGTGCATTACTACCTCCTGAAGGACTTTCCGCACATCAAGGAACGCCTCGTGGAACTGTTTCCCACGCTCGGCGGCCGCCGCGATTACTTGTTCCAGACCGGCGAAGTGGTCGGAAATTACCTGCGCGGCCAGCTCATCATTTGCGCCATTGCGGGGTTCAACGTTACGGTGGCGCTCATGATTCTGGACGTTCCGTTCGCTCTTGTGATCGGCATCGTGGGCGGCCTCCTGAATCTGATTCCGAACATCGGCATCATCGTTACGAACGTCGTCGGGATAGGGATCGGGCTGTTTTTTGGCGATCCCTGGTTTATCGACGTACTCAAGATCGTCGCGGTGCTGATGGGGCAGTCCATTCTCGAACAAGCTGTGCTGGTTCCGAACGTAATGGGCCAGCAGATGGGGCTTCACCCTGTTCTGATCATCCTTTCGCTCTTTATTTTCGCCCATTTCATGGGGTGGATCGGATTGCTCATCGCCGTTCCCGTTACGGCGCTGCTTATGGCTGCGTACAGGACCTATCGGGAGCATATCCGGTTCGAACTAAAGGACGCCGAAGTGGACGTCATGCCCTGATTCGGCCATGCGATTTTCCTTATCCGGCAGGGATTCCCGCACGGCGGCGCGGGCCGGACAGATTGAAACCGGCCACGGCTCCATCCAGACCCCGGTTTTCATGCCGGTGGGCACGCTCGGCAGCGTCAAGGCCGTCGATTCGCGTACGCTGCGCCAGGAAGCGGGGGCGCAGATTATCCTGGGGAATGCCTATCATTTGTACTTGCGTCCCGGCGCGGCACTGCTCGAAGCGGCGGGCGGGTTGCACCGTTTCATGGGATGGCCCGGCCCGATGCTGACGGATTCCGGGGGGTACCAGGTTTTTTCGCTGGCCAGCCACCGGACGCTGAGCGAAGAGGGCGTGGCCTTTCGCAGCCACCTCGACGGCTCGTCCCATTTTATTACGCCGGAATCGGCGGTGGACATTCAGCGCAGCATCGGGGCGGACATTATGATGGCGCTGGACGAATGCCCGGCGGCGGACGTGTCCCGGGAATATGCCCGCGCTTCGCACGAAATGACCCTGCGCTGGGCGGCGCGCTGCAAAAAGCGATTCGAGGAAACCGCGCCGTTGTACGAACATGGGCAAGCGCTTTTCCCCATTGTGCAGGGGGCGGCGTTTGCGGATATCCGGCGGGAGTCCGCCCGGCGCCTGGTGGATATGGATTTTCCGGGATATGCGATCGGCGGGCTCTCGGTGGGCGAGCCGGACCACGAGATGTATGCCATGGTCGAGGTGGTCAACGAGATATTGCCCGCGGACAAGCCGCGGTACCTGATGGGCGTGGGCACGCCCGTCAATTTGCTGGAAAACATAGCGCGGGGCGTGGATATGTTCGATTGCGTCATGCCCACGCGCAATGGACGCAACGGCATGCTGTTTACGACGGAGGGGATCGTCAACATTCGGAACCGGAAATGGCGCGACGATTTTTCGCCGCTCGATCCTGGTCTGGACGCCTATGTTTCCCGGACTTTTTCCAAGGCGTATGTCCGGCATCTTTTTATGGCGAACGAGATTCTTGGTTTGCATATTGCGTCTGTCCAGAATTTGTCCCTGTACGTTTCGCTGATGCGCAAGGCGCGCGAAGCGATTCTGGGCGGTTCGTTTCTTCCCTGGAAGGATGAGACCATTCCGCGCGTCCGTCGCAGGTTGTGATCGGGATCCGTCCGGGGATTCACGTTTCCGATTGAACTTGCATCGTTTCGGGGCGTAGAATGTAAGCCCCTTGTTTGTTGCCTTGAAAAACGTCCCTGTCAACCCTCGGTAGCCATGGCTGCGCGCAAGTTCAACGTTCCCGGCGCCTACGCGAGTTCTATCGTATCGATCGTGAAAAATGCGCGCAGCGCCGCCGATCCGCGCAAGCGAGACCTTTCGCCGTCCATACTGGACTTTGGTCCGCTTCGCTTCAAGATCGCCCGCCATTTCGGGTTTTGCTTCGGGGTCGAACATGCGATCGACATTGCCTGGCGGGCCCTGGAGGAAAACCCTGGACGCCGCATTTTTCTCCTCTCGGAGATGATTCATAATCCGCGCGTGAACGGCGATTTGCGGGCGGCGGGCGTGCAGTTCCTGCGGACGACCACCGGCAAGCAATTGATTCCGTTCGAGACGTTGACCCCCGACGACGTGGTGATCATCCCCGCCTTCGGCGCCTCGCTCGATGTCGAGAGCAAACTGGCCGAATGCGGCGTGGACACCATGACCTACGACACCACCTGTCCGTTCGTCGAAAAAGTATGGAACAAGAGCGAGCGGATTGGCGGGGACGGGTATACCGTGATCATACACGGCAAACGGTACCACGAAGAAATGCGGGCCACGTTTTCTCGCGCCAGCCGGAATGCCCCTGCTGTCGTGGTGCGGGACCTGCGCGAAGCGGAAGACCTTGCCCGGCTCATCCGCGGCGAAGCCGACGCAGCGTTTTTCTTTGATCGATTCCGCGACAGATATTCTCCCGGTTTCGATCCGCGTCGCGACCTGCAACGCATCGGCGTAGTGAATCAGACCACGATGCTGGCCACCGAGACGCAAGCCATCGCCCGTCTGTTTCGACAGGCCATACTGGATCGATACGGCGAGGCGGAATTGTCTGATCGATTCGCCGACACCAGCGATACGCTATGCTACGCGACCAACGAGAACCAGAACGCCACGCTGGAACTGATTGCGTCCGGGGGCGACCTGGGCATTGTGGTGGGCGGTTACAACTCGTCCAACACCACGCACTTGCTGGATCTTTGCACAGAAAAGATGCCCGCCTATTTCGTGCGCGACGCCAGCGAACTCGTATCTTCCGAAACCATCCGGCATTTCGATCCGCAAGCGGGAGAACGCCGGGTTACGAACGGATGGCTTCCCGTCCGCCGTCCGCTGGATGTCGTGCTTACCGCAGGCGCTTCTTGCCCGGACGCCTTGCTGGACGAAGTCATTCGCAAGATGACCGGATGGACGGAGAATGCGCGCGCCCTGGAAGATGCGCTGGCGCCTTTCGCCTCTGGAAAGGCGGCGTAAACCGGGCGGCCCCATGTGGTACGAGGAGTGGTTCGATCATCCTGAATACGAGCTCGTTTATCAGGATCGGGACGAGGACGAAGCGAAGCGTATGGTGGACTTGCTGGAGCGTATCGTCCGGCCCGCCCCCGGCGCGTCCATTCTGGATATGGGATGCGGGCGCGGACGGCATGCGCGCGCCCTTGCCCGTCGGGGGTATCATGTGACGGGGGTGGATCTTTCTGCCTACGCCATCGAAGAGGCCGCCCGCCGCGCGGCGCAAGAAGCGCTTACGGTCCTCTTTCGCCGCGGCGACATGCGCAACCCGGTGTGCGATTGCTGCTTCGACGGCGTGATCAACGTCTTTACGGCATTCGGGTATTTCGAGAACGACGAAGACCATGTGCGCGCGCTGCGGGCCATGCACCGTTCGCTGTGTCCGGGCGGATGGTTCGTACAGGATTTTTTCAATGTGCCCTATGTGCTCGAAAATCTGGTTCCGGAAGATCGATTCGAACGGGCCGGCTCGATCATTCGACAGCAGCGCTGGGTGGAAAACGGGCGCGTCAACAAGCGGATTACGATTCGCGCCGGCGCCAGCGAACAGACCTTCGTCGAATCCGTACGCCTCTATACGCTGGAGGATTTTCGGGCGATGTACGCCTCGGCGGGCCTGCGCCTGCGGCATACGTACGGCGACTACGAAGGACATCCTCATTCGAACGCCAGCCCCCGGCTCATTTTGCATGCGGAAAAGCCAGAGACGGATACGTGTTGATTCCTGCCCGGCCATGCTGCCGTGCATGCTGGTTGCGCTGGCGCTTGCGGCGGGGTGCGACTTGTTCGCCACGCGCGCGCCGGACGCGCCGGGCACGGAGACCGGGACCTATCTCCAGCCGGATACGCCCGATCAGGTGCTGGACAATTTGCGTTCCGCGATCTCCGAATTGAACGCCGCCAATTATCGGCGGTCTTTTGCGAACGAATTCCAGTTCCAGCCAACGGCGGAAGCAGAGGCCAAGGACCCTGCCATCTGGAACGGATGGAGCGCCCAGGAAGAGGAAAGTTATTTCCGCGCCCTGGTGGAGGCGGCCCGCCTTACCAGCGGCAACGAGTTGCGTTTGACCGATGTGGAGCAAACGGCGGGGCCGGATCGGTATACGGTGGACGCGGCGTATGTGCTGGCGTTCAACCACCGCAGGCCCGAACTGCCGAACGCGCTGCGCGGGCGCGTGGCCTGGTCGATAGAAAAAGGCCAGGACGGTCTGTGGTATATTGCAAGCTGGACAGATCATTCGGTTGGCGAGGCGGCTTCCTGGAGCGACCTCAAGGCGGCCTTCATCAAATAAGCGACGATGCAATGGGGATACGGTGGCCCGCCCTGTTTTCGGTATTGGCGCCGGTTGCGCTTGTCGCGGCCTGCAACCCCTTTGCTCCTGCGCTTGAAGAGGGCGGGGCCTTCGGCGATTTACTGGGGGACCCCACCACCGTCGATGGCTTTTTCGCCAATTTCCGGAACGCCTACGAACTCCGGGACCTGTCGCTTTACGAATCCTTGCTGGATTCTTCTTTCATTTTTATCTACTATGATTTCGACGCCCAGGTTGATCGCGAGTGGGGGTTCGCCCAGGAACTTGAATCCACGCGGCGCCTTTTCGAAAATGCGACGCTGGTGAACCTGCGGTGGAACCAGATTCTTTCGCAAACCCTGTTCGAAGAGGATTTGCGCGCCCGCGTCGTGCGGCCCTTCAACCTGACTATTTCGCTTGAGGGCGGCGATGTGTTTCGGGGAGACGGGAACGTAAACTTTCTTATTGTTCGGGAAGATACGTCTGCTGTCTGGCGGCTGCTCCGGTGGCGGGACGAAAGCGAATTGTAGCGCATGCCGCAGCGAACCCGCGGTTCCCGGTCTGTTTGCGACGCGCTATCATCCTGATCGTTGCGGGCGCTGCGGGAATTTCAGCAAGACCCAGGCGGTACACGCCCGGAACGCGCTTTTTACGTTCTGCCGGGAACGTTACATGAATGAAAGTATTTAAACATAAAAGATGTTTTAAACATATTTGTTTCAAGGCAAAATCCGTCTCAGGCGGAATGTAAGAACATGATTCCGGATTTCGATCAGCGTGGGCTATTGCCGCCGGGGGAGCACTGCGCGACCTTTGAGGAGTTACGTAAATCCGTCCTTGTATCCGGGCCGTCTGCTCCGGATCTTCCTGGCTGGGACGCTCCATGTGGCGGAAGCATCTCGCGCATCAGGCAGAGATACTTGTTCGACAATTATGGCAGGTTGGCGTCGCAGAGGTATTCCTCAACGGTTCCTTCGTTGAGAACAAACTGCATCCTAACGACATCGACGGTTACTTTGCGTGCGGCTTCAACGAATTTGTTTCGCGGAGGCTGGAGCGGCGCCTCAATGCGCTTGATCCGCACAGCGTCTGGACATGGGATCCGGCCTCGCGTCGGCCATATCGAAGCTACGCGAAGAAGCAACTTCCGATGTGGCATGTCTACCGCGTAGAACTTTATCCTCATTACGGCAGTGGGCCTCCGACAGGCATTGCCTCGCCGGCTGGAGACGAGCGGCTGTTTCCGGCTGCGTTCCGTCATCATCGCGCGACCGGCGAGGAGAAGGGCATTGTAAAGATTATACCAAATCAATAAGTGCCACGACCGATAACAAACCAACCCTACGGAGAAACTGACATGATCCGCACAGACGCCGAGTACAAGCGAGCGCTTGAGAAGTTGAAGCAGGATGCTCGTTACGTTGAACAGCAGCGATCCCGCCTTCAAGAGATGAATCTAAGTACGGATGAGGAAGCGTATGCGCTCCAGCCGGCGCTTTCCTTCACCGCACAACTCAAGGAGGAAATTGAGACCTATGAGCGGATGCGCCGGGGCGATCTGGGGCCGCTTTTCAGTTTCGCCCACATCGGGCGCTGGCTCGTGGGCGCGCGAATCGCACGCAACCTGACGCAGCAGGACCTCGCCGACCGGCTCGGTGTTTCGCCTGCCCAGGTTTCCCGCGACGAGCGGAACGACTATCACGGGATCACCGTCGAGCGGGCACAACGGATTCTGGAAGCCCTTGGCGTCCAGTTTCGCGCCGAGGCAGCCAACCCTATCTTTGCCGACAGGGATTCTGATCTTGAATATGCCTGACGTTGCGGAACGCTATTTCCAAAATAGGCCAGTAGCGAAAAACGAAACCAACGCCATTAGGACCCGATCTTGTCCGCTCTCCATTGGTCGCCGCTGAATAATTCCGATGGTTACAGACCGTCCTACCATTCCGCAACCGACCCGTCGTCCAGGCGCCATACGGGATTTTTCCAGGCGCGTTGTCCGGATGCGCGGCCCGCTTCCTTGCGTACGACCGCCTCGTCTATTTCCACGCCCAGCCCCGGTTTTTCGGGCAGCGTCATCGCGCCTTCCTGCACGGCGAATACTTCCGGGTTGGCTACGTAATCCAGCAATTCCACGCCGGCCTGGTCGTGGTAGTGCATTCCCAGGCTGGTTTCCTGAATGAAGGCGTTGGGGGAGGCGAAATCCACATGCAGCGACGCGGCCAGCGCAAGGGGGCCCAGCGGACAATGCGGCGCCAGCGCGACGTCCCAGGCCTCGGCCATCGCTGCGATCCGCCTGGTTTCGGATATGCCTCCGGCGTGGCTTATGTCGGGCTGCGCCACATCGATATGCGGCAGCGCCTTTTTGAAATCCCATCGGGAATAGAGCCGTTCGCCCATTGCGAGCGGCGCGCGCAATCCCGTTGCGAGGCCGGGTAACAAGTCTTCGTGACCCGGCGCAACCGGCTCTTCCACGAACATGGGCGCATACGGCTCCAGGGCTTCTATGGCCCGCCTCGCCATTCCGCGATGGATGCGTCCATGGAAATCCACGCCCACGCCGACATCCGGTCCCACCGCTTCGCGGGCCGCCTGCATTCGTTCGGCTATTTCCGCGATGCGCTGCGGACTGTCGATCCACCCCATTCGGCCCGACGCGTTCATTTTGACCGCCCGAAATTCTTGTCGCACCCGGCGTTGCGCGGCTTCCGCCACCCCGTCCGGGCTATCCCCGCCTATCCAGCCGTACACGGGGATGCGGCCCCGCACCGCGCCGCCAAGCAGTTCGTATACCGGGACGCCGAGGGCCTTGCCCTTGATGTCCCACAAGGCTTGATCGATGCCCGCGAGGGCGCTCATAAGCACGGGCCCGCCTCGATAAAATCCGCCCCGGTACAGGACCTGCCATATATCCTCGATGCGGTTTGCAGGCCGCCCGATCACATACTCCTCCAGTTCTTCGACGGCGGCGCGCACGGCGCCCCGGCGGCCTTCCACGACCGGCTCGCCCCATCCGGCCAGGCCTCCCCGGGTCGCTATTTTCAGAAAAAGCCAGCGCGGGGGTACGGCGAATAATTCAAAGGATTCGACAATAAGGTCTTTTTCGAAAGACCCGAGCGGGGCTGGTTCCGTGGGCATGGGCGCGGGGAATGAAGAATCGAAAGCGAATGGACGCTTGCGCTGCGTTCCAGCATAGCGTCCCTGCGGAAATTGCGCAACGCCGCGGCGAATCGCAAACGGACGAGGCGAAACGGAACGCAATAACAACAAGAACAATCAGCGTATCCTCAAATACAATCAAGTTACGGCGCAGCGGATCCCGCGCCCCTGCTTGTCGTAGTACGGAAAGGGTTTGCGGAGGCGCGCCGGATGCGCCTGCTGAACGCGCTTCGCGCCCATGCCCCTGCCCGGGTGGCGGAATTGGTAGACGCGTCGGACTCAAAATCCGATGGCCTTCGGGTCTTGTGGGTTCGAGTCCCACCCCGGGTACGTTGCGGTTCGCGCAACCTGGCCCTTACAACTCGGCCAGGTCCTCGTCGATGGCTTCGAGCAATGCTTCGGTGAAGGTTTCGGGCGCGTAGGGCGCAATTTCTCGCAGCGACATGTTTAGCGCTTGCTGGAGTTGCGGATTCTCCGCCATGCCGGGCACATGCTTGTCCAGGACCGCCCTGGCCTCTTCGCGGTCCAGAATGGCTCGCAGCGGACTGTGCGTACTCAGGCCCGCAGACGCCGCCTGCTCCGGCGTTGGCTGCGTATTTGCCGCTGTCGCCTCGCCGCTGACGAACTCCGCAGTCATGAGGACGAAAAGCCCTCCGCCCCCTTCGTGTTCGTCATTTTTGAACGTGAGGTATACGTCGTGCATTCCGGTCGCGGGCTCGAGCGCGGCGGAGAAGGGCGCGGGCATTGCAATGTCCTTGATGAAGTCGGTTGCGCCCACGAGCCGCCCGTCCGGCGCGTCCAGTCGAATTTCCACCTTGCCGCCTTGCGCCTGAAGTTGTTCGGGCGTCAGCGCAGTGAATCGCACCTCCGAAATTCCGGTCAGGTCCAGCTGTTCGAGCCGAACGTACGAATCCGGCAATAATACGACCGTCATCGGGGTCGGGAACTGGGGGGCGGCGAATTTCATGACGCCGTCGCCCAATTCGCCGTCGGCGACTACGACGGTCGGGGCGCGGAGCACCAGCGTTTCCTCGCTTTCTGCGCCGGGCAATCCGTTGCCCCCCCGGTCGGTGTACGCTGCGCGGAGCACGACAATGCCTTCCGCCGCGCCGTCCCCTGCGGCGGGGGGCGCGTAACTTCCCTCGACGGGCAGGGACGCGGGCGTATCGGGTTCCTCCGCCAGGCTCAGGATGTATTCCACCATCTGTTGCGCCTCGTTTTCGGAGAGCTGCGGATGCGGCGGCATGGCCATGTCGCCCCAGACGCCGGCACTCCCCTCAAGGATGTTGGTCGTCAGGCGCTCCGCGGCGTCCGCCTCGCCCTCGTATTGCTCCGCTACAGCCATATAGGAAGGCCCGACGGAAGGCTGATCGACCTGATGGCAGGCGAGACAGGTTTCTCCTTCCACCAGCGTTCGTCCGGGCGCATGCGCCGCCAAAGCGTCCGCCGCGCGATGCCCCTGCGCGATCGCTACGAGGTCGTATCCTTCCCGCAGGTAGTCTGCCGTGACCGCTACGTTCTCCGCGGCAATCCGTCCGTCTTGCAACGAGCCGTCCTCCTGGTCGCTTACGCGGACGGCGTAGCGGATCGGGGCGCCGGGAAAGAAGAACGAGCGATTCCCCGCCGCCAGGTCGATGTGCACTTCCGGCGGTTCGTTCCCCGCCACGATTTGCATTTTGGTCGTTGTGCTTGCGCCCTGCGCGTCGGTTACGGTCAGCGTGGCGGCGTATACCCCCGGCTCTTCGAACGTATACGCGGGGTGCGGTTCGCTCGCCCGGTCGAGGACGGTTCCGTCCTGGGCGGCCAGGGTCCATTCGTAGCGAAGCGCGTCCCCGTCGGCGTCGGCGGTTCCTTCGGAAGAGAATGCAACGCGGAGGGGGATGGCGCCGGCGGTCCGGTCCGCGGCGACCCGGGCGACGGGCTTGCGGTTGCCTTCGTTGTATTCGATGCGGACAAGGCGGGCGTCGTCATTGGCCGTGAACCAGGCTGTACCGTACTCAAGTACGTACAGGTCGCCGTTGGGGCCAAACGCCATGTCCATGGGGTTACTGAAGCGATGACTCGGCATGAAACGCTCCATCGACAGGAAGTCGCCATCCTCGTTCATGGTTACGGCCATAATCCAGCCGCGCATCCATTCGTACAGAAAGAGTTTGCCGTCGTACCAGGTCGGGAACGGTCGGTCGGCGTCGGCGAAATCGTCCCGATAGAAAACGGGTCCGGCCATCGCCGAGCGGCCGCCGCTGCCAAGGAGCGGAAATTCCTCCGAAGGTCCGGCGGCGTACCACAGGAACGCAGGCTGGGCCGGAGGCAGTTCGGCGAGGCCCGTGTTGTTCGGAGAATCGTTCGCGAGGCGGGCCGGATCGAAGGCGGCGCCGGGCGTTTGCGCAACGAAATCGTAGTCGTGGTACGGCGTATTGTCCCCGACGACATAGGGCCAGCCATAGTTGCCGGCGGCGCGCGCCTGGTTGAATTCGTCGTAGCCGGCGGGGCCTCGGTCCGTGGAGTCGCGGCTGGCGTCCGGGCCGATGTCTCCCCAATACAGGAAGCCCGTGCGCCGGTCTACCGAAATGCGGAACGGATTCCGGTGGCCCATCGTGTAGATTTCAGGCCGCGCGCCGGGCGTGCCGGGCGGGAAAAGGTTGCCTTCGGGAATGGCGTACGTACCGTCCGGTTGCGGCGTAATGCGGAGAATCTTGCCCCGCAGGTCGTTCGTGTTGCCGGAGGATTTCTGGGCGTCCCAGGGGCCTCGTCCGGGCCGCTCGTCAATGGGCGCGTAGCCTGTTGCGTGCGGATTCGTGTTGTCGCCCGTGGAAAGATACAGGTTGCCGTCCGCGTCGAAGGCCATGGAGCCTCCCGTGTGGCAACATTCGTCTCGTTGCACGGCTACCTCCAGGATCGTCTGTTTCGTTTCCAGGTCCAGCATGTCGCCTTGCATGCGGTAGCGGGCAAGCACATTCTTCGGGTCGTCTCCGGCGGGAGCGTAGTAAAGGTACAGCCAGCCGTTTTCCGCGAAGCCGGGGTCGGCGGCGACGCCAAGCAGGCCATCCTCTGCAACGCCGCCGTTCAGGTACTGCGTGCTAACCGGGATGGTCGCAATCTGCGTGACCTGTTCCGTATCGGGACGATAGAGGCGCACGGCGCCGCCCCGCTCGATGAAAAGCACGCGCTCGTCCGGGAGCACGACCAGTTCCATGGGTTCGGCGAGCGGCTCGGCAAGCACGATTTTGGTAAAGCGGTTCTCTTGCGGGCGGGCGCGGGCGTACTCCAGCGCCTCGCTGCCCATGGCGTACCGAATCCCGCCCAGCAGATGTTGCAGGAACAGCGGCTCCGCAAACGTTTCGTCCGTATGCCCCATGGCGGTGTACCACGCCCGTCCCCCGTCGTACTCATGGTGCCAGCTCATCGGATGGTTCTCGCCGTTCGTTCCCCCCTCGTATGTGGTTTCGTCGATATCGATCAGGACATGGATATCGGGACTGATGGAATGGAAGTTGTAGAATTCGTCCTCGCGTTCCCATCGGTCCGGAAGCCCCTCCGTCGAAGGATGGTCTTTGCTGAGCACCCGAAAAACGCCGCGCCGCACGTTCGGGTTGTTGGGATGGCTCTCGAAGTACGCCCCCGCAAGTTTTCCGTACCAGGGCCAGTCGTATTCCGTATCGGTGGCCGCGTGGATGCCGACGTAGCCGCCGCCCGCCTGGATAAATCGCTCGAATTCGGCCTGCTGCCCCGGATCGAGCACGTCTCCCGTCGTGTTCAGGAAGATCACGGCGCGGTAGTTCTTCAGATTGTTTTCCGTAAACAGCGCGGCGTCTTCGGTTGCGTCTACGCCAAAGCCGTGCGCTTCGCCCAGCTGGCGGATGGCCTCTACGCCTGTTTCGATGGATGTGTGCCGGAATCCCTCCGTTTTCGAGAACACCAGGACGCGATCCTGTTTGGGCGTACCGAGGCCCGCGGAGAACAGGGTTGCCGCGCAGCATAGCGCAAAGAGGAGGGGCAGACGCGAACGGAGCGAACGGTTTTTCATGGGGGCGCGCTTTTTTGTTTACCTTATAGCGGCATACGCTTCGAGGCGTATCCGGCGCCTCGGCGATCTGGTTAGGAAGCAGGCAAAAATATAGTCAAAGATTTCCTGAAAAATTCGAATTCGCTCGCAAATCAGGGTTTTCGAGGCCGCCGGACTGTCATATGTGTGCTTCAGGGCCTATCTTTTTCCGATATCCCCGTGCGACGTACGAACGGGGTTCCACCCTGTTTTTTTGACGCAAAGCCTCGAATATTCCGCCGTTCGTCGTCATCGTGCGCCTCGTTCATCGATTCTTTCTTGTCCTCGCCGCCCTTTGCGCGCTCGAACGCATGCTCCGTAAATGCAGCCTGCAAAACATTGCCATGCACCGCATCGCATAAGTCCCTTGAAAAATGCCGTTCGCTGACGTATCCTGTAGGCGAAGGCTGCTGTCGAGGGCGGCGCAACCCGCCGCAATCCCGCACGTAAAAAACGCTAAAGCATCGTTATTCTTTTTTTCGGCTTCTTTTGCCCGACAGGTCGTAATCGTTGTCCAGTAGTATGTCCGTTTCGAATACATCCGCCAGTGTATCGCTCGCGCCGGTTTTTTTGACGGGTTCGGCCGGGCATGTCGGGGCTAATCTTGTGCGCCGATTGCTTGACGACGGCACCCGCGTCCGGGTGTTGTTGCGGCATGAGGACAACAACGAAGGATTGGAAGGCCTTGACGTGGAACGCGTGTTTGGCGACATTCGGGATCTGGACGCCACCCGGCGCGCGATCGAAGGCTGCCAGGGGGTCTATCACGTCGCCGCCATGATATCAACCATCGAAGGCAATCGCGCCCATCGTCGGGATGTGTTCGAGTGCAACGTGCTTGGCGCCCGCAACGTGCTGCAGGCGGCGCGGGAAGCGGGCGCCGGCCGGGTGGTGGTGACCGGCTCTTTCAGCGCGGTCGGGTACGATCTGGACCATCCGTCCGCCCCCAGCGACGAGACCATGCAGTTCTACCCCATGGAGCGTACGATGCCCTACGAGCGCAGCAAGGCGCTGGTTGAGCACGAGTGCTGGAAAGCGGCGGCGAAGGGACAGGACGTTATCGTGGCGACGTGTTGCGCGGTCATCGGAGGCCACGATTATTTTCCCTCGCGATTGGGAAGAACCTTGTGCGACCATACCCGCGGCAAGGTTCGCGCGTACGTGGATGGCGGTTTCGAGTTTGTCGCGGCGCGAGATATCGTAGAAGGACATTTGTTGTGCATGCGGCGGGGCCGCGCAGGGGAAAAATATATTTTCAGCAGCGAGTACAAAACCATTTCCGAAATTCTGGATTTATTTGAGGAGGTTTCGGGTGTTTTGCGTTCGAGTCGGCGGATTCCAACCCAGGCGATGCTCGTCTTTTCGGAAGTAGCAAGCTTTTATCTGAGCCGGTTTCATCCGAATTTTCCCCAGCGGTTTACGCCGGGCGCCATCCGGCTGTTGAAGAAACGCCGTCATGCGGACACCAGTAAGGCGCGAAAGGAGCTTGGTTATCAGCCAACCAGCATACGCGATGCGGTGCATGAGGCCTATGCGTTCCATTACCATCGCAACGCGATCACGAATCCGCGCGCGAAACGCCCGCGTTAATCGAAATCATCAGCATACCCCCCATATGCCTAACGCTCAACCGATGTTGCATGCGAACCCGGCGCCGGCGCCGCCGCCCGGTTTCGAAGAAGCCCGCACCTTGCGCCAGCAAGCGCGCGCGGCAGGTATGGACCCGGATTACTGGTACGCCGTGGAAGAAGCGCGGCGAATCAAGCCGGGGACCGCGGTAGAGGTCACCTTCTGGAAACGTTCTATCGCGTTGTATCGCGCGGAAGACGGCTCGTTTCGCGCCATTGAGAACCGTTGCCTTCATCGCCAGCTCAAACTCTCGATGGGCCAGGTGGAAGGATGCAGGCTTGTGTGCGCTTATCATGGCTGGGAGTACGATGGAGACGGACGCGTCGCCGCGATTCCCGATCTCTTCGGACGCAAAAAACTGCCGAAACTCTGGGTCAAACAGTATCCCGTGCAGGTTCGCTACGGTCTGGTCTGGTTGTTTCCCGGGAGGCCGGAGATGGCGCAGTCGCGCAAGATTCCCGACATTCCCGAACTTGAGGGGCCCAAGCGGTGGTCCTGCGTACCGCTAAGTTTTACCTGTTCGGCCCACCACTCCATGGTGATCGACAATGTGAGCGACTTTTCCCACGCGTATTTGCACCGTCGATACCGTCCTTTCACGGGCGCCGAACTTACCCGCAACGAGACCATCGGCGACAACGTACACCTTGCCTACAATACGCAGGTTGGGCGCGGGCGCATCTCCGGCCTGTTTGTCGAGCACGACCGGGTGGACACCAACCACATGGATCTATGCTTCGAATATCCCTATCAGTGGTCGAATACCGATGACGAGATCAAGCACTGGCTTTTCGTCCTGCCGGTGGACGAGCGCACCACCCGGGCGTTCTTCCTGTTCTATTTCAGGTCGTTGAAGATACCCTATCTGCCTGCGCGCATTCCCCGCTGGGCCATGACCACGGTGTTGAAGTTCGCAAACCGTTTACTGATTAGCCCCCTGCTTTCCGAGGATCGCGTTGCGGTCGAAGCGGAACAGGAAGGGTACGAAAAACACTGGGACGCTCCGCCCATCGAGGTTAATCCCGTGGTGCGGGCTTTTCAAAAGGTAACTGTGCGCAAATGGCAAGAGCATTTGGCCCGCGAGGCGGAGGATGTCAATGCCAGCGGTTGAACCGCACTTCCTGTGGTCTTCGCTGTCGCTCGGCGGCCTGCTTGCGGCGGCGGCCATGACGCTGGCGTTTGTCGGCGTTTTGTTTCTGGGCTCGAAGTTCCTGCCCGGACGTCGTCTTGCAGGGCCGGAAATAGCGGGACGGTCGCGGACCTATACATTCAACGGCCTCGCCCTCTTTCTTATGACAGGGGCCGGCGTGTGCCTGGCGCAGGCATTCGGCCTGTTTTCTCTTTCCGCGCTGTATACGCATTTCGCCGCGCTGTTCGTGGCGGCCAATGTTTTCGCTTTCGCCTTTTCCGCCTGGTTGTATTTTCGCAAAACAGCGGTTCGGGAGGCCTCGTCGGGAGGCTGGCGGCGTTTCTTCTTCGGATCGGAATTCAATCCGACGTTGTTCGGCGTGGATTTGAAGATTTTCAGCTATCGTCCTTCCCTTATTGGCCTGGCGTTGTTCAATGCGTCGTTTGCGGTTGCGCAGTACGAATTATACGGGCGATTGACCCTCGCTATGGCGCTTTATCAGGGATTCGTCTTTTTGTATGCGTTGAACTATTTCCAGTTCGAACACGGGATGGCGTATACCTGGGACATGGTTAGCGAGCGCTTCGGGTGGATGCTGGTTTGGGGAGACTACGTTCTGGTGCCCTTTTTCTATTGTCTCCCCGGCTGGTGGCTGGTCCACGCATCGCCTTCGCTGTCTCCTTTCGCCGCCGCCATGATCGCGCTGCTCTTTGTGCTCGGCTTCTGGGTTTTTCGCGGCGCCAACCAGCAAAAGCATCGTTTCAAGCGCGATCCCCGCGTCGCGATTTGGGGCAAACCCGCCGAGTCCCTCGAAGGACGCTTGCTGGTTTCCGGATTTTGGGGCATTGCTCGCCATCTGAACTATACCGGCGAGATATGCGTCTACCTGGCGTTCGCGCTTACCACCGGGTTCGCGTCCTGGGCGCCCTACCTGCTGCCTGCGTGGCTGGCGGGCTTGTTGTGGCATCGTTCGCGGCGCGACGAACGCCGATGCCGCGCCAAGTACGGCGCGTTGTGGGAACGATATACGCAGCGCGTGCCTTATTACATGTTGCCATTCATCTATTGAGAATACGCGGTGGCGCATACCGCTTTGCATGAAGGAACCCCGCTTTCCGCGCAGCGACCGCGGCGGGCGCCAGACGCCGTTCCCGAGCTGGCGGGCGGGTGGCCGTTGATCGGGCACCTGCTGGACTTCCGCAAGGACCCTGTTTCCATGATGAGCCGGGGATGGCGAGAGCAAGGCGAACTGGTCCGTTTCCGGCTCGGTCCCCGCGAGTGCGTTCTTTTCACGGGGCCGGAAGCCCACGACGCGTACTTCAGAGCGCCCGAGGATCAACTGGACGCCAAAGCCGTCTATCAGTTTACGGTCCCCATTTTCGGTCGCGGCGTGGCCTACGACGTCGCTCCCGAAATCATGTCCGAGCAGTTGGGGTTTCTTGTCCCGGCGCTTCGGGAAACCGCGATGCACCGGTTTGCCCGCATCATGTTCGAAGAGACGAAGCAGTTCGCCGACGCGCTGGGCGAAGAGGGAGCAATCGATCTGCCCGCGGCGATGAACGCGTTGACCGTCCATATCGCCAGCCATTGCCTGATTGGCAAAGAAATCCGGGATCAGCTGGACGCGGGCTTCGCCGAGGCCTATCGCGATCTGCAGAAAGGTATCAACGCGCTGGGATTTTTTCTTCCCAGGCTCCCTGTCCCGTCGCACCGAAGTCGCGACCGGGCCCGCCGCAAGGTGGCCGAACTCTTTAGCCGCATCATGGCGGGCCGCAGGCTGTCCGGAGCGGAGCCCGACGATTTCATGCAAACGCTCATGCGCGCGCGGTACAAGGAAGGTCGCGCCTTGAGCGACGACGAGATTACCGGAATCCTGCTGACGGTGCTGTTCGCGGGCCAGCATACCAGCGCGGTGCTTGCAACCTGGACCGGGCTGGAGCTGCTGAATGCGCCCGCCTCTCTGGCGCAGGTGCGAGACGAGATGCAAGACGTTTACCGCGCGCCGGGCGCAACCATGAATTTCGAAACGCTCAAACGACAGGCGGCCCTCGAACGCGCCATACGGGAGAACGAACGGTTGCACCCGCCGCTTATTTTGTTAATCCGCAAGGTGCTCAAACCCATGCGATACGGGGGGCGCGTCGTGCCCGCCGGCGCGTTGGCTATGGTGTCGCCCGCCGTTTCTCACCGGTTGCCCCATATTTTCGCGAACCCGGAGCGGTTTTCGCCGGATCGTTTCGCGCCCCCCGCCGCCGAAGACAAGCAACATCACTACGCCCTGATTGGATTTGGCGGCGGCAAGCACCGATGCATGGGCAAACATTTTGCCTACATGCAATTGAAAGCAATCTGGACCCTGTTGCTGGACCGCTTCGATTTCCGCCTGGACGCTGCGATCCCCGCCCCGAATTACGGTAGTTGGGTGACGGGCCCCAGGGCGCCATGCCGAGTCCGTTATCGCCGCCGCCCGGAAGGGAGCCTGTTCCAATGAGCGACGCCGCATTGCCGCACTATGACGTAGCCATCGTTGGCGCGGGTCCGGTGGGCAGCCTGTGCGCGCTCGCGCACGCGCGAAAGGGCGCGCGGGTCGCCTTGTTCGAAGCAAGCCCCAATTCCACCAGGAAAATGGCGGGGGAATGGCTCCATCCGCCTGCCGTGCGGATATTGCGAGACATGGGGGTCGCGCTCGATACGCAGCCGCATAGCGCCGCGGGCAAGGGGTTCGTCGTGTTGCCGGAAGACAACTCGGCCCCGATCGTGCTTCCTTATCCGAACGGATCTCACGGTTTGGCGTGCGAGCATACCGCGATTATCTCGGCTTTGCGCGACGCCGTCCAGGATGAGTCGGATATCGACTTTATTTCCTATGCGCGGGTGCGCTCGGTCGCAGACAAACGGGTTGATTTCGCCCATGAGGGCGCCATGAAATCCGTCGCGGCCGACCGGATTGTCGGGGCGGACGGGCGGGCTTCCATCGTGCGTCGATCCTTGGGCTTGTCGATAAACCCCAAAGAGATGACCTGCTCCCGGATGGTGGGCGTTACGGTGCGGAACGCAACGTTGCCGGTGGAGGGGTATGGGCATCTGGTTTGCGGCGGGCCGGGCCCCATTTTCATATACCGCCTGGGAGCGGATCGCATTCGGGTTATCGTCGATATCCCGCTGGAATACTGGGCGCCGGGGGACCGGGTTGGCTTCCTCTCGGACGCGGTCGGTTTTTTGCCGGAAACGCTCAGACCGGCGTTCGTGGAAGCGCTGCGGGCGGGCGAATTCCACGCGGCGGCCAATGCGCTGAGTCCGCGCGTTACGTACGGAAGCCCGGAACGCGTGCTTATTGGCGATGCGGCCGGATATTACCACCCCCTGACGGCCGTGGGGATGACGCTGGGTTTCGGCGATGCGCTTGCACTCGCCGAAAACGGGGATTTCCGCGGCTTTGTCTCCAAACGTTTCCAGGCGATCCGCACCCCGGAACTTCTCGCCATGGAGATTTACGAAGTGTTCGCCGACCATCGGGCCGAGACCGTGGCGGTGCGGCGTATGGTCTACCGGCGGTGGCGGGCAAGTTCCGCTTTTCGGAATCGGACCATGCGCCTGCTTGCTTGCGAAGATACCTCGACGGCTCGTCTGGGTCTGTCGGGTTTCATGATTGTGGTCCGGGCGGTGGCCTCAGAGGTTCCGCGCTCCCTGAACCGGTTCGCCTGGCGCCGGGTTCGCGACGTGGCGAACGCGCTTGCTTTTCGCGTGAAGTGGCTCCTGCGGGGCGTTCGGCAGCTGCGCAAAGCGCAAGGCGCGGGCGAACAAAAGGGCGAAAACCAGGGCGATCCAACCCCGTACCCCTTTGCCCGCGCGCTTCTGATCTCCTTGCCGTCGAGTTTTAGCGCCCCCCCGCCCGTCCGCCCGAAGGACGTCGCGTCGCCGGACGCTGCCCCGGCGTTGCGCGGCGCCACCGAGCGCTTGCTGCGCCTCCAGGGCGAAGAGGGCGCCTGGGAAGGCGAAATGACCTGGTGTTCCATGCTCACCGCGCAATATGCGCTGTTGCATTACATTATGGAGTGCCCGATTGCGCCCGAACGCCGCCGGCTCCTGCTCCGCTCCTTCGAACGAACCCGTCTTGAAGGAGGCTTGTGGGGTTTGCACGAGCAGGCCCGCCCCAACCTGTTCGTCACCACCCTGGCGTATGTCGCGGCGAGAACGCTGGGCGTCGAGCGAGGCGATCCGTTGATAGAACCGGCCCGCCGCTTCCTGCGCGCGGAGCAGGTTCTCAACATTCCGAGTTGGGGCAAATTCTGGCTGGCGCTCCTCAATCTCTACGACTGGCGCGGCGTACGCGTGATGCTGCCGGAACTGTGGCGCTTGCCGCGCTGGATTCCGCTGCATCCCTCGAACTGGTATTGCCATACCCGGCTCATCTACATGGCGATGGCGGCGATTTATCCGCATCGGTTCCAGGCGCCGCTCACGCCCCTCGTTGCCTCGCTTCGGGAGGAGTTGTACCCCGAAGGCTTCGCCCGCGTCGATTTTGCTTCGGGACGCAATCGTTTGCGGGACGCCGACCTGTATGCCCGCCCCAGTGCGTGGCTTCGGGCCGGGTATGGGGTTGCGCGGCTCTTCGAACGGTTTCACGGCAAACGCCTGCGCGCCCGATGTATGGAAGACCTGATCCGCCGCGTCCAGTGGGAGCTGCGAACCACCAGCCATACGAGCATCTCTCCGGTCAGCGGTTTCCTGAACATCCTTGCCTTGTGGCTGCGCGATCCGGACGACGCCGATTGCCGCAAGGCGTTCGACAAGCTGGATGACTGGATATGGGAGGACGAGGCGCTTGGCGCGCGCGTAACGGGCGCCCGAAGTTCTTCGTGGGACACCGGATTTTCCTTGCAGGCGCTGGCGCTGGCGCCCGATTCCGACGGGGTTCGCAACGCCCTCCAGCGAGGAGCCGCTTTCCTGCGCCGACAACAAATCGACGCCCGCTTCGAAGGATTTCGCGAGGCGTATCGGACCGACCCGAAGGGCGGTTGGTGTTTTCCGGGGAAATGGCATGGCTGGCCGGTGACCGATTGTACCGCGGAGGCGCTGCTGGGCATTCTGGCGGCCAATCCGAAGGCCATATCCGCCGAGGCCGTCGGGGATGCGGTCCGGTTCATGCTGCGCGGCCAGAACCGCGACGGCGGTTTCGGCAGTTACGAAGCGCGCCGCGCGGCGTTCGGCCTTGAGTGGCTGAATCCAGCCGAGATGTTTGGCGAATCGATGACCGAGCATTCCTGGGTCGAATGCACTGCTTCCTGCCTTGCGGCGCTCGCTGCGTGCAAGAAGCATTTTCCGCAGGTTGCGGACCCGGCGGCGACGAACGCCATGGCCAGGGGGGAAGCCTGGATTCGCCGGGCCCAGGCAAGCGACGGGGCGTGGCGCGGCGTCTGGGGCGTGCAGTTCGTTTACGGCGCCCTTTTCGGGATCAGGGGCCTGTTGGCCGCCGGGGCTCGCCCTGGCGATCCGGCGATTCGATTGGCTTGCCGCTGGCTTCTGGACCGTCAGTTGGCGGACGGGGGGTGGGGCGAGCGCCACACCGGCTGCCTGAGGGGCCAATACGTTCCGCATGAGGAAAGTCAGGTCATCCAGACGGCATGGGCGTTGATCGCGCTCCTCGAAGCGGACGATCCGAACTGGACCGCGATTTCGCGGGGCGTCCGGTTTTTGATCGACGCGCAGCGGGCGGACGGGACGTGGCCCAGGCAAGACATGGCGGGCGTGTTTTTCCGCACGGCGATGCTGGACTACGCCTTGTATCGACAATATTTTCCCCTGTACGCGCTGGGCGTTTACGAGCGGCGGCGGCAGGCGCGGCTCAACCCGGAGACGTCCCCCTTTCTTGCCTGCGCCGCGACCGAAGCGTTTCGTCCAGCGTATCCTTAACGTCCCCTGCGCGCCGCGCGGCGTCTTCGAGCGGAACGCAGCGCCTGCTTGCCGTAGATGCGAAACGTGCGGAACAGGGTCGCTATGTCGAGGGTGCTGAATAGGGTGTCTGCAACGCCGAAGGGCAGCATGGAGGGGACAGAGCCGCGCGCGTATTCAAGAATCCAGCAGTGATCGACCATGCGGTAGGCCTTGGCCTCGCGTCGCCGCAAATGCACGACATCGCCCGGGCGATATTCCTCGCGCTGCGTACTTCCCAGGCCGTAGTGCCACATTTCTCCGTCGAGAACCATCGCGTAGTCTTCGGCGAACGAATACCGGCCCGTGTGTCCCGCGGTCCCGATCGGCGTGCCGAAAAAAATCACGTATTCCCGCAGCGAGGCGTAGAGGATCGAGAGCTGTCCCATCGCGCCGCCTGCATTGGACAGGAACCACTCGCGTTCGGTCTCGATCAGGCCCGGATAGCGTTCGCCGAGATCCTTCGTAATGGCGGCGAACATATCCTCCAGCGGCAGATCGAGATGGGCGCGGGCCGCCTCGTGGAGGATTTCGGGGTCGAAAACGTACTTCATTCCGCGTTTCCGGGTTTACGCGCCACAAACAGAAACATAGGCGTAAAAACACCGTGTTCGCCCCCTTTGACCAGTGCGTCGGCTGCTGCGTTGAGCAAGGTGCTGACGGCCCTCGATCCCTGCGGGACCAGACGCAGCCGTTCGCCAATCCGCAAGGTCAGATTCGTCAGGGCGCGGCCTGCGGGCGTACGCGGAATGCTCGCAAGGGAGAAATCGCGGCCTTGCAGGGCGCGGTACCACGGCGTTTCCGGATCCGATTCGGGGGCGAGGTCGCGGGCTTCGATCAGTTCGAAACCGGCGTCGCGCAACGCGCTGCAAATTTCAGACGGACTGGAAATATCCGGGAGCGCGTCCCCTATCATGATATCGCGTTTGATGCGCAGGTGCTCCCGGTCTTCGGGGTTGAAACGCTCGGTAAGGCACCACTCGTACCCGGCAAAAAGTCCCCCCGGACGCAGTACGCGAAAAATTTCCCGAAACGCCGCCGTCTTGTCGGGCGCGTGCGGCATGGATTCGATAGCGAAGGCCGCGTCGTAGGCATTGTCGCCCTCGGGGATATCCATGTAGTCGGCGTGCAGGAAGCGGCACAGCGAGCGGACGTCCCGGGTATGTTTTCTGGCGCGCTTGATCTGATACGCGTTGTTGTTGACGCCGACAAAGCGGGCCCCGGACCAGCGAGCCATATTGCCCATGGGGCCTCCGACGCCGCAGCCTATGTCCAGGACCTGCATTTCCGGTTTCAGGGACAGCGTATCTGCAAGGTACCGCTGGTGCCTGAGCAGCGACGCCTTGAAGCGTTCGCCCCGGCGCCGGGGGGCGAAGTGAAAGGACTGGCCCCAGCCGAATTCGTAAAAATCGGTTACGAGGTCGTAGTAGTTATTGACGAACGACCGATAACGTTCTTTTCTGCCCTCCAGCCCTTCGGCGTAGATCTCGTCGTATTCGTCGACAACGGATTTTACGTCGTTCGCAGCGATAGAACGAGAGACAGATCGTTTTGCGTACGGAGAGGCCATAATAAGCGGGCATAAAGCGCAGGGTAGCGACGGGGCGCGTCGTTTTCGGCCTGTAGTATACGCCGTCCGCCGCCAGATTGTCAAGGCTGTCTTGATCAAAATTCCTGCGTCCGGCGCGCCAGGCCCTCGCATGCCGCTGCGCTTTACGGACGTACTCAGTATATCCTTACGCGGGCTTGACTGGACCTCATTATGCAAAAATTGCATAGACAAAGGCCTTTTCATGCAAAAAACGCATAATTGCCTTGCGCCGTCTGGAAAAAAATCCAGAATCGCCCTGATTTGCGTACGTCAGCCCGCGTCTTTATGCAAAAATTGCATAGACAGGGCCTTTTTCATGCAAAAAACGCATAGTTGCCTTCCGCCGCCTCGAAAATACCCAAACGCGCCCTGATTTGTGTCCATCCGCCCGCGTCCTTCCTGGCGAATCCGAAAAACCGGGACCATTTTCCAGTATTATTTTTGCAAATAACACATAATTGTCTTATCGTGTTGCGTCTGGAATCAGATTCCGTTCGGGATTCAGGCGCCATGCAAGCAACCGTATATCTCCTGACCCCCAACGCCCTGAGGCCGGGAAAGCCCGCCGCGCGCATCGCGAGGCGCCGCCCAATCCTTCGCATTCCCATGCCCGCCCATTGCGTAGCCGCTATCCTGTCGCCATGATCCCTTGCGCGCGATTTATATATAATCGTCTGTGGCTGGTCGTTCTGCCGCTGGTTGTTTGCGCGATGGCGTCGCTGTCCGCAGCGGCGTTCGCGGCGCCGTCCGGGCCTACCGGAAAAATATCGGGCCGCGTCACGGAGGCCGATACGGGGTCCCCGCTTCCCGGCGTGAATGTGGTGATCGCAGGCACCGTGCAAGGGGGGACCACGGATGCGGACGGCTATTATTTTATTCTTAACGTTCCGCCCGGCGCGTACTCCGTGCAGGCCTCGTTCATCGGATTCGCGACGGTGACGGTGGAGAACGTCAAGGTCGTGCAGGACAATACCACCACCGTGGACTTTGCGCTGCGCGAGGAAATTATCGAGGGCGAAGAAGTGGTCGTGGTCGCGGAGCGCCCCATCGTCGAGATGGACCGCACGACCACCAAGGCAGTGGTCGATAGCGAGCAGCTCGAAGCCTTGCCCATCACGAACATCGGGGACGTCATCAACCTGCAAGCCGGGGTGGTGGACGGCCATTTCCGGGGCGGGCGCATCGGCGAAGTGGCGTACCTCGTGAACGGGGTGCCCATCAACAACGCCTTCAGCCAGACGGCCTCGTTCGACGTAGAACAAAACATGGTGTCGAGCCTGGAGGTCATCAGCGGCGTGTTCAACGCAGAGTACGGGCAGGCGCTGTCGGGCGTGGTGAACATCGTTACGAAAGACTTGCCCGACCGCTGGTCCGGCTCGTTCCTGAGTTACGCGGGGGCTATCGTGAGCAACCGGGAACTGGAGTTTCTCAACCGCACCGTCGAGCCAGGGACTTTTCTCGCGCCCTCCGATTTCGTGTCCGAGCGCTATAGCTACACCGAGGCCGCCGCATTCCCCAACATCGTCGACGCGCAGGCGTCGCTGGGCGGCCCGTTGCTTCGGGACCGGCTTGGGCTGCAAGCCTCGGTGCGGTATCTGCGGGATCATTCCCATTTCATCGGGCGCGACCTTTTTTCGCCTTCCGACTCGTCGGCCAACCTGAACACCGGGCTGCCGCCCGAAGCATGGCTTGTGGAATCCACGGGCGACGGCGATTTCACCTCGCGCAACCGCACGGAACGCCTGTCGGTGAACGGCACGGCAGGCTTTCGGATCACCCCGAAATTCAAGGTCGATTACAACTTCTTTTTCCAGGGCGGCACCTTCGATCCGTTCAGTCATTTCCGCAAATACGTCCCGGACGGGATCAACCAGGTCGAATTTCTGAACCAGACGCACATCGCCGGACTGCGCTGGACCGTAGACAACCGGTCTTTCGCCAACCTGTCCTATAGCTACCTGCACGACAAAACCGACGTGCGCCTGTACGAGGACCCCACCGATTCCCGCTACGAGTCGAGCCAACTGGGTTCCCTGCAAGGCCAGTTCGCCTTTGCGGTGGGCGGCAACGACTTGAACACCAGCGACCAGCTTACCGCCACCCATAGCATCGTCGGCGACTACACCCGCCAGGCGACGCGGGTGCACCTGGTGAAAACGGGTTTTCTGCTCCGGCTGCACAACCTCGACAACCGGGATTTCGGCATTGAAAAGTCCTTCCGGACCGGCAATCTTCCCCAGCCTTCGCCGGACATGTGGAGCGACAACAGCCTGAACACGTCTCCGAAGGAATTTTCGGCCTATATCCAGGACAAAATGGAATTCACGGGCCTGATTGCGAACGTGGGCCTCCGCTTCGATTATTTCGACCCGGACTACCTGATTCCTCTGGACTGGCAGCAGGCGAACCTGACGGACATTCCCGATCCGTCCAATCCGTCCGCCTCGATTTCGAATCGGGAAAAAGCGCCTGTGCAATACCAGTTCAGCCCCCGCGTGGGCATCGCCTTTCCCATTTCGGCGACGGGCGTGATGCGGTTCTCGGCGGGGCTGTTCTTTCAGGTGCCGGCGTTCAGCATTTTGTATTCCAATCCCGAGTACGAAATCAACCCGACGGCCAGCGTGAACAGTTTCGGCAACCCGAATCTCAAGCCGGAACGCACGCTTTCCTTCGAAGTGGGGCTGCAACAGGGGCTGACGGACGACGTCGGCCTGGAACTGACGATCTTTTCGAAAGACGTGCGCAACCTGACCGGACAGGACATTTTGCGCAATCCCAACGGCGACTTCGCCATTCGCTGGATCAATCGGGACTTCGGCACCATTCGCGGCATGACCTTCTCGCTTTTTCAGCGTCCCGGCGGGCGGCTGAGCTGGACCCTGGACTACACGTTGCAATTCGCCGAGGGCACCTCGTCGAGTCCCGGGGAGGCGTTCGGGCGGCAGCAATCGGGTCTGGAGGCCATTCTTTCCCTCGTTCGGCTCGATTGGGATCGCCGCCACGTGCTTAACAACACGGTCACGATCAATCCGGTGGACGGGCTGAACCTGACGCTCATCAACCGTTTCCAGAGCGGCACCCCGTACACCACGATTCGCGACGACGTCGTGTCCACCCTTAAGAACAACGCCGCGCGGCCTGTTACGTACGGCACGGACGTGCGCGCGTACTACAAGCCGCCGTTCCTTGGCCCGAATGTCCAGCTCTTCTTGCAAGTGCAGAATCTCTTCGACATCAAGCAGGAAGTCAACGTGTATTCCGACACGGGCCGCGCCGACGAGTCCGTGGAACTGGAGCGGCTGCGCCGCACGGGCGGCGAGGTGGGCGGCCTGAACACCATCGACGAGTGGTTCTACCGACAGGAATTTTTCGGCGCCCCGCGAAGAATCAGCCTGGGACTCAACTACCGCTTTTAAGCATAATCGCTACGCTTGCCGGAGCCCTGCGCCATCATGCAACCTTTCCGTTTCCTGTTTCCGACGCCTCCTGCGCGGCTGCTTGCCCTGGCCGCCGCGGCGTTCGTCGCGGTCGGGTTCGCTGGCGCAGGCGCGGCGCGGGCGCAGAACGCCGAGGCCATCCCCGCCGATTTGCGCGGCAACGAAGACTTTATCGCGCGCGGCATTCTGGACGGAAACCTGATCGAAACCAATTTTCGCAACCACGGCGAACTGTCCCGCTGGAACGACCTGCCGTGGGGGGTCTGGCCAAGAGGCATCGGCGGGCGGCACATCGACGGCATCGGCGCCATCGTGGCCGGACAGGTGCCCGGCGAACGGCTCAAATGGCAAAGCCGCGGCTTCTATGCGGGCGCGCGGGGCGACACCACGCTGAATCCGTTTATTCTCACCTACCGGGACTTCGGCAAGCGGACCGGGCCTACGGGCGAACTCTGGGGCTGGCTCCCGCTGGAGGGTTTCAACAACCCCAACCGCCTCGATCCCATTACGATGAACCGGACCCCGACCCCGGCCATCAGCTCCGATCCCGGGTCATGGCCTGTATTCTGGCCCGACCGCCTCGATAGCCCCGACGATTCCGGCTGGCGCAACGACGAGATCGACCAGGATCCCTCCGTGGCGGCGTGGAACGGCTTTTTCGGCAAGGGCGTGTTCAACGCCGACCTGGAAAGTTATTACGTGATGGACGACCACTCCGACATGGAGTACGCCATCGATCCCGTCACGAAAAATCCCAACAGCGAGTTTGGCGTGTATTACCCCAGCCCGTCCGACTCTACGATAGGCGGTCTCGGCATGCTGAATCAGGTGCGCATTTTCCAGTGGGCGAACATCCTTGCGGAAGACATCATGTTCATTCTGTACCGTTTCTTCAATCGGGGAGAGACGGAGCACGACCGCCTGTATTTCGCCCAGATCATGGACTTTGGCCTTGGCAACGAGGAAGGGGACGAAGTCGGCGCGTACGATCCGATTCAGGACGTGGCGTACGGTTGGGATCAGGACGGCATCGGGACGCGGGCGTCGGGCGGCACGTACGACCTGGGCTACACGGGGTTCGCCTTTCTGGAAAGTCCGGCGCGCGCCTTCGACGGCATGGACAACGACGAGGACGGCATGATCGACGAGTCGCGTTTCGGCGGCGCGGGTACGCTTATCGAAGGATCGGCTGAAATCCTGGCCGCGGCCACGGCGACGCTGGACGTGGCCAACTTCGTGCGCGCCAATGGCCCCATCGAAATGCGCCCGGCGTACCGGGCGGGCCGCTGGTGGACGGGCGACGAAAACATGGACTGGGTGGGCTATTCGGATACGAACGAAAACGGGCAGTGGGACACGGGCGAACAGATCAACAACGACGTAGGCCGCGACGGCCTGGGACCGTTCGATCTGGGCTATCCCGGCCCCGACACCGGGGAAGCGGACGGCGTCCCGAACCTTGGGGAACCCAACTTCGACGAGCTGGACGTGGACGAATCGGATCAGGTGGGCCTCACCGGCTTCGACCTGCAAACGCGCCCCTTCTACGAGTCCGGCGACAACCTGCGCGACGACGAATGGATGTGGGATCGGCTTTTCAACGTGGCGCAGTTCCCCCTCGGGACCACGCCGGACGTGATCGAAGCGGATATCGAGCCGTTTCTCATGTTTTCCTCCGGCCCGGTCAACCTTCCGCCGAAGCGCACCGACTTTTTCTCGACCGCGTGGATATTCGGCTCTGACGAGCGCGACTTTTTCAAGAACCGCCGTACGGTGCAGAGTATTTTCAACGCCGACTACACGTTCGCGCAGCCGCCGTTTACCCCAACGCTCACGGCCATTCCGGGCGACGGCCGCGTGGTGCTTAGCTGGGATACGCTTGCCATAGCCAGTTTCGACCGGTTTTCCCAGGAGTTCGACTTCGAGGGCTTCAAACTTTACAAGGGAACGGACCTGTTGCTTAGCGACGCCCGGAACATCACCGACGTTACGGGCGAGGGCACCTTCTTCGAACCCATCGCCCAGTTCGACCTGAAGAACGGCATCACCGGCTCCAGGACCGTGCTGGAAGGCGATGCGGTGTACTACATGGGCGACGACACCGGCTTGCAATTCTTCTATGTGGACGAAGAGGTGACGAACGGACTTACGTATTATTATGCGCTGGTGGCGTACGACCGGGGGGTGGGCAGCATCGATCCGCAGGAAAACACCTTCCGCATCAGCGCGACCCAGGCCGGAAACATCACGGGCGTCACGAAAAACGCCGCCGTGGTGATTCCGCGCAGCCTGCCGGCGGGGTACGTCCAGGGCGGAGCCAACGAAACGCTGGAGCAAGTGAACGGCGGCATTGGCACCGGCTCCATTTCGGTCAGCCTTTTCCAGGAGGAAGCGGTCGATTTCGATACCTTCTACCGTCTTGAATTCTTCGATACCCCCGACCCGGTCAACCCGGACCTGTACGCTACGACCGGATACCAGGTTATGCGTCTTTCGGACGGGAAGGTCGTTTTCGGCCCGGCCCGATTTAGCGACGTATCGCCGCCCATCGAAGGGTTCACGGTGTCGTTCGCCAACGACACGCTCGTGGTGCTGGACGAAGAACGCACGGGGTACGTGTCCAACCCCGGATCGCCGAACGAATTGCTTGGCCCGGACCCTACTACGCTGGACGGTTTCTCGACCGACTGGGTGGCGCATATCCGCGAAGATACCACGGCGGCGTACAGGCCCTCGGCATGGACCTACGAACTGCACTGGGTAGACCCCGCGGATTCGCTGTACCGTCCGCCGCGGACGTTCGGCTTCCTCCGCGAGGAGGTCCCGATCTTTCCCGTCAATGCAACCAAAAAGCGGCTTGCAGACCTGCTGATCGAGGATCGGAACGAAAACAGGATGTTCGATCCCGGGGACGACCTCATCATATTCGAGCGCGTGGATAGCAGGAGTCCGCGGCTGTACCGCTACCGGGTCACCTTTTCCGCAGGGGCCAATTCCACGCCGCCCAGCCCGGGCGACGTGTTGCGCATCTCGGTCACCCGACCCTTCGCCACGGGCGATTTCTTCCAGTTCTCGCTCAAGCCGTCCGCCATCGACGCCGAAGCGGCGCGGAACGAACTGGAGGATATCGCCGTGGTCCCGAATCCGTACGTGGGCGCCTCGGCCTACGAGCCGCGCTCCCAGATCGAAGGCCGCGGCGAGCGCCGGGTGCAGTTCATCAACCTGCCCCAGCAATGCACCATCAGGATATTCAACATCCGGGGCGAGCTCATAAAAACCCTGGAGCACGACGGATTCCTTGCGGACGGCGCCATGTTCTGGGACCTCCGTACGGAAGACCAGCAGGACGTAGCCTTCGGCGTGTACGTATTTCACGTGGAGGCCCCCGGCATCGGGGAACACGTGGGCAAGTTTGCGCTCATTAAATAGGGGACCTTGCGCCCCGCCAATGCTTATGCGACGAATCTTGCCTCTCATGCTGGCGCTGTTGCTCACGGCGCCGAGCGTTTTTGCGCAAAGCCGGTCCGGCACCACCGCGGCGCCCTTTTTGACGCTGGGCGCGGGCGCGCGGGGCCAGGCGCTGGGTCACGCCTACACCACGATGGCTACGGGCGGCGACGCGCTATTCTGGAATCCGGCGGGCGCGGCCCGTCCCTACGCGGGCAGCCACCGGGGCAACGTGTTCCTGACGCACTACGAATGGTTCGCCGACATCCGCTACAACGCGGCGGGCGTCGTCGTCCCCGTGCTCGGGACCGGCGCCATCGGGCTCAGCATGGCCATGGTCAACTACGGGGACATGGAGGTGCGCACCGTGGCTTTCCCGGAGGGGACCGGAGAAACGTTTTCGTCGAACGACATGAGCATGGGCCTGACGTATGCGCAGCCGCTTACGCAGGCGTTTTATTTCGGGGGAACGGTCAAGTACGTCCGGCAGCAGATACGCGACATGGACGCAACCGCCGTGGCGTTCGATTTCGGCTTCATTCTGGAAACGCGCTACCTGAACGGCATGAACATCGCCGCGTCGATTCGGAATTTCGGGAGCAAGATGCAGATGCAGGGAATCAACGGGCAGGTGTTCGTGGATATCGATCAGACGACGGCGGGCAACAATCCCGATATTCCGGCGCGCATCGACATGGACCGATGGGACTTGCCGCTGGCGTTCAAGTTTGGCGTCATGGTGCCCATTCCCCTTGCGTTTAATACGGAACTTCAACTGCTCGCCGACGCGAATCAGGGGAACGACAACAGCCTCAACGGCGATCTGGGCGCGCAACTTCATTACGGCTCCAATACGTTCAATCTGGACCTGCGCGCAGGATACAAGGATGCGTTCATCGACAACGTGGACAGCCACTTGACCTTTGGCCTGGGGCTGGACGTGCGCGTGAGCGCGGTGCGGCTCGGGTTCGATTTCGCCTATATTCCGTTCGATATGCTGGGCGACACGCAGATGGTCGACCTGCGCATCTATTATTAGCGCCGCATGCGGGGCCAGGGGTTTTGCCGGGCGTTTTCGATCTTGCTCGCGTTGGGCCTGGCGGCCTGCGCGGGCGACGGCCCGCCGGACGAGCGCGACCGCGTGGTGACGAATGCGGACGGGACGCCGATTACCGTAGCGGATTTCGAGACGTCCTATGTGGCCTTTCTCATGGCCACGGGGCAAAACGACACGCCCGCGAACCGCTACCTGCATCTTGCGCAGCGGGTAGACGCATCGCTCCTTGCGGACGAAGCGGCCCGCCGCGACTACGGAGCCGACAGCGCATTTCAAGCCCTTATGGAACGGACGCGGCGGCAAGCCGTCGGCGGGCGCTTCTTCGAAACCGCTTTCCTCGAAACCCTGCCCCCCATGGACGATGCCGAGGTGCGGCGGGCGTTCGTCCGGTCGAAGCAACACGTGGTGGCGCGGCATCTTTTTTACCGCGACCAGGCCGCGGCGCAAGCCGCCCATGCGCGCCTGCTGGCCGGAAGCGATTTTCTGGAAGAAGCCGTCCTGTGCTACGACCTCCCCGCCGTCGATTCGTCGGCAGGCATGCTGGGTCCCATCCGGTATTTTCAGGTGGACGACGCCTTCGCCGAAGCGGCCTTTGCGCTGGACGTCGGCGAAATATCGGCGCCGGTTCGCTCGCGCTACGGCTACCATATCATTCGGGCGGAAGAAAAGACCAGTACGCCCATCGTTACGGAATCCGAATACCAGTACCGCAAGGAGGGCCTCGCGTCGCAGGCGGCGCTTCGGACGCGGCGGCTGGAAGGGGATCGCTTCGTCCGCTCGTTCATGGAGGGGCTGGACGTACAGGTGGACGCGCCCGCCGTCCGCAGCCTTGCGCAGGCCGTGCGCCGCCTCGAAAACCGCGCCGCTTCGGCCTCCGTGGAACTGGACGTCGAACCGGAAACGGCCCGTCCCGATTTGCGGGCGCTACGCAGCGAACTTACGCCGGACACGCCGTTGGCCACCTATCTTTTCGAAGGCGAAACCGTGGTTTTTACGGCGGGCGACTATTACTTCTGGCTGCCCGAACTGCCGTTTTCCGAAGCGACCGCCCGGACGGCCGCCTCTGTGGGACGCGCCTTGCGCAACGACGCGCTTTTTCGCGCGGGTCTGGAGCGGGGGCTGGATAGCGACCCTGCCGTGGCCGACGAAATGGCGCGCGAAGGCCGCCGCGAACTTACGCGCCGTATCCGGGATACGCTCCGCGCCCATCCGCCTGCCGCGCTCCCCGAAACGGAGCTCCGCGCCGCCTTTGATCGCAGCCCCGCCGCCCGCCGCCGCCGCTGGATCGCCGACTTCTGGATCGTTCCCTTCGCCTCGCAGTCCGAGGCGGAAGCGGCGCAGGCCCTGCTCGCATCCGATCCGTCCGGGGCAGCGCGCTACGCAGGGTACGTCTGGCATGAAGAAGCGAACCTGGACGCCTTGCCGGAATGGGCCGCGACCGTGCGCCAGGCGCCCCTTGCGCAGGTTCTGCTTGCCCGCCAGGCTTCCGGCGCCTGGGCGCTGGTTCGCGTGGAGCGGCGCCGCTCGGAGCCGGCCGCTGCGTACGACGACGCCGTACGCGATTCGCTCCTGCGGGCCGTGGCGCCGCGCTACAACGAGTATCGCCTCCTCCAGCGTTTGCACGAGCGGGCCACGGTGCGCACGGACAGCGCGCTGTTCCGGCAGATGATGCAGCTGGGCCGGGAATGACGCGGCGGCTTGCGACCGCTATGCGCAGGCTTGCCTTTCCGCGTTTCTCCGAGGCGTTATTGCGGCGGGCGCTGGAGCCGCTCCCGCACCCCCTCTACCGCCGGATTCCCTTCGCCGTACCGAAAGGCGCGATGCAGCGCAGCGTCCGCCTGGGCCATTTCCCCCGCCCGCAGATACAGCAAGCCAAGGTTCGCCCACGCCTCGGCATGGGTCGAATCCGTGCCGAGGACCTGACGAAACAACGCTTCGGCTTCGTCCGGCCGGTTTGTTTGCGCATAGAGCGTGGCGATGTTGGCTTGCAGCGCCAGGTTGTTCGGTCGCAGGCTGAGGGCGACATGATAAGCGTTCAGCGCTTCCGCAAGCCGTCCCGAACGCCGCAGGGCGTCGGCGTACGTCAACCACCCCTGAAAACTTTCCGGCGCAAGGAGCGCCTCGCGGCCGTAGCGTTCTACGTCTTGCTGCTCGGCGCGCAACCGATTGCCTTGCTCCAGCACGCGGGTTGCTTCGTCCAGTTGCCCCAGGTCGCGCAGGGACTGGCCCAGTAAGAAGGCGGCCTGGTAATTCCAGGGTTGCGCGTCCAGCACGGCGCGCAAGTGCGGCAGGGCCGCCGCGGGCTGCCCGGTTCGTCGCAAGAGGGCGCCTGTCTTGTAGCGCCAGTCAAGGTGGTCGTCGTCGAGCGCGAGCGCCGCTTCGGCGTGCGCCAGCGCGGTCGGGAAATCTCCTTCGCGTTCGTGCCAGTCGGCCAGCGCGGCATGGGCAGGCGCGTAGTTCGGATCGACGACGAGGGCCTGTTCGTAGGCTTCCCGCGCTTCGGCGGGGTCGCCCAGCGTTTCGTACGTAGCCCCCAGTCCGTGCCATGGATTGGGGTCGCGGTTGCGCGCTGTTTCGAGCGCGTAGTACGCCAGCGCGTCGCGGTACCGCTTCTGCTCGAACGCCACATTGCCGAGGTTGTGGGCCAGTCCGGGATAATCGGCCTGTATGCGCTGCGCCTCGCGGTAGGACGCCCCGGCTTCGTCCATGCGCCCCAATTCGAACCGGATCAGGCCCTGTACGAAGTGCCCGTCGGGCGCAAAGGGCGCATGGGTTATCGCGCTGTCGGCCCAGGCAAGCCCCTGTGCGTACTCCCGCCGCCCCAACGCCCGCCGCGCCGCGCGCACGAAGCGTTCTGCGTCGGGGGACAAGGGAATGACGGCCGGGACCGCTGCGGGCGCCTCGGCTCGCTTGTCGCCCTCGTTTGCCCCAGAACGGCACCCGCCGATGATGCACGCCGTGGCGACAAGGAGCGAAAAACAGGAGCTATGGCGAAGAAACCGGGCCGGGCGCATGCCGAATTTCCAGAGGAAACGATGGATCTATGCAATAATTGCATAAAATAGCCCTTTATTATGCAATAAGCGTATAGATCCTTACGAACTGAACCACCAGTTCATTTTCAGCACGAACACGTTTCTCGTGGGCGCGTCGGCCAACTGGTCGAAGGACGAGCCGAACGCGAAGTACGGGTCGTCCGTGGCGTCGGATCGTTGCTGCGTCCAGACAAGATACAGCGTGGAGCCGGGCCGGTATTCCCAGCGCGCCACCGCCGTTCCCCGGAGCGAGGCGAAGTTGAAATCCCGATTGGGAAGTTCGAACGCCTGGGCGGGTCCGCCGGGTCCGTCCGGATCCGCCGTCCGCGTTTCCTCGTCGAACGTCGAGCCTTCTTCGCCGTAGCGTATGAAATCGTAGGACCGGGCGCGCGCCAGTTCCTTGTATTCGGAATAATCCCCCACGGAAACGAGCGGCTGCGCATACAGCTGGAAACTCAGTTCCGGGGTGAATGTCCAGTTGAGCCGGATGGCGGACGACAGCGTGATCTGGTCGAGTTTGGCGAATACGTAGCGTTTCCCGAAGGTTTGGTCGGCCAGCGGATCGTCGAAGGCGTCGACCCATTGGCTTTTGCTGGTCGTCCATTCGACGGACGGGTTCAGGGACAGGGCCACGTTCGAGGCGGCTTGCCATTCGATGTCTACGCCCAGTTCCGTTTCCTTTCCGGACCCCCTGCGTTCCAGGTCCGCCTCAAGTCCGAACACGAACGCCTTGCGCCGGTCGGAGTACGCGTTCAGGCCCATGCCCCATCCCGCCGGTTGCAGCGTCAGCGGGCCGCCCCGCGTCCGCCGCGTATTTACGGTTTCCGGGTTCGCGAAGAAGCGTCCGAATACCGAGT
Organism: Rhodothermales bacterium; assembly: GCA_022825385.1. Lineage (GTDB taxonomy): Bacteria > Bacteroidota > Rhodothermia > Rhodothermales > VXPQ01 > VXPQ01. The sequence continues at coordinate 56,404 of JAJDWX010000009.1, forward strand.
AGTAATTCGGAAACAGCGCGCGACCGAACAGGAACGCCCCCGACGAGAACACGTTGCCGTCGTAGTCGACGCCGCGGAAGAGGGCGGCCATTACGAAGGCGTCTCGCGTAAATCGGGTGGGATCGTTCCAGCTGTATCCCGTGGCGACATGCGCGTTCACGTTGCCCGAACTGTACTGGAACCCGGCGTCGTTTACGTCGAAAGAAGAGGATACGGCTTCGATCGCCGTATTGACGCTCAACCGTCCGCGTTCCCTGGTCAGACCCATGCGCCCGGTCCATCCGCTCAGGGAGGTGGCGGCGCTGTCGATGCGGACATGCTTCCTGTCCGGGCGCTGGAAGTAATGCACCGAACTTCGCTGAATGTCCAGGAGCCGCGCTTCGGTTCCTGTCACGCGGGACCACCCCGCAGAACCGTTCAGCACCCAGGTTTTTTCCTCGTCGAGGAAAGTCCAACCGTCCATGCCGAAGACCAGGGACTGCTTGTTCATCTGGTCCATGAGGCGCTCGTCCGAAAAGAACCGCTGGTTGACGGTGGACAAAAAGCCCAGGCCATGGCGTCCCTCCGCGAACTCTTTCTGGGCGCGGTATGCGCCGTACCAGGCGGCTGGCTCTATTTCCGCTTCGGATTGCGCGCCGGATTCGCTTTGCAATCGGGCGTGTTCCCGCGCCGTTAGCGCCTGCATGGCGCCTACGTTCCAGTCGCCCGCCAGTTTGCCCACGATTTTGGCGGCGCCGAGTATGCGCGTGCCGTCGGGCACGTCTGCAAACGCATGGTCGGGCAAATTCCCCGTGGGCGCCCGCCCGATCCGGCGGCTGTAGAAAAAGGAGAGGCCGTTGTGAAAATTCACGTTGAAACTGGGGCCGCCTCGTCCGAAATCGCCGAATACGGACGCGCCTTCCACGAAGAACGGGCGTTTTTCCGAGAAGTACGTTTCGTAATCCCCCAGGTTGACGACGGCCGGGTCTACTTCCACCTGCCCGAAATCAGGATTTACCGTGGCGTTCATCGTCAGGTTGGAGTTCAAGGCGTAGCGTATGTCCAGGCCTCCGTCCAGTGCGTACGCGGAGCCGTCGTTGAACGGGTCGTCCTCGCCGACCGCCTGATCGTAGTCGCCTCGGGACGTAACGTACGGGATCAGCTCCAGCTGGCGCCGGGGACGAATATCCCGAATGCCCGCCAGTTCCGGGAACCGGCTTACGAAGCCGCTTTCGTCGCTGGGGGTGTACGCGAGATAGGCGCGTTCCTGTTTGCGGGAAATGCCGCGCATGAAGTTGATCCCCCATACGTATTCGTCCTGCTGGTAGAATCGCAGCTGCGAATACGGGATGCGCATTTCTGCCGTCCATCCGTACGACGTGCGCTGTACGCGCCCCTGCCATACGCCATCCCAGTCGGAATCGTCGTGGTTGTCGTTCATGAACACCCCGTCGTGCAGCGTACCGGCGGCGTTCAGGCCGAAGTAGTACCCGCTTCGGCGGTCCCGGTACGGGTCCAGGGCGACCGCGAAAAAGTCGGATTCCAGGTCCGCGTCGCGGCGGCCCAGGCGGGCGACGATGGAGTCTGGCGCGCTGTCGAACAGGCGGGCCCCGACGTAGATTGCTTCGCTATCGTACAGGACGATGGCTTCGGTGCGTTCGGTTGCGGGCGCTCCCTCGTCGGGGTCCGATTGAAAAAACCGGTCGGCGGGCGCGCCCCGCTCCCATGCCGGCTCGTCCAGCCGCCCGTCGATCCGTATGGCCTCCGTCGCCGCCGCGGCGGTTACGGTTTGCAGAAGGTTGCGCGGCGCCTCCGCATCTCCCGAGGAGGCGTCCTCTGAACGATCTGCCCGGGCGTATGTCTGGCCCCGGCTTGCGGGAGCCGAAAAGACGAGTATGAAAAAAAGCAGAATACGGGCGGTCGCAAGCATGAAAGGGGTTCAGATGGGTTACTCGAAGCCTTGGGAAGGGCCAAAAAGGCGAGACGGGGCGCCGCCTCCTCGACGGCAAGCCTGTTTGGCCCACGACCCTTCTTGCGCAATACGAAAGAAACGGGAGATGGTTACGCCGGGGGGCTTGCCATCGTTACGCGGGGGTATAGCGCGCTATGGCGCAACCATGCCCTTCTTGCCTTGTCGATTCGCAAGGCTGTTTTTCCTGACGATCTGCTTGCGGATGCGCGGACGCCCTGCTTACCGCATCGCCGTCAGGGGCGTTGTCAGGAGGTGCGTGCGCTTGCCGTCATCCAGGAAGAGGCGCGAGAAATACATGCCGGGAGGCAGCGTCGGGCGTAGGGTCATGGCGTGCGTTCCCGTAGCGAACGCTTCCGGGGCCCGGGCATATACGGTGCGTCCCAGTACGTCCACGATTTCGAGGCGGGCGCGTACGGGCCGGTCGGTTCGGAACGCCAGCTGGACTTCTCCGGAAAACGGATTGGGCCAGGCTCCTTCCAGATGCATTCCCTCCGGTATTTCCTCGGCTTGTTCGGCGGAAGTGGCCTGCTTGAGCGTAAAGCGCATCCGGTTTACGTTGAAGCCCCCGGTGCGCACATTCATTCTCAGGATATGCTCCCCGGCGGGCAGCGTCACGTCGCGCAGCCATATCGAGGTCCATTTTTGCCATCCGCCGGTTACGGGCGCCCTGACAAACGGACCGATGCGCTCGCCGTCCACCGCCAGGCTCAGAAGGCCGCCGCTGCCTCCCGAAGCCACGCGAATTTCCACGTCATAGATTCCTTCCGTATCGACCTGCACCGTCCAGGTCAGCCATTCGGTCGTTTCGATCCACCCCACATTGTATTCGAATCCTTCCGGGTCCTCTGATTTCTGGATGTCTACGCCGTCGTTGCGGTATTCGTACCCCTGATTGCCGACGCCGTCTCGTCCGTCGACGCGCATGAGATCGCGGTCCTGGTAGGTGGTCCCCGCATGTCCGACGTCGTAATCCGCGGCATTGATAATGCCTGGAATGCGGTGTTCCTTGAAGGGTTTGCGCAGCCTGGCGTAATCCGGGTCCAGCAGCGACGCCAGAACGCCTGGCCGCACGTCGCAGGAATCAAGGTCCAGCCCCATGGCCATGGAGAAAAGCCCCTCGGCGGCCGCCCGGCTGTTCGGTCGAGGGTTGTTTTCAGGGTTGTTCAGGTAATTGATCACGTTTACGTATCCTGGCGTAAACGGCGCGGAAAGCGGGCTCGTAATCGTGGCTATTTTCTTGTGCGTCCACCAGTTCCATCCGATCCCGTGCGTTTCCGCAAGCCGGGTCACTTCGAAGAACCACGGGTTGGAGTTCTCCCCCGATTCGCCCAGCCACAGCGGCGCATCGTTTTTTCTGCTAAAATCCAGCAGGTAGTTGATGGTGCCCACGTCCGTCGCGTTCCAGTACTTGTGGAAGGCATAGACGATATTGTCGTCCCCCAGATTTTCCAGTTGCGGGGGGAACGTGGTGGCGTAGTAATTCCCTTCTATGAAGAGGATATGGTTCTGGTCGATCTGGCGGATGGCCTCGATGAGGCGCACGTACAAGGCGCGCAGGGCTTCCGATTGCGCCACGCCGTCGCCGATGGCGTCGGGCGTTACGGGTTCGTTGATCAGGTCGTACCCGATGATGAGCGGCTCGTCTGCGTAGCGGCGGGCGATTTCGGTCCATATAGTAACCAGCTGGTCCTGGTACGGGTCGGGTTCCGTCCACAGGCGGGCTGTGCCGTCGCTGTCGCTGATGGGGCCGGCGTTCTGTCCGCCGGGCGCGGCGTGCATGTCCAGAATGACGTCGATTTCGTATTTGCGGCACCACTCGATAAACGTGTCGATCAGTTCGAACCCGCTTTCGATGAACGTTTCCGTATCGGGGTCGAAGAGCAGATTGTAATGCATGGGGAGGCGGAGATGATCGAATCCCCAGTCGGCGATGGCCGCAATATCCTTTTCGTCGACATAGTTGGCCCGGTATAGCTCGAAGAAACGGTCCGCGCCCGCTTTGCCGATCAGGTCTTCGATTTGCGCCCGGATGGTGCGGGGAGAGCCGCCGTCGATGGCGGTCATATGCACCATGTACCCCTCCGGCACGAGCCAGCCGCCCAGGCCGAGGCCGCGTATGACCACCGGATCGCCGTCCCTGTTGAGAATCTGCGTGCCTTCGGCCCGGAAGAAACCTTGCGTTTGCGCCTGCGCCGGAAGGATCAGGAGGAGGGCCGCCAAGGCGCCTGCAATTCGGGAGAGGTTCAATAGCAACAGGGTGCGTTCGCGGCGGCTTTTCATGGTTTCGTCCGGGCGTGGCGAGGGGGGAGGGCGAAAAAATTGCTGTATTAATGAATTTATCTTGCATGTTATGTAAATTTATTGTAAATAGCCAAGCCGTACGCATTTTCCTTCCAGATAATCCCCAAGAGGACCTTATGACTTTGCGTTACCGTATCAGCCGCGCTACGCATTCCTTTCGCCACGCCATAACCCGCTTGGCCGGAGGCGCTTTCGCGCTTCTGCTTTGCGCGGGCGTCGTCGCGCATACCGCCGAGGCGCAGGCCCCGGCGCTGGGCGATAGCTTCATCTTTTTCGTGGATGGGGTGAACGTCGAGCTTGAAGGGGTCGATGGCGGCGAGGTCGTCGCCGATCCGAAAGACGTCGACAACAAGGTGCTGAAGCTCGACAATGGGAACTACAATTATCACGGGTTTCGTTTCGGCAGAGGAAACACCACCGCGGAAAAAACAGGTTCTCCTCGCGACCTGACGGCCAATCGGGACGCCGGGAACGTCCTCCATTTTCGCATTATGGTGGACCCGGCGAATCCGAACATGGACGGAAGCGGCGACATCGTGCAGCAGTACCGCCTTGCGATCCAGTTTGAGGATTACAGGGAGAATCAGGGAGAAGCCGAAAATAGCAATAACCCCTTCCGTCTGCGCTGGGCCATAGCGGACAGCCTGCGCGACGGGGAGTGGCACACTGTGTCTGTGACACTGCCGCCCGCCACATGGGCGGAACTCGAAGCCGCCAAAACGGATGGCTCCCTGACGGGGCATGAATCCCAGTGGCTATACGCCGGTTCCTGGGCAGGCAGCTTCGCGATCGGGCTCGATTTGTTGGGACCGGACGCTACTACACAACGGGCCGATTTGTGGACAGAATTTGAATGGGACAATGTGGAGGCCCTGGGCATTCAGTGGGACTGGGGCGAAGGCGAAGCAGAGGGCGCCCCGATTTACCTGGACGATGTGTATATCGGGCCGGCTGGCCTGGATCTTTCTGACGCGACGGGGGAGCCTGCGGCCATGTCCAACATTATGGGCACTGCCGACGGCCCCGTCAATGTGGTTTCCTGGACCCATAATCCCGATTTCGGGGGGTACAATGTGTATTGGAGCGCAGCTCCGATCACGGATGTGACTTCCGACGAGGTATATTCTCTCAAGACGGTGTCCGAGGCGCCTTACGAGGCGCGGCACGAAATTGAGATTCCTCATTCGTTTTCTGTGGAAGGTTCGACGCTTTACTATGCAGTAACCAGTCTGAGCCAGTTTGGCGTGGAGAACCGGGATGTGTCGGGTAGCGCGGTGGCGATAGACAACCAGGACCTTGCCGTTTCGCCCGCGATCCTGTCGTTGACGCCTGCCCAGGACGAAATGTTGTTCGATGCGGTCAATGCGGGGATGGCGTCGAAGGAAGGTTTTCCTGAGAAGTCCATGCCGTTCGTGGTTGACGACATGCATTCGCAGCTTTCCGAGAACGGCGTCACCTTGCCTGCAAGCAACGACGACCTTTCCGCCTTCGTATGGGTAGCGTATTTCCCGGGGGATGTCGACATGGGTCTGACTACGAACATATGGGTGTACGCGGAAGTCACCGACGACGTGGCGGATTACGCTCCGGACAACGTTCCCCTGAACGAAGCCTGGAAATACGATTCCATTGAAATCGGCTGGGGCAGCTACGACGTGCGCGACGCCGGCGGTACGATTCTCAGCGGCTCTCCGCACGAAAACTTCATGCGCGGCAACTTCCCTGATTACCAGCTCCGCGTGTCTCCGCACGGGGCCAAAGCCGACGCGGAAGCAAAGACCTTCGTGTTTAGCGACGTCGACACGCCGAATCCCGGCGGCGCGGCGTACGCTGCTACGGCGAAAGGGTACAATATCCTGGCGGCCTTCGATACTTCGGTTATGCAGAAACCCGAGGATACGCCCAAACCGTTCCCGGGCGAGGGCGAAGTCCGTTTCATGCCGTTTACGATTACCTTGAACGACGCAGACGGGGAAGGGGCCGATCCGCCGCGCGTACACCAGATATCCTGGAGCAACAATCCCACGTTGAACAATACTTGGTGGAATACGCCGAGCCAGTGGCAAGTCGTAGGGATGGTCGGTCCCGGGGGCGTCACTTCGTCGGAAGGGGATTCGGAACTGCCGACGACGCATGCCCTCGAACAGAACTATCCGAATCCGTTCAATCCGGCTACGACCATTCGTTTCCAGCTGCCGCAGGCCGAGCAGGTGACGCTGCGCGTATTCGATGTGCTGGGCCGCGAAGTGGCCGCGCTGCTTGACGATGCGTCGATGACGGCGGGCGAGCATACCGTGCGGTTCGACGCTTCCGGGCTTACGTCCGGGGTGTACTTGTACCGTCTCGAAGCGGGAGCCTCCTTCGTGCAGACCCGCCGCATGTTGCTGGTGAAATAGCTGAAAAGCGTTGGCAAGCAGGGGGCGCGGGTTTTACTGCGCCTCCTGCAACGCTTCTGCGAATCCGTAGTAGGCGGGTTTGGGAAGCAGTCGTGCGTCGAAGAGGAGCGGCCATTCCGGTCGGTCGTAAAAATCGATGAGCCAGGTGTCCGGGTCGCGCAGTCCCCACAGGGTGATGGCGAAGCGTTGCGCTTCGGGAATCCGGTTGAAGGCGGCTACGACCTCCTTGACGCGCTGTTTCTGAATGGCGCCCCGCTCCTGGCTCCAGGACCGCAGGTTGCCGTCCGTGTTGATGCGCACGTCCAGTTCGGAAAGGTGCAGCTTGAGGCCACGCTTCGTCACTTCGTTTATGGTGGCCGTAATTTCTTCGAGCGGCGGGCCGTCCCAGGCCATGTGCATTTGCAATCCCACGCCGTCTATGGGAATGCCGCGTTCCTGAAAATCGTCCAGCATGCGCAGTACGGCGCGCCGCTTGGGCAGGCTCCAGGTGAGTCCGTAATCGTTGTAGAAAAGCAGCAGGTCCGGGTCGGCTTCCCGGGCGTACTGGAACAGACGGGCAATGTAATCGTCGCCCATTCGCTGTCGGAACACGCTGTTGCGCAAGACGCCCTGCGCATCGTCGAACGCTTCGTTGATCACGTCCCAACTTACGACGCGCCCCTTGTATCGCTGTATGACGGTCGTTATGTATTCCTTGACGGCTTGTTCGAAGGCCTCGTCGTCTCCGCGGAAATTTTCCAGCCAGGAGGGCGTCGTTTGATGCCACACGAGCGTATGCCCGTGCACCTGCATGCCGTTCTCTTCGGCGAAATCCACCAGCGCATCGGCGCCGGTCCAGTTGTATGCGCCCGGCCCGGTGGATATGGGGTTCATTTTCATTTCCCACTCCGCCGTGATGCTGTTGAAGACCTTTTTGATTACGGCGGTGCGTTCCGTTTCGGACAAATGCCTTGCCTGGATGGCTACGCCCACCGGGTGTACGGCGAGCGTCTTGAGCGCCGGGTAATCGCGGTTCGGGTCTGGCCCGGTTTCGTCCATGCCGGAATCGGCGCTGCATCCGCAAATCCAGAGCGTAAGGAGGCACAGGAGCGTGGCGGAGCGGGAGGGTGCGGGGCGCATGGCGTCGGGCGGGGATGCGGGGGCAGGGCGGGGCATGGTTTATCCTATTGCCTGTGCGTCGTTTTCGTTCCGACGGACTTAAGGATACTCTGATTAAAACCACTTCGCTCAGCGCGTCACTATTGCCCATAAAAGCCGTCATGCTTGTATCGTTGAAATTAGCAGAAATTGCTGTGGATTCCTGTCATCAGGGACGTGCCGCGCCCTTCGGGAGGTTGCGAGGGGCACGCTGGCTGTGTCATTCCTCATTACGCGGGGCCGCCACACTAGCTGCTTCGTCATTCCTTGCCAGCGCACCCCTCGCAAGCCTCTGAGCTTCGTGGACTTAATCAGAGTATCCTTGCAGGGCCGTATGGCATTGCCATGCTTTTCGCGTATATTCAGCGTATCGTAAGAGAAGTGATTGATCGCTGTTTCGACGAATCTGATACAAGGAAGGGTTTTCCCATGACTGTCGCCACCATGGAACGCGATGGCCTGGAGGTTCTTTTGCCGACCACCAAGGTGCCGTCCGGGCTCCTCAGGAAGGTCGAAGAGGCGGGCAAGCGAGAGATTATCAGTGCTTCGTATCCCTACAAGACCAAGCTTGGACGCGCCGAATACGAGCGCCAGAAGGCGAATTTGCAGGTCGAATTGTTGCGGATGCAGCGATGGGTGAACGAGACGGGGCAGCGGGTGGTTCTGCTTTTCGAGGGGCGGGACGCTGCAGGGAAGGGCGGCACGATCAAGCGCTTCATGGAGCATCTGAACCCGCGCAGCGCGCTGGTGGTGGCGCTGCCTGCGCCGTCCGAACGGGAGCGCGGACAATGGTATTTTCAACGCTACGTACGGTGTTTGCCATCGAGGGGAGAGGTTGTGTTCTTTGATCGCTCCTGGTACAATCGGGCCGTGGTCGAGCCGGTCATGGGGTTCTGCACGCCTGCCGAACGGCTCCGTTTTTTGCGGGATGCGGCGACGTTCGAAGAGATGCTGGTCAACGACGGATTCCACCTGTTCAAGTTCTGGTTTTCGGTGAGCCGCGAGGAACAGTTGCGGCGGTTCCTGTCGCGCGCCCGGAATCCGCTCAAGCAGTGGAAAATCAGCGATGTGGACATTCAGTCGCTTGCGCTTTGGGATGCGTACACCGAGGCGAAGAAAACGATGTTCGCCGCCACCGACACCAAAACGGCTCCCTGGGTGGTGATCAAGTCGGACGACAAGAAGCGGGCGCGCCTGAACTGCATGCGCTACGTGCTGAAGCGCCTGCCCTATCAGGAAACCGCTCAGAAGCGGGTGACGAAACCCGACGGGAAACTGATCGGGCGGGCGCAGGATTTGTACGCGCCGGGAGAAGTATGGTAGGGAACCCGCGGGGCATTTGCGGGCTTGACAGGGGTGGCGCGGGGGCGTATTCTGGTTGCGGGGGTATTCCTGTATAAAATTTCCTTTTTATCGCCCTTGCCGCCGTAGCAACGGAAATCCGAAAAAAGCCATGCTGGAACGGATTAAAATCAAAAATTTCCGCCGTTTTCGCGAACTGGACGTCTCGCCTGCGACCCGTATCAATGTGATTACGGGTAGCAACAATGCGGGCAAAACCAGTTTGCTGGAAGCCATTTTTCTCTTGTCCAGCGGGGGGAATTTTTCGGGTGTGAATATAGGTCGATATTTACAGGGGCTTATCGAAGATACACGGTCGCCCGCAGCGGTTCAGAGAATTCTGTGGAAGCCGATGTTTTCGGCATTGGATACCGGCGCTTCCATTGAAATCGCTGCCGACCATGCCGAGGCCGGCGCGATATCGGTGAAGATGTATATGGAGGAACGTGACGCGGGACAGCGCAAGAAAGGCGTTTTCGGAAAGCAGTATTTGGTCTGCACTTTTTGGCGAGGTAACGAGCAAGTTGGAAAGAGTTCCCACCTCCCAGACGGTACGGATGTCCAGTTTACACCGGGAAGTATGGCAAGGGACACAGAAATTCCGTTCAGCGCAAAGATTCTGCCGCCCTATCTGGATATGGATACCACCAGCAGCGAACCAGCCAGACTCCTCGGTGTTTTGCGACAACGCAAGCAAGGCGATCTGGTGCTCGGGGCATTGCAAGCGATCGAACCCCGGTTCCAGAGTATCGAAGAGAATTCGTCAAGCGGTTCTCCCATGATATGGGGAGACCTTGGCCTTCCTGAACTTGTGCCTTTTTCGGTTATGGGAGGGGGCATGGTGCGCATAGTAAGATTTGCGTTGGCTATGGCTACGGTCGAAGGCGGTGTTTTGCTTGTGGACGAAATTGAAAACGGCATACACCATTCCGTGCTTGCGGATGTTTGGCGCGTGATTGACGATATGTCGAGAAAACTGGGTACGCAGGTGTTCGCCACCACGCATAGCTACGAATGCTTGCAAGCGGCGGCTTCCGCCATTGAAGGAGACGATCTTGCAATCCATCGGCTGGAGACAGACGAGGACGCGAGCCGATGCGTGACCCTGGATCGCTCCCAAATCGACAGTGTCGTAGAATATCGCATGGAGGTGCGCTGAGCCGTGGAGGAGAAGTATGTAAAAATACGCGAACCCATCCAGAGAAGGCGCGCGCCCACGCGTATCTTGCGATTATGCCGGAACCCCATGTTTCCGTTGGTGTCGCAGCAAAGAAAGGGTATTGGAATCTGGATCACGAGGCGTTTCGCCCGATCCGGGATTTCCTGCTGGCCCTTTGCGCGGCGTAATTCCTTGTTCAAGATCAGCCAATCCCATGGAACGCAGACCCGAACCCAACGAGTACGGCGAATTCTATCGGTCGTACGTCGCCGCCGTCCCGGATGGCCCCATACTGGATACGCTCCGGGAGCAGCGGTATGATTTTCTCCGTCTGGCGGCGGATGTGCCCGCCGACATGGAGCAGTATCGTTACGCGCCGGGCAAGTGGTCCGTGCGCGAACTCGTCGGGCACCTGGCGGACAGCGAACGCATGTTTGCGATGCGGGCCATGGCTTTTGCCCGCGGCGACGGCGCCCATTATCCGGGATTCGACGAGAACGAATACGTTGCTGCGTCGGGGGCGGACGACAGAACCCTTGCCGCGCTGGTCGAGGAATGGGACGCGGCGCGCTATGCCACGCTGTTGTTATTCCAGGGCTTGCCGGACGCCGCCTGGAATTGCCGCGGTCGCGCCAGCGGCTTCGAGTTTACCGTCCGAAGCATGGCCTGGATTACCGCCGGCCACATGCAGCATCATATGCGGATACTGCGGACTCGCTATCTGGGACAACCGGAACGCGAAGAGGCCAGCCCGGAACCGTCGACGAATCATGCTGTCTTTCGTTACCCGGAGGCGGGTGGGGCGGCGTAGTATTAACCTGCAAGGGGTGCTTGCGGGTTTGCTGGGGCGAGGGGGAGGTTGCGAGGGTGTGGCTACTGCAATCCCGACTATATCCCCCTTTTACGCGTTCGGAAGATTAACCACCAGATCCCGCCCAAATTCCAGGTTAAGCAGAGAACAGGCTTCCCTGATCCGTTGCATTTTCTGCGCGTTGCTGCAAAGAGTGGATATCCACCACCCGCCAGGCAGAGGAAGTGCCTGTCTCAGATTTGGATTTGTTGGGTGAAGCTCTTCCCGGGTTTGGGCCACATACTTTTTCGAGCGGCCAAGGTGTGTTTCTGAGTATCTTCTGCAGAAATATGGATCCATTTCGGCAAACATAGTGAATAGCGTGCCGAGTAGTTCGTTGCCAGATCTGAACTCCTGCGTCTGTCCCCTGAATGTGAATGATGCCTGCCTTGAGGTATTCTTCTTGTCGGGCTTAACGATTTGAGGCGGCGGATTCGATTTTCTGGTGGGGTGATGGGGTTGTTGAGGGTTGTGTGTGCCGCTGTTGCCCAGTCTCTCCTGATTTTTTGGCGGTGTTGGTGGCATTGCCTTCCTGCTCAGGGCTTGTTCGCGGATAAACGCTGCCGCTTGTTCCGAATTTGGTTGGGTCTTGGCTTCTTTTTCGACTTCTTTCAGGAATAAGTCCAATAGCGATGATTTAGCTGGTTCCGAAAGGAGTTTATCCCAAACGGGTACAAATTTAGAAGCCGCCTTTCTCTCAAGTTTTGCTTGCTTGTGGTCCTGTCTTACCCATTCCCATGTTGTCTGTGATCTGATATTCTCCATATTCAGATATCGAGCGAGCGTACTGGCAGCAACATGATGGTCGTGGCCAAGCAGGTTGATTTGGGCAAATAGCCTCTCTTGGTACTTTCCCCCTCCCGCCGGAAAAAAGAAGTTCCAGAGGCACCCATCGGTTAGAATTGCAATGTGTACGCCCTCGTGAAAGCAGTATTCGAAAAGTTGTTTTTCGCCTTTTTCATCCGCTTTACCTAAGTCCTTGACTTCTATGAGAATAGCTGCTTCCCTTGGTGGGTGGCAGAGTGCATAGTCTACTTTTCTTGCGCTATTACCAATGGGGAATTGCGGGGTAACAACTTGCGTGTCGTATACATCCCATCCCAGCTCAGCCAGAATGCGCGTTACGACGCCTTGGCTGATCGCCGCCTCGCTTTGGAATCTTCCGGCGGCGATGCCTTTGGCAATATTTTGGATCGTTGAAGCGAGTTTTTCGGACATGGGCTATGCTTAATTGCTGGTGACAGGGCCTGATTCAGGGATTCGTATGTCGTGATTCTGGCGCTAATTCAGCGAGGCGGGTCGATGCGTATGGCAAGATTCTGGCGAAAATCACGGGAATATTACGGTTTTGTGACGATAAAATCAATTCGGCGGCAAGCCGTGCCCTGAAGGCGATGGCTCGTGGCTCAAAGCGCCATTTGCTGGCCATATTCGCCTATTTATGACCGTAAAACCCATTTGCTGGCCGTAGATGACCGCCAAACGACTTTTCCGGCCACTTTAAGGAATATATGTCCGTAAAACCTCGTTGTCGATATGGGGATATCCGATTATCCCCCAACCCTCCCGCCCCAAAAAGCGGCGTTACAGCGATGCGTAATTCGTCTTGGGGTAGCCGACAAGCAAGTGCCAGCAGAGCCGGGTACGCTGGCCCCGAGGCCTTGTGGAAGCGTCGGACCGAACGGGGGGAGGCGCGATCTTCAGCGCCGAAGCCCTTACCTGATTAGAGCCTGCCAAACCAACGATATCGCCCGCCATCCGGTATTTGCCCTTATTTATGCAGACGGGGCATCTTCAAGCATTCCGCTGACCTTTTGCTGAAACTTGAGGCAGAAATTCTACCATTTCGACCTCCACAACGGGGACGAGAATAGCATTTTCTTCGCTTGTATCGTTTTTCACACTATCGTTTGCTTCCTTTGATAAGGATAACCATTCGCCATCTTCAATGAGAAAATGCCCTTTATCCGACCGGCTTGGCCATTCTGTAGCCCAACCATAGAGCCGCCGTTCTCCATGCATATGCAATACGACATAACATTCTGAATATCGCGCAAAAGCAAAATACCATTCTGATGGATATGAACTTTCTCTTGTGATTTTTAATTTGGGCGAACGAAAAATTTGATGTATAATATCATTATTCATTAAATATGAAGATATTATTCCTAATAAAATAGCAATAATGGTTGAGAATAATAATTCTAAATTATCATCATTCAAACGATCAATTGCTATAAAATATATTAATGATATAATAGATTGAATGATAGTAGTCGAAATTAGGGCATATATAATTTGCTCGAACGCGTTAGGTTTTGGAAATGAAGTAAATGAATAAAAAACAGTAGTTGTTATAAACCCTGGTAATAAAAATTTGAGCACTTCTATTATTTCAACAGATATGTTAGGCATGTTCCTTTTTTAGGTTTAGCAGGTGGAATGAAATGACGTTATTTCTTTTTTGGCGGGGGCGGGGGCGGGGGGGGGGGTTTGGTAGCCCCAGAAGATCGTGGCGGCGGCCCGTTTCGACCTTTGTAGGATAGCGTATGCTGCTGCCTCGCAGTTGCATTGATTTTTCTCGACATGGCTTCTTTCCCGGGTTCGTTGATGCTTTCCTTGTTAGAGGAATGCCTTCGGTCGATGTCCGGTTCCCATGCAATTCCAAATTTGTTCTGCGATTCGTTCGGGTCTTGCTCCCGTCATGCTGTTTCTGTCGGCCTTTTATGCGCCGCAGCGGTACAATGCCTTGTTTGCTGGCCAAATATACTTGTTTCTGGCCGAAAATTCTTTTTTGTTGGCCACAGATGACCGCCAAACAACTTTTCTGGCCATTTCATGAAACATTTGACCGACAAGCCCGTCCGCAGGGTAAATCTCGAATCTGTTTCGGAATTCTTTATCGGGACGGACAGGCATTATCCAACATGGAGGAAGACCCATGGCGCCGGTGCATTATTGTACAGGTCGGTTCCCACCGGAAGACCGGCTGGACTGGTCGAAACTGATCCCATTGCTTGGGCCGGCTGCCGCTGCCGTCGCGCGTTATGACGAGACGCTTGCGGCGATCCCGAATCCCGAGGTGTTGTTGTCGCCGCTGACCGCGCAAGAGGCCGCGCTCTCGTCGAAAATAGAAGGGATACGGGCTACCCTTGGCGAAATCCTGGGGTTCGAGGCGGGGCAGAAGGTTGGTGCGCCGCAACGCCGCAACGACATCGAAGAAATTCTCAACTGTCGCATGGCTATGCGCGATGCCGTAACGCTGTTGCAGGACGCGCCGCTCTCGACGAGGGTTGTGCTCGAAGCGCATCGGGCGTTGCTGGACGGGGTTCGCGGTCGCAACAAGATGCCTGGCGAACTACGGCGCATTTCTAACTGGATCGGTCGGCCCGGGTCCACGATAGAGAACGCCACCTATGTTCCTATTGGCGCCGACAGACTCTCGAGGGGCATGTCCAAATGGGAACGCTACATGCGCGAAGATGCGCCTGATCGCCTCGTTCAACTCGCCGTTCTTCATGCCGAGTTTGAGGCGCTGCATCCCTTTCTGGATGGCAACGGGCGCATAGGGCGCATGTTGATTCCCCTGTTTTTATGGCAACGCGGTTTTATCAGGCAGCCTGTGTTTTGTATCAGCGCGTATCTGGAGGCGCGAAGGGAATGCTATTTCGCCGGGCTGCTCTCTGTTTCCCGCGACGATGACTGGACCGGCTGGTGTCGGTTTTTTCTGGAGGCGGTGCAGGCGCAGGCCGAAGAAAACGCCCGCAAAGTGCGGGAGATGCTTGATCTTTACGAGGACACGAAGCATCGGGTAGCAGCGATGACCCGATCCCCTCATGTCGCTCATGCCCTTGATGCAATTTTCCGGCAGCCCGTTCTTGGTAGTACGGGTTTCGCCAAAACCGCCGGGATTCCGGGGCGTACGGCGAGGCGTATTCTGGATGTACTGTGCGAGGGGGAAGTGCTGGAGTTGCTCGATGCGGGTGGCGGGCGGCGGCAACGTTTTTTCCTGTTTCGTCCTCTGCTGCATCTCATTGAAGGCGTTGACTCCTTTTGACGAGCACCTCTCAGCGCTATCTGTACAACGCGCCATTTATTGGCCATTTTCGTTCATTGCTGGCCATAAGTGACCGCCAAACGACTTTATCGGCCACTTTAAGCAGTATTTGTCCGCAAAATATCGTCTCCGGCATGGGGAAACCTCCGATTATTTCCCCAAAACCCTGCCGTCCCCAACAAGCACGCCATTGCAATCCGGCATGCGATCATCGGGCAAATTCCCGGGAACCCACTAAATAAAACGCAGTTTTATGTCAAAAAATACGACTATACGCCATGATGCTTCAGGAATACATCCAGGACGAAGTGATTTCGCCCGAATTGGTCGCGAATGCGCTTCGCACCAACCGGCGCGAAATCGCCCATACGCTGGGGTTGGGAGGTGATGCGCTCTCCAGAACGACAAGAATCCGGGCGTTCAAGACCCAGACCCGCATCCGGGAAATGCTGGAGATTCTCAATCGCGTGGAGGCGCAAACGGGTTCTCTTTTGGCGGCGTACGCCTGGTTTCGTTCCGAGCCGCTGGCGGGATTCGGGGGGATGACCCCGGATCAACTCGTGCGCGACGGGAAGGCGAACTATGTCCATGCGTACCTTGACCGTATCATGGCGGGCGGTTATGCGTGATGCGGTTTCAGGGGATTGTTTATCGCGCGCATAACCCGCAATGGGTCTGGGATCCGCGTTCCGGGGAAGGGGCCCGGCGCCATGGCGGTCGATTTAATCGCCGCAAGCAGCTTGCGCTGTATATGTCCCTCTCCCCGCTAACGGCTATCCGCGAAGCGCAGCCCTTGGGGCGACCCATGCAACCGCTCGTACTTTGCGCCTATGAGGCCGACGTCGAACCTGTTTTCGATGCGCTGGACGCCGCTCGTCGAGCGGAGTACGCGGTGTCGGACGCCGACCTTGCTTGTCCAACCTGGGAGCGGGATATGCGGGATGGCAAAACGCCGTTGTCTCATGCGCTGGCGGATCGATTGATCGCGGCGGGTTTTGCCGGCATGCGGGTGCAAAGTTTTGCGCGAGAAGCCGGGCCGGAGGATATGAATCTGGTGCTATGGCGGTGGGGAACGCAACGGCCAACCCGCCTCGCGTTGATTGACGACGAGGAGCGTTTGCTCGGAAAGCCATAAGACGCCATGGCAAGGGCCGCCGGCTTTGTCTCTCCATTCGACAAGGAATACTGGCGGTTACGCCCCCAAAAAATTCCGGCGCGCAAACCCCTTATCCGTATTATAAGGCCCAAACGCCTGCAATCGGATTGCTTCTGCTGAAAACGCGCACCGGACCCCGCCGAATTTGTCTTTTGCCACGATGCCCTCTACGCCCCGTTCGCTTTTCGCCTGTGTTCTTCTGGCCACTTTAAGAAATATATGACCATCAAGCCTGCTTATGTTACCATGAAACTCCAGCCCGTTGTCTACTCCCCGGACGAAGCGATCCGGCGCGCGCAGCGTTTTGCGGACGACATGGCGCGCCGTCGCACCGTGCGGGATTTCGATTCCCGGCCCATCCCGGAAGAAGTGATTGCCGCTGCGTTGCGGGTTGCCGCTTCGGCGCCCAGCGGCGCGAACCGGCAGCCGTGGCGTTTCGTGGTGGTGCGCGATCCGGAGATCAAGGCCCGCATCCGCGTTGCGGCGGAGGCCGAGGAGCGCGCATTCTACCGTCGCCGGGCTACGCGCGAATGGCTGGACGCATTGGCTCCGTTGGGCACAGACGAAAACAAGCCGTTCCTTGAAGAAGCCCCGGCGCTTATCGCTATTTTCCTCGAACGCTACGGGCTGGGCCCGGACGGCAAGCGCATCAAGAACTACTACGCGTCGGAATCGGTGGGCATTGCCGCAGGCTTTCTGATCGCGGCGCTGCATCACGCCGGCGTCGCCACCCTTACGCACACGCCCAGCCCGATGCGCTTCCTGAACGAGATTCTGGAAAGGCCGCGCAACGAAACCCCGTTTCTGCTGCTTGTCGCGGGCTATCCGCGCCAGGACGCCGAAGCGCCCGACATCGAAAAATTGCCCTTCGATACCGTGGTTCGCTACATGGGGTGACGGGCTGCCCGTACGCTTGTTCTCCGCAACCGCCTTGCCCCCGGCTCAGAACCGGTACGAGACGCTCACAAGGGGCCGGATATCAAAGTCCTCCTCAAGCCACCTGGTAAATCCCAGTTCGGCTCCTAATGAATTGGTCAGGAACCGCGCGCCCGCAGTAAGAATCGAAAATCCTGTTTCCACCCAAACGATTCGTCGAAATTCACCGAATATCTTGATTTGGCCCTGGCCGGGCGTGAACGCCAGGACATCCCCGCCAAAAGCCAGTACTGGTTCCGTTTCATACTTGTCTTCATCGAACCTGTCTACGGAATACCCGGCGAATCCGACAGAAAGGTGTCCACTGACCCCTTCCCTTATTTTCGAAGAGAGCCCCAAAGAAGCCCCGTACAAAAAACCCGCGGCGTCTGTCGGAAGAATTATAATGCCTCGTATGCTGGTGGTCAATTGCCCCCGGTTGTATATGCGCAACTTGGGCGCCAGGTACGGATAAGATTCGGCTTCCGATATAATAGTGTCATCATACCCCTCATACTCGTATCTCCAGTGGCCAGAACCAAGCTCCACGGTCAAATAATCCTGAATGCCGTAGGCGGCGTGCACGATAAACGTCAGGGACGTTAATTCGTCGTCGGAGAATTGCGCCCACCAGTCGGCGCCGGCGTATCCCGCGGCCAGGAAGCCCCTCCCGGTCGGGAGCGTGTATGCGTTAGAACCTGTGAAACCGGTCGTGGAAAACATCCTCGGCGGAACCGGATCCGGAACGGAGGCCGTTTGGGCCCGGCTCGCGGATGCCCCGAAACCCAGGACGATGATCGCGATGGCGGCGACGATGGATCGGGGCTTCATGAGGTTCTCTCCGGTTAGAAACATTGGCTTGGAGACGCATCGGTTCGGGTACTTTCGCCCGACCCGATACATTAATAAATTGAATAAGAAGGTAAAAGTTGCGGAAAAATTCGAAGGGCGCGAAATCAGCGAAGATGCGCGCGGCCCTCGTTGGCGTCGGACTGTACAATCGGACGGTGCGGAGCGTCTGCTTGCCTCGTTTCCGAACGGATGCGCGACCGGGGCGTTGTAAGGAAAATAATTCCCGCGTTTTTCAGCGATAGCCCCTGTTTTTAACGCAAGCGTCTCGAAGCACGATATGCGATTATCGGATATTTTTCCAGAAATTGTGAGAATTCGGGTTGCCAGGGAGCAAACCCGCATCCGGGAAACACTGGAGATTCTTAATCGGGTGGAAGCGCAAGCCGGTTCTCTTTTGGCGGCGTATGTCTGGTTTTGCTCCAAACCGATGGCGGGTTTCGGCGGCATGACCCCGGATCAACTCGTGCGGGAAGGCAAAACGAGCCATATCCATGCGTACCTTGACCGTATTGAGGCGGGCGGTTATGCGTGATGCAAGCCTCCATCGGTTATTCCAGACGGCCCTTGTGCTCGCAACGGCTGTCGCCTTTGTCACGCCCGCGAGCGGACAGAATTCATTCGTACTGATTTCTCCGAATGTCGCCTGCCGCGCCGCGCCTTCGTTCACAGCGGATGCATTGGGAGTTTTTCGGCACATGGGCATGGAAGGAGGGATGGAAATTGGGGTCTCGCGCAGGGAAACGAGCGCTGCCGGGGACGTTTGGGCGTACTTGCGCGAAGCCTATTCCAAATGGGCAGAACCGCCTGTCGTCAACGGGTGCTGGATACCGGAATCGGTCATTTCCGCAATGGATGGATACTTTGTATCGGAGACGAACCTGCTGCAAATGGCTGACGGACTGCTTTCCAGAACCGAGGGGGTGTCGGTGAGCGACCTGGTAGCCGTACACAATATTTTTGAATACCCCCCGCACCAAGCGATTGTCGAAGGGTCGCCGGACCTTATGCAACGTCGGCGCCAATTGATTGAGCGCGCTTTGATCGAGGCGTCTGTACATGAGTTGGCAGCGGACGCTCCATTGATTACGGCCTGGATGGATTCGTTCCCGGACCAGTTTAATGACGCCAGTGAGCGCCTTGAGCCGACGGAATGGGCAATTGTCGCGCCCGATGTGGCCTGCCGCTCCACGCCGGCCAGGTTCCCGGCAGCGAATGCTTTGCTGCTTCCGCTGGACTATCATTTCAATGCCGAGCGCCCAGACACCGTTGTCGCTGGCGAAACATGGACTTTCGTTTTCGACGGGTGCTGGGTGCGCAAGTCGTTGATCGCCTCCGGCGATACGGACGAGCATGTGCTGGCGATTGCGGAACGGTTCGAGTTGACGGGCGACGAATGGTCGAAAGCGAATCTGTTGCGGGCGTATAACGTCTTTTCGAGTCGCAAATACGGTCACAGGGACATGACAGAAACCTCGGCAATGCTGAGTTTGCGGCGCCTGGAAGTGCTCGACAGCTGGCTAAAGAGGCATTATGGCATGACAGATCCGCTTTCCGTTTCCATAATTCGATCCCTTGACGCAGAAGTCCAGCATTTCGAACCGGGGGGAAGTTGGACACTGCGCGACGAGACCTTCCTGAACCTGTACGAACAACACAAAGGCAGCCCCGACGCCCACGCGATCTTGTGGACGTTTGCGAATCTGCGTGCTTACCACGATTGCGAGGGAACGTTCGCCTGCACCTTCCGCGTGCGAATCATGGATCGATGGGCCAAATACTGGATCGAATATCCGCACGGCTCCAGCGTAGCATATGCGGTATCCATAGCTGAGGATCTGCTGGGGTATTTTCTGAAAGGATGCAAGGGCGCCCGCAATGCCGCGCCCGATTCCTGGGAGGCGCAGTGGGGCGAGCACGCAGATTGGGAGTACGGGGGTGCAGAAGTGGCAGCGGATTTGCGTACGTCATTGGCGGAGGTTGATGGGGCAATCAAGGCGTCGCTGCTGTACGATTTGTACGAACTTGAAGCATGCGCGACCGAAGCCGCAACCCAGGAACGTTGATCCCGAAATTCCTTACCATGGAGAACCGCCTGTCGCGGCGTAACAGGTTGCTCCCATGTCCCGCTCCTTCCAGCCTCATCTTTTCGTTATCCTTGGCGCCAGCGGCGATCTGACGACGCGCAAACTGGCGCCCGCCCTGTTTCGTCTCATGCAGCGGCATGACGAACTGCGTTGTTGCCATATTCTTGGCGTGGCCCGGTCCGACCTGTCCGACGCAGCGTTCCGGGACCGTATTCGCGAAGCGCTGCGCGACGAGCCGCATGCCGCGGACGCCGATCTTTCCGCCTGGTGCGACGACCATGTGTTCTACCAGTCGCTGGGAGGCGGGAGCAATGGCTACGAACGCCTTGCCCGCCGGGTCGTCGCCATCGAAAAGGCGTACGGCCTGCCCGGCAACCGGGTTTTTTATCTTGCCCTGCCTCCAAAGACCTTTCCCGGCACCATCGAAGCCCTTGGCCAGGCCCATCTCCACAAGTCGGCGGGATGGTCGCGGCTTGTCGTCGAAAAGCCGTTCGGACGCGATCTGGCGTCTGCCCAGGCCCTGAACGATCTGGTGCATCGCTATTTCGACGAGTCCCGGATATTTCGCATCGATCATTACCTCGGAAAAGAAACCGTCCAGAACCTGCTGGTCTTTCGGTTCGGCAACGCGCTTTTCGAAAGCGTATGGCATCGGGGGCAAATAGAACGGGTCGATATTCAGGTGCACGAAGCGCTCGGCGTGGAAACGCGGGCAGGGTATTACGACCAGTCGGGGGCGTTGCGGGACATGGTGCAGAATCATCTTACGCAGTTGCTTTCGCTGGTCGCCATGGAGGCCCCCGCCCGGTTCGACGCCGACTCCATCCGGCAGGAAAAAATAAAGGTCCTGGAATCGGTCGTCTCGCTCCGGCCCGAGGATGTGCTGCTGGGCCAGTACGCCGCCGGCGAATCGGATGGCCGGCCCGCAAGGGCGTACCGCGAGGAAAAAGGGGTGTCGAAGGGGTCTGTCACCGAAACGTTCGTCCGCCTGCGCATGGAGATCGCCAACTGGCGGTGGCGAGGCGTTCCGTTCATTCTCGAAACCGGCAAGCGCATGCCCGAAAAGCGCACCCGCATCGCGATCCGGTTTCAGCCGGCGCCCGTCTCGCTTTTTCGCCCTTACGAGGATACCTGCGACGTTCGCCCCAACATCCTCGAAATCACGTTGCAACCGGACGAAGGGTTTAACCTGCATTTTGAGGTCAAGCAGCCGCGCATGCCGCTCAGGCTCGCGCCCCGAAGGCTCCGTTTCCGCTACGACGAGGTGTTCGGCGATCTCCCGCAAGCCTACGAAACCTTGCTTGGGGATGTGATCCAGGGAGACCAGACCCTGTTTGTGCATGCCGACGAAGTGATCAACTCGTGGCGGCTCTACACGCCGATTCTGGAAGCCGGGCTGCCCGTGCATCCGTACGCTCCCGGGTCGCAGGGGCCGCATTCCGCGCCGCAATAGCGTGGCGGTCGCCTACGCGTCCGGCACGTCTCGCCGGAGCGCCTCCATCCAGGCTTCGGCTTCGGAGTCGCTGGGCGCCCGCCAGTCGCCGCGCGGCGAAAGCGAGCCGCCGGACCCCACCTTGGGGCCGTTGGGCATGGCCGAGCGCTTGAACTGGCTGATTTTGAAAAACCGGTACAGGAATACGCCCAGCCAGCGCTTGATTTCGGCCAGGTCGTACGCGCGCGACGACAAGCCGTCGGCTTCTGCCTCGTCCCGATCTTCTGGCGCGCTGCCCCAGGCATGGTGGCTCAGGAACGCAACCTTTGCAGGCCGAAATCCGTATCGCGTAACGTAATACAAATTGAAATCCTGCAAGTCGAACGGCCCGACGACCTCTTCCGTGCGTTGATGCGGCTCGTTGGCGTCGCCGCTTGCCGGCGGAACGAGTTCCGGGGAAATTTCTGTCTCCAGCACGGATTGCAGCACGTCGGCGACCGGCTCGTCGAATGCGCCGGACGCCATGGCCCACCGGATGAGATGCCGGATCAGGGTTTTCGGGACGGACGCATTGACGTTATAATGCGACATGTGGTCGCCGACGCCGTACGTGGTCCATCCCAGCGCCAGTTCGCTCAGGTCTCCGGTGCCCAGGACCAGGCCGCCGTGCAGATTGGCCAGCCGGAAGAGATGGGACGTCCGTGCGCCGGCCTGTACATTCTCGAAGGATACGTCGTACGTCGGTTCGTCGTTTGCAAACGGATGGCCTATGTCCCGAAAGGTTTGCATGGCGGCGGGCCGAATGTCGATCTCTCCGGCGGTAACCCCCAGCGCGTCCATGAGCGTCCGCGCATTTTCCAGCGTCCGGTCGCTTGTGGCGAAGCCGGGCATCGTCCAGGCCAGAATGTGTTTTCTGGGGCGCCCCAGTTTGTCCATGGCCCGGGCCGCCGCCAGCAGCGCCTGCGTCGAATCCAGCCCGCCCGACACGCCGATGACGATGCGGTCGATTCCCGCGCTTCGCAGGCGCTGCATCAGGCCATGCACCTGAATGTCGCAGGCTTCCCGGCAGCGCGCGTCCAGCGTGGCCGGATCGCTCGGCACATACGGAAACCGTTCCACCACGCGCCGCAGCGGGATCGTTCCCTTCGGGATATCGAAATCGAAGGGGATGCGCCGCAACGCCCGCACCCGATCGGCGTGATCGCTTGCCGTATCGTGAAAACTGGTCAGGCGCATCCGGTTTTGGGCCAGCAATTCCAGGTCCACATCCGCGAGCGCCATCTGCTCTTCCGTCGAAAACCGCTCTGTTTCGCCGAGAAGCCGCCCGTTTTCCCAGATCATGCCGTGCCCGTCCCAGGCCAGGTCCGTGGTGGATTCGCCTGCGCCCGCGCCCGCGTAGAGGTACGCCGCCACGCATTTCCCCGATTGCATCGCGCACAGCCCGCGCCGGTACGCTGCCTTGCCGATCGTGCTGTTGCTGGCCGACAAGTTGGCCAATACGCACGCGCCGCCCAACGCGGCGTACGTACTCGGAGGAACAGGTACCCAGAGGTCTTCGCACAACTCCACATGGAGCGCGAAATGCTTCAGGGAGGGCGTCTCGAAAATCAGATCGTTTCCGAAGGGGACCGTGGCGTTTCGGAAGCGCGCCTCCTTGCGCAACGCGGCGGCGGCCCGCGTAAATTGTCGCTTTTCGTAGAATTCGGCGTAGTTCGGCAGATAACTTTTCGGGATTATGCCGAGTATGCGGCCCCGGTATATCACCACGGCGCAGTTGAAGAGCGCGGCGTCAAAGCGAAGGGGGGCGCCGACCGCCAGCACCGGCGTCAAATCTTGCGAAGCGTCCGCCACGCGGGATACGGCGTCCGCCACGCTTTCGAGCAACGCATCCTGGTGGAACAGGTCG
Organism: Rhodothermales bacterium; assembly: GCA_022825385.1. Taxonomy (GTDB): domain Bacteria; phylum Bacteroidota; class Rhodothermia; order Rhodothermales; family VXPQ01; genus VXPQ01. Next base: position 79,941 of record JAJDWX010000009.1, read on the forward strand.
TCGTTCGCATACGCCGACAGGCCCAGTTCCGGGAACACGGCCAACGCCGCCGACGCGGCGGAAGCCTGTTCGGCAAGACGGATCGTTTGTTCTGCGTTATACGCCGGGTCCGCCACGCGTACGCGGGGCACGCATACAGCGGTCCGGACGAAGCCGTGCGAATAAATCGAGTGAAAGGGACGTTTCATGGACCTGCGTCGTCGAGTCCTGTTCGCCAGTCAAGATACGCGATATGCGCTTCCCGCAAGGAGCGCCGCTTGCGTCAGGTTGCTTTTCGTAGTGCGGCGTCCCTGAGGCCATTCATGTAGGCGGCCCCCAGCGCGCGATCATACAGGCCGTATCCCGCCAGTCCTTCCTCCCCCCAGATCATGCGTCCGTGATCCGGCCGGGCCGGGCCGTCGAAACCGGTTTCCAGCAGCGCCTCCATGACCGCCGCCATATCCACGTCTCCGTCGGGGTGCGTACTCTCCTGAAAAGATCGCTCGCCGAGACGCCGAACGTTGCGCATATGCGCAAAATGGATGCGTCCCGCCAGCGAACGAATCGTTTCGGGCAGCCGCGCGGCTTCGGCGGGGTCCGCGCCCAGCGAACCGGTGCACAGGGTCACGCCATTCGCTTCGCTGTCCACCAGTTGCGTAACCCGTTTCAGCGCCGCCCCGCTTGCGATAATGCGCGGAAAGCCCGCCACGGACCAGGGCGGATCGTCGGGATGGATGGCGAGGCGTACGCCCGTCCGCTCGGCCGCAGGCACGATCCGCTCCAGAAAATACTTCAGGTTCTCCCACAAGTCTTCTTCCGAGCGTTCGGCGTACGCGGCCCGCAAAGCGGCTATTTCTTCCCCCGCGTAGGCGGCGTGCCACCCCGGCAAATCCTGCGTTCCTTCGGAAAAATCGATGCCTTCCATTTCCTTCTGGTCGAACTGGAGCGCCGTCGATCCATCCGGTTGCGGCATGGCCAGGTTGGTGCGCAGCCAGTCGAAAACCGGCATAAAGTTATAGCAGACGACCGGTACGCCTTCTGCCGCCACGGCTTCCATGCTTTGCGCGTATCGGGCAATCAGGGCGTCCCGGCCCGGCAGGCCCAGTTTGATGCGCTCGTGCACTGCAATGGATTCCACCACGGAAAAGCGCAATCCCGCCGCCTCGATGGTTTGCCGCAGCGCGCGCACTTTTTCCCTTGGCCACGCCTCGCCCGGCCTGCAATCCTGCAAGGCGCTCACGACGCCCGTCATCCGGGGAATTTGCCGGATGTACGCGAGCGACACCGGGTCGTCGGGGCCGTACCACCTGAACGCGAGTTGCATGGAATACGTTGATCAGAGTATCCTTAAAGTCCGCAAAATTATAGACGCTGCGAGGGCGCGTCGGGTCACAGCATCATAACCTTGTCCACCTTCGCCGCCGCCTGGTACAAGGCAATGATTTCGTCGCTGGAATGCATTTGCATTTTCGCCGTGACGCTGAGATACCGCCCTTTGGACGACGCCCGCACCGTAACCGGATCGCGTCCGAATATCTTTTTGAGCGCGGGCAAGCCGTCGGCGGGCACAATGAATTTGAACAGATATTCGTCGGGAAAATCGATCTGTTCGTCCAGCAATTGCTGAAAACCCTCCCACCATGCGTCTTCTTCCGACGGCGCGTTCTTCATCATTGTTCGATATCCAGCTATCCTGAGGTTGTACCATCGGTTGAAACGAGGCGAAATGCCCGCTCGTTCCTGTTCGCGTTCTGCCAGACTGTCAGTAGTCGGCTTCCGGTACGCTTTTCGCAGAGGCTGATCCCGCAACGATGCGCAAGGCAGCCCGTTCATTCGCAATATATATCGGGCTGCCGGGCGAAATTCGCATCGAGACAGGAATGCGCAGCAGCAAAAGGTATCCCGATGAATCCCCAACAAGCAAGCCCGCAACAGGAAGGCGCCGAGCGGCAGGCGCTCGAACGTTTTGCCCGCGATCTTATCGAACAGGCAAAGAAAGGCGGCATCGACCCCGTAATAGGCCGGGACGAAGAAATTCGTCGCGTTCTGCAGATTCTTTCCCGCCGAACCAAAAACAACCCGGTGCTGGTCGGGGAACCCGGCGTAGGGAAAACAGCGATCGCGGAAGGGTTGGCTATTCGCATCGTGCAGGGCGACGTGCCGGAAGGGCTCAAGGACAAACGGCTGGCGGCGCTTGACATGGGCGCGCTGATCGCGGGAGCCAAATACCGGGGAGAATTCGAGGATCGCCTCAAGGCGGTTGTCAAGGAAGTGAGCGAATCGGATGGCCAGGTCATTCTTTTCATCGACGAAATTCATACGCTTGTGGGCGCAGGCGCCGCCGAGGGCGCCATGGATGCGGCAAACATTCTGAAGCCCGCCCTTGCCCGCGGGGAACTGCGCGCTATCGGGGCGACCACGCTGGACGAATATCGGAAGCATTTCGAGAAGGACAAGGCGCTGGAACGGCGCTTTCAGATGGTGCTGGTGGCGGAGCCCTCCGTCGCCGACGCCATTTCCATTCTGCGGGGCATCAAGGACCGCTACGAAGTGCATCATGGCGTACGCATCCAGGACGCCGCCATCATTGCGGCGGCCGAACTCAGCCATCGGTACATCGCCGACCGGTTTCTGCCCGACAAGGCGATCGATCTGATCGACGAATCGGCGGCTCGCCTGCGCATCGAAATCGATTCCATGCCGGAAGACCTGGACCAGATGGAACGGCAAATCCGCCAACTGGAAATCGAACGCGAAGCCGTGAAGCGAGACGGCGTGCAAGGCAAGCCCGAACAGGTCAACGAGAAGATCGCCCGGCTTGAGGAGGAGCGCAACGAACTTCGGGCGCGCTGGGAACGGGAAAAGGACGTTATTCGGACGATTCGGGATACCCGGGAGCGTATGGACCAGCTCCGCATCCAGGCGGAAAACCTGGAGCGCGCGGGCGAGTATGGCCGCGTGGCGGAAATTCGCTACGGACAGATTCCGCAGGCCGACCGGAAAATCCGCGAAGCGCAAGCCCGCCTCGACGAAATCCAGACGCAGGGCGCGCTATTGAAGGAAGAGATCGGGCCGGAAGACATTGCCGAAATCGTATCCCGATGGACGGGCGTTCCCGTGGCGAAAATGCTTGCCGGGGAGCGGGAGAAACTGTTGCGGCTCGAAGAAGCGCTGGAACGCCGCGTGGTTGGACAGCCCGAAGCGCTCCAGGTTGTTTCCCATGCGGTGCGTCGGGGACGAACCGGACTTCAGGAGGCGTCTCGCCCGATCGGAAGTTTTATTTTCCTTGGCTCCACCGGGACGGGCAAGACCGAGCTGGCGAAAGCCCTTGCCGAGTTCCTGTTCAACGACGAGCATGCCATGGTGCGCATCGACATGAGCGAATACCAGGAGCGTCATGCGGTCAGTCGGCTCGTGGGCGCGCCGCCCGGGTATGTCGGATACGAAGAGGGGGGCCAATTGACCGAAGCGGTGCGCCGCCGTCCGTATTCCGTGATTCTTCTGGATGAAATAGAAAAGGCGCATCCCGAAGTGTTCAACGTGTTGCTGCAAGTGCTGGACGACGGGCGCCTGACCGACAACAAGGGGCGCGCCGCCGACTTCCGGAATACCATCGTCATCATGACGAGCAACATGGGGTCCGAGGTCATCCGGGAAGGCATCGAAGCGGCCCGAACCTTCGACGACCAGGCCTTCGCGGACATGAAGGAAAAGATGGGCCTTCTGCTCAGGGAGCGGCTGCGACCGGAATTTCTGAACCGGATCGACGAAATGGTCCTGTTCCGTCCGCTTGGGCCAGAACAGATTCGCCGCATCGTGGATATACAGTATGCGCGGATCGAGGCGCTGGCCCGCCGAAACCAGAATCTTTCGCTTGCGTTGTCCAGTGCGGCGCGGGACTGGCTGGCCAAGCAGGGCTACGACCCGACGTTCGGGGCGCGCCCCCTCAAGCGCCTGCTGCAACAGGAAATCTCCAACAAACTTGCAGAAAAAATTCTGGCTGGTCGCATTGCGGACGGAGACCGCGTACATATCGACCTGGCTCCCGACGCCGCGGGATTGACCTTCGACGCGGCGGCTTCCGCGGCGGCATAAAACATAATCCTTATGAAAGCGCCTGCTTCCCGGACCTCGCTTCCGGGTTTTACCATCCGGCTTGCCGTCCGGGACGATGTCCCGCTCATTCACGCCCTCATTCGGGGCCTGGCCCGGTTCGAACGGCTTGAACACGAATGCGTGGCGACGGAAGAAGCCCTGGAGAGCACCCTGTTCGGCGCCCGCGCCTACGCGGAAGCGCTGATCGGCGAATTCGAGGGCGCTCCGGTGGGGTTTGCGCTTTTCTTTCATAACTATTCCACCTTCCTGGCTCGGCCCGGCGTCTATCTCGAAGATATTTATGTGGAACCCGCCTGGCGCGGACGGGGCTTCGGGACGGCGTTTCTGAAGCGGGTGGCCGAGCTCGCGGCGGCGCGGGGTTGCGGGCGCCTGGAGTGGTCCGTACTGGACTGGAACGAAAACGCGATCCGGCTTTACGAACGGCTTGGCGCGAAGCCCATGGCCGAATGGACGACCATGCGCGTGACGGGGGAGGCGCTTGCCGCGCTGGCCAGCGGTTCGGACGTGTGAGGCTACGCTGATTACGTCTGCAAAGACAGGTGCGCGCCGTCTGCTTTTCCCGTCGCGTTCCTGTCCGTATTTTTTCTGCAAAATAAATTCATAAGCGTTACCTTTCCGGGTAGCGTAGCCCTGTCCTGCCCACAGATCCCCAAAAAGCCATGACGTCCAGAAACAGACGCGATTTTTTGAAAACCAGCGCGCTCCTTGCCGGAGGGCTTGCCCTGCCAGCCATTGTTCCAGCGTCTGCGCTTGGGCGCGGCGGCCGCACGGCCCCCAGCGACCGCATTACGCTTGGGTTCATTGGCACGGGCAATATGGGGACGGGCCACCTGCGGCAGTTTCTGGAGAAAGAGCAGGTGCATATTGCAGGGGTCTGCGACGTAAACCGGGCGAGTTACGGTTACTGGAACGGCGCCTACGCGGGCAGGGAACCCGCCCGGCACCTGGTGAATTTCCGCCGCGGCAAGGAGATGCACTCCGGGAAAGCCTCTCCCTGCGAGGGGTACGAAGACTTTCGGGAGTTGCTGGCCCGCGACGATATCGATGCGGTCGTGATTTCTACGCCGGATCACTGGCACGCCATTCCGGTGATTGCCGCTGCGCGCGCCGGGAAGCATATTTACTGCGAGAAACCGCTTTCGCTTACCGTTCGGGAAGGGCGGGCCATGAGCGATGCGGTCAAGGAGGCGGGCGTGGTTTTCCAGACCGGGAGCCAGCAGCGCTCCGGCGAAGGGTTTCGCCATGCCTGCGAACTGGTTTTGAACGGGCGGATCGGTACGCTGCGCACCGTGCGGTGCGGCCTTCCGTCGGGCCATCCGGATTTTGGCGAAACCGCCGACCGAAAAGAACCCGAACCCGTGCCCGAAGGCTTCAATTACGATTTCTGGCTGGGTCCCGCGCCCGAAGCGGAATACAGCCCGGCCCGGTGTCACGTCAATTTCCGCTGGATTCTGGATTACTCGGGCGGGCAGGTGACGGATTGGGGCGGGCACCATCCCGACATTGCGCAGTGGGGCATGGGCGTGGCCCGGACCGGTCCGATAGCCATTCGCAACGCTCGGGGCGTTTTCCCGGAGAACGATTTATGGAATGCGGCTACGGAGTTTTATTTCGAAGCGGAATACGCCAACGGAGTGACCATGGTCGTCACCAGCGACGAACAGCGAGGCGTCCGCTTCGAAGGCGACGACGGATGGATATTCGTCTCTCGCGGCGGCCACGAGACATCCGACCCTGCTATCTGGAGCACCATCCTGAGCGATCAGGATACTCGCCTGTATCGCAGCGACGATCATCGCCAGGACTTTCTCGATAGCGTCGTGGCCGGCACGGAACCGGTTGCGCCGGTCGAGGAGGCGCACCGTTCTATCACCGTGGCGCACCTTGGCAACATCGCCATGCAGCTGGGCCGCGACCTGAGGTGGGATCCGGATCGGGAAATGGTCCTCGACGACGCTTCGGCCAACGAGATGCTCGGACGGCCCATGCGGGAGCCCTGGTCGCTCTGACGCCCAAAGTAGCCAATAAATAAAGAGGAGGGCCAGGCATGTCGGGGCTCCAGTCCGTATGCAAGGCCCTCCTCTGTGGCACACACCGTCGGCGGAGGTAGAACCGAAGGGCGTGTTTTTCGCGCTTCCCGCTGCATTGCGCAGGCGGGGCGCACGTCGTTTCATTGAGCAAATTTCCTGCCGTTTCCGTACGGGCCTGCGCGCCGCTTGCGTAGTGGCTTACGGGAATTCATTGCGCAGGTTACGCTCGCCGCATATTTTGTTGCACAAAAATTCAACAGGATTCGCTGACGAAGCATGCGCTGATCCAGTCCGCAAGGCGCAGCGGCTGTGCGCTGGCCCCGGTGTGCAATAACGGATTATGCGGGCGTACGCCGCGCATTTTCTCCTCCTTGCCAGGGAAGCGCAACATATTTTTCCACAATTCGGCAGAAAGAACAAATAGTGCTTGCATAACGGCTTTATATGATTTTTATTATATATTCCTTCCACAGGCTTGCGCAGGCGTCGGACGGGCGAAGCCCTTCGCCGGCAGACGCCCGCCGCGTACGCTCGTTCTTGCCCGCGTTTTTTCCGATTCGTCCTTGCAGATGGCGTTGCCGCTATGTATCTGAGCAAACTCGAATTGCATGGCTTCAAAAGTTTTGCGGATCGCACGGCGCTGCGATTCGATGCGGGCATTACGGCTATCGTAGGTCCTAACGGATGCGGCAAGTCGAATATTGTGGACGCCGTGCGCTGGGCGATCGGCGAGCAACGCACGCGCGTCCTCCGCTCCGAAAAGATGGAGAACGTCATTTTCAGCGGCGCAGCGAAGCGCAAGCCGCTGGGCATGTCCGAAGTGCTCCTGACCATCGAGAACAACCGGAATATTCTTCCTTCCCGGTACGACGAAGTGCAATTGGGGCGTCGCCTCTACCGGTCTGGCGATTCCGAGTACGCCATGAATGGCGTAACATGCCGCCTGCGCGACATTATGGACCTGTTCATGGATACCGGGATGGGCGCCGGGGCGTATTCGGTCATCGAACTCAAGATGATCGACGAGATTCTGTCCGAAAACACCGACGACCGGCGGCGGTTGTTCGAGGAAGCGGCGGGCGTTACGAAATACAAGGTGCGTCGGCGGCAAACGTTGGGAAGACTGAAGGCGACCCGGGCAGACCTGGAACGCATCCGGGACCTTACGGACGAAATCGCCAAGCAGGTTCGCAGCTTGAAGCGGCAAGCCGGGCAAGCCGAACGCTACAAGCAGGCCCGGAGCCGCCTGCGTACGCTTGAACTGGCCATCGCCGCCGCCGAGTATATTCGCCTCGCAGCAGAGCAGGACCTGCTTGCCAATGAAACATCTGGCCTGAGCGAGGAAACGACGCAGGCGACGCAGCAGGAAACCGAGCAGGCCGAGGCGTTGACTGCGCTTCGGGAGCAAGCACTTGATTGCGAGAAGCGCCTGGAGGCCGCCCGCGCCGATCTGTACGCGCATATCGACAAGCGGCGCGAACTGGAAACCGAGCAACGGCTTTCGGAAGGACAACTGGAGTCTGCCCGCGGCGAACGGCAACGCATGCAGGAAGAGCGGGAAACCGCTGCGCTGCGCCGCACCGACATGACGCAGGAAATCGCCGAGGTGGAAAAGGCCTTGAAGGAAGCCGAACCCGCTATGTACGAGGCGGAAAGGCGGCTGGCCGCCGCGGAGCGCGAACGGGACGTCCGGGGCGCCGCCCGCGATGAAAAGCAACAGGTCGTGCTGCATCTGCGGGAAGAGGAACGCGCATGCGAAGAGGGGCATGTCGCGCAACGCCGTCAACTCGACAAGATCGTTGGCCAGCGCGATCTTATGCAGAAGAATGCGGCAGACATGGAAACGGAACGTCGCGAGGCAGCGGCATTGCTTGCCGACCTGCGTACGCTTGCGGCGGATAAAGAAACCCTGAAGGCCGCCGCTGCGACCGCTGTCGAAGAGGCCCGCCTTGCTTTCGAACAGGCCGCGCAGGAAGAGGCCCGCATCCGGGCGCGTCTTGACGAGGCGCTTGATCGATTGCACCAACTGGAACGGGAGCAGGAAGCGCTTGTCGCGTCGGTCCGGTTGCTGGAGAGCCTGCTTGCGTCCTGCGAAGATTGCGCCGGGGCGGTGCAGTACCTGGCCGCCTCGGAATGGGCCCGCGGGCGCCTGGTCACCGTGGCCGACCTTTTTGCCTGCGAGGATGCGGATCGCGTAGCGCTGGCCGCTGCGCTGGGGGCTTTTGCAGACTGCATTGTGGTTCCTTCCGACCGCGAGGCCCGGGCGGCCATCGCACAATTGCGCGAGAGCGGGCAGGGGCGAGCCACCTTCGTCGTACTGGATCGGATACCGGAGACGATACCGACTGGCAGCCCCCGCTCCGAAGCGCCTTTGTCGCTTGCGGCCGCCGTGCGCATTGCAGACCAGCATATGGATCCGGACCCATGCGCTCGCCTGGCCCGGTTGCTCCTAAGCGATGCGTATGTGGTCGATACGCTTGACGAAGCGGAGCGACAGGCAGCGCAAGCGGCCCCGGGCGCGCGATTTTTTGCGCGCACCGGCGAATGGGTCGATGCGCAAGGGGTTTTGCATGCGGGCAGCGAGGAGGAAGGGGATACGGCGGTTCTCGGACGGCTTGAGCGGCGGAATCAGCTGGAAACCGCGCGGCGCCGCTTGCAGGCTATCGAAAGCGATATCCAGGCCGCGGAAGCGACCATCGCCGCGCACCGCGACGAAATGGCTGCTGTTTGCGCCGAATCCTTGCGCGAGCGGTTTGGCGAAGCCGAACGAAATCTGTCCAACGTAGCGCAGGAAGCCGCGCAGGTTGCCTTCAATCTGGAAGCAGCCGAACGCCGCCTCGAAGCGCTTTCGAAAAAACTCGAAGAGACGCAGGGCTTTCTCGAAAGGGCGGATTCCGAGAGCCGCCTCCTGGACCAGGAGATTTCCGGGTCTGTCGAAGCGCTGGAGGACCTACGGACCCGCCTCGACGAAGCGGAAACAGCCTTGCAGGCCGCCGAAGCCGAAAGCCGCGTGGCGGCGGGGGTATGCAGCGAGGCCGGGCTTGAGGCGCTCAAGGCGCGCAATCGCTGCGAGAATTTGCAGCGGGACCTGGATCGCGCGCGCGGGCGGTTGCAGGATCTGGATGCCCGCGCGGAAGCGCGCGAACGCCGCATCGCCGAACTCGACCGGAAGATGCAGCAAGCCCAGGATCGGTTGGACAACCTGACTGCCGATTGGCCCGCCTTGCAAGCAAGGCAAGCGGACCTGCAAGAAGCGGCGAACCGTCTGGACGCGGCGTTGCAGTCTCTCCGGAAGGAGGCGTCGGTCCTTGAAAATGCCTTGCAAGGATTGCGGGATCGCCGCGAACAACTGGTGCAACAGGAGCATACGCGCGCGCTGCGGCTCACCGAAATCCGAACCCGGATGGAGGCGCTGGTCGAGCAGGTCGCCGAAGATTTTTCCGTTTCGCTTCCCGAAGCCGTGGTGGAAGCATCCATTCCGTCGCCAGAAGACTTTGAGGAAGAAGCGGCCCGCGAGGAAGCCAGTGCGCTGCGTCAGCGTTTGCGCGTCATGGGGAGCGTCAACGAGTTGGCGCTGGAGCACTGGGAGGAAGAAACGAAGCGGCTCGAATTCCTGATGCAGCAACAGCAAGACCTCGAAACCGCCGAAAAAACGCTGCTCGAAACGATCGACGAAATCAATGCGACGGCTTCGGCCCGGTTCATGGAAACGTTCGAGGAGATTCGGCGGCATTTCCGGGAAACGTTTCAGGATTTGTTCGGAGAAGAAGCGGTGGCCGATCTGACGCTGGAAGACCCGTCGCAGCCGCTCGAAACGGCCATCCGCATCAAAGCCCGCCCTGGCGGCAAGACCTCGTCGAGCACGTCGCTGCTTTCCGGAGGCGAGAAAGCGCTTACGGCCATTGCGCTATTGTTTGGCATCTATCTGGTGAAGCCAAGCCCCTTCTGTATTCTCGACGAGGTAGACGCTCCGCTCGACGACAAGAACGTGCGCCGCTTTATGCGCATGATCCGCCGGTTTGCAGAACACACGCAATTCCTTCTCGTTACACACAACAAGTTGACGATGGAGGCGGCGGACCGGTTGTATGGCGTCACCATGCAAGAACCCGGCGTTTCCCGTATCGTAGGCGTACAATTCGACGAAGCGGTTCAGATCGTCGAACGCGCGTCCCGGGCGGCGTAGCGATTCTGCCGACGCGCCGCGCCGGCGGGCCGCTTTCGCCATTCGGGCCGCTGTCTCATTTGGCGGAGCGATTTGCAAGCGGCATTTCCCATGAATCCGGACGCACACAGGCAACCTGACCTCGACGGAAGCGAGGAGGCCGCATGGCCGCACCATGTCCTGTTGCTGATTTTCGTTGCGCTGTGGGGCGGGAATTTCGTGCTTGCCGAAGTAGCCTTGCGCGAAATGTCTCCCATCGGATTTTCCGTTTCCCGGTTTCTGCTTGGGGGCATGGCCATGATCGCCATGTTGTATTGCCAGCTCTTTTTCGGGAGCGGCAGGGCGGCGGGCGCCCGCCTCTTTCCCCGGATCGATAAAAAAGACTGGCCGCGCTTGCTCCTCGTGGCCGTGCTGGGCGCCACGCTTGCTCCCTGGTTGGGTATCGAGGGACTGGGGCTTACCCATGGGGCCCGCGCTTCCTTGTGGCTGGCGCTGGGGCCGGTGCTCAGCTGGGCGCTGGGATATATGCTGGGCACGGAACGCATCGGTCGTTTCGGATACGTTGGCGTCGTATTGGCGGCGCTGGGCACGTTTATCCTTGCTTTCGACGGTTTTCGTCCCGGCACGGGCTATTGGCTTGGCGACCTGCTGCTGGCGCTGGCGTTGCTTATGGCAGTCGCCGAATTGCATTTCATCAAACCCCTTGCGGCCCGATACGGGGCTACGGCCATGGTGGCGGCCCGCACCGCTATCGGAGGCATGTTCTACCTGCTTATCGCCTTGCCCGCGCTTGTGCGCGAATCCTGGCTGGATTTGGGCGCCTGGACCTGGATAGCCATTATTTTCGGTGGAGCAGTCGGCGTGGGCATCGGCCAGTGGGCCAAGGTGCGCGCCCTGAGGAAGCTGGGACCGACCCGCGTGGTGCTCTACGGCAACCTTGTTCCGCTTGCCGCCCTCGCGCTTGCCTGGGCAACCATCCGAACGCAACCGTCCCCGCTGGAGATTCTGTCCGGGTTGTTCATCGTTTTTGGCGCCATCTGTATTCAGGCGCTGGATGTGCGTTCCCGAAACGGGAATGACAAGACAGGCGGGGGACGGACCGCTAATTTCCTCAACAGCGTGGCGATGCGGTCCGGCGACGCCTGAGGGATACGCTGGGCGAAACCACTGCGCCCGCCGCGTCGCTTTCGCCCCTGAGCGCTACGCGAATCAGGAGGCGTCCGGCATCCTCACGACGAGTTCGTCCGGCAAATCGTTGCGTTGCGCTTCCGGGTTGACGAGCGGGCCGGTCAGCGGCATATGGAACCCTGCGAGGAAGGGCGCCATCGTCGAAAAGAAGAATTCCTGCTGGAACTCGTAAAAATCCGCGTCGAATCCGGCGTATTCTCCCGTGTGCCCTTCCACGTCCAGGTAAAGTACGCGCGGCCAATCGGGAAAATCTTCCTGCGCTTTTTTCAGGTATTGGAACACGGCGGCGGCCGCCTGCTCGAATGCGTCCTCCGCGCGCACCGTATGGCGGATGGCGACCGTATTGTCAAACTGCATCCAGACCCCGTCGTCGTCCGGCTTGCTGTAGGCGGGGATAAAAGGAGGTTCCGACATGGCCGCGAAAAACGGGTATGGCGCTCAGGCAGGCGAAGAAGCGGAGACCGTTGCGCCTTCCTCGTACTCCGATTCTGAGGCGAGGGCGTCCAGGTCCAGGGCCTGGCTTTCTTCTTCGTCGGAGGCTCCGTCGAAGCGTTCCAGTTCTTTCCGCAGAAAGGCGGCGGTGCGGGTGTCCGTGCGGACAAGGTCTTCCGGGGCGCCCGAAAACAGAATGCGCCCGCCTTCCGCGCCGCCGGCGGGCCCCATGTCCACGATCCAGTCCGCCACCTTCACCACATCCATATTATGTTCGATCACCAGCACGGTGTTGCCTTTTTGCACCAGCGCTTCGAGGACCGCCAGCAAGTGCCGAATATCCTCGAAATGAAGTCCCGTGGTAGGCTCGTCGAGAATGTACAGGGTACGCCCGGTTCCCGGCCTTGAAAGCTCCCGCGCCAGTTTGACGCGTTGCGCCTCGCCCCCGGATAAGGTGGTGGAGGGTTGCCCCAGCCGGATATAGCCCAGTCCCACCGAATCCAGCGTACGCAGTTTCCGTTCGATGCGCGGAACATGCTCGAAGAACGCCAGCGCTTCGGATACCGTCAGGTCCAGCGCGTCCGCGATGTTTTTCCCCTTGTAGCGCACTTCCAGCGTTTCCGTGTTGTAGCGACGGCTCTTGCAGGTGTCGCATACCACATACACGTCCGGCAGGAAATTCATCTCCAGCTTGACGATGCCCGCTCCTTTGCAGGTTTCGCATCGCCCGCCCTTCGTATTGAAGGAAAATCGTCCCTTTTTGTATCCCCGGATTTTCGCTTCGGGGAGTTGGGCGTACAAATCCCGGATCAAGGTAAACAGATTGGTGTACGTTGCGGGATTCGATCGGGGCGTTCTGCCGATCGGACTCTGGTCTATGTCGATGATCTTGTCTATGTGTTCTACGCCTTCAATCGATGCGTATGGCAATGGCAACGCCCGGACGCCGTGCAACCGTTTCGACAGAATCGGAAACAGCGTCTGGTTGACCAGGGTAGATTTCCCGGACCCCGAGACGCCGGTAACGCATACGAGGGCGCCCAGCGGAAAGGCAAAGGCGTTGCCTTGCAGGTTGTGGCCCGTAGCGCCGTGGAGCACCATGCGCTTTTCTGTGTTATTCCGGCGGCGTTTCGGTATCTGGATGCGTCGTTTCCCCTGGAGATAGGCTGCCGTAAGGCTGACGTGGCCATTCGTGGCGACCGGCAGCGCATCGGGGGCGGTGGCGCCCAATACGCGCCCGCCGCGCTCCCCTGCCCCCGGCCCAAGATCTACCACGAAATCGGCCGCCTCGATCATCTCCCGGTCGTGTTCGACGACCAGCACCGAGTTGCCAAGGTCGCGCAGCTGCTGCAAGGAATCGATCAGCCTGGAATGGTCGCTGGGGTGCAGGCCAATGGAAGGCTCGTCCAGTACGTACAACACCCCCGTCAGCCGCGTACCAATCTGGGTGGCCAGCCGAATACGCTGGCTTTCTCCGCCGGACAGCGTACGCGCGGTGCGATTCAGGTTCAGATAGCCCACCCCCACGTCGATCAGAAAGTCCAGCCGTTCCCCGATTTCCTTGACGATGGGGCGCGCAATGATGCGCTGCCTTTCGGAAAACGACGCCTCGTCGAAAAATGCGCGAAGCCCGATCAGGTCCATGTTCACCAGGTCGGCAATGGTGCAGGGACCGATCTTGTACGCCAGGCTCTCCTTCTTCAGTCGCCCGCCCTTGCATTCCGGGCACGACATTTGCCGCATGAACGACTCGGCCCATTGGCGTTGCCCGTTCGAGGACGTGTTGTCGTACGTGTGCCGGATGTATCCATAGACGCCGTTGAAACGGTGCTCATAGCATACCTCTCGCTCTTTCCAGGTATACACGATGTTGAACTTTTCTTCTTCGGCGCCGAAGAGCAGGGTTTCCCGCTGCGCTTCCGTCAGGGCGCCCAGCGGGGTATCGAACCCGAACCCGCGCGCGGCGGCTACGGCCCGCACCTGATTGAATATCCATATATCGCGCGGCTTGCCCAGCGGGGCCAGTCCGCCTTCGGCAATGCTCAGGGATGGATCCGGAATGATCAGCGCCGGATCGATTTCCCGCCGATAGCCAAGGCCGTTGCATTCGGAGCAGGCGCCATAGGGCGTATTGAAGGAGAACATGCTGGGCGAGGCGTCCTCGTAGTAAAGCCCGTCTTCCGGGCTGAACAGGTGCCGGCTCATCAGGTGGTCGCCTTGCTTTGGCCCGTTCGTCGCATGCGCAATCAGCGTGCCGCCGCCCAGGCCGAGCGCGCTTTCCGCTGACCGGGCGATGCGGGAACGAATGCCCTCCTTGATCACGATCCGGTCCACCACGACCTCGATGTCGTGCGTCTTGTACCGATCCACGCGCATGCCTGGCTCGATTTCCTGCGTTTCCCCGTCGATGCGCACCCGCTGAAAACCCTGTTTGCGCATCTGTTCGAACAATTCCCGGTAGTGTCCCTTGCGGGCGCGCACGACGGGGGCAAGCAACATCAGCCGAGCGCCTTCGGGAAAGGCCGCGATCTCGTCGATAATCTCGTCGTCGGACTGCTTGCGCATGGGGGCGCCGGAGATATACGAGTAGGGCGTTCCCGCCCGCGCAAAAAGCAGTCGGATGAAGTCGTAGATTTCCGTGACCGTGCCTACCGTAGAGCGGGGGTTGCGGCTAACCGTTTTCTGGTCGATAGCGATCACGGGGGAGAGCCCGTCGATAAAATCCACGTCGGGCCGTTCCATCATGCCCAGGAATTGCCGGGCGTAGGCGCTCAGGCTTTCCATGTAGCGTCGGCGGCCTTCGGCGTAAATCGTGTCGAAGGCCAGGCTCGATTTGCCCGAACCGGACAGTCCCGTGATGACCACCAGCTGCTCTCTCGGAATATCTATGTCGATATTCCGGAGGTTGTGGGCGCGCGCCCCCCGAATCGTGATCCGATCGTCCATAGAAGCGACAAAATCGACAGGTCGTTCTTGCACTGCTTTGCGTTGTCTGAACGCTGCAAGCCGCAACGTCCGCAGCAGGTTAATAAAACGAATCCTGAAGACCTCTGCCGTAAAAAACGCATGCAAAGATCTGCGGCGAACCGAGGCGGCAGCCCGGCGCGAACGGATATCTTTGCCTATATTCCTTATTGTGCCCTGATCGCTCTCTTTTTCGCAACCCGAACGTTGTCATGAAAATACCGCTTTCCGTCCTGCGCTTTTGCTTCTTGTCTTTGCTCGTTGCGTTCGCCGCCGCGCCCGCCCTTGCGCAGGAGCGGCCCAATATCGTCTGGATTTCCGCCGAAGACGTCAGTCTGCGTTTCGGCGCCTACGGCGACGCCGCGGCGAACACGCCCAACCTGGACCGCTTCGCCGCCGAGGGGACCCGGTATCTGCAAGCGTTTACGACCGCCGGCGTGTGCTCGCCGAGCCGGGCGGCCATCATCACAGGCATGCATCAGAACGGTTGGGGAGGGCATCATATGCGCACCACGCACGACGCGCCGGGCCTTCCCACGCCGTACCACGCCACGCCGCCTCCGTACGTAAAGGCCTTCACGGAATATCTTCGGGCCGCCGGGTATTTCGCGACCAACGACGTCAAGACCGACTACCAGATCGGCAACCCCGTCACCATCTGGGACGAGCACAAGCGGGGAGCGCACTGGCGCAGCCCGCTTCGGAAGGAGGGCCAGCCGTTCTTTTCCGTATTCAATTTCGGGGTTACGCACGAGAGTCAAAGCTGGGTCGAGCCGGACGAGGAGACGACGACCGATCCGAATACGCTCGAATTGCCTCCCTACTACCCGGATACGCCGGACGTACGCCGCCAACTGGCCAAGCACTACGACAACATTGCCCGCCTCGACGAACAGGCCGGAGAAATTCTGCGCCAGCTGGAAGAGGATGGCCTGGCCGACAACACCGTCGTCTTTTTCTGGGGCGATCACGGCGACGGCTTGCCCCGCGCCAAACGCTGGCTCTACGATTCCGGCATACATGTCCCGCTCATCGTGCGGACGCCCGGGCAACAGGGAGCCGGTTCCGCCAGCGAGCGGCTTGTCAGCCTGGTCGATCTGGGGCCCACCGTCTTGTCCCTTGCCGGCGTACCTGTTCCCGCGCACATGGATGGCATGGCATTTCTCGGAGACGCGGAGGCTCCGCCGCGCGAATATATCTACGCCGCCCGGGACCGCATCGACATGGCGTACGACATGGTCCGCGCCGCCCGCGACAAGCAATACAAGTACATTCGCAATTTTCACCCGGAGAAGCCGTACGTGCAATTCGTTCCGTTCCGCAATCGCTCGTCCATCATTCAGGAGATATTCCGCCTGAACATCGCCGGCGAACTCGACGACGTGCAGCAATTGTGGCTACGCGACACCCGGCCTCCAGAGGAACTCTACGATATGCAAGCCGACCCGCATGAGGTCAACAATCTCGCGGACGATCCCGCGCTTCGCGATGTATTGCGCCGGATGCGCAACGAGTTGGACGCCTGGATGCTCGACATCGACGAGAAAGGGCATCTGTCCGAAGATCAGATGGTCCGGCAGATGTGGATGGGCGAGGAGCAGCCCGTTACGGCCACGCCGCTTATTCTGAGACGAAACGATACCAACAGGGAGTTAGAGGCGGAACAGGACGGTCCGGTCGAAATTATTATCGAGGCCGGTACGGACGGCGCCTCCATTGCCTGGACCACCGACGAGGGCGAGGCGCCGCACTGGAGACTCTATGCCCGTCCGATTCGTCTCGAACCGGGAACGACCGCCACGATCCGGGCCAAGGCCATTCGCTACGGTTACGCCGAAAGCCCCGAAACCATGGCCACGATTACCGTGAAGCCATAGGACGCGTTCCGGGCCGGAAGCCGCTGCGCTTTTCCGCGTTTCGCGCTTACACCGAGGGTTCCCAGCCGGGTTCGTATTCCCGCGACCAGCGTTGCATGGCTTCGGGATTGCCGTCGATGCGTCCGTTCTCCGGATTGCAATGCAGCGTTTGACCGATGTCCTGCGCGATGTTCGCAAGGTGGCACAAGAGTACGCTCTTGTGTCCCTCGTCAATGGGGGAACGCAGCGCGCGTCCGTCCCGAATGGCGTCAAGGAAATTGGCCATGTGCCGGTCCGTCTGGCCTCCGCCGCCGGTCGTGTCCATGGTGGCCTCCAGATTCTTTTCCTTCACCTCCTTCACGACGGCGTTTTCTTCATCGTAGATCACATACCCGTTCCTGTCAATCAATATCGTGCCTTCGGTGCCATGCACCAGCGCGCCGCGTCCCCGGTCATGCACAGGAAAGCCGTTGCAACTTCTACCTTCCCAGGTGATCGTTTTGCCCTCCTCGAAATCGTAGGACACGTCTTGCGTATCGTAAAATTCCCAGTCGTCGTCGTAGTGGTACCGTCCGCCGCTCGAATTGACGCGGGTGGGAAAATCCACACCCAGCGCCCACCGGGCCACATCGATTTCGTGCGTACCGTTGTTGCACACCTCGCCAGTGCCCCATCGCCAGAACCAGTGCCAGTTGTAATGCACCACATTGTTGCGGTACGGCGTCCGCGGCGCCGGGCCTTGCCATAATTCGTAATCCAGCCATCGGGGAATATCCGCTGTCTTGCCCCGCCCGATGGACTTCCGCGTGTTGGCGTACCAGGTGCGCGCAAAGTACGCCCGCCCTATCGCGCCCTCATGGATCAGCTGGATCGCTTCGATGGTTGCGGGGCCGGAGCGTTGCTGCGTACCCATCTGCACGACGCCGCCGTACCGCGCTTGCGCGGCCACAAGCAATTCCCCTTCGCGCGGATTGTGCCCGCAGGGCTTCTCGACATACACATGCTTGCCTGCCTCCAGCGCAAGGATCGTCGCGGGCGCATGCCAGTGATCCGGGGCGGCGACGATCAGCGCATCGACGTCCGGGTCTTCAAGGGCGCGGCGGAAATCGAGCAGGCCCTCTACCTTTTCGTCCTGCATTTTGCCTATGTTCCGCGACACTTGCCGGACTGCCCGGGAATCGACGTCGCAAACGTATCGTACGCTTGCGTTATGTTGCCTGACGAACGACTCGGCCAAACCGCCGCCCCGGCTGTTCACGCCCATTACGGCGGCCCGGATCGTATCGCTGGGCGGACTGGAGGCCAATGCGCGTATCGTCGCCGGGGCGAAGCCAAGGCTTGCGCTTCCCAGCGCAGTCGCTTTGAGGAATTTCCGTCGGTTCATTGGATCGTTCATGCTTCGCGCCGAATATCGATTATATTTCGGGAAATGGGAGGGCCAGAATTATATAAGGCAAAACATTACAACCGTTCCCGCCGTAAAGGATTTTTTCGCCGGAATGCGCAACAAGGCGGCAACGTATCTTTTCGCCGTCCCGTACGTATACGATACGGGCGCTTTTCGCGCATTTTTCGTTCGTCGTCTTTCCATGCTTGCTCTTGCGCCGTCCCCGTGGTCAAGAAACTGAATTTTCTACTGTACGAATTGCTTGAGGCAATCCGGACCGGGTTGCGCGCGATCGCTTCGCATAAAATGCGGTCGGCCCTGACGATGGTCGGCATCGTGATCGGCATTACCTCGGTTACCGCCATGGTCACCGTGATCAACGGCATCGAGCAATTTTTCGAGAATACGCTTTCCGAGCTGGGGACGGACGTCGCGTACGTCGAAAAATGGCCATGGACAGGCGGTCCCAACACCAAATGGTGGGAATATATCAACCGCCCGGAGATCAAGCCGGAGCTTGCGGAGACCATTTCGGATCGCGCCCGGCTCGTGGCCGCCGCCGCGCCGGTTGTCTCCACGTCCAGGCCGGTCACGCACGGATCGTATTCCATAGCCCCCGTGATGATCGAAGCGTCCACCAGCGCGTACGAGCGCGTGCATGTGGTGGAACTGGCCTCGGGTCGGTTCTATTCGGAACTGGATAACCGAACGGCCCGCCGCGTCGCCGTGATTGGCGCCAATGTGGCGGAGGCCCTGTTTCCCGCTGAAAATGCGCTGGGCAAATCCGTTCGCATCGCCGGGCACCGGTTTCAGGTGATCGGCGTGATGGAGAAAAAGGGGCAGGGCGCCGAAGGGCCAGGCTCCATAGATCAGCGCGCGCGCATTCCGCTGGAAACATTCGCCAATATTTTCGGCTTGCGCTACCGGGGCGTTTCCGTGCAGGCCAGGATTGCGCCGGGCGTCGATCCGGATGCGGCCAAGGACGAATTGACGGGCATCGTGCGCGTCGCGCGCGCGGTCCCCGCCGGCGAGGACGACAATTTCGAGATCAACGACCTGGAAGAACTGCGCGCCGAGTTGGCGCCGGTCAAACGCATGATCTACGGCGTCGGCATCTTCCTGACGGCGCTGGCGCTTCTGGTGGGCGGCATCGGCGTGATGAACATCATGTTCGTTTCGGTGAAGGAACGTACGCGGGAAATTGGAATCCGCAAGGCCGTTGGCGCAAAGCGGCGGACGATTCTCATCCAGTTTCTTATAGAGGCCGTGGCCATATGCCTTGCAGGCGGCCTGATCGGCGTCGGATTCGCCACCATTTGCGCCCAGCTGCTCAGTATGGCGTTGTCGCTGCCGACCTTGCTGCCCATCGGAACGATTTTCCTTGCTTTTGCGATTTGCACCTTCGTAGGGCTCGTTTTTGGCCTGGCGCCGGCCTGGGCAGGCGCCAAATCGGATCCCATCGAGTCGCTTCGCTACGAATAACCCAACGCTGTACGTCCGTTCATGGAACTGCGGGACATTATAGCCTCTGCTTGGAACTCTTTGCGCGCCAACAGAATGCGCACCATGCTGACCTTGCTCGGCATGGTCATTGGCGTATTCGCCATTATCGTGTCGATTACGGCGGTGAAGGTGATCGACGTGTATTTCGAGGAAAAGATGTCTTTCCTTGGCACCTCCACCTTCACCATTTCCCGCTACGAAAATTTTCAGGTCGGGGAGCGGGAGTTCAAGTATCGCCAGCGCATTACGATGGATCAGGTCGATCGCCTGAAGCGCGTGCTGGATGATCGGTACCAGGTCAGCGCCATAGAGGATTTCGACGTGACCTCCATTCGGTACGCCGGCCGGGAAACAGATCCCAACGTAGCGATTCTGGGCACCGACGAGAATTTTACGGGTAACTTCAGCTACACGATCGAATTCGGACGCTCCTTTACGCCCGAAGACGTGCAGTACGCGAGAAAAGTGGTGATTCTGGGCTCGGCGGTGTCCGAAGAATTGTTCGCCACCGAAAATCCCATCGGGAAGGTGGCGGAGTTCGGCGGCGCGCGCTATCAGGTGATCGGCGTGCTGGAGGCCAAGGGCAATTTCCTGGGTTTCAATATGGACAACCGGGTGTTCGTCCCGATGGGCACGCTTTTTCTCCGGTACGGCGGCGCCCGTCGAAACATTGCCTCGACCAGCGTACGTACGCCGGGTCCGCAGTTCGTCGCCGCCGGGATGGAAGAGGTGATCGGGCGGTTGCGGGCCATTCGCAAGGTCCCTCCCGGCGAGGAGAACGATTTCGTCGTGGAAACGAACGATTCCATGCGCGCCATTTTCGATCAGTTTACCGCCGTGCTTACCCAGGCCGGCGCCGCCATCGGGTTTATTTCTCTTCTTGCGGCGGGCATCGGGATCATGAACATTATGCTTGTTTCGGTTACGGAACGCACCCGCGAGATCGGCATTCGCAAGGCGCTGGGCGCCCGCCGCCGGGATATTATGCGGCAATTCATTCTGGAAGCCATCTTTCTGTGCCAGATCGGAGGCGGCGCAGGCTTTCTTTTGGGCGCGCTGGCCGGGAACGGCACGGCGCTGTATTTTAACATCTCCGGCACCATCCCCTGGGTCTGGGCTGGCGTCACCATAATCATTGTGACGACGGTGGCGCTTGTATTCGGCGGATATCCGGCGCTCAAGGCGGCCCGCCTGAACCCCATCGACTCCCTTCGCTACGAATAATGACGCCATCCTGCGCCGCGCGCCGCGCCCGTATCGCTGCGATTCCGTTGTTGCTGACGGCAAGTCTTTTGTTCGGCGGCTGCAACGCTCCGCCGGAGGCGGTCGAAGAGCCGCTCCCGGAGCCCGTCCTGTTTTCGGCCATCGGGTACGGGCAGTACGGTACGCTCAGGGACACGCTGGAGATCGTTATTCGGAATCCGGAAACCTGGGCGGCCTGGCAAGATTCGCTGCGCCCGGTGGCGCCTTTCCTGCCCGTGGATTTTTCCCAGGCTGTCGTCCTGCTTGCCGCGCTGCCGCAAACCACCAGCGGCTACGCTGTCTCGTTTCTGTCCCTTGATCGGCTGGATACGGTCCTTGTCGCCGAGTACCTTGTGGAAATCCCTTCGGACGATTGCCTGACGGCGGCTGCCGAGACCGTGCCGTTTCAGGCCGTGCTTACGCCTGCGACGGATTTGCCGATCCGCTTCAAGCGGCTGGAAGAAGAGTATCGTTGTACGTTCGGACCCCGCCGCCGCGGCAGTTCGTAGCGTATCCCCGCTGAGGAAGTTTCCGACCCGAACGTCAGGCGGCGACGGAAGCAAGCACGGGATTTTCCACAGACACGTCGCTATCTATGTTGCCGTCTACCAGGCGAATGATCCGGCGCGCATGTTGCGCTACCTCGTTTTCGTGCGTAACGACCAGCAAGGTATTCCCCTGTCGATAGAGCTGTTCGAACAGGTGCATGATTTCCTTGCCTGTTTTCGTGTCCAGGTTGCCCGTGGGCTCGTCGGCCAGGATAATCGAGGGCTTGTTGACCAGCGCCCGGGCCACGGCGACGCGCTGCCGCTGCCCCCCGGACAATTCGTTTGGCTTGTGCGATATCCTGTCGGCCAGGCCTACGCGCTCCAGGGCGTCTTCCGCCATCTCGCGCCGCTCTCTCCGCCGGATTCCGCTGTACACCAGCGGCAATTCCACGTTGTGCAGGCAATCGGCCCGGGCCAGGAGGTTGAATGTCTGGAAGACGAACCCTATTTCGCGATTGCGTACGTTGGCCAGTTCGTTGTCGGTCATTTCGCTGACGCGCTGGCCATTTAGGTAGTAGGCGCCTCCTGTCGGCGAATCCAGGCAGCCCACGATATTCATCAACGTGGATTTTCCGGAACCGGAAGCCCCCATAATCGCTACGTATTCGTTCTCGAATACGTCCAGCGATACCCCGGCGAGGGCATGCACTTCATGTTCGCCCATGTAGTAAACCCGGGCGATGTCGCGCAACGCTATAAGCGCTTGTCGTTCTTCCATGGGAGGGATTGTCGCTGTGCGTGATAGGGCCTGCGAAGAGCCGAAAGGGCAGGGTTACGAACCGGCCTGGGATACGTCGGGCGCATTGTTTTCCTCGATGCGTATCGAGGCGTTATGATTCAGCGAGCGGCTGACGGCGCTGTACGGTCCTGTAATAACCTGATCGCCGACGGCAAGCCCCGCCTTTACCTCGATGTGCGTGTCGTCGGATATGCCCGTTTCCACCTTAACGACGCGGGCCTTGCCGTCCGCCGCAAGGAATACCACCTTGCCCAGCGTCTCCTGCGCCGGGGCGGCCCCGGACGAATCCGAAGCCATTGCATCCGCGGCGTTCTCCTCCGTTTCCGCAGGGGCTTCGTCCTTTTCGTCCTCGTCGCCTATGCGGGATACGTCGCGCACGGTAACCGCCTGAATCGGAATGGCTACCGCATCCGTTACGGTTTCCGTATAGACGTCCACGGTTGCGCTCATGCCAGGCCGGAAAAGCGGCGCGTCGTCCAGGGGAGCGGATACTTCGTCCTGGGTGATCGTGCCCCGCTGCTCCGAATATCCTTCCTGGATGTTGTGGGCGTCCAGAATGCGCACCTTGACGGGAAATTCGGTTACCTGCTCCTGCGTTCCGGCGGCGGTCGTGCGGGCGGAGTTGGCGATCTCGGTCACCACGCCCCGGAAATTGCGTTCGGGATACGCATCGACTTCGATGGACGCGGTGTCGCCCAGCGCCACATTGACGATTTCGTTCTCGTTGACCTCGATTTCCACCTCCATATGGTCGAGGCGGGCCACGCGCATCATTTCCGTACCGGCCATCTGGCTGGTTCCAACCACGCGTTCGCCCAGTTCCACGTGCAGTACGCTGATGGTGCCCGACATGGGACTGTAGATGGCTGTTTTACGCACCTGCTCTTCGGCTTCGCGCAGGCGCGCCTCGGCGCTTTCCACCGCATATTCCGCTCCTTCCAGGCCGGCCCTTGCTACTTCGTAGCGCGTTTCCGCCTGTTCCAGTACGCTTCGCGCAATGGCCTCGCGTTCGAATAAATCCCGTTGGCGCGTCCGTTCCGATTCGGCTTCCAGCAAATCGGCTTCGCGTTGCGCCATGGAGGCCTTTGCTTGCAACACGCCTGCGCGCGCCTGTTCCACTTGCGTAGCGTAGAAGTCGGGCTTGATCCGGGCTAGGAGCATGCCGCGCTGCACGGTGTCGCCTTCCTTGATGGGCAGCTGGATGATCTCGCCGGACACGTCCGGGCTGATCGCGACTTCTGTTTCGGGCTGCACTCTCCCCGAAGCCGTGACGATTTGCGTAATGCTGCGGGCTTCGGCTTGGGCCGTTTCCACCTGCGTGGCGTTATTTCCGTCCCCGAATATCCCCGTGACGCGCCCTGTGACAGCGACGGCCGCAAGAAAGAGGATCAATCCGCCCAATATCCACAGCAGGCGTTTCGTAGCGCTGGATTTTTTCGACATGTTCCTGAATAGCGGAAGGTTTTGAAAAAGTTCTTGTTCCCGTCGCCTTGTTGCGAAGTCAGTCGAACAGCGGCGTCGAAAGGTCCAGACGGCCCACAAAAAAGTCGACCAGTTTGCTCTGGAACAGGAAATTGTACTGGGCCTGCACCCGGTTGCTTACGGCGGCGACATACTGGGCCTGCGATTGCGTCAGCTCCACCAGCGTGCCGGCGCCTACGTTGTACCGGTTCTGCGAGGCTTCGAGCGCGCGTTCGGCGGCGAGCACCTGGGTTTCGGATACTTCAAGGCTTTTGCGGGCCGCTTCGTATTCGAGGTATCCCTGCCGCACCTGCAAGGCTGCGTTCTGCTTCAGGTTTTCCATTTCCAGCATGGCGTTA
The DNA here is from genome assembly GCA_022825385.1 of Rhodothermales bacterium. GTDB lineage: Bacteria > Bacteroidota > Rhodothermia > Rhodothermales > VXPQ01 > VXPQ01. Next base: position 103,910 of record JAJDWX010000009.1, read on the forward strand.
CGGTATTGCACCTCGGCTTGCTGCACTTGCGCGGCCCGGGAGAAGCCGTCGAAGATCGGATAACTGATGCTGAAACCCAGCGAATTGCCCCGGTTGGCGTCGAGTTGATCGCGAAAAGATTCGTCTATGTCCGGCGAATAGTTCGAGCGGTAGCTGCCGCCGAAGTCCACGCGCGGCCAGTACGTCGATTTCGCCATGCGTATGCCCTGCTGCGCCGCCCGAACGCGCGCTTCCTGCGCCGCCAGGTCGTCGCGGGACGCAAAGGCGATATCGAAGAGTTCCTGAAGGTTGTAATCCTGCGGGGCGACAGGTACGTCTTCGTAGCGCGGCGCAACGAACTCGTATTCGTCCCGCGGATCGAGTTGCAGCACCTGGATGAGGCGGGCCTTGCTGAGTTCCGCGTCGCGCTCGGCGGTCAGCACGTCGAGTTCGGCTTGCGCCGTGGCCGCTTGCTGCTGGTACAGATCGGATATGGGCCGCGACCCGACGTTGACGAATTCCTCGATCTGGCTCAGAAGCTGGCGCTGGGCTTCCAGATTTTCCTTTTGGATGAGCACCAGTTGCTCCCCGTTTACATACAGGAGAAAATTGTTCGCCACGTTGAACGCCACGGTTTGCCGGGTTTGATCGTACGCCAGTTCGCTGGCTTGCAGGGCGTGTTGCGATTGCCGGAGGGACGCTATATTCGAAAATCCGTCGAACAGGTTGATTTGCCCCGACACCGACCCGCTCAGGTTCTGGCTCGTGAACGGGATGGTGTTTCCGGCCTGGTCCTGCGCAAAACCGGAACCCCGCGATCCGTTGGTGGACATGGAGAACGAGGGGAAGAAATTCATCCGTCGCTGAAATACCTGTCGCGCGCTTAGCTGGACGTCGTTGCCGGATTGTTGCACCTCGGTATTCTGGTCAAGGGCAATGCGGAGCGCTTCGTCAAAGGTGATGACGCGCGGTTGTTGCGCCTGCGCGACAGGCGCTCCGCCCACTGCAAACAGAAACATACCTGCCGCAAGAAGCAGCGCGAAAAGCGGCGTCCGGCGGAAACGACCGGCATGGTTCGCCATATACATGATTTCGGTCTGGACTGAATTTCGGGGTGTTCCGTAAGGAATGTCTCTTGCTCCAGGGCGGATTCGCAGAGCAAAATGTCGGGCCTAACGTGCCGTTACGAAAAAAAAGCCCCGGTGTTGCGCTTGTCGCCGCAGAAAAATCTGCTTTTCCGAAAATTCGGCGGGGGAGGGAGCGCGGAGGGGGAGGGATTCGAACCCCCGGTACCCGCGAGGGTACGCCGGTTTTCAAGACCGGTGCATTCGTCCGCTCTGCCACCCCTCCGGGAGCCGTTCTGTAATTTGTTTGGCGCAGGCACTGTACAAGTTGCCGTTCCTCCGGTTCCTCAAGGGCAACGGACGCGCCGTCGCCGCCGAAGGATTTTACGCGCCCGCCGCGCCCAATATACTATAGGCCAGCCCGGCCAGCGCGCCCCCGGCGAACGGACCGAGCACGGGAACCCATGCGTATCCCCAGTCGCTGTCTCGCTTGCCTTGCCCGAGGGGAAGGAGGGCGTGCATGATGCGCGGACTCAGGTCGCGGGCCGGATTGATGGCGTATCCCGTCGTGCCGCCAAGGCACAGGCCGATGGCCAGCACCAGCAGCCCCACCGGCAAGGCGTCCAGGGCGCCCAGGCCGGTATCGGGGGTCGCCATGTACAATACGCCGAAGACGAGCACGAATGTGCCGATGACCTCTGAAAGAAAATTCGCTCCTCCGCTTCGGATCTCCGGGGCGGTGCAGAAAACGCCCAGTTTGCGATCTCCGTTCTCGGTATGCAGGAAATGCGGACGATAATGCGCATAGGTCAGCAAGGCGCCCAGCGCGGCCCCGAGAAATTGTGCAATCAGATACCCCGGCACCTGCGCCCAGCCAAACTTGCCCGCGACGGCCAGCCCGAGGGTTACGGCCGGATTGATATGCGCGCCGGAAAAGGAGGCGACGCAGAATACGGCCGCAAACACGGCCATGCCCCACCCGAACGTAACGACGATCCAGCCCGCGTTCTCGCCTTTGGTGCCTTTGAGCAAGACATTCGCTACGACGCCGTCGCCCAGCAAAATGAGCAAGGCGGTTCCGATGAATTCAGCTAAAAAGGGAGTCATGGCGCAGGGAGGAAGCGTGGAGGGACAGTGCGTGGAAGGAGCGCGGGCGTACGTTGCTCAGGAGGGGGGTTCCCAGCCTTTGGCGCGTTCGAGTGCGCGGCGCCATTGCCGGAGCATGTTTTCGGCGATGTCTCGGTCCATGGCGGGTTCGAATCGCTGATCTGCCTGCCATTGCGCGGCGATTTCTTCCTGGTCTGCCCAGAAGTTCGCCGCCAGGCCCGCAAGGTAGGCGGCGCCCAGGGCGGTCGTTTCGGCGATGCGGGGGCGCACTGCGGGGACGCCCAGCAAGTCGGACTGAAACTGCATGAGCAAATTGTTCGCCGTGGCGCCGCCGTCGACGCGCAGCTCGGCAAGGCGCAACGCGGCGTCTGCCTCCATGGCCCGAATCAGGTCCGCCGTCTGGAACGCGATGCTTTCCAGCGCGGCGCGGGCAATGTGTCCGGCTGTGGCGCCCCGCGTCAACCCGACAATGGTTCCTCGGGCGTACGGATCCCAGTGCGGCGAGCCCAGGCCGGTGAACGCCGGCACGAAATACACGCCTCCGTTGTCGGGGACGGAACGCGCCAGGGATTCTACGTCCGCCGAAGCCCGGATGAGGCCAAGCCCGTCTCGCAGCCATTGTACGACGGCGCCTGCGACAAACACGCTTCCTTCCAGGGCGTATTCGGTGCGGTCCCCGATGCGCCAGGCAATGGTCGTGAGCAGGCGATGCTTCGATTGCACGGCTTGTTCGCCCGTTTGCATCAGGAGGAAACACCCGGTGCCGTAGGTATTCTTGACCATGCCCGGCTTTGCGCAGACCTGTCCGAACAGGGCGGCTTGCTGATCTCCGGCGATGCCCGCGATGGGGACGTTCGGCATAAACGCGCGGTCCGAGGTCCTGGCGTACACCTCGCTGGACGAGCGAACCTGGGGCAACAGGCTGCGGGGCACCCCGAAAATACCGAGGAGTTCGTCGTCCCACTTGTTCGCGTGGATGTTGTAGAGCAGGGTGCGGGAGGCGTTCGTGGCGTCGGTTACGTGGACGCCGCCCGCCGTCATGTTCCAGATCAGCCAGGAATCCACGGTGCCGAAAGCCAGTTCGCCCCGTTCCGCTTTGTCCCGGGCTCCCTCCACGTGGTCGAGCAGCCAGCGGACTTTGGTGCCCGAGAAGTAGGCGTCCAGCACAAGGCCTGTCCGGTCGCGAATCAGGTCGGCGTGTCCGGCTTCGCGGAGGCGGTCGCACATGCCTGCGGTGCGGCGGTCCTGCCATACGATGGCGTTGTGGATGGGTTGGCCGGTGCGGCGGTCCCATACGACGGTTGTTTCCCGCTGGTTCGCGACGCCGATGGCGGCTATGTCGGAGGCGGCGAGGTTTGCGCCCGCCAGCGCTTCGGCGGCTACGCCCGCCTGGGAAGACCATATTTCCTGCGGATCGTGCTCGACCCAGCCCGGTTGCGGGAAAATTTGCCGGAATTCGCGTTGCGCTACGCCCCGGATTGCCCCGCTGCGGTCGAACAGCATGGCCCGGGAACTGGTTGTGCCCTGATCGAGGGCGAGAATATATCCTGGATCGGGCATGGGTCAGGGGCGGTTTGCAGGCGTTTGCGGGGTTGGCGGCGTTGCAATATAGGATACCCGGCGGTCAGTAGCTTTCGATGCGGTCCCCGACCCGGATGTTCGGGTAACTCCGGACGCCGATGCCGCATTCGTAGCCCTTCTTGACTTCCTGTACGTTCTCACGGAAATGCTTGAGCGAATCGATTTTTCCTTTATGGATCGCCATGCCGCCGCGGATGATGCGTATCTGGTCCTCGCAGGCGATTTTGCCTTCGAGCACATAGCAACCAGCCACTTTGCCGTTATAGTACAATTCGCGCACTTCCGCCGCGCCTTTCGCAGCGAGCCTGTTTTTGTCCGGGAAGGGTTCGCCTGGTTCGCGCTGTCCGTTGCGGGCGTTTGCAATGGCGCTGCGAAGGGCGGAGAGGGAGGCCAAACAGGTATCGACCGTCTTTTCTGCGAATGCAAGCAGGCCGAACCGGATCGATTTTTTCTGTTGCGTCGCGGGAACAGGAGGCGCTGTTTCCGGGGCGGGTTGCGTGGCTTTTGTCTCTTCCGTTGCGTTGTTTCCAGCGCGGGTTTTTGTTTTATGCCGTTTAGCCCATTGGTAGGCCTCGTCGTGGTGCCCCACATAGCGCAAACGCAGATGATTTTCGCGCTCGTTCCAGTCTGCAATAATGCGCATGTCGTGGTTGACGCGGGCGGACCAACCCCCGTCGCGCAACTTTTTCAAACGCAGTCCGCGCCCGCGGCGTTTGCTGACCAGATCGAAAACGGATGTCTTTACGGCTTTCTGTTCGTCGTTGGCAAGTCGGGCGAGGCTATCCAGAAAAGTGTCGTCAATGCGAAAATGCATGGGATCTGCTTGCGAAACTGCGTTTTAACCGTAATATAAGGCAGCGCGGGTTGACGAGGGAGCGGAAGATGGGCGCTATCGCGCGTCGCCGGATCGCTTCTCGTCGTACCATTCTTTGCCTTTGCCGACGGCCTTGTTTACCTGAACGGAAACGGTTTCTGCGACCTGGTGGGTAAGTTCCGCGGCCTGATCGGTGACGCGCGTTTTTTATTTCAGGAATCTCCCAGGGCTTCGTGTTCCAAAAGCGCCGTCTTTCCAATCATTTCCACGATGCGGACGATGCATTCGTATCCGCTGGCGTCCGTAAGGCGCAATGGTTGATTCAGTTTGAAATGAACCGGTTGCTGTTTGCCTTCGTCGATTGAAATATTGCTTGCATGAAGATACATGCGGTCGTGCGGGTCGAGGATGGGGTTGAGCCGTCCGGTCAGGCGGGGTATATGGCCGGTTCCTTCCGGGAATAGTATGGATCCGCCTTTGGGCAACGGTTCCAGTTCCATGGAAAGCGGCTCCGGCGGACGCCAATTTCGCTCCACCTGGGCGGCGTGTCCGGGCGCTGCGCAGAAAACGGTGATGGGGAGTTCCGCGTGAAATCCAAAAGCGACTCGTCCAAACGTATCGGTTTTTTCTTCCATCCACGTCTTGTTGGGGTATAGTGCAACCACTTGGGCGCCTGCAAGCGGTTGGCCGCCCGCGACGACGTATATTTCCCCTTCGATCCCCGCTACCGGCGGCGAGGAGGCCGGGATCGTCAGCCGCAGTTCTGCGCCGTCTAGCAATTCATAGTCTGGATCGCGTCCCGTCAAGTCGCGTGTTTCTGTGTAGATGACAGGAACGCCTTCGCCGCGCTGCTCCATAAAATATTCCCGGCTTCCCGCCCCAGGAATATCTCCGACGGCAAGCCTGCGGAGAATGGAAGCCAGCGTTGCGTTGCGCATCGCTTGTCGGCTACGGATGGATTCTATGGCGAGCGTGTTGGGCAAGGCGCCCGGCGAGTACAATTCTATGCGGTCCTCAAAGACGAAGAGCCGTATTTTCGCATTTTCTATTGAATAATCCCGGTGGACCACCGCATTGACGATGGCTTCGAATACCGCGCGCGGACTGAATTGCGGGGTTTCTATCCGACCGGGGTCCTTGCGCGCCGCTACCCACGTATTGCGCTTGACGAAATCGACGGCCTCGCGAATCTGTTTGTCCAGCGGGCCGGTAATGGTTTTCGCGTCGTGTTGGCTTGCCTGGCCAAGGACGGCGCCGCGATAGCAAACCGCTTCGATTTTTGCGCTGCGTACGTACTCTTCTGGATGTGTTGTACAAAGCAATGCGCCCGCTACCGTTGCGCGGGGTACGCCGGTGTCGTCTTCCCGCACCAGGCCCAGTTTTGCGAGCTGGATCGTTCGGGGTTCGGTCGCGCGCGAACTCAGAAAACGATCCGTTAGCGCCTCGTCGAGCGTATTGGGGCCGGTTCCATCGATGACTATTTCGTCTGGCCCGAGCATTCCGGAACGCCCGCGTTGCTGAAATAGACGGTTTAGCGCCTCCGGGGATAGTTCTCGTTTGGAACTGCCTTGCCGGGTCAGATACCCTCCGGGACTTTTGTGGACCAGGGCGCTTTGTTCGATCTGGACGGACAGACAGCCTTCAATGGCTTCGCCGAGGTTTGCCAATACATCCTTGAGGGATTCGCCCTGCGTCGCGCATCCGGGGATAGAGGGTGCTTCTGCCCAATATCCGCCTTCTTCTGCTTTATGGATCACGACGTTCAGTTGCACTGTACTTGGCTTTGGGTAGCCTCGTCTGTGAAACAGGCCAGATCGCGTGGCGATTAGGACGCATCGTTTTCTTCCACTTCTTCGGACATTGCACGTCTGTATTCGTCGGCGAAGGCTTTTTCCATGGTCTGGACAAATTCGATCAGGTCCTGCTTGTGTTTTTGCCACGATTCCTCGTCCAGACGGCAAAACCACTGTTCTCGTACGCGTTCCGTTGCATATACATGTATCGCAGGCTTGGTTTCAAACGGGATCGCGTTTTTCAGCTGTTCGAAATGCTCGTAGCAAAGGTCGACGGTCCCGGGCGGAAAGATGATCTGCACCTTCCCGTACTCATTGAGCGTAATGAAATGTGATGCACGGACATGCACATTTTCAGGCAATATGATTGTGCGTTGGCAGTAGGTGATCCCGGATTTCGTGTAGTACGATCTCACGCAGTAGTTCAGTGCTTTTTCTGCATTCTGTAACAGATTTGTCACTCCGTATTCAGCGGCCTTGCGAAGTACTTCCTGTTTGCAGTCCTTTTGAGTCGAACCGCGACGACCGTTATTCGATGTCTGATCATCTGATGTTTGCACCTGACGGGCCAGCAGGATGGCGTCGCCGTGGGCGTAGCCATGGAAGGTTGCTATGCCGATGTCGATGTCTCGCTCCGCCAGATAGTCGATCATGCGGCGGGCATGCTCGTCAGCTCCGAGGCCGACCAGCATCATTTGTACGGGTTTAAGCGCATCTTCCCACTGGTTTGCATACCATTCGTCGAAATCCGTGATTTTGTCTATCCCGTTCTTGCCGGATTCCTCGGCAATGAGCGTTGCAAGTTTCGATTCGGACAGGCTTTCCAGGTAGCTGCCGTAATCCAGAACCTGCGCCACGGCGTTTCGCGTCAATTTTTCGCGCTTGAGTTCAAAGACCGTCAGTTTGCCCTCATTGTCAATGCCCAGCAGGTCGATATAGCCCGTTGCAACCGGAACCTGTCTGCCAACCAGCGTCAGGCCGTGCATGAGCATACCGGGGTTTGCTGTCAGGATGTCCTCCAGCATTTCTTCCGTACCCACCTGCTTGGCGGGGGCCAGTTTCGTAGACTTGCGGGATTCCCGTTCAATTTGCCAGATTCCGATGTTGGTTTTCATATGATTTCAGGGGTGGTTCGGGTTGGCTGGACAATTTATTGGAGTTTTAAGGTGTAATCCGTATGCAACTCAGGCCGCCGCGCGTTGCGTAATTTTCCGGTGGAAATCTTCGTTGGCGTCGAGCGAAGAAATCATGTCTCCGCCGACATCCGAGAGTCTGGCGAGGTCCACTCTGGGAATTTCAGGTTGATTCTGAAAAACGAGAATCGATTCGAACCGGATCTTATGCAGGTGAAAGTGCGACAACATGATCGTTGCTAACCGCGCTTTGTCCTGAGTGGGTATGCCGTACACGAACAACGGGGTATCGTTTTTGCCCTCGATTCGGTAGTCCACCGGGTACACCTGCGCATTGTCTATTTCCAGATGATAATTCCGCTTTATTTTGGCCTCGTCTACCAGATCAGAGAGCAGGTCGTGCAGGTCGTCGTAGAATGCGGAGCCGACATTAGATCGGGACAGAAACGTCAGATCGTAGACCTGGGTCAGGGCTTGCCCGAACCGGAAGATGGCTTCCGGCAATCGTTCGGGAGGCGTATCGTAACACAACGCGCCGCCACCCTTCTCCCATTGGAGTCCGCTTTCGTTCATAATGCGTTCGAGCAGCATGCCCCGTGTTCCGTCCATGAACCCATCAATGTCATGATCATAGCTAATGTGCATGAGCGTATGGCCCTTGTCCGACAGTCGCAACCCGCCCGTATCTGTTTGCGACAGGTGGATCGGGTAATGGTCGCCGTCGGGAAACCGGAAGTGCGTGTGCAACATCACCGCGCCGTCCGGGCGCCGCTCTATCCTGACGTCTTCGCAAAGACGCTCGCACAGGAGTTTCTGGAGTTTGTCAAGGGCAAGCGTCATAGCGCTAATGTGGGTTCGTCGTGCCGGGCGTGAATCCCGCTCACCTGAAAATCCTTCATCAGACAAGCCAGCGCGCCTTCAAGCGAAGTGAATCGGTCGGTTTCTTCGGCATTCGATTCGGGTTTCTCGCCGTTCGCGATCGCTTGTGCCGAGGCGCAATGGATGTGCGGGCGGTAAGCAATGTCTCCGTGCACATGGCCTGGTCCATTGTAGCGCGCCAGCGTGAGGGGCGAGCCGCCTCGGGGAATATACTTGATTCCGCAGGAAAAATCGTATTTATCGGCGAGATTCTGGCGCTGATAGACCGTGAAATACGAATTTGGGTCCTGCTCCGAGGATGCCTGGTAGGTGCGCTGTTTGTGCACCGGGCGCATCGTAGGTTTGCGCAGCCACCGTGCCTTTGGGTTCGTTACCCGCTTTGGCATGTCACGGAGCGCGTCGAGTTCTTCGTCCGTGTAGTGTTTCGTGCCCATGGGTCTTCCTCGCAAATGGGATTACACGTTTCCATGGGGGCGTAAACGGGGTTGCGGCTCCGGCGTGTTTCAATCGCTTCGGCCAGGGCCGCTCCCGACTATGATTATTCACCCTGTACGGCCCGCAGGGTTCCGTTCTGGACTGGAAAAAGCCTTCGCTTAAAATATTTAACCTTGGAATTTTGGTGCCTAATAAAATAAGGTTGGCTTGTTTTGCGGGGCAAGGAAGGCCCTGCCGGGGGTGTTGTGCAAGCGGCTCATCTTGTCCGTGGCGCTTGCATTTCTTCTTTAGAAAAATTCTTGTACGATCAACCCGAACCATCTCTAAGGTCGCAATCCTATACCTTAAAAGCCCAAAATCCTGTTCAGACAACCCGAACCACCTCCCTGGACAGGCACTTCCATGAATTTATAATTTTTTGCCCCAGGCGGGGAACCATTCGGAAACTGCGCGTAGAAAATATCAATCATACATGGCTGGAAACGGGTCTCGGCCTGTTTCTGTTATGGAGGCAAAAGCCCCGCCTGCCTTGCGCAGCGCGGGGCTTTTATTTGCGGGGCAGGGCGTCAGACGTTGATTATCTCCTGCTCCACGTAGGGGGGGAGTATCTCGATCGGCAGGTTTGGCGCGCCTCCGCCGCTTATGGGGCTTGCATTGCTTGCCTGAACACCTTATATTATGGGTTGCGACTAGAGGGCCGTTCCAAAAAGCGGCTTACTCTCTGGGCTAGTCGTTCCGGTTTTCAAGGCCAGTGCTGAACCTTCAGGTCGGCGCTGGCCTTTATTTTTTCCCAAATCTCGAATACTCGGGCGTCGTGCCACTTTGCAGGCGTCTCGTTCCGGGCGAGATAGCGTCCCGCCATGTACACCACCACGTCCGCAAGCTGAAGAAAGCGGCTGTGGTGTGATCGGGTGAAATAGACGGTATCCACCAATCGGCCCAGTGGTCTTCCGAAATGCATTGGCGTTTTACCTGAAGTTCTGCAAAGCACGCCCCCCTGGTATTACGCCCGAAACACCTTCATCACTTCGTCGCCGAGGTGGTTGATTACCTTGACTGCAATGCGGCCGGAGGAGGGGCGGTCGAAGGGGCGGGAGACGTCGCTGCGTAGCGTTGACCAGGCTTCCGCGTTGATTTCGGCCTTGAGCGTCGTTTTGAGCGATTTGTAGGGATCGCTGGCGCCGAGGAAGTAGGCGTGGCGGACGAAAAAACTTTCCCCATTGTAGTCGGTATCGACGAACCAGCAAGCAATGCCGTCCGTATCGTCGCTGCGGATTTCGCCGCTGTTCGGGTGGAATACATCGACCCCGTTGATCTTGATCTGGACTTGATCGTTTTCTGCTTCAAGGATGTCGATGTCCGGCTCGCCGAAGATGACAAAAAGATTGCCCTTCCCTGTGTTCTTGAGGTCGTCGGCCATGTGCAGGTCGGCGTTCATGCGGGCCTTGAGGATGGGGACGCGACCCAGTTTGCTGAATTCCGAGGCGTGGGCGTCGTAGTTGAAGGCGCAGGCGATGAGCACGTCGAATCCGGCGTCCGCAGCCTCGCGGGCGGCTTCCACAAGGTCGGGCCGGGAAACAGTGCCGAATTCCGGGCCTATGAAGATGCCCGCCCGCTTTTCGCCGCTTGCGGCGCCATTATTTTCGGCGTAGCGCCCTTCCGCGCAGACGAGTTGGCCCGGCCACGGCCTGAGTACGGAAAAGGCGATGCGATCCTCCTTGTGCGCCTGCTGTACGCCCGTGGTTTTGAGGTGGTCGAGGATCATTTCAGCGAAGCCCTGCTGTGCGCCGTACCCGAGTTTGGCTTCGGCGACATGGCCTATGAGTTCGTCGTCTTCGTCAACTCCCAGCAGGCGGTGCGGCGACAGGCTTTCTACCGTGAACGGTCCGGCGACGCGGACGGTTTTTTTGTCTGCGTACGGCTTGTCGTAGAGGTATTCGTATTCGGCCTGGGCGGCGATGGAAGCGTCAATGGCCTGTTGCCGGGCGATGCGGGCTTCCCAAAAACGTTCGAGCGCCTGTTTGGCCTCGTCGCTCCAGTGGGCATCCGGTTCACGCGGGACTTCCCATTCGAGCAAGGCGTTGCGCGGCGCCGTTTCGCCGGACGGCAGCGCTTCTGTCTCGTCGGGCGAGGCGGCAAAGTCTATGCGGCGACCCGCCCGGCCGCCCGCGGCGACGAGAAATTCTGTGTGTGTGTGTGTGTGTGTGTGTGACTATCCTCTTGTATGTGATTCTTTCTGTAACTCCTTGCGTCCCTTTGCATTACGGCGTTGAAACCATCCAGCGCCGCTTCCACTTCCGGTTGTTTTTGCTCCCAGATTACGTCGATTTCGGCGTTGTTGGCGATGGCTTTGAGCGTGATATGCGGGACGCGTTCGTACACGAAACCATGGCGAATATTGTTATACGTCGGTTTTTCCGAGGGGGCCTTGCGGGCGAGCGCGGCTTCCTTGATTTGCCCTTCGCGACTGTCGGCGAGCAGATACCAGGGATAGCGGGCGCCCATGATGCGGGCGCGGGCCAGCGCGAGCGCAACCCGCGACGTGTCGATGGTGATCCAGCGGCGGCCCCATTGCTCGGCGACGTATGCGGTGGTGCCGGAGCCACAGGTGGGGTCGAGTACGAGATCGCCGGGGTCCGTGGCCATGAGGATGCAGCGGGAGACCGTCAGTTCACTAGTTTGGACTACGTAGGTCTTCTGCGTAAAAGTCCCGATCACGGTATCTTGCCATATGTTTGTTAGCGGCTGGACCGGGAACCAGTTTTTGAAGCGTTTATATGCGAGGACGCGGGGCAGAGCTAGTAGTTTGTTGGCCCGGGATAGCCTTTCAAGGCCTTGTTGGCTAGTTGACCAACCGCGAGTTGTAGACGGCGAGAATTCGCGACCTTCGAATGAAAGATCGAATCGGCTCGAGTCTCCCCCTGTCTGTGATGTGATGTCTGCTGCGCGAAACCGCCGTCCGTCGTCGGCTGTAGTTCCTTCACGAAGCTCAACCGTTGACAAACGTCGGCAGGTTCCGTCCTCGGTTTCGATCCACCGAAATGTACCCAACTCAGTTGTTTCGACCTTCTCGGTCCATAATCCCCGGTACTTCATTCTGTCCCGGCTCTTAGCGTACCAGATCAGAAAGTCAACGACCGGAGCTAGTGTGCCTGTTGTTTGCGCACTGGTCTTCCGGAACGGGATGATGGACACAAAATTCTCCTCCCCAAACACCTCATCCATCAGCGCCCGCACCCGGTGTACGTTTTCGTCCCCGATTTGCACGAAAACGGAGCCGCTTTCCGTCAACAAATCCCGGGCTACGGTCAGTCGGTCCCGCAGGTACGTCAAATACGAATGAATCCCGTCCCGCCACGTATCCCGGAACGCCTTCACTTGCTCTGGCTCGCGCGTAATGTGCTCGGCCGCGCCGTCTTTTACGTTCCGGCTGGTCGTGGACCACTGAAAATTCGAGTTGAACTTGATGCCGTAGGGCGGGTCTATGTAGATGCACTGTACCTTGCCGCGCAGCCCCTCCCGCTCGGCAAGCGACGCCATCGCTTGCAACGAATCGCCAAGAATCATCCGGTTGGACCAGTTGGCGTCGTGCTGGTAGAATTCGGTCCGGGCATCCTCGCTCGGCAAGCCATTAAAATCCGCAAACAAATCTGCCTGTGCGGTTGCCTCGTCCTCCTCGGTTTCCTTGCTCCGCCGCCGCAAATCGTCGATCAGCGCCTTCGGATGCACTTTTTCCTGAATGAAAAGCGGAGGCGCCTGCGCGATCAATTCCGCCGAGTCTTGCGCATCTTTGCCGCGCCAGACGAGTTGCGGGTCAAGGTCGCGATTGCGACGTTCGTACGCCACCTGGACGGGATGGCGGTCGTCGTCTTCCAGTACGCCTTGATATTCCGCCGTGGGAATATTCTTGCGGGAAGCCTCGTCGTGCTTGAGGGTTTTGATCTTTTGGGTCGATTTCCGTTTTGGCATCTATGCAGCGTCCTCGCTGGTGGTGTTCAACAGATTTTGCAATGCCGGGAGCAGCTGCGGGATTGCATCCTGAATGATAGTCCAAATAATATGATCGTTTAGGCCCAAATATCCATGAGCCAAGCGATTTCTCGTTCCCACAATCGCGTACCAGGGGATATCGGGATATTCCTCCCGCACCTTGTCCGGGATGTGTGTGGCTGCTTCGCCGATCAATTCTAGATTTCGTAGCGTGGCGTCATACGTGAGTCCGTCCGCGACGAAGGCGTCCTGATCCATATCATGGGTATAGGATAACACCTTTTCGCAGAATTCGATCATATCCCCTACATAGAAACGCCATTCCCGCCCTTCGTGGCTGGTATCAGACATTGATTACCTCCCGCTCCACATAGGGGCGTATTTCGACCCGCAGGTTTTGGTTTATCGCCATATCCACCGGGCGCCCCAACAAATCTTCGAGATAGCCTTGCGCTCCGAAATAACGCCGCCAATCGGGAGACCTGTCAAACTGCACCAGAATATCGACGTCGCTATCGTCGGTCCCCTGATTTCGGGCAAAGGAGCCGAACAGGGCGAGCCGGGTGACGCCGTAGCGTTGCGCCAGGGTCGCCTTGTGCGTTCGGAGCAATTTGAGCACGTCGTCTCGCGTCATTGCGTTTCCTCGTTGGCTGTCAGAACAGGCTGGGCGATTCTTTGCTCAACCATGCGGTTGAAATCGGGTCCGATCTTCTCCTTAAAATCCGAAAGAATATCGTATACGTCCGTGAATTCGGCAAAATCCCAGCGCCCGAAACCGCCATGACTGTTTACCCCGGGAATCCAGCAGGTTTCCATCGTCGCTTTCTTTTCCTTGGCGTCTTCCCGCCGATATCCCTTGATTTCGACGATCAGGTGCAGCAAGTCGTCGTTGCCTCGTCCATCGTCGATGAGCACGATAAAATCCGGGATGTACGTACGGGTTTCCGAGCCGTACAGGTAAGGCACTTCCAGGCCGAGGTTGTAATTCTTGACGTAAGCCCGAACTTGCGGATGGGATTCCGCAACCCGGCAAAATTCCGCTTCCCAGTCGCTGTCCAGAATAGCCCAATTGATATGGCAACGGCTATGATCGGTTTTGTAGCGGCTGGTTTTAGATGTGTTGAAATGCACCTGCGCGGTGGAGCTGACGGGATTATACGGGTCCAGCACGGCCTTGACGGGCCGATTGCCCTTTTCCGCCCGTGTAATGCCCGCCGTGATGCGCTCGCAAGCCATGTCTTTTAGTTCCTGGTACATGAGTTGGGCCGGGTAGGTACCGCCCTTGCAGACCAGGCATTCGTCAAGCCACTGTCTGGTAATGCGCTTGAGTTGACCAAAGAGGTATGCTTTGGGCGCCTCGTCCGGGTCCCGCCACTTCGTATAAAGCAGATGTTGGGTGAGATTATAAACCAGGGTGTTGCGCCGGCGCGTTTGCGTATGTTCCAGGTCGAGGTCTACGCCCTCGCCGATAATCCCCTGATTTCGGGTAATGGACGGTCCGATCATGTCTGGCGTGAGTTCCAGCACGGAGTCGGTGTTGAACTCGGCTCGAAGTCGTTCTTCCGGCAATTCGACGCGATACCCCGCTACGCGAGGGAAGCGAATTTCCAGCGCATCCCGGTCGGGTCGTATTGCTTTTACTTGTACGGTTTCGAGCGGCGGACGCGGTTGCACCGCCACAGGCTTTGCCGTAAAGTCGAAAGGAATGCCCAGCACGTCCGCGTATTCTACATTGAAAAGACCTTTTTCGTTCAATTCGTAGGACTGCCTCCGCAGCGCGCGCCCGACCACCTGTTCGCATAGCAACTGGGTTCCAAAGGCGCGAACGCCCAGCACATGGCTGACCGTATTCGCGTCCCATCCTTCCGTAAGCATCGAAACCGATACGACGCAACGAATCGAATCCCCCAGCCGTCCGGGTTTCCCCACGGTATTCATGACTTCGCGGAGCAGGTCCTGATCGCTGATTCGCTCGGCCTTAAGCCAGTCGCCACGTTCGATACTTTCCCTGCGAAACCGCTCGATTTCGTTGGCGGCCATCTTGCGGAAATTCCTGTCCAGCGCATCCCCGGATTCCAGTTGTACGCTGTCGATCAATAAGGTCCGGGGCCGGGGAATCGGGTTGCCGTCCTCGTCGAAATTGCGAAACAACGGCAGTCGCCCGTTTTCGAACGCCTTGCCTCCGTCGCCTTGTTCTCGATGGAACCCGGAGATGTAATCGTAGACCAGCTTGGAAGTCGAGGTGTTGTTGCAGACCACAATGAAGCAGGGCGGCACAGGAATTCCTGCTTCTTCCCAGGCATTGAATTCTTTTTCGTAATGGCCATACAGGGCCTCCAGCGCGGTCTGGAGTTCCACAGGCAGGCTCAAGGGGTCAAGCGCTTTGCCCGCGCCCCGTTTCTTTTTCGGCATATGGGGGCTTATGTGCTCCCACAACTTGCGAAATTTGGGCATGTCGCCGCCGGGAATATTGTCCGCCACAGGGACCCGGGGCAACTTCACAATGCCGCATTCGATGGCGTCCATCAGGGAAAAATCGCTCATCGTCCAGGGAAACAAGGTGCCCTCCGCATAGCCCGATCCGCGCAGGAAGAAGGGGGTTGCCGAAAGGTCTATCACGCGCCGAACATTCAGTTTTCTGCTTGCTTTTTCAATGCCCGAAATCCACAATCGGGCGGCTTCGGCATTCTTTTGGGCTTCTTTGCGGTCGTCGCCCTTGAGGTCGCCTTCCTCTTTTTCTTCGTCCGGCCTTTCGCGATAGCAATGGTGCGCTTCGTCGTTGAGGACCATAATATTCTTTATCCTCATGAGTTCGGGCATCACCCTTTGCAGCATTTCCCCTTCGGTTTCGAGGGTGTTCAACTCTGAGCCTCGCCCCTGAAGCAGGGCGCGTCCCCCTTTGGATAGTTCGAGGCGTTCGCGCTCCTTGAAAGCGTGATAATTGGTGATGACGATTTTGGCCTTCCCCAGGTCGGGGAGCATGTCGTTCGGGACCAGTTCGCGCCGTTGATAGTAGCTATCCGGATCGTTTGGCTGCAACACGCGCAAACGGTCCTTGATGGTAATGCCCGGCGTAATGACCAGAAAGCCGTGGGTGAATTTGCTACTCTGCGGGCGGCGCACCGCATTGATGGTCTGCCAGGCGATCAACATGGCCATGACCATCGTTTTTCCTGCGCCAGTCGCAAGTTTGAGCGCAAGGCGAGACAGTTCGGGATTGGCGTCGCGGTTCGCGTCCTCAAGATGCTTGAGAAATCCTTTTATTTCCTTTCCCTTGCCTGGCGACGCTACCTCGGTAAGCCAAATGACGGTTTCGACTGCCTCGACCTGGCAAAAGAAGGGCCGAATGTCACTGAAGCGATGCGTTCGCCAGTGCCGGAGCAGACGGGCGGTTTCCGGCGTTACGCCCTGTTGATCGGGAGGGAGGTCGCGCCACCGATCAACTTGCCTGCGTACGCCATTGATAATGTCCTTCAGGTATTGCTGGTCCCTGGTTTCCAGTTTCTTCGCTGCTTCGTCGAACACCAGCGAAGATTGTTTTTGAGCGGAGCCCTTTTGTTTTTTGGCCCTGGGGATGGGCGTGATGAAATCGGCGGACCTGCGCTGTTTGACGATACGCTGGGTAGGCTGGCCGTCCGGGTCCAGTTCCCAATGCCGGTCGGGACGTTCGTAGGGCGAATTGAGAACAGGTTGTTCGAAGAATTGGTCGCTCAAAACGTGGTGCTCCCGAAACCGGATTTACGCTATGATTTATTGGGCCGCCGCAACCTTGATCGCTGCTATGTCCGCATCGGTTATATCATAACGATATTACGCCACATAAACCACCCCAAATACCCCCAATGCCACCCCAAATCAGCGGAGAGGGAGGGATTCGAACCCTCGATACGGGGTTGCCGTATACTCCCTTAGCAGGGGAGCGCCTTCAGCCACTCGGCCACCTCTCCGGGTGCGCGTACGGGAACGCATCCCGGCGCATGGGTCATGGATATTTCAACGACCCCTGCTAACGCCGAAAAGCCCGCCAGGTTCGACTTCCCGGCGCCGATTTATCCGGCTTCCAGCGCGTTGGCCCCCGAAACGATCTCGATGATCTCCGTGGTGATGGCGGATTGCCGCGCCCGGTTGTACTTCAGTTTCAGGTTGCGCAGGAAATCCTCCGCGTTGGAGGTGGCGTTATCCATGGCCACCATGCGCGCGCCCTGTTCCGCCGCGTTCGATTCGAGCAGGACGCGCCACACCTGGTAGCGCAGGTATCTCGGCAACAGTTCGCGCAGGACGGATTCCGCTTCCGGTTCGAAGATGGAGTCGGGAATTTCGCGCGGGTCCGCCGCCTCGTCGCCCCCTGCGCCTTTCGCCGCCATGATGGGCGTAAGGAACTGTTTTTTGGGAATGGGGAGGAACGGCTCCACGATCCGGTTCTGGGCGATGGTGTTCCGGAATTCGTTGTAGACGATCTTGACCTCGTTCCAGGAGCCGTTCAGATAGCCGTCCACGGCCTGTTCGACGATCTTGCGGGCCGTTTCTACCTCAACGTGGTCGAATACGCCGCGAAAATCGCCGACCATGTTGTACCCTCGGCGCGCGAAATGCTCATGTCCTTTCCGGCCTGCGGCCAGCACATGCAGATTGCCCGCCGCGCGCGCCGTTTCGTACGCCGCCATCGCGTGTTCCGCCTCCTTCACGATATTGGCGTTGAAGGCCCCCGCCAGGCCCCGGTCGGCGGTCACGACGATAAACAGAACGCTTTGGCTCCCCTCGCGCGCCTGCAGCAACGGATGTTCCGCGGCGTCCAGTTGCTCCTTGAGCCGACTGATTACGGCGCCCAACTGGTACGCATACGGCCGCGTACGGAAGATGCGTTCCTGCGCCCGCCGCAGCTTGGCCGCCGCCACCATCTTCATGGCGCGCGTCACCTGCTGCGTGTTGCGGATCGAATCGATCCGGTTTCGTATGTCCCGGAGATTGGCCATGAATCAATCCGCCTGCGCGCTACGCCCGGAAAAGGTCCGCCAGGTCGCTCGCCACGCTGGCAAGCGTCTCTTGATGTTCGTCCGAGAGGACGCCCGTCTCCCGAATCGCGTCAAGCAGGTCCTGATGCTGTATCTGCAGTTTGCCGATGAATTCTGTTTCCAGTTCGCCGAGGCGCGCCACCGGCACATCGTCCAGCAGTCCCTTCGTCGCCACGAAAATCACGGCGACCTGTTCTTCCACCGGGACGGGCGCGTATTGGCCCTGCTTCAGAATCTCGACGAGGCGTTCCCCGCGCGTAAGTTGCCGGCGGGTCGCCGGATCCAGGTCGGACCCGAATTTGGCGAAGGCCTGCAACTCGCGGTACTGCGCAAGGTCGATGCGCAACGTGCCCGCCACTTTTTTCATCCCCTTGATTTGCGCATTGCCGCCGACGCGCGATACGGAAATCCCCACGTCGATAGCCGGACGCACCCCCGCGTTGAAAAGGTTCGTTTCCAGATATATCTGACCGTCCGTAATGGAGATGACATTCGTGGGAATGTAGGCGGAGACGTCTCCCGCCTGCGTTTCGATGACGGGCAAGGCGGTCAGGGAGCCGCCGCCTTCCACTTTGCCTTGCAGCGATTCGGGCACGTCGTTCATCTGGATGGCCACCGCCTTCGTTTCGTTGATCTTGGCGGCGCGCTCCAGCAGGCGGCTGTGCAAATAAAATACGTCGCCCGGATAGGCTTCGCGCCCCGGCGGGCGGCGCAGCAGCAAGGACAGTTCGCGGTAGGCCACCGCCTGCTTGGAGAGGTCGTCGTAGACCACGAGGACGTGCCGCCCCGTATCCCGGAAGTATTCGCCGATGCAGGCCCCGGCGTACGGAGCGATGAATTGCAACGGGGCGGGCGAGGAGGCCGGCGCATTCACAATGACCGTATACTCCATCGCGTCGTGTTCTTCGAGCGCCCGCATCACCTGGGCCACGGTGGACGCTTTTTGCCCGATGGCTACGTAAACGCAAAAAACCGGCTTGTCGGTGGCGTGGGTGGCCTTCTGATTGATGATCGCGTCGATCAGGACGGCGGTTTTGCCGGTTTGCCGGTCTCCGATCACCAGTTCCCGCTGCCCCCGCCCGATGGGAATCATCGAGTCGATGGCCTTCACGCCCGTCTGGAGCGGTTCGCTGACGGGCTGCCTGTAGATGACGCCGGGGGCCTTGCGCTCCAGCGGCATTTCGAAAGATTCGCCCGCAATGGGGCCGCGCCCGTCTATCGGATTGCCCAGCGGCTCGATCACCCGCCCCAGCATGCCTTCCGAAACGTCGATGGACGCGATGCGCCGGGTCCGCCGCGCCTCGTGGCCTTCCTTCACCGCAGCGACGTCGCCGAACAGCACGACGCCAATGTTGTCCTCTTCGAGATTAAGAACCATGCCGGTGGCGCCACTTTCCGGGAATGCGATCAACTCGCCGGCCTGTACGTTGGAAAGTCCGTATAGTCGCGCGATGCCGTCCCCTGTTTGCAGGACGGTCCCGACTTCGTATACGTCGGTTCCCGTTTCCAGATCGCCGAAAGCGTTCTTCAGAACCGAGGTAACTTCATCTGGTCGAATAGACGTGGTCATAATTTTGCTGTCGTCGATTGCGCCTGCGCCTGCTCGCAAGCAATAGATGGCTGTTCGAGGCGTATGCGCCGAAATATTAATGGGCTAACGGATAGAAAGGGACTGGCGCGCGACCCGGTCGCGGAGCGCTTCGAGGCGGCGACGCACGCTACGGTCGTACACCGTATCCCCGATGCGCACGACCATCCCGCCGATCAATTCGGCGTCTCGCCGCACATTCAGGCGAATGCGCTTGCCGGTCAATCGTTCGAGCGCTTCTGTCAGGCCGCGGCGTTCTTCTTCGCTTAATTCCGAAGCGATGCGGGCTTCCGCCTCCACGACGCCAAGGCGCTCGTCGCGCAAGCGCCGCCATGCCCGGGCAATGCGGTCAAACAGGTTTTCGCGTTGCCTGCCGACCAGCATATGGAGAAACCGCAGCGTGAGATCGTCCAGCCGCGATGCGAACAACGCGCGAACAACCTCCTGCTTTTTCTCCCGAGCCGCGACCGGATTCCGAAAAAGTCGCGCCAGCGCTTCCGACTCGTCCAGCGTCGCCTGCACGAACGCGATATCCGCGTCGACGCGTTCGACGTTCGAGGCGCGTTCGGCTTCCTCGTACAGTGCGCGGGCGTATCTGCGGGCTACTACCATGTCGTTCGGGTCAAGCGGGGGAATGCGGTTGTCGGGGCGGGCGGGAAGGGACAGGGCGGCGCCGGTCAGTTGCGGGGAAGCTGCTCGATAAAGCGATCCACCATTTTGCGATGCCGATCCGCATCCAGCGTCTCTTCGAGAATCTGTTCGGCGGTTCGGATAGCAAGCCCTGCCACTTCGTCTCGCAATTCCTCTAGGGCGCGCTCTTTTTCTCGCTCGATTTCGGCTTGCGCCTGCTCTTGCATCTGCCGGATTCGGGCCCGCGTCTTCTCCAGTTCCTCGGCGCGCACCCGTTCGGCCGCCGTACGCGCATCTTGCAGGACGCGCCGGGCGTTTTCTTCCGCCTCGCGACGGGCCTCCTCGTTTTTCGCTCCGGTTTGCCGGGCTTCCTCCAGGGCTTGCTCGGCTTTGCGAAGCGAGGCGTCGATGGTTTCTTCGCGTTCGCTCAAGGCGTTCACGATGGGTTTCCATGCGTATTTGCCAAGCACGAACAACAAGAGCGCAAAGACGATGACCTTGTAGAAGATCAGTCCCGCGTTCGGTTCGAGCAGACTCTGGGCTACGATGATATCCATGGCCAAATCGAGGATGCGTTATTCCCTGGAGTTCGCAGGGAAATGGTATGGATGCGCCGGGGCGGCCCGGTTCAGGCCTTCAGGGTGAGCAGCAGGCAGATGATCATGCCGAACAGCGCGACGCCTTCGAGCAGCGCGGCGGCGATGATCATGGTAAGGCGTATGTGCCCGGCGACTTCCGGCTGTCGCGCCGAGGCTTCCATGGCAGGTCCGGCGAGGTTCCCTATGCCGATGCCGGCCCCGATGGCGACAAGTCCGGCTCCGATGCCTGCGGCCAGAAAAGCTAATGCGGTAGGTTCCATGATAATTCTCCGTGTGTTGAATCAGGTGATGCGAAAAAGAAGGTTCGATGGTGAGGCTGTTCGGCGCTATTCGACGGCGTTACCCGGCGAGGGCCGGTTGCTCTTCGGCGGACGTTTCTTCCTCGTGATGTTCGTCTTCCTCCAGGGCCATGCCGAAGAAGATCGCCGACAGCAGCGTGAACACAAAGGCGTGTATGAACGCCACGGCGATCTTGATGAACGTAATGAACAACGTAAAGGCGACGCCCACCGGCGCGACCAGCGCGGCCGCCAGGCTGCCGAACAACACGTTGATCGTGAAAATGATGCCGATCAGACTCAGGATGAGCAGGGAGCCGGACATCATGTTGGCGAAGAGTCGAAGCGCCAGCGCAAAGTGCTTGGCGATCAGGCTGACCAGTTCGATCGGCGCCAGAATAAACTTGACCGGCAAGGGCACGCCCGGAGGCCAGAACAGGTGCGTCCAGTACGCCTTGGTCCCCTTGCGTTGTCCCGCGACGAACGTAAAAGCAGCCAGCGTGAAAGTAACGGCGACGTTGGACGTCGCGGCCCCCAGATAGGGCGCCAGGCCCATCAGGTTGGCGCACAGGATAAACATGAACGCCGTAAGCAGGAAGGGCAGGAATTCCCGGTATCGGGGCCCCACGCACGGCTTGGCGATTTCGTCGCGCACGAAGATCACGAGCGCCTCGAACATGTTCTGGAAGATGCCTCTCGGCGCGGCGACGCGGTCTTCGGGGCGCCGGTAGCGTCGCGCCAGTCCGAGAAAGATCGCAACGACGATCAGGGCGGCCAGGACGCCGAACACAAGATGGCGCGTGATCGACAAGTCCAGCACAAGGGTCCCCTGGGCCGGTTTCGGTTTGGCGTACAAATGCTCGTGATGGTCGATGGCGTCGCGGAGCGCTTCTCCATGCAGGATTTCCGCGTGTCCGTCTTCTTTGTGTTCCATCACATACCGTTCCGACAGCAGCGCGGATCGCGTGGACGGGAATACGTCCAGCCCCCAGGGGTCGCTTCGAAGAAAAATGCGCGGCAGTTCGACGGCGCCGAATGGAGCGAAATCGAGATATACGCCGTCCGCCGTGTGGGCGACCGCATCCAGTTTCCCCTCTTCGTCGGCGGCATGCGCCAGACGAGGCCCAAGGAACACGCATCCGGCTGCGAGGAGCAGGACGATCTGGCGGTAGCGTATGTTTGCGTTCAACGCCATAACGAGTATGCGCGCGCGGCGCTGCGGCCCTACGAGGCGGGCGGTTGCTGCTTGTGAAAAAACCGGATTTCGATTACGAGTCCTATAAGAAACGTCGCGAAAAAACTGGCCAGCAAGGCGGTGGGCGACACGGGCAGCCATTGCAGCGCCATAACGAGCAGGCCGAGCATGACGACGATGCGGACCACCATGGCCCCTGCGACGATCGCCAAGGGGTTTCGGGCGCTTTGCAGCGCAATCCGATTCGATAAAAAGCTGATCAGCACATACGATGCGCCCAGCAAGCATCCCAGTCCGATTCCGAGTCCCAGGCCTTCCGTTTCCATTGGCTTTTCGTTTCCATGGCCGCCGGAACGGTTTTCCCGAACGCACGGGAAACGCCGGCCAGGAAGTACGCCATTTTTTGCTAAAACCACCAATTTACGGCAAAAAGATCCGGAAAAAAGCCAATATGCAATGAATTTATCAGGCGTTTTTCAGATTTGCGGCGGACGCTTCCTTGCGCGGGTTTCGCTTTTCCTGACGCCGCGCGCCAGCAGCACGAACATGGAAACCAGGCCGACGCACAATCCGCCCAGAATAAACCAGGGCGTGGTATTGAGCCATTGGTCCAGCAGGACGCCGCCGATAATCCATATTCCCATGGAGATCGCCGGTTCCAGCGCCAGAGAGAGATGGGACCCGGCCTCCCTGAAATCGGTGCGTGGATCGCCTTTCGGAGCAGACATGGCGTTTGCGGACGTAATCAGCGTCTCTTTTATTTGCGGGCGAGCGCAGGCTTGGCGGGCTTGGCGTTCCTGTCTGGCTTGGCGCTCCGGACGGGCTTGTCCTGCCCGCCGGGAATTTCGCTTGCGTCGATGACTCGTTCTCCCGTACGGCATTCTCCATTGAATACGGCGCCTTCTTCCACCATAAGGCGCCCCACCTGTATGTTGGCTTCCACCACCGACGTTTTCTGCAACAGGAGGTTGCCGGATACGTTGATGGTGCCCTTGACGCGCCCGGCGATGGCGAGCGCGCCGCCTTTGATGGCGCCTTCGATGTATCCGCTTCCCGGGATCACCAGTTTGCCCGCGGTTTCGACAAGGCCCTTGACGCACCCGCTGACGCGTACGTCGCTGGACGATACGAGCGTGCCCTCGAAGGTTGTGCCCTCGCTGACGATGGTCAATTTCGGAGGGGTGCCGCCGTTTGCGTGTTTGGCCATGGCGCGATGTTTTTCTGATTAAGGTGGTTTTCGTCTGTTATTATACGCAAATTGTCATATACCGACAAGATATGCGCTTGGATCTTGCGCCAGCCCGTTGCGCCATAGTTCGAAGTGCAAATGCGGTCCCGTGGTGAATTCGCCGGAGTTGCCGCTTACCGCGATGTTGTCCCGGGCCTGGACGCGGTCCCCTGTGCGTTTGTGCAGTTGTCCGTTGTGCTTGTAGACCGAAAGATAGCCGTCCGAATGCTGGATTGCGATAGCGTAGCCGCCTTCCTGGGTCCAGTCCGCCATGACCACATAGCCATCCCCTATCGCGCGTACGCCCGTTCCTTCTTCTACGGCGATGTCTATTCCGTAATGCCCCGTCCTGGCGTCGAATCCGCGCGTTACGAAGCCGTTCACGGGCGCGAGGGCGGGCAATACGATGCTTGGGAAGCGGACGGGGCCCGCGCTGGTCCTGCCCGCGTCGGAATGGTTTCTTCCCGGAAGCAGGTCTATCGTAATGGCGGGTTCCTGGTGATCGGCCCAGTTTGGCGACGTTTCTCCGAGCGCGGGCGCGGCGTAGCGTTGCCCTGGAGAGACGATTTCCGTCGCTACGGGGCCCGCTTGGTTCATCTCGATATCGCTGAGAAAAACCTGTCGGAGTTGCGTCATATACTGTTCCTGCATGGCAAGCGAGTCTTGCAGCGCCTGGATGCGCAGCGCGTTCAGGATGGCGTTTTCCCGCATTTCCGCCGATACAGCCCCCGGCAGTATCGCCTGGAGCGGAGGCAACAGCAAGAGTAGCGCGACCGCAAGCACAGCCACGCCAAGCGCGCCGCCAGACAGCGTCAGCAGGACATGGCGAGGAACGACCCGGTATTGCCGGGCCTGCTGGCCGGTGCCTTCGCGGACCACCACAAAGGTCGATACCCCTTTGCCGCGTCTGAAAAATTCTTTTAAAAACGAGAACATGATCGGAGCGCCCTCTTTTGGCGCCGCAGGGTCAAATGGCGGAACCCGCAGGGCTATTCGGAATTATAATGCCTTTTTGCAAACGCTTGCAAGCATGCCGCGCGCTCTTCCGTTCGGCGGAGGCGCGGCAGGCCCATCCGTTGCCGAACCAATACGAAACGAAAAAATACAAAACGGCGCAGAAAGAACATGCCCCAACACAAGTCAGCAATCAAGCGGGTTCGTCAGAATAGCGAACGCCGCGAACGCAATCGGGTTCACCGCGGCGCCATGCGGGCCATGATGCGCAAGCTGCGCGGAACCACCGACCGGGAGGAAGGGCAAGCCCTGCTTTCCCAAGCGAAACATACGCTGGATCGTCTTGCCTCGAAGGGCATTATCCACCGGAACAAGGCGGCCAACTACAAGAGTAAACTGGAAAAGCACGTCAACGGCCTCGAATAGGCGCCGTCGCTGAACGCGCTGCTTTTTCGCCCGGAAACGGCTTGTTTTTCGCCGCGGCGCATTTCCATGCAAAAGTTGCGGCATTTTCGCAGTTCGTTTCGTACATTACCCCGAACGGTTCCGACCCTATCCGCATCATCTATTCAACCACTGCTATGCCCGCTTCACGGCAAATTCTTTCTTCCGCATTGCTCGCCGGGGCGCTTGCGTTCCTTTTCGCAACGGAAACGTACGCGCAGAACGCGCGAGCGGACGACACGTTCTTTATCAAGCCGCGCGTTGGCCTGTCGTGGCACCTTGGCGATACCGAAAGGTCGCTCTTTAATCTGAATCTGGACAGCTGGGATTCCGACTGCTGCGGCACGCCGTACGCGGGCGGAATCGAATTCGGTTACCAGTTCGACCAGAATAGCAGCCTGGCCGTTGGGCTTCAGCGCACCAATCACCCGCTTTCGCTGGTGTACAGTCCAGAGGCTCCTCCAAGCGGCGAGGACACCGGGGGCGGGTACACCAGTTTTCAGGCGCTGTACCGCTATGGCGGCTCGTCGCGCATCGCGCCGTTCCTGACGGCTGGCGCGCACGTTACGCATGGCAACGTGGCGAGCACCACCTTCGGACCTGCGCTGGGCTTTGGCGTCGATTTCGTGGTCAGCGATTATGCGTCGATCGTCGTCGAAAACACGTCGAATCTTACTTTCCCGGACGACGGGTTCGACAATACGGACGGGGGAGACGACGGTTTTCTTCCCTTTGAAGTGGTGAGCGCCTTGACGGCGGGCATCCGCATCAGCTTCAAAAGCGCCTTCACGCCCGTAGAGATTCTTGGATCGACCTGCCCGACCGTGCTGGGCGCCGGCGAGGACGGTTCTTTTTCCGTGGATACGAATCCCGACGCTACGCAGCCTGTAGGGATCCAGTGGGATTTCGGCGACGGCGGCACGGCTTCCGGCATGGCGGCCACGCACAGTTTCGTGTCCGGCGGCACGTACGAGGTGACGGCTACCGTGGGCAATGGCCGCGAAACGGTTTCGGCGATGTGTTCCGTTCAGGTCATAGACGCTCCGACCATCGTAGCGATCGACGCCAGCGATACGCGGTTTGAAGTATGCCAGCCCCAGGAGGTCGCCTTCGCCGTGCGCGCAGAGAGCGAAGGCTCCACCACGTATAGCTGGGACTTCGGCGACGGCAATACGGGAACGGGCGCGGAAGCGTCGCACACGTATTCCGAAGGCGGCGCCTACACGGTAACCGCGACGGTCGAGAACGAAGGCGGTTCGGACACCGAGTCCATTACGATAACGGCGATGCCGTGCCTGGCTTCGATTTGCTACGACATCACCGAAATGAACGCGGCGTACTTCGACCGGAATTCAAGCGAATTGACCGACGAAGCCGGCGAGGCGCTATCGGAAAACGCAGACATTCTGCAACAGTGCCCCAATCTTTGCGGCGACGTTGTGGGCTACGCTGCGCCGGGCGAACGCAACGCGCAGGAGCTTTCCGAGGAGCGCGCCCGCATCGTCGAGCAGTTCTACACGGAGAACGGGTTGGCTGCAAGCCGTTTCCAGACGGAAGGCCGCGGCCTGTTGCCGGGCACGACCAAGAAGGAGGGCGCGCAACAAGCCCGCCGCGTAGACACCATACCGGGTACGTGCGCCGGGTACTACGACGATTAACCCATACGCCGGAAGCGCAATCGCACAAGACGCTGCCGGAAAAGCGGGTCCGCCGATCGGGCGGGCCCGCTTTTTTTACGCCCTTTTTCGCGCCGTCGCCCGCTCGGCGGCTACCCTGTTCGCTCGCCTGTTTTCGTACGCCGCATGACGCCTTCCGCTCGCCATACCCGTTCCGAAGCGTTGAGTCGCGCGCTGAAGCGGCGCGCTCGCGACCTGGGGTTCGATGCGTGCGGCATTGCCCGGGCCACGCGCCTGGACGAGGAAGCGGAGCGGCTGGAAGCGTGGCTTCTGGGCGGGCGCCACGCCGGCATGGAATGGATGACGAACCATTTCGAAAAACGCGTGGACCCGCGCCAGCTGGTAGAGGGCGCCCGCAGCGTGGTGTGCGTTCTGCATAATTATTACTACCCGGCGGATGCGCCTGCCCGGGAGGTCGCGGGCAAGATCAGCCGGTATGCCCGGGGAGACGATTATCACCGGGTTATGAAGGAAAAGTTGTACGAACTGTTCGAATGGCTGGGCAAGGAAGCGGGCGGCGTCGAAGGCCGCGCCTTCGTCGATTCCGCCCCGGTGCTCGAAAAAGCCTGGGCGGCGCGGAGCGGCCTGGGATGGATAGGCAAGCACGCGAACCTGATCAACCGGTCGCTCGGATCGTATTTTTTCATTGGAGAACTGATCGTAGATACGCCGCTCGCCTGCGATAGCCCGGCGGAAGATTTTTGCGGCTCCTGCACGCGCTGCATAGACGCTTGCCCTACGGACGCCATCTATCGTCCCTATGCGGTGGACGCCAACCGGTGCATCTCCTACTGGACCATCGAGCATCGGGGGGACGATGTGCCGACAGCCCTCCAGTCCGGTTTCGAAAACTGGATCTTCGGATGCGACATATGCCAGGAGGCGTGCCCCTGGAACAAGTTCAAAAAACCTTCCCGCGAGGAACGCTACGCGCCGCGCGCCGGGATGGTCGATACGGACCTGGCGACATGGGAAGAAATCGACCTGGAAGAATTTCGCCGCCGTTTCAGAAGGAATCCCGTCCGCCGCGCCAAATTCGACGGATTCAAGAGGAATGTCCGCATTGCCCGCCGGAACGCGCAAGACCGCGCCGGATAACGCCCGCCGTTACGCGTCCGGCTCGCCCGCTTGTTTCGCAGTTTCGCTGCCGTCCTGTCCCGATTCCGGGCGAAGCAACGGAAACAGGATGACGTCCCGGATCGAGTTCTGTCCGGTCATTAGCATGGCGAGGCGGTCCATGCCCACGCCCAGCCCGGCTGCGGGCGGCATGCCGTACTCCATGGCGCGGAGATAATCCTCGTCTATCTGCATGGCTTCCTCGTCGCCGCCGGCGCGCAAGCGAGCCTGGTCTTCGAAGCGCTCGCGCTGGTCGATCGGGTCGTTGAGTTCGCTGAACGCATTGCATATCTCCTTGGCATTGCAGATGAGTTCAAACCGCTCCACCAGTCCGTCCTCGCGGCGATGCCGTTTCGCCAGCGGGCTTAGCGCAATCGGGTAGTCGGTGACGAAGGTGGGCTGGATCAGGTTCGGCTCCACCTTTTCGCCAAAAACAAGGTCGATGAGCTTGCCCGTTCCGATGCTCTCGTCCGCCTCCAGCCCAAGGCGCCGCGCAATATCCGCTATTTCCCGGGCGCTTTTATCGCGCAATGGATGCCCGGTATATTCTTCGATGGCTTCGAAGAGCGGCAAGCGTTTCCAGGGTCGTCGGAAGGAAATGGCATGCTCGCCGGCCTGCACGTACGGGGAACCATGCAATGCGATCGCAATATGCTCGATCATTTCTTCCACGAGGTCCATCATCCACTGGTAATCCTTGTAGGAGACATACAGCTCCATCATGGTGAATTCCGGATTGTGGAATCGGCTTAGCCCCTCGTTGCGAAAATCCTTGGAAATCTCGTAGACGCCCGTGAACCCCCCCACCAGCAGCCGCTTCAGATACAACTCGTCCGCGATGCGCAGATAGAGCGTCATATCCAGCGCATTGTGGTGCGTCGTGAAGGGCCGTGCGCTCGCTCCGCCGTATACGGGTTGCAGGACCGGCGTTTCCACCTCCACATACCCCCGGTCGTCCAGAAAGCGCCGCAGGGTGGAGATCATCCGCGCCCGTTGCCGAAAAACGTCGCGCACGTCCGGGTTGACCACCAGGTCCGCGTACCGTTGCCGATACCGGAATTCCTTGTTGGTCACTTCGTTATGTACGCCTTCCTCGGTTTCCTTGACCACCGGCAGGGGACGAAGCGATTTCGCCAGGAGCTGGAACGCCTCTGCATGTATGCTGATTTCGCCCATGCGCGTCCGAAAGGCGAATCCCCGGATTCCGACGATATCTCCGATATCAAGCAGGTGCCGGATGACGTCCCGATAATATCCGTCGGGAAGGTCGTCGCGGCGGACGTAAACCTGGATGGAGCCGATTGCGTCCTGCACGTCCAGAAACGCCGCCTTGCCCATGACGCGGAGGGACATGACGCGGCCCGCGATGGACACATTGAATTGGTCCCGAGGGGGGCGGTCTTCGCCCGGTTGGTGCAGGTTATCGTCGAATGCGCCCAGGATGTGCTTCGTCTCGTGGGTGACGTCCCACGCGTACGGGTACGGATCGATGCCTGCTTCGCGAAGCGCATGCAACTCTTCGCGGCGGCGCTTTTGCTGATCGTTCAGCGTTTCCGACATGCGCTTGTCAGGGCGCCCGCCGCCATGTCGGCGGGAAAGACGCGATTTTTACAGGGTGGGCCCTACTGGATTTGAACCAGTGACCTCTCGCGTGTGAGGCGAGCGCTCTGAACCCCTGAGCTAAGGGCCCCGTACGGACAACGGACAAAACAGTGCAAACCGCCGCAGCGCGTTGCACGCAAGCGCGGGCGTCCCGTTCCAAAACGATCATCGGGGGTATACGACTTCGGCGACCATGGAGCCGTCGGACGGCGTCTGCGGCCGCAGTTCGCGTTTAATGCTGGCGGTTACGAGCGAGCGGGCGCGGCGCCATGGATAGGTGTGATTGCGCGAAAAACGAAACAGCGGATGCAGTACGGACGAATACGAAGGCCGCTGCGTCATGTCGGCTCTGTAGGCAAGGAACGAGGCGGGCTGCGCGGCGGAAACGGTTATGGTCGAAGCGGGCGGGCGTTCGACGTATTCGGCATCCATGCCCGAGACGCCCAGCGCCAGCCCCAGCATCAGGATCACCGTGATGGCGTAGGACGACATGGCGATGCTCTTCGCCGCGCCCTGGGCGGCGACGGGGGAGGGACGGGCGGGGCGGGCGGCGTCGCACGGAATGCGATTGCGCAGCCGGTGGTGCAGGTCGCTGGGGGCCTGGCAACGATACGCGTAACGACACAGGAGCCTGCGCGTGTTGCGGAGCGCTTCGATATGCTCCTCCATGCCCGGGTTGACGCGCACGTACTCCTCGAATACATGGCGAACGAGGGGGTCCATGGTCCCGTCTACGTATTCGCAGAGAAACTCGTCCTCAAGATTTGAGGGATCGTATGGCTTCGAGTCGCTGTACCCCTGAGACATAGGCAAACGAATGGACGTATAGACGATAAAGGATTACGATTCCAGCGGCGCGCGAAAGCCTTTCGGGGAAGGGCGTACGCTTCCTCGCCAAGGTATGGACGCGCGAAGCCGCGAACGGATCCGCAAAAAAACGTTCCGCGCCGCCCGAAGCGCCTTGTGGCCCTTGGTCGCCCCTTGCGGGCAAGCAGCCGCGCCCGCCGAGCGCTTATTCCTCCTCCTCTACGAAGTAAATATCTCGCAGGAGTATCTGAAGTTTCGTCCTGCCGCGATTAATTCGGCTTTTTACGGTGCCCATGGGCAATCCCGTAATATCCGCAATTTCCTCGTACGACAGTTGCTGCACGTCCCGCAGCACGACGACTTCGCGAAACTCCTCCGGGATTTGCGACAGCGCTTCCTGGATGTAGAAATCCTGGATCGTGCTTTCCGCGTCCTTGTCCGGGGAGAACGTTTCGTCCGGCACTTCCATCTCGTACTCCTCGTCGTTCTTGTTGATCGACTGGAGCGAAGAAATCCGCCGCCGTTTGCGTTTCCGATATTCCGACCGCGCCAGGTTTCCGGCGATCGTGTAGAGCCAGGTCGAAAATCGGGCGATCCGGCGATACGAGTGCCGGTTGCGATAGACCCGCAGGAAGGTCTCCTGCAGCAGGTCCTCGCATTCCTTTATGTCTCCGACGAAGCGGTAGATATAATTGGTGAGCGGGTCCTTGTACCGGCTCACCAGAATGTCGAACGCTTCTACGCTTCCTGCCTGAAACTGCGACATCAGGTCCTCGTCGCTCATGGGGCTGAGCGCGTCCAGGTACCGCGTATTGGGGTTTGCGTTCTTTCGAACCACGTGGCGGCGTTTTATGGCTGGCGTGTCGTACATGGGCGTATACCCCCTAACGTAGGCTTGCGTTGATCGCACAAATCGGGAACGTATGGCGCCCGATTCTTATTGTGCGGGGATGCGGCAATGGGTTATGGCGAGAGTATTTTGCGAAGCATCAAGGTCATGACCAGACGCTCGCTTCTGGCAGACCCTCCCTTTAGTTCGTAATCCGTCGCCAGCAATACGGCGAATGCATTCCAGATCGCCGGCGCCTTGTATCGTCGGAGGCCTGTCAGGTAATCCTTCAGAAAAAAGGGCGACACGCCAATATGGCGCGCCATGTCCTTTCTTGGCATGGACGATCCGCAGGCGCTGAGTTTCCACAGTTTCATAAACCAGGAGTTCAGGACGGCAACGATCATGACGGCTTCTCCGCGTTCATTGGATGCACGCTGCAACATTCGTTCCATAATGCGAAACGCGTCCTGAGCGCGCCCTTCGCCTACGGCTTTTTGCAATTCGAAGACATTGATTTCCCGGCTGTGTCCACTGGCGCGTACAATATCGTCCGGGGAGATCGTTTTGCGTTCGCCGATATACGTTCCGAGTTTTTCTATCTCGCGGACCACGGCGCCCAGGTCGTTTCCCGTGTAATCGGCCAGCATTTGCGCGGCCTCCTGCGTCATTTCGTATCCGTGCTTTTTGGCGCGTCGCTTGATCCAGCCGGGCGTCTGATTGCTGTAGAGCGGCTTGCTTTCCATGGATACGGCGTGTTGCCGCAAGGCCCGGTAGGGATGTCTTGCATGGTTCGGCTTCGATCCGCATACGAGCGCGACCACCGCCGACGGATTCGGCTGCTGCGCATAGTCCTTGAACAAGCGGTTGTCCTTCAGTTTTTCGAAATCCCGCACAATGACTACGCGCCGCTCGCTCATGACGGGCCACGCGGCGCACAACGCAAGCACGCGCTGCGCATCGGTGTCGGGGCCGTACGCGATATCCAGATTGAAATCCCGTTCGTGCGGGGCGAGCGCGCGCTCCAGCAGGAGGTCCTGCAACTCCTCGATCAGGAACGGCTCGTCTCCATAGAAAAAATAGAGCGGCTGAAAACGCCCTTCCCGGAAGGCGGAGGCAATGTCTTCGTATGTTTTCTCTCTCGCGGCCATGTTTCGCTGGCGCAATGCAGGGCGTTTTTGGCGAAATAGCCAGACTGAATACGAATTTCCGGCATTATACCAAGTAATGTAGTATCTGTCAGACGAATTTTTCTTGCAATCGTTACAGCGCGTCCGTTTTTTCCAGGCTGCGCCCTCCTCTGGCCCTTTGCGAATTATTTGGGAATATCTTCCTTGCGCGCGGTGAGCCTGCTTTCGTGCAGGCGGATGGCCGCGCCGCGCAATAGATCCACGTCGTGCCGGACAATATGGCGGGCCAGGCCAAAGACGTCTGTCGCCGCGCCCTGCACGACGACGGGGCCGGTCCATGCGCCAGGGTCAAGGCCGGCGAGGAGCGCGCTTAGCTCCGCGCGGGCGGATCGGATGCGGTCCAGCGCGCCCTGCATGTCCGTGCGGGCCGGCGCGGCCTGGTCCAGCAGCGCCCTTGCATCGGGTACGTCGAGGGAAACGGTTTCGGCTTTCGCCAGGCGCGCCGCGGCGGGGACGTATATTTCCTCGTCGAAAAGATGCAGCGCGACATACATTTCCCGGAAGGAGAGATCGCTTTCCACCGGGCGGCCTTCCAGCACGCTTTCCGGAATCCGCCCAAGGTGCTTGCGCAGCACGTCGGTTTCGTCCATCAGATACGCCAGTTGCCCAATCAATGCCTGGCGCGCTTCGCCTGTGCGGGGCGCAAGGGGAGCGTCGCTCATTCCGCGTGCGGGGCGGGTTCGGCCGGGGCCTCGGCGTCGCTTCGCATCTCTTCGGCCAGCGACGCAAGAAACGAACGATCCTTGAGGCTATGCACGTTGTTTTCCCGCTGGAAATCCCATTGTTCTCCGAACTGCCGATCCTTGTAGGCTTCGAGCCAATCGAACCGGTCCTTGAGGCGCTCTGCGGGCATAAGCAGTCGCTCCAGGCCGAATATGGCTTCCTCGCGATGCTGGAAGGTCAGGTCGTATTCTTTCGACATGACGATGGCTTCTTCCGGGCAAACCTCTTCGCAATACCCGCAGTAGATGCACCGCAGCATATTGATTTCGAACCATTCCGGTTCGCGCTCCTTGGGTCCCTCCATTTCGTGCGATTGCATGGAAATAGCCATGGGGGGGCAAGCCCGCGCGCACAGGTTGCAGGAAACGCAGCGAGGCCGTCCTTCTTCCTCGACGAGCACCGGGCGCCCGCGATAACTGTCCGGGGGATACCACTGCTCTTCCGGGTACTGGACGGTGTAGCGCGGCTGCCGCATCTTGCGGAAGCTGTACCCAAGTCCCTTGAATACTTCCGGGAGATACAGGCGCTCCCAGAAATTGAGCGTGCGCTCGTTCTTCTTTTTCGGAGGCGTCGAAGGGCCTTTCATGGCGGACTCGAAGGGTGCAAAAATGCTTAAAGGTCCTGAAGCCAAGATACGTTTCGCCGCCGAATATCGCGAGCCGCTACTGCGAATATTCCGAAAATAATCGCTTGTCGCTTGCAGAAAAGCCGCCCGCGCCCAACCCATAGGCCGTCCCGCGTCCGCCTTTACTCCTGTTCGCGCGACTTGGCGCGGAACGCCAGCGTGAGCGGAATGCCCTCGAAATCGAACGCCTTGCGGAGTTCGTTTTCGAGATAGCGCCGGTACGATTCGTGCACCCCTTTCGGGTAGTTGCAGAAAAAGGCGAACACCGGGGGATTCGTCGCGACCTGAGACGCATATTTGATCCGCACGAACTGGTTGCGCCATGTGGGAGGATGGTGCTTGCCGATGGCTTTTTGCATTACTTCGTTCACTTTATGGGTCGGAATGCGGAGGCGCCGTCGCTGGTGCGTCGCCCTGACTGCGCGAAGCACCGTATGGACCCGCTGCTTCGTCAAGGCAGAGACGAACAATACCGGCACGTAGTCCAGCATGGGGAGGCGTTTGTATATTTCGCGCTGCCAATCCCGGGCCGTGTTGGTTTCTTTCTCGACCAGATCCCATTTATTGACGGCCATCACGAGGCCTTTTTTAAGTTCTTCCGCCTGTTTCAGAATGCGAATGTCTTGCATGTGCAGCCCGTCGGCGGCGTCGATGAGCAGCACGGCCACGTCGCATGTCGCGAGGGCGCGGCGGGTTCGCAGCGCGGCGTAGAATTCTATGTTGCTTGAAACCCGCGCCCGTTTGCGCAGCCCGGCCGTATCCACCAGCAGGAATTCCTGCCCTTCGAACGCGACGCTCGAATGGATGGCGTCCCGGGTGGTGCCCGGGATTTCGGTTACGATAGAGCGGGGAAAGCCAAGAATCGCGTTCGCCAGCGACGATTTCCCGGCATTGGGTTTTCCGACCAGCGCCACGCGAATGCGGGCGTCTTCCGCGGGCGCGTCCGGCGCCTCCGGCAGCGCCGCCGTCAGCGCGTCCAGCATTTCCCCGCTGCCTGTGCCGTTGATGGCGCTTACGGGGTACACCTCGCCCAAGCCGAGTCCATAGAATGCGCCGGATTCCCAGCGCCGCTGGTCGTTGTCCGACTTGTTCGCCGCCACCAGCACCGGCTTTTTCGTCCGCCGCAGCAGGGCGGCCAGCTCTTCGTCCAGGTCTGTAATGCCGGTTGTTACGTCCACGACGAAAAGGATGGCGTCCGCTTCGTCGATAGCAATATGCACCTGTTCGCGAATGGCTTCTGCGAAGACTTCGCCGTTTGCCGGCGCAAAGCCTCCCGTATCTACGGCGTCGAACGTGTGTCCCGCCCATTCCACCTCGCCGTACACCCGGTCCCGCGTTACCCCGGGCTCGTCGTGCACGATGGTTTGTTTCGCCTCCACAAGGCGATTGAAGAGCGTGGATTTGCCCACGTTCGGGCGGCCCACGATAGCGACCAGCCTCATCGGCTACGTTCCCTCCGGCGATTTGTCCGTAACGATCCCATGCGCCAATACCCTACAACCACCACCATAGTCCCAGGCCGCCCGCCAGGAAGCAATACCAGGCGAACCAGACCAGATTCCCCTGCCGCACCAAATGGATTACCGTTTTGATGGCCCATACGCCGGACCCGTACGCTACGAGCGTTCCCAGCAGGATGGGCGGCAAATTCCCGAAATTTCCGGATTGCGCAAGGCCTATGGCCTCGACGCCCGCCGCGCCTGCAATGACGGGTACGGACATCAGAAAGGAAAAAGCGACGGCCTCGGCGGGCCGTACGTTCTGGTAGATTGCGGCGCAGATGGTGGCTCCCGAGCGGGAGACGCCGGGGATCATCGCAAGTCCTTGCGCGGCGCCCGTGGCGATGGCTTTCCAGGCGGACATATTCCCGTTCGGATGCGGGCGCATTCTGGTGAGGAGCAAAAGGCAGCCCGTAAAGAGCAGCATGCCTGCGGCGATATGCGGCGCCGCGAAAACAGCCTCCAGCGGCTCCCGGAATACTACGTACAGCGCTCCGGTGGGGATCATGGACAGGAGGATGAACGCCGCCAGCCGGAAATGCTTGTCTTCGCGGTATTGCGCGCCGACGGCGCCGGGTCGCCGCACGCCTTTCCATACGCTCCGCGCAACGTCCAGGATGCGCGCCCGGTATACCGTGGCGATGCTCAGCACCGTGCCGAAATGCACGAAGACTTCAAAGGTAATGTGGTCCGTTTCCAGGCCCAGTCCGTGCCGGAGGAGGACAAGGTGCCCGGAGGAAGACACGGGAAGAAATTCCGTAATCCCCTGAATGAGGCCAAGCAGCGCCGCTTCCCACCAGGTCATGATCTGAATCGGAGTATCCTTGAAAATCGGGACGAATATGCGTTCCGGAGCGCATGGAAGATACGGCAAGCGGCGCTTTCCGGGCGCGCCGCGCGGGATTACGAAGCGCCGTCCGGCAGCCCGGGTTCCACGAGCAACACCGTTTCGCGTTCCGTTACGACGGCGCCGGGCGGCCCGCCTTTCGCCTTGCGCACGTATTTGCGTTCGGCGACCGTCACGGGCGCCAGGCTGCTGCCCCGGGCTTTGCTGAACCAGGCGGCGATGGATGCGGCTTGCTCGACGGTCGCGGCGTCCGGCGCGGCGTTGCGATGGGGCAGCCGGAGCACGGCGTGTACGCCCGGCACCCCGCGGGCGTGCATCCACAAGTCGTATTTCTGCGCATGCCGAAACGTCAGTTCGTCGTTCTGGCGGGCATTGCGGCCTGCCCAGACCTCATACCCTGCGCTGAGGCGAAAGCGCCGAAAGGGAATGCGCCCGCCCGGCTGTTTCGGATCGTTCAGGAAGGGCGCCAGGAGGTCCGCCCGGTCCGTACGGAAATCGCGCAAGGCCCGCAGGGTTTTTATTGCGCGCAGCGCATCCAGCAATTCCCGTACTTCCCGCGCGCTTCGCTCGGTTTCCGTCCGGCGGCGTTCGGCGGTTTTTCGCGCCGTCCGCGCGCGGCGGGCCCGGTCGTAAAAACGTTGGGCGTTTTCCATGGCCGACAGGGCCGGGTCGAGGGGTACGGTCATGTTTTCTTCTTCGGAAAACAGGTTTCGCAGGGAGGCTTCCTTGGCGCCTCGGGGAATATCCTGCGCTTGCGCCGTCAGCAGATGTCCCCAGGTTTCGTACCGATCCGCCCGGCTTTTCCGGGACGCTGCTTCCTGCATATGCCGCAAGCGGCGGGCGTATTGGCTGGCTGCGCGTTCGAGCGCCTTTTCGAGGGGGTCGAACAGTTCCCGGAAGCGCCGATGGGCGAGGGCGCGGCGGACGCCTTCCCGGACCGCCTGTCCGACTGCGTCAAAGCATTCTTCCTCCATATCGCGGGCATGCTCCAGTGCGACGAGCGAAAAAAGCGGCGCGCCTTGTTCGTTGCGGTATATGCGGGGGGCCGGCGCAAGGAGGTCCCGCCGCACGGTTTCCACGCCCCGGAACAGCGCCGCCCGCTCTGTCGGAGACGCTTCGGCGGGCGCGTTCGGGTTCAATCCGGCGCGTACGGCGGCTTCGGCGGCGAGCGTACGGTCGAGCAGGGGACACGCCCGGCATACCGCCTGCGCGACGGAGCGGCCTTTGGGGTCGTAGCGGGCTGCGAACGCCGCCTCGCCCTTGGGGTCGGGGGCCGGGCGCGGGGCGGGCGGGGCGGCGCCCGCGAGCGCGTTATTGTCCCGAAACGCAGACAGGATGCGGTTCTCCTCCACGAGAAACACATTGGCGCGCGGGCCGAACAAGGCCACCTGCAAGGTTATGCTTCCAGCGAGGTCCAGAAAGAGCATTCGGTCCCGGTCGGCTATTCGCAGCGCTTCCAGCCGGCGCCCGATGGCTTCTTCGAACAGCGTGGCGGCGTTGCGCCGGGCCCGGGCGTACCCGTCGGCGGAAAAGATAAAAAGAAGCGGAGGGCGGACGCCTGCGCGGAGCGTTTGCGCGCCATCCGGGTCCGCAAACGTCAGAGAAAGTTCGTCCCGTTCCTGCGACCAGACGTCCGCAAGCGTACGCCCGACGAGGGACGTTCGCCATTCCAGCGCGAGGGCGCGCAGGGTATGGTAGTTCGCGATCATTGCGGGATGTCGCGCTCCGCCGCGTCGAGCGCCCGGACGATGGCGCTGCACGCGTCGTCCAGCGCGTCGAAGGGGATGTTGAGGGGCGGGGCAATGCGGACCAGGCAGTCCGAATGCAGGGTCCATCCCAGTAATACGCCCTCCTCAAGGGATCGGCGCACCGTACGCTCGGTCAGATTGGCGTCGCGGAGTTGCATGCCCAGCATGGCGCCGCGTCCGGGCAGCGCGACGATCGCCGGGTGCCGCAAACGCTCGCGGACGCGCGCTTCTATGGCGCGGGCGCGGTCGGGAAGCCCTTCGCCCAGCAACACATGCAAGGCGGCCAGCGCGGCGGCGCAAGATACCGGATGGCCGCCGAACGTGGTTACGTGACTCAGCGGGGGATTGCTTCTGAAGGCCCGAAACCGTTCTGCGCTGGAAACGAAGGCCCCCAGCGGCATGCCGCCGCCAAAGGCTTTCGCAAGGGTCAGAATATCCGGGACGACCCCGAATTGCTCGAACGCAAAAAGCGATCCGGTGCGCCCGAAGCCTGTCTGGACCTCGTCGAAGATCAGAAGGGCGCCCGTTTCGTTGCAACGCGCCCGCAACGCCCGCATCCAGCGCTCCGACGGGACATTCATGCCGCCTTCTCCCTGAATAGGTTCGGTAATAACGCAGGCCGTGCGTTCGTCTATGGCCTGCAAGGCGTTTTCGTCGTTGAAGGGGAGCATCTGTACGCCCGGCAGCAGCGGGCGAAAGGGGTCCTGGTATACGGGCCGTCCGGTTACGGACAACGATCCGTGCGTATCCCCGTGGAACGATCCTTCGAAGGCCACGATGTTCGACCGCCCCGTGGCCTTTTTCGCCAGTTTGAGCGCGCCTTCGTTCGCCTCGGTCCCGGAATTGACGAAGTAGGTTACCTGCAAGGAGGGCGGCAAATGCCGGGCCAGGCATGCTGCAAGGTTTACTTGCGGGCGCAGCGCGAATTCTCCGTAGACCATCACGTGCATATGCCGCTTCGCTTGCTTGCGGACCGCTTCCACCACCGCCGGATGCCCGTGCCCCAGCGAGGAAACGGCCACGCCGCTGATCATATCCACGATGCGGCGCTGGTCCGAAAGGTACAGGTAGGGCCCTTCGGCCCGGTCTACGACGAGTCCAAGCGGCGCGTCGCTTGTCCACGCCATGAATTTTTCGAATCGTTCCTGAAGTAACGACATAGCCGAGGCGTTTCGCGGGTTTGTGTGTCTGCGCGACCCGCATAAGGTATGGATTGGCGCATACTTAAATGCGCGGCGGCGCGTTCGAATGCAATGTTTTCGAAGCCGGGAACCTGCGCGCAGGTTTTTTGTGCAAGGGGTAACGGGTTTTTCTGTCCGAACTGGTTGTATAACCATGGTATAACCATTTTGTAACGATTCGGTTATACCCGTTCGGTCCCGGAAAGTCATACATAACCTGGTCTTCTCCGGCATCGGTCGCCCGCCGACGCCCGGACCCGCGACCAGGGCGCCCGGACATAGCGCGCGGCCCTTTTTCTGCCCTTCCACCCCTTGCGCCGCCGCTTGCCGCGTCGTTATTTTCTTCGTCGCCACGCTTACGCCATGATTACCACGATTGCCCAAGCCCTCTTTGATCGCCTGATCGCCGCATTTCCGCCGGACCGCGACTACGGACGTTCGGATATCCGACGCGAACCCATGCCCCGGGCGCTGGCCGATTATCTCGAACAAGTGCTGCATATGAAACTGCGGGATGCGCTCACCGAAAGCCATCTCCGGGAAGCCTGGATCGACGTGCAGGCCACAGAAGTGAACGAGGCGCGCGCGCATTTTTTCAATCTGGCGGCCCGTCATCAGGGTTTTCCCGCTTCCGTGTGGGCCGATTTTCTGAAGAATGCGTGCTGCCAGACGCTGTATCTGGTTATTCAGCCGACGGCGTCTCTCATCGATTCGGTGTTCGACCCGCTTGGCAATCCGGCGCCGGCGGATACGGTGCGCGATCGCATGGGATTGTATCCCGCGCGGATTCCCTGGCGGGACCAACTCGAAACCTGGCTGGACGAGCAGGGGGACGAACCCATCGAGCGGGATGCGTTCGAAGCGTTCGCGCGCGAGGCGGATCGGCGCCTGGCGGCGGAAAGTTCGCCCGCCGAGTGGCTTCGTTTGCTGGATCCTTTGGTCAAGACGCTCGCCACCGCGGGGCATCGCGAAATTCCCGTAGAGTTTCTGGAGGCGTTTTTGCGCGAAAAGGGGGCCGACGACCTGTTGCGGTATCTCGGACAGTTGTACGATTCCAAGGAAAGCATGCCCGCCCGGAAGCTGGAAGCGTTTTTTACGTCCGGCATGGCGCAAGCCGCGGAATCCGCCGAGGAGAAGCCCCGGGAGCCGGCGCAACCGGCAGAGCCGCCCCCGCCGCCGAAGCCCGCGGCCCCGCAGCCTTTGTGGAAACGGTTTGCGAGACGTTCGGACCACGACGCGCCCGCCACAACGCCTTCCGAACCTGCTGCGCCTCGCGAGAACGGGAGCGCGGCGCCGGAACCGCTCTGGAAACAATTTCGTCCGGCCTCTGCCCCGGCGCCTGCCGAAGAGGCGGTCGAAAAAGTTGCCGCAAGCGAAGGAAGCCCTGCGGGGAACCGCGCGTCCGGCGCGATGAAACTCGTCGCTCCGCCGAACGCTTCCGTCACGGCTATGGCGCCCGAAACCCGTCCTGCCGCG
Organism: Rhodothermales bacterium; assembly: GCA_022825385.1. Lineage (GTDB taxonomy): Bacteria > Bacteroidota > Rhodothermia > Rhodothermales > VXPQ01 > VXPQ01. The sequence goes on from JAJDWX010000009.1 coordinate 143,932, forward strand.
TCGCCGCCGGAAGAATCTGATGTTGCCGATGTTGCCGAGGCTTCCGATGCGCCGACGGGCGAGCGCAATGGGGCTGGCGCGTTGGCGGATATCGAATACGCCGTGCTTGGGGAGCGCGGCGGGCGGAACAGGGGCCTGTTCGTGGAGTGTCTTTTTCAGGGGCGGGAGGACGCCTACGAAGCGGTTTTGCAGCGCCTGCATGGGGCGAGGGACTGGTCGGAGGCGTCGCAAACCATTGCAAGCGATGTGTTTATGAAATACCAGGTGAACATCTACAGCCCGCCTGCCGTTGCCTTTACCGAGGCCGTAGAGGCCCGGTACGGCGCTTGAGCCGCCCGCATGGACGATCGAAAACAAAGGCGAGCCGACCTGGAAAGCCGCCGCGAAGCGGCGCGACTTGGCGGGGGCGCGGCGCGTATTGCGCAGCAACGCGAACGGGGCAAGTTGACCGCCCGCGAGCGGATCGACGTGTTGCTGGACGCCGGGTCCTTTCAGGAAACCGGGATGTTCGTGCGGCACCAGGCGCAGGATTTCGGGCTTGCCGAGCGGCGGCCCTACGGCGACGGGGTGGTTACGGGATTTGGCGAGATAGACGGACGGCTCGTCTATGTCTACAGTCAGGATTTTACCGTGTTCGGGGGATCGCTGGGGCTTGCGCACGCCCGCAAGATCACCCGCCTCATGGAACTGGCGCTGGAGAACGGCGCGCCCATCGTGGGGCTGAACGATTCCGGGGGCGCGCGCATACAGGAAGGCGTGGATTCGCTGGGCGGGTATGCGGAGATTTTTCTGCTGAACACCATGGCGTCGGGCGTGGTGCCGCAGTTATCGGCGGTGCTGGGTCCGTGCGCGGGGGGCGCGGTGTACAGTCCGGCCCTCACCGACTTCGTTTTTATGGCGAAGAATACAAGCTATATGTTCGTTACGGGGCCGAACGTGGTCAAGACGGTGACCCGGGAGGAAGTTACCGCCGAGGAATTGGGCGGGGCGCGCACCCATACCGAAAAGAGCGGCGTGGCGCACATGGCCTGCGAGAACGAGGTGGAATGTTTGCAGCGGATACGCGATCTCTTGCAGTTTATTCCGCAGAATTGCGAGGAGGCGCCGCCGTTCGTCCCCACCGACGACCCGCCGGACCAGATGGACGAGGCGCTGAACGACCTGGTCCCCGCGCATCCGAACAAGCCCTACGATATGCTGGAAGCGATCCGGTTGCTTGTGGACGACCGCAATTTTTTCGAAATTCAGGCCGATTTTGCGCCGAACCTGCTGGTCGGCTTCGCGCGGATCGGGGGACGGTCTGTGGGGGTGGTTGCGAATAATCCGGGGGCGATGGCGGGCGTGCTGGATATGGACGCTTCGGTCAAGGGCGCGCGTTTCGTGCGGTTTTGCGACGCCTTCAACATTCCGCTACTGGTGCTGGTGGACGTGCCCGGTTTCATGCCGGGGACCGATCAGGAATGGGGAGGCATTATCCGGCATGGGGCCAAACTGCTCTATGCGTTTTGCGAGGCGACCGTGCCGAAAATTACGGTCGTTACGCGCAAGGCGTACGGGGGCGCCTACGACGTGATGAACTCGAAGCATATTCGGGGAGATTTGAATTTCGCCTGGCCTACGGCGGAAATCGCGGTGATGGGACCGAAGGGGGCCGTCGAGATTATCTACAAGCGCCAACTGGCGGAGGCGGACGACCCCGCGGCGGCGGAAGAGGATTTCGTGCGGCAGTATCGGGAGACGTTCGCGAACCCCTATATCGCCGCCGGGCAAGGCTACATTGACGACATTATCCTGCCCGCCGAAACGCGACATCGCCTTGTCCAGGGGTTCGATATGCTGCGGAACAAGGTGGCGCGCAATCCCCGGAAGAAGCATGGGAATATTCCTTTGTAGGGGGGTTGTGGGGTGAGGCCGGTGGAG
>JAJDWX010000011.1 GCA_022825385.1 Rhodothermales bacterium
CGCGCCCTTCGGGAGGCTGCGAGGGGCACGCTGGCTGTGTCATTCCTCATTATGTGGGGCCTGCCACATCGCTTCGTCATTCCTTGCCAGCGCACCCCTCGCATGCCTCTGAGCTTCGCGGATTTAATCAGAGTATCCTTACATATCGTTTTTCGCCGCACCCGAATCCAGGCCGCAGCCCCGTCCCATGCCGGAAAAAATCTTCCGCATATATAATTCGATGACGCGAAGCACGGAAGTCGTCGAGCCGGCGCAACCCGGGCGCCTGCGGTTCTACGCATGCGGCCCGACGGTCTATTCCTATGCGCATATCGGAAATTTCCGGTCCTTTCTGACGGCGGACCTCGTGCTTCGAACCGCGCAAGCCATCGGATGGGAAACCGCTTACGTAACCAACATTACGGACGTAGGCCATCTGACCGAGGACGACGCGGCGGACGCGGAGGGGGAAGATCGCATGGCCAAAGCGCTGCGATCCAAAGAAGGGGAGCGCTTTGCGAATATCTGGGACCTGGCGCGCTATTACGCGAATACCCTGCTCTCCGACTGGCAAGCGCTCAATCTCCGCGAACCCGACGCGCGCCCGCGCGCCACGGAACATGTCGCCCGGCAAATCCGGGACGTCGCCCGGCTCCTCGAAAAAGGCCATGCCTACGAAACGGCGCAGGGCGTGTATTTTTCGGTGGCGTCCTTCCCGGATTATGGCAAATTGTCCGGCAACGTGCTGGCGACAGGGCTGGACGAAGGCGTCCGGGACGTGGTGCAGGACCCGGAAAAACGGGACCCGCGCGACTTTGCCTTGTGGAAGAAAGACCCCGACCACCTTATGGTATGGCATAGCCCGTGGGGCTGGGGCTTCCCGGGATGGCACATCGAATGCTCCACCATGGCGCAAGCCTATCTGGGCGAATCGTTCGATCTGCACACAGGGGGCGAAGACAACAAATTTCCCCATCACGAATGCGAAATCGCGCAAGCCGAAAGCCTTTCCGGCAAGCCTTTCGCGCGGTATTGGCTCCACACGCGCTTCCTGCAAGTGGAAGGAGAAAAAATGGCCAAGAGCGCGGGTAATTTCTTTACCGTGCGCGACCTCGTCGGGCCCGAATCGGAAGGGGGACGCGGCATACATCCCCTCGCGCTCCGCCTGGCCCTGATTTCAGGGCAATACCGCAAGCCGCTGAACTTCACGTTCGATCAACTGCTGGCGTGCGCCCGGCATATCCAGCGGTTCGAAGAGGCCGCAGACCTCGCGGCGCAGGGCGTCGCCCGCAACGACCCCGGAGAGGACGCGCTTGGCGAACCGCTGGCGCGCTTGTACGAACAGGCGCTCGCCGCCATGCTGGACGACCTGAACACCCCGGAAGCCATCGCCGCCGCTATCGAAGGAGCGAAACGGGTCTTGCGAGACGGGAGAACCATGGGCGGCGCCACGGCGCGATCCGCGCAAAACTGGCTGGAAAAAATCAACGGCCTGCTGGGAATCGTGGCGCAGGAAACGCCGCGAACAGCCGCGAAAACCGCCGGTTCCGCCGCTGCGGAGGAGGCGTTCGCCCGGGAAGTGGAGGACTTGTTGCGCCAACGCGCCGAAGCCCGCGCGCAACGGGATTTCCAGCGGGCCGACGCGATCCGGGACCAACTCGCCGGGATGCAGGTCGAAATTATGGACGCCCCGGAAGGTACGCGGTGGCGGCGGCAAATAAGCAATCCTGTTTCCTGAGGCATTTTTCGCGCCGCCCGGCGCCCGTATCCCATGCGCATCCGCCCGCGACGATTGAGAGCAACCCCCGGCGTCCGCCGCCTGGTCCGGGAAACCCGCCTGGACGTGGATTGCCTGGTGGCCCCCCTGTTCGTCGTGGAAGGCGCCGGCATTCGGGAGGAAATTCCGTCCATGCCGGGACAATGCCGGCTGAGCCTCGACGCGCTGGCCGAGGAAGTGCGCGAGCTGGCCGATCTGGGCATTCCGGGCGTTGCGCTGTTTCCGAAAATAGACGACGCGCTAAAAGACGCGCGCGGAAGCGCTTCGCTGGACCCGGAGGGCCTGGCGCCGCGCGCCATTCGGGCGGCCCGGGAAGCCGCGGAGCCTATGCTGATCATCGCCGACGTGGCCCTGGACCCGTATTCTTCGGACGGGCACGACGGCGTCGTTCGGCAAGGCCGCGTAGAAAACGACGTCACGCTGGACATACTGGCCCGCATGGCGACCGTGCTGGCGGGCGCAGGAGCGGATATCGTCGCCCCGTCGGATATGATGGACGGGCGCGTGGGTGCGATACGGGACGCGCTGGACGCCGCCGGGCATGCGGACGTCGCCATCCTGTCGTACGCAGCCAAGTACGCCTCCGCTTTCTACGGTCCTTTCCGGGATGCGCTCGATTCGGCGCCGCGGACGAACGAAAACGTCCCCGGCGACAAAAAGACGTACCAGATGGACCCCGCCAACGGCGAGGAAGCGCTTCGCGAACTCGACCTGGACCTTGCCGAAGGGGCGGATATCGTCATGGTGAAACCGGCCATCCCGTACCTTGACGTGATATACCGGGTGCGGCGGCGCTCGACGGTTCCCGTGGCGGCGTACCATGTAAGCGGAACATACGCCATGCTTTCCGCCGCCGCGCAAAACGGGTGGATCGACCGGGAAGAAGCCATGATGGAATCGCTTACCGCCATCCGCCGGGCCGGCGCCGACATTATCCTGACGTATTTCGCCAAAGAAGCCGCCAAAAAATTGCGCCTTGCGCCGAACCCATGACCGAAACCCGCAAAACGATTCGCATTGTCCCCCTGGATTACAGCCATCTTGGGGGCGGACTGAGCCGCATGATGGACCGATTCCGCGACGAAGGCACGCTGACCGGCGAACCCGACGCGGACGATTTTTTGCGGAACAGCGCGGCGGGCGTATTGCTCGGCCTGCTGTACGATCAACGCGTACGGGCCGAATATGCCTTTACCGGGCCCATCCGCCTGCACGACCGCCTGGGGCATCTGGATCTCGCCCGTATTGCGGACATGGAGCCGGAGGCATTGCAATCCCTGTTCGCCGAAACGCCGGCGGTGCACCGCTTCACCAACAAGATGGCCGACTATACGCAGCAGGCGGCCCGCTTTGTGGCGGACCGGTACGACGGGGACGCCGCGCGTATCTGGAACGACGGCGCGCCCTTCCCCGAAATAGAAAAGCGGGTGCGCGCGCTGCCGGGATTCGGGGCGCTGAAGGCCGCCAAAATGAAGTTCGTACTGCACTACTTCGGGTACCGCGACTTTTCGGGGTAAACGCCGCCGCGAGGCGGGGTCGGCGTCCCGCTGCGCCCATAAAGCAGGAAGCGCCATGCGATGCGCTGGCGCAGGGACCGCGCGGCGCCCTTACCGCTTCCAGAACGCCGGCGCCAGCAGGATAAGGACGGTGAACAACTCAAGCCTGCCGGCCATCATCAGGAAGGAAAGCGCCCACTTTCCAAGCGCCGGAATGTGCGCGTAATTACCGGCGGGGCCCACCGAGCCGAAAGCCGGCCCGATATTCCCGATACTCGCGACGGCGGCGCTGAACGCGCTTAAGAGGTCCAGGCCCAGCACGAACATGATCATCGTGCCCAATCCCACGCCGCCCACATACAGCACCACGAACGAAAGCACATTGCTCATAATATCCCTCGGAACGACGTCGCCGCCAAGGCGCACGTGAATCACCGCCGAGGGATGCAGCAATTGCCGGATTTCGCGAAAGGAATTCCTGAACATCAGCATGTGGCGGATAATCTTGACCCCCCCGGACGTCGATCCCGCCATGCCCCCGCAAAAAAACAGGAGAAAAACGATGCCTGCGGCGAGCGGAGCCCAAAGCTGGTAATCAGCCGTGGTGTATCCAGTGGTGGTCATGATGGAAACCACCTGAAACGCGGCGTGGCGCACGGCGTCGGACAACGAATCGTACCGTTGGAACGCGCCCGGCTCGCCCTCTACCCACGGCATGGCGTGGCCCGCCGCGCTCCACGCGCCTGCGGCGACGAGCGCAATCGCTGCAAGCGCGATCGCGGCGTACACCCGAAACTCGGCGTCTCGAAAAAGAATGCGCGGGCGCCCCTTGAGCAGGTGGTAATGCAGCACGAAATTCATGCCCCCGATAAACATGAACGCGATAATCACCCACTCCACGTACGCAGAACCATAGCCCCCGATCGAGGCGTCCTGCGTGGAAAACCCGGCGGTGGCCATGGTGGTGAACGCATGATTCACGCTGTCGAAAAGGGACATGGCCGGCAGCAGAAACAACACCTGGAGCGCGGTAAAACCGACGTAAATAAACCACAGGCGACGAGCGGTCTCGCGTACGCGGGGCGTAATCTTGTCGGCGGACGGCCCGGGCACTTCCGCCTTGAACAGCTGCATGCCGCCAATGCCCAGAATCGGGAGAATAGCGAGGGTTAGCACGATAATGCCCATGCCTCCCAGCCACTGCATGAGGCTGCGCCAGAATAAAAAAGCGTGGGGAAGCTCCGAAATAGCGGGGTTGCCGCCGCCCCCGAGAATCGAGGCGCCGGTCGTGGTGAACCCGCTCATCGTTTCAAAAAAAGCGTCGGCCCAGGAATCCAGCGCCCCGCCAAGCACAAAGGGAACCGAACCGACCAGCGACAACGCAAGCCAGGAAAGCGCAACTACGGCGAACCCTTCCCGTATACCGAGATGCCCGGAGAAATCCCGCAGGCCGCGCCACAACGCAAACCCGAGGAGCAAGGAAAACGCCGCCGTCGCCCCGAAAGCGCGCCAGGCCGGCTCGGAATAATATATCCCGACGGCCATGGGCAAGAGCAGCGCGCCTCCCAGAAACATGAGCAGGGCGCCCAGCGTGGCGCAAACGGCTTTTATATGAAGTGGCATGACGCGGTTCGGCAACGGCGAGATGCAACGGGCGACAGGGCGCTAAATCGCTTGGAATACGCTATTTGGCGGCGAATTTCCGCTCAAGGTCATGGACGCGCGAGGGCGTGGCGAACACGATCGCCCGGTCTCCGGGAGCAATGTGCGTGTCGCCTGTGGCGATGCAGGCTTCGTCGTTATGCAATATAGCGCCGATCAGCGCGCCGGAGGGCAGTTGCAACTCCTTCAGCGGTTTTGCAGATATCCACGACCGGCGCTTGGCCTCGATTTCGAGTATCTGGGCGTCCAGGCCGTAGATGGTCGCGACGCTGCGCACATGCGTGCCGCGCAAATAGCGGTGAATTTCGCGCGAAACCGCCAGTTTTTTGCTGACCGCCGCGTCCAGGCCAATGCTCTGGCTGATCGGGATATACGTATTCTTGGAAAGCAGCGCCACCGTTTTGCGTACACGAAGGTGCTTGGCCATGAGACAGGTCACCAGATTCGATTCTTCGTCGTCCGTAACCGCCACAAAGGCGTCCATCTCGCCCAGCCCCTCCTGAATCAGCAAGTCGATATCGGTGGCGGCGCCGTGAATGACCAGCACATTCCGGAGCGTCTCCGCCAGTTTCGCCGCCCGTTCCCGATCCGGTTCGATCAGTTTTACGGTCTTGTTCTTTTCGCGGCCGAACCGGGAAGCAACCCCCACGCCCACGGCGGTTCCCCCCAGAATCATGATATGATTGGCCCGGGTTTCCGCCTTGCCCATCATGGGCGAGATATACCCCATGTATTTCGGCAAGGCCAGCACAAACACCTGGTCGCCTGGCCGGAGCGTGTCGCGCCCCCCGGGAATAATCGTCCGGGCGCCCCGGCTTATGCCCATGACGCGAAACTGCACATGGCTGTTGGCCGTCGCTATTTCCTGGAGCGTTTTGCCCGCGACGGCGGCGCCAGGATCGATTCGGAGACCCATCAACTGCAACCGGCCGTCCGCAAAATCAAGGATGTCCGTGGCGCTGGCGCGCCGGACGAGCGACACCACCTCGTTGGCGGCGCTTTCCTCCGGGCGAATCACCAGGTCGATCCCGAAATCGCTTGTCTTGAGGACGGACTCGTCCCGCGCGATTTCGTTGGACCGCACCCGGGCGATGGTGGTCACGTCGCCGAGCCGGTCCGCCAGCATGCAGGCGATAATGTTGACTTCGTCCACGGGCGTCACGGCGATCAGCATGTCCGCCCGGCCAATGCCCGCCTCGACCAGCGTTTCAGAGGAAGCGCCATTGCCCGAAATGGCCATCGCATCCAGCTTTTCGCGAACCTGCCGGATGGCGTCGGCGTCCTGATCGACGACCACGACGTCATGCTCCTCGCGCGACAGCATGCGGGCCACGTCGTAGCCTACTTCACCTGCTCCTACGACAATAATGTGCAATGCTAATAGACCAGTCTGTACATCCGCGTCCGCGGACAGGATCGAAAACTTCGTCGCGCGCCCTGAAAAAGCAGCCCGGTCAAGGGATCGGACCCCAAACGCGGAAACGAAAAGGGATCGGCGCGACAGCGGGTTTTTCATCGTATCGAACGCAAGATACGAAAGAAAGGTTCAGCGCGGCGGCGCGTCTTCGTCGAGCAAGGGAAGCCGTATCCGGAAAACAGCCCCCTTGCCCGCCTCGCTTTCGAACCCGATCGTCCCGCGCATCTCTTCGACGCTCTTTTTCACGATAGCCAATCCCAGACCCGTGCCGGTTTTTCTGGTCGAAAAATGCGGCTCGAAAATTTTCCGGGCCGCCTCCTCCCCGATGCCCGACCCGTTATCGACCACGTAACTGCACGCCCACGCCTTTCCGTCCGCCTCTTCGCGCCGGGTACGCACCTCGACCTTGCCCTTTTCCGGCTCCGTGATCGCCTGGAACGCATTCTTGATCAGATTGATGTACGCCCGGCGCAACTCCGCCCGGTCCGCATCCACCCAGAGCGGCGCGTCGGACAATGCGGACCGAACAGCGATTTCGCTTTCTTCCTGCATCAGGGAAAGCGCTTCCCGGATCACGTCGTTCATATTCATGCGCTGCATCTCGCGGGAAGGCATCCGGGCAAACGCATGAAACTCGCTGGCGATGCGGGCCAGCGAATCGATCTGCTCGATCAGCGTCGCCGTAATCCGGTCGAAAACCTGGCCAAACGCGCTGCGGACGGCGGGTTCGTCCGCCCGGTCCGCAAAAGCCTGGCGCAAATGCTGCACGGACAATTTCATGGGCGTGAGCGGATTGCGTATTTCATGCGCGACCCGCCGCGCCATCTCCCGCCACGCCAGCTGCCGCTCCTGTCGGGCCAGTTTGATGCGGTTTTCGGCCAACTGCTGCTGCATTTCGTTGAAGGTTTCGACCAGTTCCCCGATCTCGTCGCGCGAATCCACGGGAAGCGTTTCGCCCAGGCGCCCCCCGGCGACCTCCTTCAGGCCGGACCGGAGGCGGGCAATGGGTTTCGAGAGGGCGTCGGCCAGCACGGCTCCCGTCAACGCAACCAGCAGCACAAGCAGCAACAACGAACCGAAGAGGTACGCAACGGTGTCCGCGCGCTGCTCCTCGATAATTTCCTGTTCGGGCAAAATGGGGGTGGAAACGATATACCGGGGACGGCCCGCCGCGCCGGGAAGCGCCTTGAAACCCGCCATATAGGTAAAACTGCCCACGCGCTCGTCCGTAAACGCAACCCGTTCCGCATCCGCGTACAGCGCCTTGTACGCTTCGATAGGCAATCGCCGATCCACAAGGCGGTCGCGAATCAATTGCGGACGGCTGAGGCGGGAAATGGTATGCCCCTCGTACAGGTTCAAATCAATGCCTACGCGGGCCGCCAGCGAATCGACCGGCATGCGGGCCAGCACGCTGGAAGGATGTTCGCCGAGACGGGCCTCTGCCGTCAGCACCTGTTCGACGCGATCCAGGTGTCGGCGAAGCCACCGCTGCACGGATTGCCTGCTTCCAACCGTAACGGCTTGCTCGCCCACGACCCCCACAAGGCCGATGAGGATAATGCCAATCCCGATCAGCGCGTTCAGCACCTTGTCCCGAAAACGAATATGGCGCGCCGGCAATACCCCTTTCCGGTAACGCGCCCAGACGCCCGCAAGGTAACACAGCAACCCGATCGCAAGCCCCCCCATGGTGAGGCGCAACAGGTAATACAAATGATCGAAAAGCGTAACGCGCGGGGCGCGCGCCGCGAACGCCTGCATCCCATGCGGCGACGCAGCGCCCCGACGAACATAGCACGTCTGCCAGGATCCGCCTGCCGAGCGCTCGTTCTTCCAGACGACGGGTTGACGCAACAGGGCTTGCGCTACGTCTTCCGGAAGCCGGTATCGTTCAAAATCCCGCCCGGCGCTCCGCACCAGAAAGCCGCCCCGGAATTCTGCGGCGGAAAACGTATCGAACAAGGCGTCGTCCGACCCGGAAGGCAATAATACGCCGGATATGGGCATGCCGCCTTCGGCCATGGAAGCGCGGGCCCGCCCGCCCTCCGCGAACGCCTCCGCCGCCGCAAGCATGCGCGCGTCGCGGCGGGCGTCCAGCCCCTGATAAAACATGGGATACAGCAGGAACGTCACCAGAAAAACCAGCGGAAAGAGATTCTGGACCAGCACCAGGTCCATCCGCCGGATCGACCGCAGCAGAACCAGGCTGGCCAACCCGAAAACGACCGCAAGCATGTAACCGAGGATAGCAAGGGGCAGTACGCTCCCGATCGGAGTCAACCCGTACAGGAGCGCGACCGGCGCAGCCGCCGCGACGCCCCCGAAAATCGCGAGGCCCCAGGGGGACGACGTCAACGCGAATTGCCGCTGCGCTTCCGCAACCGCTACCCGCGCCACGCCCACGGCAAGCAGGATCACGGCGATCTGCATGAGCGCAAGGCTGCAAAAAACCGAAAGCAGGTGCAGGTCGGGAATGAGTCCGCCCTTGGCGAAAAAGTCGAAATCGCTATACAGCGCGACATGCCGCGTTACGAGCGCCGCCGCCAGCGACAGGCCGGTCAGGGCCGCCGTGCAGGATGCCGCCAGGCCGGCGAAAGCGGCTCGCGACGCGAGGCGGGGGCGGGCGAGGCGGGCGCGGGCGCGTTGAAGCGCGACGATCCATTCCAGAAACGCCCCGGCAAAGGCGGCCAGAAACAGAATCGCGATCAGGAATTCGCCCGTCGCGCCCAGGAGGCCGCCGAATAATTCGGACGAAAGATGCGCGGGGTCGAAAAGCGGCGCCAGCGGCGTTTTGCCTTGTTGCCAGCGAGACGGGACGCGCAGCGCAAGGAGGACAAAGCGAATCGCCCACCAGTACGCAGCGAGGAACGCGAAATACCCCAGCGCAACCCGCCATCGACCGGGCTCCGACGGCATGCGCCGGAGTTCCCGGCGATACAGGACCCATGCGCCCGCGACCGTCCAGAACAAGAACAAGGTGGTCCAGAGCGCCATGAGATGATTCGGAAGCACGGCGGCCAGCTCGGCCATTTGCCGTACGGAAGGCGGGTCTATCGTAACCATGCCCAGCGCCGCGCCATCCGCGCCCGTCAACAACCGGGACGAAGAACCCGGCTCCTCCGGCGGCGCGTCAAAGGTCAATTCGACCGGCATTTTCGCCAATCTGCGCCATTTGGGCACCAGGCTCACATCCTTGATGTACTCGTTGTTCACCGGCGGGGCGTACCCCACCAGGCGCATGGCCCGGACCACCCCCAGCGTCTGGCCGTCGCGCAAAACGGGCCGCCAAATGACCACGGCCTGCCGAAACGCCCCGTCCCGCGCTATGCTCGCATGCAGTTCGCCAGGAAAGCCGGACGCCGCGGGCGCCGCGTCCATGGGCATGCTAAACCCGTTCCAGGCCGCCAGGCCCATGTCTGCGGCGTACAACTCCACCGAGGTCCCGTAGGGCGGCTTCAGGGTGGAAAAATACTGCGTGAGCGAGGTCGAATCGATTGGCTGCGCATCCAGCGCGGCGATGACCGCCGGCGCCGAGGCAATGCGCCCGGCGCGCTCGACAAGATCGCCTTGCAGCGCCCCGAAATCCTCCGCAATGCGGTCCAGCGCCGCCGCGAGCGTTTTTTGACGGTGCAAATCGGGGGCCTGCCGAATCTCAGCGAGGCGGGCCTCGCGAACCGCCCAGGTAAGCGGAATCAACGCAAGCAGCCCGACGGCGACCGCCATGAAGCGCAAGAAGCGCCCCCGAACCGAAAAGCGCTTTGTCATGATGGGCCTGGTCTGGTTGGGCACAATAAAAACATAATAACACTGGATATAAAACTTGACAAATTTCTTTGCGCTCGCGTATACTTCAGGCCAGCGCGTACATGCGACGCATCGGATTGCGCAAGCAAGACGCAAAACGTCCGCCGCATCCCCCGATAGCGCGCCTCCCCATAGTACGGTTCATATGCTACTGCGAAAATACCTGCGTCGCGCAGTCGCGGACGTCATGACACCATCGCGCATGGCGTGCCTGACCCTGTTGCTGGCGCTGCCGACGGCGGCGACCGCGCAACAGGTAACGATATCCGGCGTCGTAACGGACGCAGCGGGAGAGGCGCTTATCGGCGCCAACGTATTCATAGCCGATTTGCTGCTTGGCGCGTCAACCGACGCCCAGGGCCGGTATTCGTTCGAAGTCCCATTGGAATATACGGCGCAATCGGTCGATCTCACGGTGCAATACATCGGATATTCGCCCGAGACCCGGCGCGTCGTCGTCGCGGCCCCGGAAACGACGGCGAATTTCGTGCTGGCGGAAGACCTTTTCAATCTGGACGAGGTCGTCGTAACGGGCGTCGCCGAAGCCACGCCCAGGAAGAAACTTGCCTTCACGGTAGATCAGGTGGATAAGGACCTGGTGGCGCTTGCGCCGGCGCGCAGCCCGCTGCACGGCCTGCACGGCAAGGTGGCGGGCGCCAGCGTAATCGCCCAAAGCGGGCAGCCCGGCGACGGCGTTTCCGTACGGCTGCGCGGATCTACCAGCATTACGGGAAGCGCCCAGCCCCTCTATATCGTCGACGGGGTCGTGCTTGGAGCCAGCCAGATAGACATCGACGCGCTGGATATAGAAAACATAGAGATCGTGAAGGGGGCTTCCGCGTCGTCGCTGTACGGATCCCGCGCGCAGAATGGCGTCATCCGAATCGCCACCCGCCGGGGCGCCGGAATTCCTGTCCACGAGACCCGCGTGACAATTCGCAACGAGATGGGGATTAATTTCGGGGCGCAAAAACTCACGCCCAACAATTCGCACAATTACCGGCTGAACGCCGACGGAACGGCTTTCGTGGACGCCGACGGCAACGACATTCCCTACGGATCGGCGACCGTCGTCGATGGAAATACGGCGGTATCCTTTTTCGACAATCCCTATCCCGGACAAACCTATAACGCATTCGACGAATTCTTCGACCCCGGCAACACATGGACCCATTCCATTGCCATACGCCGCAATGGAGAAGCAACCAATTTCCTGTTTTCCTTCGCGAATCTGCGAGAAGAAGGCATTATCGCGGGCCAAAAAGGATACCATCGAAAAAGCGTTCGGTTTAATCTGGATCACTACATGAAACGCAACGTGGCCGCTTCGTTTTCAGGATTTTACGCAACGTCTACCCGCGACGCGCCGAACAATGTGGGCATCAATCCCTTTTTCAGCATCATGTTTACGAGTCCTGCGGTGAGCCTTGCGGAGCGAGACGAAAAAGGCGAACTTAAAGTACGCGCCGATCCCTTGTCGATGGAAAACAATCCGCTCTACGTACTCGAAAATATCGAGCAATATCAAAATCGGGCGCGCGCCTACGGCAATGTCCGAAACAGCTGGAAGCCCATACCCTGGTTCGACGTCGAAACGAATATAAGTTTTGACCGCTCGGACCGCGAGGGCTTTGAATTTTACGACAAGGGGTATCAGGAAATCGACAGCAATAGCAGGGGAGCGGGAGAAATCAATCGGAACAACGCCGTATCCTCGGCCCTGAATACCGACGTCACGGCGTCTTTCCGAAGGCAATTCGACCGCCTGGTCGCCCGAACCCAGTTTCGCTGGGCGACGGAAACCTTCAACGAACGGACAGATTTCGTCAGCGCGCGCGGATTGGCGGCCACGGGCATTTCAGACCTCTCCAACGTAAACACAGACGACAAGCGCATTGGCTCCAGCAGCGCAACGATCCGTTCCGAGGGATTTTACGCCATAGCGGGAGCAGACTATGCCGACCGCTACATTATGGACGCCCTGATCCGGCGCGACGGAAGTTCGCTTTTCGGCGCAGAAGAACGGTGGCAAACCTATTTCCGCGTCAGCGGAGCCTACCGTTTGTCCGAAGAAGCCTGGTGGCCCGCCGGCAACGCGCTTCCGGAATTCAAGGTGCGCGCCTCGTACGGGACCGCCGGCGCGCGACCCTGTTTTCAGTGCCAGTACGAAACCTTTTCGCTCTCCGGCGGCCAGTTGACGAAATCCACCCTCGGCAATAGCCTGCTAAAACCCGAATTGCAAAAAGAACGGGAAGCGGGGATGGAATTTTCTGTCTGGAATAAGGCGTTTCTGGAACTGGTTTACGCGCATTCGAGGGTAGAAGATCAGTTGTTGCTCGTCCCCTTGTCTGCGGCAAGAGGATATTCGGGACAATGGCGAAACGCAGGCGCCCTCGAATCCAATACGATAGAGGCCTCCCTGCGTATGTCGTTGTTCCGAAATGCTTCCAGCAGTCTGGATATAGGCGTCGTTTTCGATCGCACCCGCCAGCGAATCACCGAATTCGAGCCGCCGGCGTTCCGGGGCGGCCCCAAGAACGCTTTTTATATCCGCGAGGGAGAACGGCTGGGGGCCCTGTACGGGGACAAATTCCTCACGAATCTGGACGAATTGCCCGCAAGCGTCGCGCAAGATCAGTTTCAGGTCAACGACGAGGGCTACGTGGTATGGGTCGGCGCAGGAAACACCTGGATGGACGGCATAACCGGAAACCTTTGGGGCGCCAAAAGCGAAACCATGACCACGCCCTGCGGGCAAAAAACCTATGCGTGGGGCATGCCCATTCTGTTCGAAAACGAGGAATGCACCGCCTTCGCGCGCATCGGCAATACGCTTCCCGACTTCAATCTCGGACTGAACGCCACCATGCGCTGGCGAGGCCTCGCCGCGTATATGCTCTGGAGCGCGCAGATAGGCGGCGATATCTACAACGCAACCGCCCAATGGGCGCACCGGGACGATCGGCACCAGGATCAGGACCAGGCGGGCAAATCCGACGCGCGCAAGAAAACCGCGAACTACATGCAGGCGCTCTACCACGCGAACGGAACGAACAATCACTTCGTCGAGTCCGGCGACTACCTGAAATTGCGCGAATTCACGGTGGAATATTCCCTCGAAAAGCAACAACTCGCGCGCATGTTCGGAAGCACCTTCGGGCTACATCGCCTGCGCCTCGGAGTAACCGGACGCAATCTGCTCACGTTTACAAACTATTCGGGATTCGATCCCGAAACCGGCCGAACCAGCAGCAACGCTACGGTTGGCGGCGACGCCTCGCTGTTTCGCGTGGACCAGTTCCGCTACCCGAACTTCCGAACGGTTTCCGGCAGGATTATCCTTGATTTTTAATGCGCGACGGATACGACATAAAGACCGGACGCCGGATGCGCCTGCCTGCGGCGATCGCCCTGCTGGCCTGCCTGTGGGCGGGATGCGTAGACCTGACGGTCGAGAACGACAACAGCCCGGACAACAGCCAGGTGCTGGCCGACCCGAACGATGTGGTGAACCTGGTCGGGAGTTCGTTTCTCGACTTTTGGCGGGCCAATATAGGGGGCAACGGCCAAATGCCCCTCTCGGCCATCGCAGACGAATTGTCCTACTCGTGGGCCAATTTCGCCGGGCGGCATCTCTCGTCGGAACCCCGCGTCGCGTTCGACAACAGTCCGACTTTCCCGTACGCCGAAGCCATGAAAGGGCCGTGGGACAATAACTATCTGGCTATTTCGAACACGTCGGACGCATTGGCCATTATCGACGAGGACGAATCGGCATTCGAAGACGCAGCCAAACTCAAGGCGTTCGCGCTGTTCGTGCAGGGGCTATGCCATGGCTACATTGCCCTGCGCTACGATCAGGGCTTTACGATAGACGAACATTCGGACCTGGCCAATCTGGCGCTGAAACCCTATCCGGAAGTCATGGCTTTCGCATTGCAAAAACTGGAGGCCTCGATTGCGATCGCAAACGAGCATTCGTTCTCCATTCCCGCCGGAGACGACTGGATATTTGGCCTTACGGTCGCCAATGAAGACCTTGCCCGCCTCGCCCATTCCTTCATGGCGCGGTTTATCGCCTCTGTCGCGCGCTGGCCCGACGAGCGGGCGAACGCCGACTGGGCCGCGGTAATCCGGCACGCCGAACAGGGCATTACGGAGGACTGGGCGCCCATAGGAAACGACTCCGGCGCGCCCGAATGGGATCCTGTCAAGGCATGGGGACAAGACGGACGCTCCTGGTCGCGCGCGGATTATCATACGATAGGTCCTGCCGACGCCTCGGGAGGGTTCCAGCGTTGGCTCGATACGCCGGTCGGCGACCGAAACGTGTTCGACATTTATACTTCGGACCGGCGCATTGTGGGGCCGGAAGACGGGATGGAAACCATCGTGGCGGGCGACCACCGGGAGGAGGCCGGCGCGCATCCCGCAGGCACCGTACTGACCTACCCCCGCAATAGCGGAACCGACTTCGAATACTGGGGCATTCCGGGACCCTTTCCGTCCTCCCGAGGCACGTATCACTACTCGTCTCATACCCATAAACGCTATCGCGCCTACCTGAAGGACGGCAACAACGGCCCCATGGTGCAATTCAAGGTAACGGAGCTGGATATGCTTGTTGCGGAAGGATTGTTGCGAACCGGGGGAAGCGCCGCCCGCGTAGCCGAACTCGTCAATAAAACGCGCGTGGCGCGGGGCCAAATGAATCCTGCCTCCGCTTCGGACCCCCTTGGCAGTCCCGACGACGCGCAGAGTCCGGCGGACGCCGCCAGCTTGTGGGCAAAACTCAAACACGAAAAAAATATAGAATGCTACCTGGCCGCCGCCGGCAGAGCGTACTTCGACAAGCGCGGCTGGGGAGACCTGACGCCCGGAACGCCCGTACATTTCGCCGTGCCGGGCGGCGAGCTGGAAGTGCTCGAAATGCCTGTGTACACCCTCGGCGGCGTGGGCGGTCAGGACGCCTCCAAATAAGGAAACCTAAAGAAGTAAGGCGCGAAAAATCGGACCCTAAATTATTTAGGCGACGCCTGCGGGCGCGTTTTTCAGGGCTGTTTTTACAGGACGCGGGCGGGCGGCCATCGCGTATTTTTCGCAAGCGGGCAAGGCGGTTTGCATGCCCGGATACGCTCGATAATCTCATCGAGTCAAGGGCGCGAAACGGTGAGCAGGTTCGTTCCCGGCTCGATAGTCCGCACCGTTTCCGCGCCGTCCGCCCAGCGCACCCACGCCTCCCCGGCGGAGCCGGGTCCCATCGTCAGCGTCGTCGAAGACTGGCCCAGGCGCCCCGACCCCGCCGATACGAGCCGGGACGGCCCCCAGGCCCCTTCCCCCTGTCGAAGCCGCGCAACCGCGCCGAGGGCGGGCCTGCCCGATTCGAGCAAGCGAAGGCGCAAGCCTGGCGCTGCACGCCTGTTCCGGAAAAGCCTGGCGGGGCCCCCATTCTGCGTAACCAGCAGGTCCAGCCGTCCATCCCGGTCGTAATCGCCCGCCGCTACGGCCCGCTGCGCTCCGTATACCGTGATCCCGGACGCCGCGCCGCCGACGGGCGCAAATCCGCCGTTCCCGTCCCCCCGAAGCCAAAGCCCCCGCCCCGCATCGAGGCGAGGCTGGTCCGCAGGCAAGGCAGACAGGTTCTGGCCAATAAAAAGGTCCTCGTTGCCGTCGCCGTCCAGGTCGCCAACCGCTACGCCGAACCCGGCTGTCCGTTGCGCCTCGGCGGGAAGCGGATGCGCTTCCAAACCGGATTCCTTGTTCAGAAACACCGTGGAGGCAAGCCAGGTCGCCCGCTTGCGCGCCCCTCGAAGCAGCCGGGGGCCAATCGCTTCGTCCACCGTAGAAACCGCATACTGGGCAAACGTGCGCATGCGGCGGCGGACCAGCGGCAAGCCGGCGGAAAGCGCAACCAGCTGGCGCATCGGAACATACCCGCCCAGCGCCTCCTCATAGCGCGCCTCCACCATATCCATCCGGTTGTCCAGATCGTAATCTCCATAGTACAGCCGGACGTCGCGCCCGTCCCGTTCCGGGCGGCCATACGGCGTATTCCACCCCCGGTTCGTCGCAACAATGTCCAGGCGCCCGTCCCCGTCGAAATCCCCCAGCGCAACGCCTTGCCACCATCCCTCGTAGCGATCCAGCCCCCAGGCAGCCGTGACCTCCTCGAACGCGCCCTGCCCCAGTCCGCGAAAGACCCGTACGGGACCCCATTCGGTCGCCAGGATCACGTCCTGGGCGCCATCCGCGTCGAGATCGCCGAGCGCCGCGGCGGCGACAAGGCCAGGGCGCCCGAAAACCTCTGATCGTTCGTCGTACGCAAAGCGACCGCCTTCATTCCAGTACGCCACGGACGAAGCGGCTTCGGGATACCGCCCGGGAACATGCCGGCCTCCGGCGAAAATATCCACATCGCCATCGCCGTCCAGGTCGCCGAGGGCCAGCGCCCCCACGCTCGACGCGCCGAACGGAAGGCGCTGCATGCGCTCGAACGCGCCGTCCGGGCGTACGCGGTAGATATCGACGACGGAAGCGGCGGACAGGCCCGCTTCGTACCCCGATACGCCCACCGCCACCAGGGCCCCTTCCCCGGCGCGTTCCAGAACAACCACCCCGGTTTGATCCCCGAAAGCCGCCTCGCCGACGGGCTTCGGGGAATCCAGGCGCCCCGCCCCGGCGTTGCGAAACCACGTCATGCGCCCGCCTCGCCCGCTCCCAATCAGCAGATCGTCGTCGCCGTCCCCGTCCAGGTCCGCCCACGCCGAGGCGGGCCCCTCGCGGCTCAGTTTCCATGGCAACAGGGGTTGCAGGCGAAAATCGTCGAACGAAGGGTCTCGATGCGCATGCGCAAGAGGGATTTCTTCGAAATGCGGATCGGGGGCGGGGCGGGGCTGCCGGGGCGCAAGCCGGGCGGCGGCCGATTCGAAGAGTTCGTAATGCCGGTTCGCATGCGCGCCCTCGATCCGCGAATACCGCCCGCTGCGCCACAGCACTTCGATGCGCAGGCCCTCCGCGTTGCCCGCGGCGAACGAAACCAGCGCCTCGCTGGAAGAAAGGTATTGTCCCCCGGCAATGATTTCTTTCTCCTGCGTCGGCAACCCCCCGCCCGAAAGGCGCACTTTCGCGCCGACGCCCCGGGTATTCGGAGCCAGCCCCCGCAAGCTCACCGCCACGCGGGAGGCCGACGAACGGTTGCGAAACAGGGCGGCGGGGCGGTCGAGGCGGGCAATCGCGACATCCAGGTCTCCGTCCCGGTCCAGATCGCCCAACGCCAGGCCGTGCGACACGTCGGCTTCCCGCCCCAGTCCCCAGCCATCGTCCATGGCCTCGAAGGTCCCATCCCCGCGATTGCGAAACGCCATGTTTTTCAGATCGAGCGGAGGAAACAGCAGCACTTCCTCGCGCCACGCCGCCCCCGAAGGCGTCGCCGCCGCAGCCATGCGCGCGTCGGCGTCCATCGCATCGTAGGCATGGCCCGTCGCCAGCAGCAAATCCTCCCAACCGTCCAGGTCCACGTCCAGAAAAGCGCTGCCCCAGGTCCATTCGGACGCATGCACCCCGGCCATATGCGCAACTTCGGCGAACGTGCCGTCCCCCCGGCCAAGAAAAAGCGTGTTCTGCATCTCCTGCGGACGGCCCTCCCCATTCCCCGGAGCGGGCAACGCGAAAGAGTGTACGCCGGACTGCTGCCGTTGCCGTCGCCGATGGTCGCGGCTGAGCATATCTGCCTGAAAAATATCCATATGGCCATCCCGGTCGATATCCGAAATAGCCACAGACATCGTGGACTGGCTCGTCTTGCGGAAAGCCCGCCCGGGCGCAGCGCGGAACGTCCCCTGCCCGTCGCCGAACCAGAAATGGTCCGGACTCTCGAAATCGTTGCATACCAGCAAGTCCGGCGCCCCGTCCCCATTGATATCCTGAAACCGCGCCGTAAGGGCCCAGTCGCGCGGGGCCTCCTGCAACGGCTTGCCTTCTTCGTCCAGAAAGGCCCCCTCCGTAAACGCCTGAAGGGCGAAACGCCCGGTTCCGTCGTTGAGATAGTAGCCGTCCGCCTCGCCGATTTCGAAACGCATCATGCGATCCCCCTCCCTGCGAAGCACGTAATGCGCCTCGAACGGGGCGCGAACGCGATAGGCGCCGCCCGCTTGCTCCACCACGCGGTCGAATGCGCGTTCCTGCGGCGAATACATATCCTTTACGGTCCGAACCTTGTAGTTGCCGACATACAAATCGAGGTCGCCGTCCCCGTCCGTATCCGCCAGCGCCATCGTGGCGCTCCCGCGAGGGGCAAGCGCGCCAAACGCATCGGGGGCTTCCTCGAAACGGCCTTGACCGTCATTCAAAAATACGGCGTTCGGGCCGCCCGTGGCCGTAACGAGGATGTCCAGATCGCCGTCCCCGTCTACGTCCGCCAGGGCGGCGCCGGTCGAAAACCGATCCGCCGCGCCGACGCCCGCGCGCTCCGTAACGTCTTCGAACCGCCACCCGCCCAAGTTGCGATACAGCACGTTCGGCGCGCCGAGGCGCGTCAGATAGATATCCGGCCATTCGTCCCCGTCCACGTCCCCTATGGCCACGCCGGACCCGTTCAAATAGTGCCGATTCTCCAGAAAAAGCCCCTCCCCGACCCTGTTGGCGGCGTCTACTCCGGTGCGCCGCGCCTTGGCCTGCGCAAACCCGCCCCCCGCCTCCCCGGAAACAGACAACGCCCGCCACCGGTGATTCGATTCTTCATGCCAGCGGCCCGAAGAATCGGCGCGACATCCCGAAAAACACAGGAGCGTCGCAACAGCGAAACAGCGTACAGACCGATTCATGCGGCAGCGAAGGGCAGAATTTGGCGCGGAACAGGACGATTCGGAACTCGTGAAGATCGGGAATACGGACGGAATGCATAGTACGGATTCGGGGGAATAGGTAAAAAATCTCTTTGTTTTTTTGTTTTTTCGCTGTACAATATTGCCGTTCCTGGTGCCTCGCTAAGCCAGTACGCGACATCATGCGGAACGCCCGTCCGGGAAACCGGGTAGGCGAAACCGTCAAGAATTACGAAGTCCCCGTTATGCCACCCCAAACGCATGCCAAGCCCACGCAGGGCGAGGAACCGCGCTGGCCGGACATTCCCGATTGAAACACCCCCGCCCCTGAAGCGCGTACAAGAAAGACAGACAGCCCGAAACAGGTCGAGAACATGGCACAGGATCCAGACCCCGGACAGGTTACACATGATTACGTCAACGCCGCAATAAACGGCGTACGCGCCGATATTGCGAAGGGATTCTGGGAGGCGAACATCGCCATTGCGAAGGGATTCTGGGAGGCGAACACCGCCATTGCGAAGGGATTCGGGGAGGCGAACACCGCCATTGCGAAGATAAGAACCGAAAACGCGGAGCGATACAGCGAAATCAGGGGAGAGATAGCAACCGACTGGAAGCGAATGATTACGATAATGCTAACGGCATTAGCTTTAGCAACAACCATTATAGGCTTCTTGATTCGTTTTCTACCGCAACCCTTGCCCGCAACATCCCCGCCTGTCATAGTCCACGCGCCCCCGGCCCCTGCGGTTATGGAAACCCCCGCCGCCGATCCGCCTGCGCCGCTTCCCCTCAATACGGAGTAACCCGCCCATGCCCGCTCCCTCTCGCGGCGTAAATACTGGAAAAGGGAATTTATATACTGTACGGGGCCAGCTGCGCTACGACGAAAACGTGAAGCGGATTACGGCAAAAAAGAAGCCAGTATAAACGACGCCTGCCCCGATTATCCAGCGCACAAGGCGGACTTCAAGGGCGTTTATTTCGCCGCGTACAAATTCTTTCGAAGCGGCTTCCCCGTGCTTTTGCTCGACGGCGTTCGCAATGGCTTCGGCTTGTGCTTCGGCCTGTTTCTGGTCAAAGCCTGCGGCGGCGAGGTTCCGGGCAATGGAAAGGGTATCAATCATTGTCTTGCCGCGGGTTTAGGGTGCAGGGTATACGTTCGCTGCCCTGCGCAGTGTTCCCCTGCGCTTGCCCGTAGCGTCGCGCAACTGCTCCCCGACCTGCGGCGGCGTTGCGAGCTTCAATAGCTTGTTACCTTGCGAGGGATAAAGGGTTTCCGGCTGGTACGTTATCCGTTAAGGTAAAGTTACGCAATTTTCTGGATGCCCTCCCCCGGATACGCCGATCACAACCCCTTCGCCCGCCGCGTCGCAATCCCCTCCACCCCGCCACGCGCGCCTCGTTGCAATCCGCAGAAACCACTGCGGATTCGGCGCGTTGTGCACGTGACGCGCCCTTCGGAGGCTGCTGAGGCACGCCCGCTGCGTCATTCCTCATTATATTATTGCGGGGCCGCCACGCTGCCCGCTTCGTCATTCCCGGCCGGCGCCCGCCTCGCAAGCCCCACAGCTTCGTGGACTTAATCACCATACCCTTGCGTAACATTCATCTCGAACGGCTGGAATCCGAAGCCATCTACATCATGCGGGAAACGGCTGCGCAATTCGAGCGGCCCTGCTTGATGTTTTCCGGCGGGAAGGATTCGCTCGTCATGGTGCGCCTTGCCCAAAAGGCGTTCTGGCCCGCGCCCATTCCATTTCCCCTCTTGCATGTAGACACCGGGCACAATTTCCCGGAAACGATCGCGCTGCGGGACCGCCTGACCCGGGAAATCGGCGCGCGATTGATTGTCCGAACCGTCCAGGATTCCATAGACCAGGGGCGCGTCAAGGAAGAAAAGGGGCCGAACGCAAGCCGCAACCTGCTGCAAATCACTACGCTGCTCGACGCCCTCGGCGAACTCAAGACGGACGCCGCGCTGGGCGGCGCGCGCCGCGACGAGGAAAAGGCCCGCGCCAAGGAACGTTTCTTCTCGCACCGGGACCGTTTCGGGCAATGGGACCCCAAGAACCAGCGCCCGGAATTGTGGCACATTTTCAATGGACGGAAACGGCCCGGAGAGCATTTTCGCATTTTCCCGTTAAGCAACTGGACGGAACTGGACGTATGGGAATATATTCTCATGCAGGATATCGAAATTCCCTCCATCTACTTCGCCCATGAACGCGAGATCGTGGAACGGGACGGCGTGTTGCTTGCAAAATGCGATTACGTCTCGTTGGCGAACGGCGAAGCGTGGACGCGCGAAACGGTCCGGTTCCGAACCGTAGGAGACATGACCTGCACCGGCGCCATCCGGTCCCCCGCCGCCACGCTGGAAGAAATCATCGAAGAAGTGGCCTCGGCCCGCGTCACCGAGCGCGGCGCCCGCGCCGACGACCTGCGCTCGGAAGCCGCCATGGAGGACCGCAAAAGACAAGGGTATTTTTAACGATAATCTGATCCAGACCGCTGCGCGCGGCGCGGCTTCCTTCAATGGATATACTCCGCTTCACCACGGCAGGCCACGTAGACGACGGCAAATCGACGCTGATCGGCCGCCTGCTCTACGACTCGAAAGCCATCCACCAGGATCAATACCAGTCTATCGAGCGCGCCAGCCTCGGACAAGGCGACGGCGCCGTCAATCTGGCCTTGCTCACGGACGGGCTGCGCGCGGAACGCGAACAGGGCATCACCATCGACGTCGCCTACCGCTATTTTTCCACCTCGCGACGCAAGTTCATCATTGCCGATACGCCGGGACACATCCAGTATACGCGCAATATGGTGACCGGCGCGTCGACCGCCGAACTGGCTATTATTCTGATCGACGCGCGCAACGGCGTACTGCAGCAATCGAGACGGCACGGATTCATCGCTTCGCTGCTTCAGATTCCCCACGTCCTCGTGGCGATCAACAAGATGGACCTTGTCGAATATTCCGAAGAAGCCTACCGGAAAATCGTCGGCGACTATCGGGAATTCGCCGAGCGGCTGGATATTGACGACGTCGTTTTCATTCCCATTTCCGCCCTGAAAGGGGACAACGTCGTCGAGCCCAGCAAACGAATGAATTGGTACCGCGGACCGACGATCCTGCACCATCTGGAAACCGTCAAGGTGGGCGCGGGACGAAACGTGGTCGATTTCCGCTTTCCGGTGCAATACGTAATCCGGCCGCATCAGCGTTTTCGCGGCTACGCGGGCCGCGTGGCGTCGGGATCCATTGCTCCGGGCGAAGACATCGTGGCGCTGCCGTCCGGGCAGGAAAGCCGCATACGCTCCATCGTGTGCATGGAGCAAGACGTTCAGCGGGCCCGCGCCGGCGATTCGGTCGTGATTACGGTGGAGGACGACATCGATATCGGGCGGGGCGACATGATTGTCCGCCGACGCAACAAGCCCCTGGTGACGCGCAGCATCGACGCCGATATATGCTGGATGAGCGAGGAACCGATGAATACGAACCGCCGCTGGATTCTCCAGCATACCACCCGCAACGTGCAGGCGGCGGTAGGCAACGTGATTTACCGCATGAATATCGACACGCTGCATCGGGAAACGGCGGACGCCCTGGGCCTGAACGATATCGGACGCATTGAATTCGAACTGGCGGACCCGCTTTTCGTGGACGCCTACCGGGTCAACCGGGAAACCGGAAGTTTCATCCTGATCGACCCGGACGCCAACAACACCGTGGCCGCCGGGATGATTCGCGGCGCGGCGCAACACGTTCCGCCGGTCGGGCGGACGCCCGCCATGGAGCGCCTCGTTTCCCCCGGCGTCGTGTGGGACGAACTGTTCATTGCGCGCGAGGCCCGCGAACGGCGGCAGGGGCACCAGGCCGCCGTACTCTGGATGACGGGACTGTCCGGCTCGGGCAAATCGACGATCGCCCGGGCCCTCGAAAAACGCCTCTTCGAACAAGGGGTCCGCACCATGTCCATCGACGGCGACTACGTGCGGCACGGCTTGTGCGGCGACCTGAGTTTCTCCGAGGCGGATCGGGCCGAAAACATTCGCCGCGTCGGCGAAACGGCGCGGCTGTGTTTCGAACAAGGCAACATTACCCTTTGCGCCCTTGTATCGCCCCGCCGCCGGGATCGCGCATACCCCCGGCACGTCATTCCGGAAGATCGTTTCTTCGAAGTGCATGTGGATTGCGACCTGGAAACGTGCAAGCGGCGCGATCCGAAAGGACTGTACAAAAAAGCCCTCGACAACGAGATTCGCAATTTTACGGGCATTTCAGCCCCGTACGAGCCGCCGGAATACCCGGAACTCCGGCTCCAGACCGACGCCTTGTCTGTCCAGGAATGCGTGGACCGGATCGTCGCCATGCTTTCGGCGCAAGGCATTATTCCATCCACTGCGTAGCGATCTGGCCCAAGCCGCAGCCCCGGATTCAACGCGCCGCCCCTGCCTGCTCGCTCCGCCAACCCTCCAGACGCCGATGCCCTGGCAAGCCTGGTTTACCCTTGCAACCGTGCTGTGCATGATCGTCGCGCTCGCGCGGGAATGGGCGCGGGTGGACGTAACCATTCTGTCGGCGCTGGGCATTCTGCTCATCGCAGGCGTACTCCATCCCGTAGAGGCGTTTTCGGGCGTCGCATGGGAAACCGTCATTACGATCGCTTCCCTGTACGTAGTGGCCGCAGGCATTCATCAAACCGGCATGCTCGTCTGGATAGACCGATGGATGGCCTACCCGGGCGCCGGCGTAACCTCGCTGCTTTTCCGCGTCCTGCCGCCCACGGCCATCTTGTCCGCCTGTCTGAACAACACCCCCGTGGTGGCCATGCTTATACCCCGGATGCAGGCGATAGCCCGAAAAACCGGCGTGGCGGCGTCGAAACTCCTCATGCCGCTTTCGTTCGCAGCGATCGCGGGCGGCATGATCACGCTGGTCGGCACCTCGACGAACATTATTGCTTCGGGCCTTATCCGGGAAGCCGGCATGCAGGAATTCGGGCTGTTCGAATTTGCCTGGATCGGCTTGCCGGTAACCGCCCTGGCGGTTTTGTACCTGTCGCTTGCGGGACACCGGCTTATGCCAAAGACAACCCCTGCCGAGCGGGACAAAACCGACACGCTGGATTACCGATTCCGGTTGCGCGTCCCGCACGGCTCGCCCCTCGCAGGCATGTCGATTCAAAAAGCGAATTTGCGGTCGCTGGGCGACGCGTACCTCGTCTATATTCGTCGCAACCAGCGGGTGATCGGACCGGTCGCGCCAGAAGAAATCCTTCGGGAAGCCGACGTGCTTACCTTTATCGGGCGCATGGACGCGAGAGAACGCCTCTGCGAGCAGACCGGTTTTGCCATAGACCCTCCCGACGCGGGAACGCATCGCCGGGAAGCGGAGCCGCCGCTTTTTCAGGCCGTGGTTTCGACAAATTCGATGCTGGCCGGAAAAACGCTGAAAGAAGTCAACTTCCGGGAGAAATACGATGGGGTGGTCCTGGCCATTCATCGCCGCAACGAATCGATCCGCGGCGCGCTCGGCAATGTTCCGCTCAAGCCGGGCGACCTCCTTGTCATGGACGCCAAAAAAGGATTCGACCAGCGCTGGCGCCAAAGCCAGGAAGATTTTTACCTCGTTACGCAAGAAATCCGGGAGCCGCAGCGCATTACCCGAAAAACGGGGGCGCTCCTTGCGATCCTCGGCCTGTTGATCCTGTTCCACATCGTGGGCCTGCTGCCCCTGGCCGCAGCCGCCTTCGCCGGCGCACTGGTCACGATTCTGATGGGCTTTTTGCGCGGGCCCGCATTGCGCCAGTCGGTGGATATAACCGTGGTCCTGACCATTACCGGCGCGCTCGGCATAGGCCACGCGGTCCAGGTAAGCGGGCTGGCGACCGGGCTGGGCCATGCCATCGCCGCCATCCTGCCGGGCCAGCACCCGATTGCGGCGCTGCTTTTCCTGTACCTCGGCACGATGATCGTCACGGAAATCATTACGAACAGCGCAGCCGTCGTCATCATGATTCCCGTGGCCCTGGCGACCGCCATCGATATCGGCCTGGAGCCCCGCGCCGTAGCCATGGCCGTAACCATCGCTTCCTCCGCCAGTTTCCTCTCTCCGCTCGGCTATCAAACGAACCTGATGGTGATGGGCGCGGGAGGATACCGTTTCCGGGATTATTTCCGGGCCGGCCTGCCGGTCAGCATCGGCGTTATGGCCATCACCCTCGTCGGCGTATACATGAAATGGCTCTGACGCCTGGCCTGCCCGCCGGCCGCCGCAGGCTACGCAACCCGATACGGAATACGCCGGGCGCCCTCGAGTACGGCCCGCACCGCTTCGGCGCACATTTCCGCCATCTTCAAACGCGTGGCGCGCGTGGCGCTGCCAAGGTGCGGCGCCAGCACAACATTGTCGAGGTCAAGCAACCCCGGATGCACCGCCGGTTCCCGCTCGAAAACGTCCAGGCCCGCCGCGCGAATCGTACGGTTGCGCAGCGCCTCCGCAAGCGCTTCCTCGTCCACCACGGCGCCGCGCGCCGTATTGACCAGGATGGCCGAGGGTTTCATGCGCGCAAACGCCTCGCGCCCGATGAGGCCCCGACTGGACGCATTCAGATTGCAATGCAAGGAAATCACGTCGCTCGTCTCCAGAAGCGCGTCAAGCGAAAGGAACCGGGCGCCCAGTTTCTGCTCTACGGACGGATTGGCGCGGGACCGGTTGCAATAGCATACGCGCATCCCGAACCCGATAGCCCGCCGCGCCATGGCGGCGCCTATCCTGCCGAGCCCCACGATCCCTATCGCGCCGCCGTTCAGTTCGGCGCCCAGCATAAGGTCCGCTTCCCATCTCGAAAATTTCCCGTCGCGCACATACCGGTCCGCCGGCGCAATCTGCCGGGCCGCCGCCAGGAGCAACGCAAACGCCATATCCGCGGTGGCCTCCGTAAGTACGCCCGGCGTGTTCGTCACCACGACGCCCCGCGCCCGCGCCGCCGCCACGTCAATGTTGTCGTACCCCACCGCATACTGCGCAACCACCTTCACGTCGGGACAAGCGCGCAACACCCGGTCGGTAACCGGATCCGACAAGAGCGTGATCAGGGCGTCGGCCCCTTGCGCAATATCGATCAGCTGATCCTCCTCCGGCGCTCCGGGAGAAAAACGATGCTGGACGACCTCGTAGCCATCCAGCGGAAACAGCCCTTCGAGCGGCAACGGGCGCGTTACGACGATACGCATGGTTCGCAAAAGAATCGGGGAAATAACGTGCACAAGAAAACCAAAAGCGGACAAAAAATACAGGATACGCTGATTAAATCCACGAAGATCAGAGGCTGCGAGGGGCGCGCTGCGGATACGTTGGGGAAACCGGCAAGGGAAGAGCGGGGTATTGAGGGGCTTGATTATGGCTTCAGGCGATTCCGGGCGGCAACGCCACTGAAATGAAAATCCTGTTCATCGTGCAGGGGGAAGGGCGCGGGCATCTCACCCAGGCGCTTGCCCTGCAAACCATGCTGCGCAAAGCCGGGCACGAACTGGTCGGCGTACTTGCCGGAAAGGTAAGCAATCGGGAAATTCCCGCCGTATTCGCCCAGCGGCTTCCCTCTCCGATCCATCGGTTCAGTTCCCCGGGGTTCAGCATTGGCAAGGAGCAGCGCGCAATCCATTCGCTGGACACGCTCATCGAAAACGTCGGGCGCATCCCTGCCTTTCGGCGCAGCCTGCAACGTATCCATCAGACGCTCGAAGACGCGCAGCCAGACCTGGCGCTCGCCTTCTACGAACCGATGGCGGGCGTGTACCAGGCGCTCTATCGCCCGGACGTCCCCTTTGTGGCGGTCGGACATCAGTACATGTTCGACCACCCGATTTACGACTTCGCGCCGGGGCGGACCGTGGACCGCTCGGCCATGCGGCTGTTCACGCGCCTGACGAGTTTCCGGGCCACATGGAAACTCGCGCTCTCCCTGTATCCGGCGAAGGACCTTCCGGGCGCCCGGCTCTCCGTGATCCCCCCGCTTTTACGCGAAGAAGCCCTGAGCCTGCCCGCCACGGTTTCCGACGACCGGTTTTTCCTCATCTACCTCCTCAATCGCGGCTACGCGGAGCAGGTGATCGCATGGAACGCAAAACACCCGGCGCAGCGCCTGGAATGCTTCTGGGACAATCCGGACGCCGACGAAGTCGTGCAGCACAGCGACACGCTGCGCTTCAACCAGTTGCACGACACCCGATTTCTCGAATTGATGAGCCAGTGCGCGGGCCTGGTGTGCACCGCCGGATTCGAATCGGTTTCCGAAGCGCTCTTCCTCGGCAAACCGATACTGGCCGTTCCAGTGGAGGGACACTACGAACAGCTGTGCAATGCGTACGAAGTAGAAAAACTGGGGTGCGGGGTCCGCAGCGAACGATTCGACATGAACCTCCTGACGCAATTCGTAGCGCGGTACGACCCCGCGCAGAACAACTTTCGGGCCTGGGCGCTCGAAGCGGAAGCGCGCGCGCTCCCTGTTATCGAGGCCGTAGGCGCCCGGCGCCTTCCCCCGACGAGCGGGTAAGGTCAGAACCCGTCCGGGAGCGCCAACCCGATCTCCGCGTGATCGCCGACGTTCACCCTGCGCGCGCCCGGACGCACCTGGGCGTGGCTGCCGATCAGCGAATCGGCCAGTACCGCGCCATGCACCGTGGCGCCGGGAAAAACAATGGACCGCTCCAGCACGGCGCGGCGTACGTCGGCGCCCGCCTCGATAGAAACGTACGGCCCCACGACCGAATCCGCGACGCGCGCCCCCGGCCCGACGTAGACCGGCGGAACGACCATGCTGTTTTCCACCTCTCCCAGGCAGGCGCCAGTATCTTCTTTCTCCAGAAGCCGCCGGGTCGTTTCCATCAGGGCGGGAATGGTGCCGCAATCAAGCCATTCCGAAACGGGCGCGGTCGTAAACGCGTCGCCGCGCTTGATCATACGGTCGAACGCGTCGGTGAGCTGAAATTCCCCGCCCTTCCCCCGCAGGTCGTCGGCGATAATCCCCTCGATGGCGCCCCGGAGTTCCCCAAGCTCGCGGACGTAATAAATGCCGACCAGGGCTTCCGTAGAAATGGGTTCGGACGGTTTTTCAACCAGTTCCACGACCCGGTCCCCCTCCCGCACCGCAACCCCGAACCGGCTGGGATCCTCGATATGCTTCACCATGGCCACCACGTCGGCGCCCCGAAAATCCAGTCCCGCCTCCATATCGAACACCGTATCCGCAAAAGCCACGACGCCGGGGCCTTGCAGGTAGTCCCGGGCCGCGTCTACGGCATGGGCCGTGCCCTGCGCCGTTTGCTGTACGGCGAACCGGGGGCGCAGGGCGTGCCGGGCGCATATTTCCCGCAGCATGTCATACGCATTTTCGCCAAAATCCGGCCCCAGCACGAAAACGCCTTCCTCCAGAGGCGCGGGCAATACGCGCTGGAACGTATCCACGATCCGCTCCACCATGCTGCGTCCGCGAACGGGCAGCAGGGGCTTGGGCGTAACATGGGAATGGGGCCGAACGCGCGTACCGCGACCAGCCATGGGAATGACGAGTTTCATAAATCCGATTCGCTACAGGGCGCGCCGACGAGGCGACGAATGCGCGCATAATACAGATTTCAGGGGATACGGTTCTTGGAAAATCGCAGAGGCACCCCAGACCCCTCCTCCCGCTTCTCCTGACGAAACGGGAGGAGGGGGCATTCCCCGCAGTCCGCTGGAGAAGCGGTTACTTCAGCAGCGCCATCGTCTTGACGGCCACCTGCTCTTCGGTCCGCAGAACATAGAGATACGTCCCGCTGGCGAGGTTCGAAGCGTCGAACGGAACGCGGTAGCGCGCCGCCGGGCGGACGCCGTCCACGAGGACCTGCACTTCCTGGCCAAGCAGGTCGTACACCGCCAGCGTGACGTGCTGCGTCCTGTCCAGCGCAAACGCGATGGTTGTCGTCGGGTTGAAGGGATTCGGATAGTTCTGCTCCAGGGCGAAGGCGGTCGGTATTTCGCCGTCCGGGGATTCTATCGACGTTACGCGGGCTTCCGTAATCGTAACTTCGACGGACGCCTCTGCGCCCGCCTCGAGACCCGAGATAAGGGTTCCTAAGGCTACGGTGAATGTTTCGTCCTGCAGGTCGTCGTCCGCCGTCGTGGAGATCACGCCCGTTGCGTTCGGCTCGTTCGCGTCGATAGCGATGGAGGCCAGCGCGCCATAGTCCCCTGATTCGGCGTCGCCCGGGGTCAGGATAATGGGAATGTCGATGTCGCTGGAGACCAACCGGGAAAGGCCGACCGTTACGGTGATGTCCTCGCCCTCCATTACGGGGTTTGGAGAAACGGACAGCGTAACCCGGGATACGTTGTCGCCGCCAACCGTATTGCCGCCGCCTACGGCTGTATTTCCGCCGCCGTCAGCGATGCTTCCAACCGTATTGCCGCCGCCGTCGTTATCGCCGTCGTTATCGCCGTCGTTGTCGCCGTCGTTGTCGCCGTCGTTATCGCCGTCGTTGTCGCCGTCGTTGTCGCCGTCGTTATCGCCGTCGTTGTCGCCGTCCTTGTCGCCGTCGTTGTCGCCGTCGTTGTCGCCGTCGTTGTCGCCGTCGTTGTCGCCGTCGTCGTTGTCCGTGATGGTCAGGGTAAATACCGAGGCGCCGCCCACGTCGTAGCCCGTCCCGCTCGTCAGCGTCAGAATAACCGTCTCGCTCGATTCGTCCGCGCTGTCGTCCGCAATGGCGACAGGGATGTTCACGGACGCATCGCCGCCGCTGACGCTCGCCGTGCCGCTATTGCTCGTAACCCCGCTGATCGAATAGTCCGCATCCCGCGTCGCGGTGCCGGACAAAGTATAATTCAGCGTGATATTCGCAGGCGGCACCGGGTTCAGGTTGACCGTCACGTTCTGCGTTCCTGCGCTTTCCGCCGCGCTGGCCGAAGCCGAGGCGAAACTCGCCACCGGCGTGGCGGGCGGCGGGGGCGGGGGCGGCGGCGCCGTTCCGTCGTCGTCCGCGATCGTAATGGTCGTCTGCGGGGTTGCGCCGAGGTCGTAGTCCGCGCCATCCGTAAGGTCCAGAATCAGGGTCTCCGCCCCTTCGTCCAGCGCGTCGTCCGTGATGGTAACCGTGATATTGCCGGAGGTCTGGCCCTGGGCGATATTCAGGCTGCCGCTCAGACTGCCGTAGTCGCCGGAGCCGGCCGTGCTCGAACTGTTTACTGCGTACGCCACGCTCAGCCCGCCCGACGGCGCGGCCGGCGAGACGTTCACCTGCGCGTTCACCGTACGGCTGCCCGCCGCCTCCCCGCCGGAATAGGCCGCGGAAGCGAACGTGGCCACCGGCGCCGGGTCGGGCGCCACGTCGATGGTCGCCGTGCCCGCAAGGTCGTCGAACTGCTGAACGTTGCCGTTCCCGTCGTCATACAGGGGCGTGATCGTGACCGTGAGGGTCATCGCTTCCGCCGCGTCGTGCTGAAAGGTCCAGCTCGTTTGCGTCCAGCCGTCCGCTAAGCCCTGGACATAGTTTTGTTGATCCACCAAGGCGCTGGTGGTCTCGTACTCGACCAGGTAGGAGGTGGCGTGGGGCACGGCGTCCCAGGTCGCCGTCGCCGAAGCGTCGTCGTCGGCCGTCACCGCCACGTTGCCCACCGCCGCCGTCGGCTGCAACGGCACCACCACGTTGTCCTTGTCGCTACCCTGACCCAGGGGCAGCTCGTCATGTTCGCTATCCTGCCCCAGCGGCTCGTCACGTTCCACCACGCCGATCCGCATGACGTCGCTGACGCCACCGTAGCCGCCGTCCGAGGCCGTGTGCACCAGCGAGAAGCGGTCGTTTTCCTTGTCGGCGTCGCTTGACGAAAAAACGTCGATCCCCTGCGGCACGTGCCAGTTGTCCGTGGTGAAGGTCAGGCTCGTGCGGCTTAGCCTGACGTTGTTCCAGTTGCCGTCGCCGTCCCCATCGTTGCGCCGCGTAATCGAAACGCTCACGTTGCCATTGGGCGGGGCTGCGAGCCGCACCGTGTAGCCCCCCCCGCCGCCCTCGGGCATGGTCAGCCCGCCGAACATCGGGGTGCTGGACGTGAGGATCAGGCCCCGGGAATGGTCGTCGTCGGCCACTTCCACCGTCGCCTGATAGTGGCCCGGATCCACCGTGTAGTTGCTCGTGGGCGCCAGCGTCACCGTGACGGCGCCGTCCGACCCAGCATTGTTGTCAGTCTGCGGTAAGACCTGGAATATCTTCGCCGCGCCGTCCTGCCAGGGATTGATGGTTATCGTCTTCGTGCCCTCGTTGGTGGACGACACGAAATCCTGACCCTCGCTCGCGTCCTCCGAGACTTTGAGGGTGACGGTCAGTGGCGCGGGCGAGACCCAGTCCGTGCTTACCGTCAGCGTGAAGCTCGCCGCCGTCCCCTCGACCACCGGGGCGTAGCCGGTCCCCGCCTGCCCGGACACGAAGTTGCCGTAGCGGCTGATCTGGAGCTGCGGAATGCTCCCCGCGTCCTGGTCGTCGTCCTGGATGTGCACGATGGCGGCGGACAAGCCGCGGAGTACGCCAGCGGGCAGCCCGGTCGAAAGGATTTCCACCCGAAAACTTTCCGTACTCTCCTCCCGGTCATCCTCCACGGTGCGAACCGTTAGCGTGGCGCGGGGGTGGCCCGCCGGTATCGTGACCGTGTAGGGTTCAATGTAATCAATGCTGGTTCCCGTCGCGCTGATCGGGATAGTGAAGAATGTCACCGTCGTGGCTGCGGTGCGGGGCGCGGACAGCACCACATCCAACTTCGCCGCATCGCCCTCCCACACAGGGTAGTCTGGCGACGAGAAAGAGAGGGTCTGCGCGGCGGCCGGGGCGGCGAGGGCAAGTAGTAACGAGAGGCACAGCAGGCCCGGCCACAGGCTGAAAATAAATCGGGCGGAGGCCCGACGGAGAAAGACGAAAACCGAGCCCGGGACTTCAGATGCGGAATGCAGGCGGGGGCGCGACAAAAGCGACGGAAACATTGCCGTTCTCATGAGTTCGATGCCGTTCAGGGAGGTAAACAGGATGTGTCGTTATATACTCGCGCAGGCATAGCTTGCGCACGTCAAACAAAAAGATAAGAAAAAAAAAGTGCAAGAATATGAAAAAAAGAAAGAGACCGTAAATCCGCTTTTTTTCGCCGCATGGGGAACACCGGGTCCGGGTTACAGGTATTTCCTTGTTGATTCGCTGTTTTTCCGTCCTGCTTAAACCATACGTAATACATAACGCGCCATGACGATGGGTACCTTCAAGCCGCTTGCAGTCCTCGCGCTGCTTTTCTGTTTCCTGACGTCTCCGGCCCAGGCTCAGGAGTACAAAGAGGCCTTCAACGCCGCCATTGAAGCGGCCCAGGCCAAGGATTATCCCGCCGCCCGGGACGCGTTCGCGCGCGCCGCCGATCTGGCGCGACAGGAAGGCGATATGGAAATCGCCAACAAATCCGCCAGCAACGCGGCCAAGATCGACTACAATCTGGGCAACGCGCTCGTCAAGCAGGAGAATTTCGAGGGCGCCCTCGAACGATTCAACGGCGGCATTGCGATTTATCCGAGTTACGCAAAAAACTACCTGGGCAAAGTGGTGGCCCTCAAAAAACTGGATCGGACCGACGAAGCCATCCAGGCCTACGAGGACCTGATCGCCTTTGGAGAAGAGCACGGGGATAGCCAGGCGTTGCGCGCAGGCGAAGACGGCATTAGGAGCCACTTTAACGCCCTTGCTTCTTCCGCCCTCGGGCGCCGCTCCGAGCCCTCCGCCTCCGACGCCCGCGAAGCGATCGCCACGCTTGAAGAACTTCAGCAGCGGGTGGACCCGGATGCAAACACCTACTATTACCTTGCCGTAGCGCACAATACGCTGGGCGACTACGAACAAGCCGTAGCGCATGCCGACCAGGCGCTCGGCATGCATCGGGGCAGCCGGACGGACGCAGCGAAAATCCACTTCGTCCGGGGGGAAGCGCTCATGTACGACGGGAATATCGCCGCCGCCAAGGAATCGTTCCAGAATGCCGCCTACGGTCAATACAAGGCCCCGGCCGAGCATTACATCGAAACCCTTTGAGGCCGCCGCGCGCCGTATGCGATCCGCGCCCCGCGCGCGGACGTAACGGATAGCGCGCATGCGCCGCCTGGCGCCCTCGACAGAAAGCCCTGTACCCGGTCGAGTACAGGGCTTTTTCTTTGGAAGCAAACGACCGCCTCGCACCCGCACGAAAGCAAAGCCATGACCCATCCAGCAGGCCAGACGATCCAAGCCCGGGGATCCTATACGTGTATCGACGATACGGTTTCCGCGGGGGAGCAGGTGGCTGTCGGGAACCATGTCGTGGTGGAATCCGGCGTCCATATCGGCGCGCGTACGCGCATAGGGCATCATACCGTGATCGCCCGCAACGCGCGCATCGGCGCGGAATGCCAAATCGGAGCAGGCGTGGTCCTGCACGAAGGCGTGGAAATAGGCGACGGCGTCCGCATCGACGACGGCGCGGTGATCGGCAAACAGCCCTTCTCCGCATCGAACAGCGCCCTGCCCCGAAAAAGCGCGTATCCCCCCGCCCGGATCGGGTCCGGATGCTTGCTTGGAACAGGCGTAATCGTGTATGCGGGATGCGTCCTCGGCAACCATGTGCTGGCGGCGGACCTGGCGACCCTGCGCGAAGAAGCGACCATCGGAGACCATACCATCGCAGGACGCGGCGTCGCAATCGAAAACGCATGCGTCATTGGGCGGTACTGCAAAATCGAAACGAACGCCTACGTCGCCGCGTACTCCGTGATCGAGGATCGCGCCTTCGTAGCTCCCGGCGTACTCACAAGCAACGACAATTTCCTGGGCCGTACGAAAGAACGTTTCCGGCATTTCAAGGGGGCCGTCGTGCGGCGGGGCGCGCGCCTCGGCGTCGGGGCGGTTATTCTGCCCGGCATGGAAATCGAGCCGGACGCCGTCGTGGCCGCAGGCGCGGTGCTGACCAAAAAGGCCTCGGCGCGCACCATCCACGCAGGGCTTCCCGCGCGCGCGCATCGCGCCGTTCCGGAAGAACAGTTGCTCGAAAACCAGGGATGGGACAACCTGTAAAAAGCGCGGCGCCTGCCCGTACGCTGCGTTGAAGGCGCCGGAAAACGAACCATACCAGGCGGACCTCGCCCCGTTGCCATGAACGTCAAGATGGCGGACCTGCGCGGTCAATACGAAGAGATCGCGCCCGAGATCGACGAGGCCATCCGGTCGGTCCTCAGCCATGCGGCCTTCATCCGGGGCCGCGAAGTCGAGGAATTCGAATCCGCGCTGGCCGACTACCTGAACGTACCGCATGTCCTTGGGGTCGCCAACGGAACCGACGCGCTGCAAATCGCCATGATGGCGCTCGGCGTCGGGCCCGGCGACGAAATTATTACCTCCGCCTTTACGTTCATCGCCACAGCCGAGGCGGCGGCCCTGCTGGGGGCCACGCCCGTCTTTGCGGACATCGACCCCCGAACCTTCAACATCGATCCCGCCTGCATCGAGGCCCTGATCACGCCCCGCACCCGGGCGATCATTCCGGTGCACCTCTTTGGACAGCCTGCGGATATGGCGCCCATTATGGAACTGGCCCAGCGGCGCGGATTGCCCGTCATCGAAGACAATGCGCAGGCTATCGGCGCCAAGTACCAGGGAGCCCCGACCGGAAGCATAGGGCACGTCGGGTGCCTTTCCTTTTTTCCCACCAAAAACCTCGGGTGCTACGGGGACGGCGGCGCCCTCTCGACCCGCGACGCCGCCTTGAACAAAAAGGTCCGCATGGTGTCGAATCATGGCGGGGAGCGAAAATATTACAACGAAATCGTGGGCGTAAACAGTCGGCTCGACACCATCCAGGCCGCCATTCTGCAAGTCAAACTCCGCCGGCTCGACGAAAACCACGCCCGTCGCAGGCGCGCTGCCGAACGATACGACGCGCTGTTCGCAGACCATCCCTGCATCGCCATCCCGCATCGCGCCCCCGACCGGACGCATGTATACCACCAGTACGCGCTGCGCATCTCCGAGGACCTGCCCGGCAAGCGGGACGGATTGGCCGCCTACCTCAAAACGCGCCGGATTCCGCACGCGATATACTATCCCGCGCCCCTGCATCGGCTGCCTGTTTTTGCAGGAAGCGGCTGCCGGCGCGGCCCCCTCGACGAAACCGAGAAAGCATCCCGCGAAGCGTTGTCCCTCCCCATGCACCCCTTGCTTACGGAACGCGAACAGGAGTTTCTTGCAAGCGAAATCCTGGGCTACTGCGACCGCGTCCTGCGCGACGGGGATACGGGCTGAGCAAGGATGCGCTGATTGCGTCCGCGAAGCTACCGAAGCGCCATCACGCGCCAGGCCCGGAATTTTTCGTCGTATTTCAAGCGAATAACGTACAGGCCGGGCGCAACGCCTTGCCCCGTGGCCGCGCACCCGTCCCATTCGAACGTGGACTGCTCCAGGCGCGTACGGAATACCCGCCGCCCCAGCATATCGAAAACCTCTGCTTCCGTGCCGGGAGACAGCGCAGGAATCCGCACGATATCGCTACAGGCGTAAAACGGATTGGGATACGGCGGCGACGGATCCGCATTCGGATCGGGCGTTTCGGGGGGCATAACGGCGGGTGGGCGCTCCCGAACCGGAATCCGGTTGCGATCCCGGTCGATCAGGGTGGCGTACCGGGGCGAATCCACCGGACCCGACAACGTAATCTCCAGCGCGCCGGGCGCCAGCGCCTCCCCGTCCGCAACATACCCCACAATACGGACCTCGCGCCGCGCCGCGTCGTAGCCGCTCCCCAGCGTCACCCGGGGATCCTCCGAGGCAGCCGCCGAGACGCCCGGCGACAAGGCCGGCGCAATAATCTGAAAACCCCGAATCGCGTCGTCGTACTCCAGCCGCAACGCATACCGGGCTTCCCCCCGCTCGATCCGCTGCACATGCGCCACGGCGCCTCCCGCCTTCCCCGCAGACGCGGTTTCGGGCGGCAACAGGACGCCATCCGGCCACTGCCCCCGCATAACGGCTTGCGACAGGACGGTCAGGTCCCGTACGTCCAGCGTATCGTCTCCGGCAGGAAACGGAAAGAGGTCCGCGGCGGTCGTCTGCGCCGGCGTGGCCAGGCGCCGCGCCAGCACAAAGTCGATGGCATGCACAATATCCATGACATCTACGGCGCCATCACCCTCGGCGTCGCCGCGCCCGCCGCGCCCCTTTCCGGTTATCCATACTATCCTTGGGGAATGATCCCCGTTATGCTCGAAGTACACCCGCGCTTCCTGTTGCCCGAAAACCGTCGGCGACGGCGTAAACATCACATACACTTCCATGCTGTCGCCGGGCGCCACCCTGCCCGAACGCGGATTTACGGTAAAAAGCGGATGCGCGCTCGCAATGTCCGTCACATGCAGGTCGGCCTGGTCGGCGGCATTTCTCACAGGCACCCGTACGCTGTCCGCCTCGCCTACATGCACGTTGCCCACATCGAAAATCGACGCGGGGACGCTGAATTCGGGCAGCGGCGGCCGAACCCTAAGCGCATATTCCGCAAGGCCGACGCCAAGACCCGCGTCCGCCCCGTCCGATACCGCCTGCGACCCCACTACGTTCGACAAGACCAGCGTGTCGTTTCGGGCAACCGGCACCGGATCGGCGCGAAATTGCAGCGTAACGAACGGATCGTATTGCCCCGAAGGCAAGGAGGCCGCGCCCTGGCCCAGCAATACCGCTTTCAGGGCGCCTTCCGACGCCTCGTATTGCAGCGTCCAGGACCCTTCCTCGGACACCGCGTCTCCCCGCGCGATACGCTGAAGACGCACCGCGCCCATTTCCCATCCTACTTCGAACTGAACGCCCGTTACGCCGGGAAGCGCCGTCAGGTTAAGGACAAGAGGCACATCGATTTCTTCGCCTCCGGATACGAGGCTTCCCCTTGCTTCGCTGAATTGCATGGCGCCGCGGACAACGCCCGCCGTAGCGTAGGAAGTCACCCGAATATCGTCGATGCGCAGATTCCCCGACGCGCTTGCCCCAAGCCCCTCGAAACGCAGTTGTACGACAGGCCGGTCAAGCAGCGCGGACGGCAACGGAACCGTGACGTCCTGGTACCGGGACGTGGCTTCGGGCGCCGCCGCTCCCGCCCCCAACACCACGACGGAGAACGTAGCCCCGCCGTCGGCGGACGCCGTAACGCGCAAATTGGCGCGATCATAGGCGCCGGTCCGGCGCACGGAATACTTGAGCAGGGCAAACCCGGCGCCGGTCAGGCTGAAGCGGGGCGTCGCGGCGTTTGCGACGCGGGCGGCGGCATGCTCCAGATTATTCCCTCCGGAACCGGAAGAAGGCGTGGTCGCGCCGATAGCCCATCCCGGCTCCAGCGTCCACCCGTCCGGCGGCGATTCGGTAAAATCTTCTTCGAAAACGACCGTCTGCGCATAGCCGACGGCTACGGGCAGCAGCAACCAGAGCAAGGCGAACGATGCAAGCGGAGCGGACATGGCGAGTAGTCCAGTATAAGGGGTGGAACGAAGCATCCGGGACGGCCCGCGCGGAACAAGCCGTTCAATTGCCCCCATAGACACGCAAACGCCGCAGATATAACCCCCTCCGCAAAATTTATTTTTGGCGCGCCGGGATCGCGCCCGCAAGAGGACAAGACACAGGCGCAAAAAAGAGGGGTTCTGCGAAGCGCCTTTTCGCGAATACATAAGGGTGCGCAGGCCCATGGGTTGGCATGCATATTCGGGGCCCAATGTTTCGCGAAAAGGCGCTTCACAGAACCCCAAAACCGCCCCGCCTTAATTATTTAACCTCGAAATTTGCGCGCCTTATTATTTTAACCAGGCATTTCCAGAAGCCTTGCGCACGCTGATTCCTGAAGCCGGGGCGGCTTCCTGGATACGAATCCCGTCGCGAACTATGCAATTCGCCAGAATCTCTGGAGATTTTGGCGTCGATCGGAAATCTTTGCGTATCTTGATCTGGCTCTTTCGGTGGTTTTCGGTTCGGGCGTCGCTAATACATAACAAAGGTAACTGACGACATGCTGGCTCCCGTTCTCGTGCTCAGCACCGGGCGGTGCGGTTCGACGATGGTATCCGACATCCTGAACCGGCATCCCGGGATACTCAGCATGTCGGAGTTCTTCTCGTTTGTGGGCCCGCGCGCTTTCGTCGGCCGCCGACCCGGCGGCGAGCACATGTGGCGCCTTTACAGTCGTCCCGGAAACCGGATCCGCTACCTCGAGCGCTTCGGCGTCCCCAGTGAGTTCCTCTACCCGCTGGACGACCCGTCGGCGCGTTTCTCCCTAACCGATCTGCCGCCAATCCTGGCCATCGCGCTACCGCATCTCACGAACGAATATCACGAACTGTTCGACGAGTGCGCCCCCGTCGTGCGGAGACAGCCGCGGCAATCGCCCGCCGAACACCATCGGCGCTTCTTTGAATGGCTGTGCCATCGGCTCGACCGGAGGGTATGGGTGGAGCGTTCGGGCGGCTCGCTCCTGTGGGGCCAGCAGCTACTGCGCGCTTTCCCCGATGCGCGCGTGATCCACGTATTTCGGGACGGGCGCGACACGGCCCTCTCGATGAATCGTCATACCCCTTTTCGGATTATGCTCGCGATCAGGAATCAACTCAAACCGCTGGGGCTTGACCCAATGTCCTGGATGAATTCGGCGTCGGGCTCGGTTGTCGCGTTGCGCAATGAACTGGCGGGGCAGCTCATTCGACCGACGCGCCTGCGGTTGGACGAAGTATCGCTTTCGGATTTCGGCTGGTTCTGGTCCCGAATGATCGAAATGGGGCACGATCTGTTCGGTCATTTTCCCTCGGACCGACTGCTGAATGTCGCATTCGAGGACGTTCAGTCTTCGCCCGAGTCCGAGATTCGACGAATCATCCGATTCATTTCTCCAGAGCTCGAAGACGACGCCTGTCTGCGCGCGATGTCGTCAATCCCGCGCAAGACGACATCCCGGTTCTCGCAGCTTGGCGACGACGAGCAGGCCGCCATAACCGAAGCGTGTCGTCCGGGCCTTGAGCGACTCGGCTACGCGGTCAAGGGGCCGCGGACCCACTCGAAGCCGGGGGGTGGGGGTGACGCGTGAATGTCGTGGTCATCGGGGCCGGTGCGGCGGGCCTCTCCGCCGCCTACGCACTACGCAAGCGAGGCGTGGACTTCCTGGCGCTGGAGGCAGCCGACCACGCCGGCGGGCGCATCGCCGCCGAAGCAGTGGACGGATGCCAGATCGACACGGGCGCGCAGGTATTCACGGAGGCGTACGGCGCCGCGCTCGAACTTTGCGACGAACTCGGCGTGCCGGTGCGTACATTCAGCCGTCGAGCCGGTATCTGGAGCCGCGGCGGATTTCGGATCGTGGACCAGCGTAATCCATGGAGCACGCTGCGAACGTTGCTCGGCTTCCAACTGTTGTCGCCGAAGGCGTTGTGGCAGTTCGTCCGGCTCGCATTACGGCTGCGGCGCCACGCCGCCGATCTGGGCTTCGCCGACCCGTCCCGCGCGCTGAGGTTTGACGCGGACGCGAGTATCGCCGACTGGATCCGAACCCATGGCGGGCCGGAGATGATCGAAGGGCTGCCGGGAGCGAGCATACGGACCCTGACCCTCGCCGAACCGGAAGAGGTCGGTGCCGCCTACGGCATGGCCCTGCTCTGGGGATTCGTCTTCGAACCGGTCTCCTTGCTGACTCCGGAAGGCGGAATGGGTCAGTTCACGCAGGCGCTCGTGGACGCCGTCGCCGACCGAATCCGCGTTTCCACCAGCGTGGAGCGCATCGTCATCCGGGACGGCGCCGTCGTCGGAGTGCAGACCGGCAACGGCTTCGTCGCCGCCGACGCGGTAATCTGCGCCACCACCGCCACCGAAGCCCGCCGCCTTCTGCCGGACCTGCCCAGCGATATCGACCGCGCGCTCGCGTCGGTGACATACTCGTCCATCTGTCGCATGGTGTTCGGCGTTGATCGGCCGGTCTTGCCTGATCGGTGCTACTTCGCAGCCCTGCCGCGGCGCGAGGGGTCGTTCCTCGCGGACTACAGCGACGCGGTCGTCAAGTCTCCGCAAGTGGCTTCCGCCCTCCCTGGAAGGAGATTGATCCATGCAGAATCGATAAGCGACGGAACGGGGTCTCTCTCGGCGCTTCCAGACAAGGAGCTCCGCCAGCGCTTTCTCGCCGAGATCCGCCGCTACTCGCCCGACATGCCGGAACCGCAGTTTGCGCGGGTATACCGCTGGAACGAGGCGGTGTGCCTCATGCCGGGCGGCGCCATGAAAGCGATAGACAAGGCTCGGCGCAGCCTGCCGGCACATGTTCGGGGACTCGCGCTCGCAGGCGATTACACGCACATCCCCTCGGTGAACGGCGCGGTGGCCAGCGGTATCGCGGCGGTGGAAGACCTGCTGGAAAAAAGCGCCCCGCAAGCCCCGCCAACCCCCTAAAAATCCCCGCCTCCCAGCAGCATAATGTGCTCCCGGTCCCCCGCAATATCTTTCAGCGCGTTCCGCGTGTCCA
This sequence comes from Rhodothermales bacterium, assembly GCA_022825385.1. Taxonomy (GTDB): domain Bacteria; phylum Bacteroidota; class Rhodothermia; order Rhodothermales; family VXPQ01; genus VXPQ01. The sequence continues at coordinate 40,535 of JAJDWX010000011.1, forward strand.
CAATGCAGCGAACATGTTCGGCGATCTCCGCATACGGAAAAGCGCTATGGTCCGTAACGACCACCGCCACGTCGAACGAGCGAAGCGCCTCCGGAGAAAGCGGAACAGACGCCAGCGAAAGCCCGCCGGGCGTCTCGATCTCGGGAACATGCGGATCGCTATAGGCCAAATGCTGGACCCCGCGCCGCGTCAGCAATTCCATAATGCTGAGCGCCGGAGATTGCCTGGTGTCCGCAACATCCCGCTTGAACGCCACGCCCAGCACAAGCACCCGCGCTTCGGACAAAGCCACCGGCAATCCCGCAATGGCCCGCATGACGGCCTCCGTCACGTAATGCGGCATCGTCTCGTTAATCCTTGCCGAAAGCGTAATGAACGCCGTCTCGAAATCGTACCGCCTGGCCATCCAGGACAGGTAATACGGATCCACGGGAATGCAATGGCCGCCCAGTCCGGGGCCCGGCAAAAAAGGCATGAAGCCAAACGGCTTGGTGGCCGCCGCCTCCACCACTTCCCAAATAGAAATATCGCCCATCCGGTCGCATAACTGCGCCAATTCGTTCAGGAGCGCGATATTGACCGAACGAAAAATATTCTCCAGCAATTTTTCCATTTCCGCCACGCGAGGGGACGAAACGGGATGCACCTGTTCGCATACCTGCTGCATGGCCAGCGTCGCCAGGCGCGTACAGGTCGGCGTAACGCCCCCGACCACCACCGGCGTGTTGGACGTAGTGAACGTTCGGTTGCCCGGATCGATGCGCTCGGGAGAAAAGGCCAGAAAATAATCCCGGCCCGCCGCAAAACCCGCCGCGTCCGCCTCGCCCGACCGCTCCAGCAAGGGCTGCGCCAGTTCCTGCGTGGTTCCAGGCCAGGTCGTGCTTTTTAGCACAATCAATTGACCCTCGCGTAAATGCTCCGCCAGCGCGTTCGCCGCCGCCTCGATATATTTCGTTTCAGGATTTTTCGCCGTAGTAACCGGCGTAGGCACGCAGATAAAGACAATATCCGCTTCCCCGGCGCGGGCGAAATCGGCGTGCGCTTCCAGCAGGCCCTCCCGAACGACCCGGTGCAATACGTCCCCGGAAACCCCGTCCATCGAACGGTCCCCGGCGGCGACGCGGCGGACGCGCTCTGCGTCGGGATCGAAACCGATGGTCCGGAATCCGCGCGCGGCGAACTCGACGGCGAGCGGAAGCCCTACGTACCCCAGCCCCGCCACGCCCACGACCGCTTGCCCGGAAGAGATTTTGTCCGCCAGTTTGCGCGCGGCGCCCGTAGCGAACGAAGCGCACGAAGCGCCCAGAGAAGACGCCTGCGGATGTATCGCCTGATTATCCATATCTGAATATAGCCCGTGTAAGCCAGGAAAGAACGCTCAATAGCCTGTTATGCGCATCTCTTCGCAAAAGCTAATCCAGCCGAATGGTCCGGGCCCAGTCGCGATGCTCCATATACCATGCGGCCAAACGCCGCGCCCCTTCCGCAAAATCAATCTGCGGCGACCATCCGAGCAGGGCTTTCGCCTTGGAAATATTCGCCCAGGTTCCGGGCACGTCCGCCTTGTGCCGATCCGCGAAAACAAGCCGGGCTTTCTTGCCCAGCAATTCCTCTAACGTACGGATCGCGTCCAGCAGCACGACCGGACGATCAGAACCCAGATTGAACACGTCGCATCCGCGCGCGGCCAGCGCCCGCACCGTGCCGCGGGCGATATCGTCAATGTACGTAAAATCCCTCGACTGGCTGCCGTCTCCGTACACGGTCAGGGGCTGCCCTTCCGCAATCCAGCGCACAAAACGCAGGAGCGACATGTCCGGTCGGCCCGCAGGGCCGTACACCGTAAAATACCGCAAGATCGCAATGTCCATCCCGTGCAGGCAATGGTAACTGCGGCACAGCACCTCCGCAGCCTTTTTCGAAGCGGCGTAGGGGGACAATACCCGATCCGTCTCCTGATTTTCGCGGCAAGGCTCCGTAATTCCTTCGCCATACACGGCGGACGTAGAGACCTGCACGAATTTCTGGACCCCGAATTTCCGACAACATTCCAGCGCCGTCAGCGCGCCCTCGACATTCGCTCGTATGTACGCATGGGGGTCCGCGACGGACGGGCGAACGCCTGCGCGGGCCGCCAGGTTAATCGCCGCGTCGAAGGACGCCCCCTCGAACGCCTGTTCCCGCAACGCATCCTGGTCGCATATATCCAGTCGCCGGAAAACAAATCCGGGCGTCTCCTGCAAACGCTTTAGCCGCCAGTGTTTCAAACGGACATCGTACGCCTCGTTGAGGTTATCGACCCCCACCACCGAATGCCCGTCGGCAAGCAACAATTCCGCCACCTTGGATCCAATGAATCCGGCGGCGCCGGTTACGAGATAATGACCCATGATTTGATTCAATGCATGAAAATCCGGTTGCCGGAAGCCGCGCTCCTATCCGTTCTGCTCCGCGACGCGCTCCTGCTCCTTCCGCGCCAGCGCAAGGTCGTGCTCCATCATCTCCTCGATCATTTCCTGCACCGAGTAACGCGGGGTCCACCCCAGCTTTTCGTTCGCCTTCGAGGCGTCCCCTTGCAACAAATGCACTTCGGCGGGACGGAAAAAACGCGGATCGACTTCGACGAGCAAATCCCCCGTCTTGCGGTCGTACCCTTTTTCCTCAAGCCCTTCCCCTTCCCAGCGCAGCTCCGCGCCCGTATAGCCAAAGGCCATATCGCACACTTGCCGCACGGTATGGATCTTGCCCGTGGCCACGACGAAATCTTCCGGCTCGTCCTGCTGAAGAATACGCCATATGGCGTCCACGTAATCCCTGGCGTGCCCCCAATCCCGGCGCGCATCCAGGTTGCCCAGATACAAGCGATTCTCGACGCCAAGCGCAATGCGCGCCGCGGCGCGCGTAACCTTGCGCGTAACGAACATGCCGCCGCGGCGCGGGCTTTCGTGGTTAAACAACACGCCGTTGCACGCATACATCCCGTACGCCTCCCGGTAATTCACGGTGATCCAGTAGGCGTACAACTTGGATACCCCGTACGGACTGCGCGGATAAAACGGGGTGCGCTCGTTCTGCGGAACTTCGGCGACCTTGCCGAACAATTCAGAAGTAGACGCCTGATAGAACCGGACGCGATCGGCCATGCCAAGCAAGCGAATCGCTTCAAGCAAGCGCAACGTGCCCAGCGCATCCACGTCTGTGGTGTATTCCGGGGTTTCGAAACTGACCTGCACATGGCTTTGGGCGGCCAGGTTATACACCTCGTCCGGCTGCACCATGCGCAGGACATGGGTTAGCCGCGTCGAATCCGCCATATCGCCATAGTGCAACGCCACCCCCCCGGACGCGCCGATCAAGTGGTCGATCCGCTGCGTATTGGGACGGCTTAAACGACGATGCAGGCCATGCACCTCGTATCCTTTTTCAAGAAGCAATTCGGCCAGGTACGATCCGTCCTGTCCGGTAATACCCGTGATGAGCGCTTTTTTTGCGGTAGACATATATGTGTTTTCCGACTACTGGTAATAGAAAGCGGGCCAAAGCCCCTGGTTACGAAAACAGGTTACGAAGCGTGTTGCGGGACCCTGTCGCGGACCGGGACGCGCGGCCTCCCGACGCTGAAATAATCGAATCCGATTTCGGCCATCCGTTTCGGGTCGTACACGTTGCGCCCGTCGAAAATAACCGGACGCTTCATGTATTGCTTCATTCGTTCGAAATCCGGCCGTCGGAATTCGTGCCATTCCGTGCATACGACCAGCGCGTCGGCGTCGCGAAGCGCCTCGTACATATCCCGCGCATACCCGATGCGGTCGCCGAGGGTTTGCCGCATCGCGTCGATCGCTTCCGGGTCGAAGGCCCGAACCTGCGCGCCGTCCGCAAGCAAACGCTGAATCACCACATGGGACGGCGCCTCGCGCACGTCGTCGGTATTCGGCTTGAACGAAAGCCCCCAGACTGCAATGGTCCGGCCCGCCAGCGGCTGCCCGGAGGCAAGCAGCACCGGATCGTCTTGCGTAAAATACGCGCGCGCTCGGTCCGCCGGAATGCTGCGCTGCCGCTCGTTCACCTCTGTTACGGCGGACAATATCCGAAAATCGTACGCATATTCTTCCGCCGTATGCTTGAGCGCATGAATGTCCTTGGGAAAGCAGCTTCCCCCAAACCCGACGCCGGCGTACAAAAAGTGCTTCCCGATGCGGTGATCCGTTCCAATCCCCGTGCGAATATGGTCCACGTTGGCGCCCACCCGCTCGCACAAGTTTGCGATTTCGTTCATAAAGGTGATCTTGGTCGCCAGGAAGGCGTTGGCGGCGTACTTCGTAAGTTCCGCCGAGCGTTCGTCCATCACCATAATGGGATTGCCCTGCCGCACGAAGGGTTCGTAAATCAGAACCATCGTTTCGGCGGCTTTGGCGGACGACGTCCCGATCACCACGCGATCCGGCTTCATAAAATCCTCCACCGCCGCGCCTTCGCGCAAAAATTCCGGGTTCGACACCACGTCGAAATCCGTGCCCGGAACCAGCCCGCCCGCCATCAGGGTCTCGCGTACGCGATCCGCCGTGCCCACCGGCACCGTGCTCTTCGTAACCAGAATCTTGTAGGCGGGCGACGGGGCGTCGCGAAGCAACGCAGCGATCTCGTCGGCCACGCCAAGCACATAGGAAAGGTCCGCGGAACCGTCTTCGCGCGGCGGCGTCGGGAGCGCCAGAAAGATCACGTTGCATCCCAGCGCCGCTTCTTTCAGGTCCAGCGTAAAACGAAGGCGTCCCTCGCGGATATTGCGTTCGAAAAAGATTTCCAGGCCCGGTTCGAAGATCGGAACGCGCCCTGCGCGAAGCTGGGCCACCTTTTCCGCATCGACGTCGACGCACACCACGTCGTTGCCCATCTCCGCGAAACACGTGCCCGTCACCAGGCCCACGTACCCTGTACCGATTACGCCAAGTTTCACAATGCTTACCGCGTATGGTTGTATAACCGTCGTATGATTTTTATGTCCGCTGCCGCGAAACCGCGGATTTGAAACCGAGCGACATCGGATGCGCGTCGCCCATCGGCCGTACCGGATCGACCAGCCGCATCTTGTGCACCAGTTCGATGGCGGGCCGAATGTCCGCAATCCGAAAACCGTGTCCGAAAAGCGTCTCCTCGTACACCCGCGTATGCAAATCGTCGAACCGGTTGGAAAACTCGATCTCGTCGCCATCCACCTGAATGGACCGATAGGTTCGTTGCCCGTCCCGGACCTCTTCCGGCATATCGCGTTCGTCTATCGACAAAAACCATTGCACGTCCGCGCGTTTCAGCGCCAGCAGGCCGCCGGCCCGCTTCGTTTCCATCACATGAATGCGATGCCCTTCGACGCCGCCGAACAGCCACAAAAGCAGATCGAAAAAATGAATCCCGATATTCATGGCAATCCCGCCGGACTTTTCGGTATCCCCTTTCCAGGAATAACCGTACCAGACGCCGCGCGAAGTCACATACGTCAAACGGACGCTGTAGCGCCGCTCTGGATCCTCTTGCAACCGCGCGCGCAAGGACAAAATATCCGGGTGCATACGCAATTGCAGCACGGTATACACCGCGCCGGGGTGTTCTTCTTCCAGTTTCTGCAAATAGTCCAGGTTGCCCGGTTTCAGCACCAGCGGCTTTTCGCAGATCGCGTTGGCGCCCAGCCGCAGCGCCAGCCGAATATGCGCGTCGTGCAGATGATTCGGCGAGCATACGGAAAGGTAATGCAGTTGGCGGGGAGACCTTTGCCGCCGAAGTTTTTCGAGGTGGCGATCAAAGCGCTCTATCTCGGTGAAAAACGCGGCGGACGGAAAATATCGATCCAGAATGCCCACGGAATCGTGCGGATCGACGGCGGCCAGCAACTGATTGCCCGTATCCTTTATGGCTTGCAAATGCCGGGGGGCGATATAGCCGGCTACGCCGGTGATGGCAAAGTTTCGCATAAAAAAACACGGAAGCCTGTAAAAGCGGATCGCGCACAGTCAGGAATCGCACCCGTATACGCGCACGTAATCTACCTGCATGCGCTGAGGCCAAATGTCGGGATCGACGCCCCGTTGTCCGCCCCAGGACCCGCCCACTGCAATGTTGAAAATCAAATGGAACGGGTGGTCGAAAGGCCACTGCCTGTCGTCCGCCTCCGGGTTGGTCAACCGCTCGTTCCTGAAAGTAAAATACTGCGTTTCGTTGACATAGCCGCGTATCTCCGACGGCGTCCATTCCACCGCGTACACATTGAACTCCGAACGCGCCGACGGCACCGCGATGGAAGCGCCTCGTTGCGTGCCTTTCGTATGATTGTACGCATCCGTATGCACGGTAGAATGCACCTGGTCCGGATCGAACCCTACGTGCTCCATAATGTCGATCTCGCCCGCCCGGGGCCATCCTCCGTATTGGTCCAGATCGGGAAGCATCCAGATGGCGGGCCAGGTGCCCCTGCCGGAGGGCAAAATGGCGCGCGCCTCGAACCGGCCGTAGGTCCACTCCTGTCTGGAAAGCAGCCGGGTGGACGTGTAGTCGCGGCCTTGCCAGGATTCGCGGTGCGCCTCGATGATCAATCGCCCGTCTTCGACCCGAACGTTCTTCGCCCGGGCTACGGTGTAAAACTGCAATTCCTGGTTGCCCCACCCATGGCCTCCCGTGTCGTAGCGCCATCTTGAAGCGTTTGGCGGGCCGTCCTCGTCGAATTCGTCGCTCCACACCAGATCGCCCGGTTCGCAAACGAGCAAGTCGGGCGCAGGATCCGGCGGTTCCTCCGACATGCCGCAGGCGGCAGCCAGGCACGCCAGGGGCGGGAACCACAAATATCGGATGGACCAGGTACGGATCATGCTCCCGCCGCGTTTGCCCTGTGCTCCAGATACCAGGCGTAGGTCTTTGCAAACCCTTCCCGCAAGGAGGTCCGGGCGCGCCAGCCAAGCGCTTGCATCCGGGAAACATCCATGAGTTTGCGCGGGGTTCCGTCCGGCCGGGTCGTATCGTAGCGGATGGCGCTTTCGCTCCCGGTAACGTCCCGGATGATTTCCGCGAGTTCCGCAATGGAGATGTCCTCCCCGACGCCCACGTTGAGCATGCCGTCGGGGGCCGCTTCGTACAACGGCCCGGCAGGCAAGTTCAATACGAATACGATGGCGTCCGCAAGGTCGTCTACGTACAGGAATTCCCGGCGAGGCGTCCCGGTCCCCCAGAGCGTCACCGGGGCGTCCGGCCCCCCGGAACGCTTCGCTTCGTGAAACCTTCGCAACAAGGCGGCGGGCACATGGGAGGTTTCCGGATCGAAATTGTCGTTCGGGCCGTACAAGTTCGTGGGCATCAACGTCACGAAATCGTCCCCGCATTGCCTTCGATAGGCCTCGCAGGTTCTGGCCCCGGCGATTTTCGCCACCGCGTACCACTGGTTCGTCGGCTCCAGCGGCCCGGTCAGCATGCACGCCTCGGGCATGGGCTGCGGCGCATGCTTCGGATAAATGCACGAACTTCCCAGAAAAATCAGCCTTTGCACCCCGTATTCGTGCGCCGCCCGAATAACATTCGACTGAATAGCCACGTTGTCGGAGATGAAATCCGCCGGATACCGGTCATTGGCCAGAATGCCCCCGACCACCGCCGCGGCAAGCACCACGAACCCCGGACGCTCCTCGTCGAAAAACGCATGGACCGCCGCCTGATCAAGCAAGTCGAGCTCGTCGCGCGCGCGCAACAGCAACCGGCGACCGCCCTCGGCTTGCAAGCGGCGGACGACCGCCGAGCCCACCAGGCCGCGGTGGCCTGCGACGAAAACAGAAGATTCCATGTCGTTCGAAGACACGCTACAAAAAATGGATGGCGCCCGTAACCAGCGTATTCCGTTGGATATTCCGGCCCCCGGAACATCGTTCGGGGCAGGTATTATGCGCAGACGCCCGACTTGCTCCCGGAAACCCGTAATAAAATGCGGAACCCCCGCAAGATACGGCGTTTCGATTCTTTTCCGATCATAGCCCTTTGTTTATCCGGATTATGGTATACGCCGTCATCATGGCTGGCGGAATCGGCAGTCGATTCTGGCCGCAAAGCCGCGAAAGCAACCCCAAGCAATTTCTGGCGATTCACGACGAAAACACGTTGATCCGAAACACCTTGTCCCGTTTGCAAGGCGTCGTTCCGGACGAACAGGTCTTCGTCGTTACGCACCGCCGGTATGTGGATCGGACCCGGGAGCAGCTTCCGTCCGTCCCGGAGGAGAATATTCTGGCCGAGCCGGTCGGACGCAACACGGCGCCGTGCATCGCGCTGGCGGCCCTCCAGTTGCTTGCGCGGGATCCCGACGCCGTCATGATCGCCTTGCCCGCGGACCATGTCGTCCGCAACGTGGGCCGGTTTCACAAGGCGCTCCAGGCCGCCGTCAGGAAGGCAGAGGAGAAAGACACGCTCGTTACGATCGGCATAGAACCCACCCACCCCGAAACAGGCTACGGCTACGTCCAATACGACAGCCAGGCCGACCGGAACGGCGACGACATGGAAGCCTTGCCGGTGCGAACCTTTGCCGAAAAGCCCGACGCCGAAACCGCCGAACGCTTTCTGGATTCCGGGGACTTTCTCTGGAACAGCGGGATTTTCGTATGGCGCGCCGACGCAATCCTGCGCGCCGTGCAACGCCACTTGCCCAAAGTCTTTCGGGCCTTCAAGCCGCTGCGCAACGCCCTCGGCGGCCCGCAGGAAACCGAAGCCATCGCAGAAGCCTACGCCAAAAGTCCTTCCATCTCGATCGACTACGGCGTCATGGAGCGCGCGGAAAAGGTATTCGTCGTGCCTGCTTCGTTCGGCTGGAGCGACGTCGGCGACTGGACGGCGGTGTACGCGCTGCGCAAGAAGGACAAACAGGGCAATACGCTCAAGGGAAACGCCATCCTGAACGATTCGAGCCGATGCCTGGTCGATGCGAACCAGCGGCTTGTCGTGCTGATCGGCATGCACGACACGGTGGTGGTCGATACCGAGGACGCGCTGCTCGTCTGCAACCGGGAAAGCGCCCAGCAGGTCAAGAACGTCGTGGATTACCTGCGGGCGCACCAGCTGGAAGAGTATTTTTGATCCATAATCGCGAAAAAAAGGCCGTTTTTCAGGGAATCTTGGCTTTTTCTTCATCTTTTTCTGAATCCCGTAACGCAATCGGTACGTATTCTTTTCGGTTGGGCTTGTTTTTTTGTCCTTACCTTTGTCCCGCCGTCCCCATTTTGATACGCTGGGCCGACCCGGCAGCGACCCGCCGCAACCCCTGTCCACAATGAGACGCTCCGTTCTGATCGCAAGTGCGCTGTTCGCCGCCGCCTTGGCGCTCGCCCCGCTCTCCGCCGCCCAAACCATGCTCCCGGACGCCGGGGAACCGAGGGAGCCGCTCACATTGACGCTGGACGAGGCCCTGCAGATTGCGCTCGTCCGAAACTATGCGATACGGGTCGAACGCATGAACGTCGAGCAGGCTTCCGCGCAGGTTCGCGAAGCCTGGGGAGACGCATGGCCGCTCGTCGATCTGACCTCGAGCTACACGCGGAACCTGAAAAGCGCCAACCCCTTCGCAGGCTCGGAGGCGGGCGGATTGTTCAGTTCGTTCGGCTTCACCGACTGGCTGTCCTTCAACGAACGGGCGCGCACGGACGACGACGCCGCGACGGTTCCCATCGACTTCGACGAATTCTCGGATCGGCAAGAGGACGGACTGGACGCGGTCGGGGCCAGTTTCGGGGGAGACGCAAACCCCTTCGCCGTTCCCAACGAATTTCTGAACAGCGTCTCGATAACGCAGAAGCTTTTTTCCGCCAGCCTTTTTGTTGGCATCCGGGGAAGCCAGTATTACAAGGACCTGACCGACGAAACCCTGAAACGGCAACGGCAACTCGTGCTCCACGAAGTGCGGCGGGCGTTCTATCAAGCGCTGTTGTCGCTGAAACAGGCGGAGGTCGCGCGCTTGAGCGTGGAGCGGACGCGGGCTACGCTCGACGAAACCGTGCAACGGGTAGCCCAGGGCCTGGCGCCGAAATTCCAGCGCCTGACGGCGGAAGTCGAACTGGCCAACCTCGAAACGGAACAGGTAGAAATCGCCGGCGCGGCGGCGGAAGCGCTGGACAACCTCAAGATGCAAATAGGGATTCCGGTGGAGCAACCGATCCGTCTTCGGGGCGACCTGGAAACCGAGGAGCGGGGCCGTTTCCTGACCGTCTCGACGGAAAGCGCCGTAGACCTTGCGCTGCGGCATCGACCGGACCTGGAGCAGGCGCGCATCGCGGTCACGTTGCAACGGGTGAACCGCCGCCTGGCCCAAATGGAGTATATGCCGGCGGTAGACGCCGTCGCCAACATCAGTTACATCGGGCGGGTGCCGGACGATCGCACACGGATTATTACGGAGGACCGGGACAATTTCACCTACCGCAGCGAATCCGTCGATTTCTTCTCGCAGAGTTACTGGAATCCCGCGGTCAGCGCAGGCGTCCGGCTCACCTGGAACATCTTCAACGGATTTCGGACCGGCGCCCAGGTGCAGCAGCGCAGCGTGGCGCTGCATCAGGCCGAACTGCAATACGATCAGACCCTGCAACAGATTCGCATGAACGTGCAGGGCGCGTTGCGGGACCTGGACGCCGCGCAGCGACGCATTCTGGCGCAAGATCAGAATGTCCGCCGCGCAGAGCTGAATTACGAATATGCGCGGGCGCGGCTCGCCGAAGGCGTGGCCTCGCCCGTCGAGGAGCGCACCGCGTCCGAGCAACTGGACCAGAGCCGCCTCAACCGGCTTCGCGCCCTGTACGACTATCTCGTAGCCCAGAGCGCGCTCGAAACCTCCCTCGGCATGACGCACTGGAACGCCGAGGAGCCCCGGCTTACGAACAAATAACCCTTTCCTTTTTGGCGTATCTCATGCTTTTCGAAGATCGACTCCGGATGCGTAGCCGTCGCAGCCTTGCGCGAAATATCCTTATGGCCGGACTGCTTCCGCTTTGCGCCGCTGCGCTTCTCGCCGGGTGCGGAAGCGAACCGCCGAACGGCGCCCGCAGCGCGCCCGCCGACATGGACGACGCGCAGGTTATCCAGGTCGAAACCCTGGTGCTCGAACCCACCGTATTTCAGGACGTCATTCAGTTGACCGGGGCGGTCGAGGCCTTCGACGACGCCCGCCTGTCCGCGCAAACAAGCGGCACAGTCATCATGATCGAACCCCTCGGCGCCTTCGTCCGCAACGAAGGGGCCGTCGCGCAAATCAATCCTTCGGTGTCGGAAGCCGCCGTTTCGCAGGCCAGCGCTATCGTCGAAGCCGCCGACGCGCAGTTCGGGCTGGCGCGGGAGAACCTCACCCGCAACGAACCGCTTTTCGCCGACTCGGTGATCAGCGCCATCGAGTGGGAAAGCGTACAGGCGCAATACAATCAGGCGAAGGCGAACCTTGCGCAAGCCGAAGCCGCGCTTGACCAGGCCCGCACGACGCTGGCGCAAACCCGCGTGGAGGCACCCTTCTCCGGTACGGTCGAGGAGCACTTCGTGGAGCCCGGCGAGCAAGTTACGCCCGGCATGGCGGTGGCCCGCCTCATCAACACCCGCCGCGTCAAGGTCGTTTCGGGCGTGCCCGAACGGTACGCCGCGGATATTGTCCGCGGGACGCCCGTTCGCATCGGTTTCGAAGCGTACCGGGGCGACCGCATCAACGGACAAGTTTCGTTCGTCGGACGCGCCGTCGATCCGCTCAACCGCACCTTCCCGATCGAAATCGTCATCAACAACCCGGACGGAACCGTCAAGCCGGAAATGGTGGCGCGCGTAGAGGTCACCCGCGAAATTATCGAGGACGCCCTGGTATTGCCGCGCGCCGCGGTCATCCGCACCGAAAACGGACACATCGCCTACCTGGTCGAAACGAGGGACGGCGCGCTGACCGCCGTACAACGCAATGTCATACCGGGGCCGGACTTCGGAGCCTACGTCGTGGCGACGAACCTTGCGCCCGGCGACGAAGTGATCGTGCTCGGACAATCGAAGGTGATCGACGGGGACCGGGTCGAAATAGCCATGCGCCACGCCGCGTCCGGCACAATGTCCCCGGAACAGCCGGAAATTCCGACGGACGGATAAACGCCCGCCTTGCGCCTGGCCGCCGGGCCGGCGACCTCCACTCTGCTACCCTGTCGCGTTATGAAAATCACCGACGTCTCGATCAAGTATCGCACGAGCATTGTCGTCCTGACAGCGATACTCGCCATAGGCGGGCTGTATAGCTACAGAACCATTCCGAAGGAATCCAATCCCTCTATCGAGATTCCGCAAATCGTCGTTACCCTGTTGTATCCCGGCGCAAGCCCCGACGACGTGGAATCCCTGATCACGCAGCCCGTCGAGCGGGAAATACAGGCCATCAACGGCATCAAGGAAATTCGCTCCACGTCTGTGCAGGGCGTATCGACCATCGTCGTGGAGTTCGAGCCGGACATCTCCATAGACGACGCCTACCAGAAGGTGCGCGACAAGGTGGACGTAGCCCGGCCTGCCCTGCCCGGCGAAGTCGAGGAACCCATCGTGAGCGAGATCGACTTCTCGGAATTTCCCATCATGACCGTCAACCTGGCGGCGAATTACTCGCTGTCGCAACTCAAGGAGGTGGCGGAAGAACTGGAAGAAGAGATCGAGACGGTGCAGGGCGTACTGGAGGTGGACGTAATAGGCGGACTGGAGCGCGAAGTGCAAATCGACGTGGACCTGAATGCGCTCCAGGGATACAACCTTGCGTTCATGGATATCGTGGACGCCATTCGCGCGGAAAATACGAACATGCCGGGCGGCTCCGTGGACGTGGACCGCCTGAACTACCTGGTGCGCGTGGACGGCGCCTTCGACGTCCCCGACGAAATAGAAAACATCGTGATCGAGGCGCCGGGCGGACAACCCGTCTACGTACGCGACGTGGCCCGCGTCGATTTCGGCTACAAGGACCGATCTACGTACGCCCGCCTGCAGCGCTTCCGCACCGAAACGGAGGACGGCGAACTCGTGCGGACGGACGACCAGGATATTCTGCAAGTCATCAGCCTCAACGTCAAGAAACGATCCGGCGAAAACATCATCCTCACGGCGCGCGCCGTACAGGAAAAGGTGGACGCCTTCGCATTTCCGCACGGCACCCGCATCCTTGTCACCGGGGACCAGAGCGAGGATGTGCAGAACATGATCGACGACCTCGAGAACAACATCATCAGCGGACTCATTTTCGTGGTGGCGGTGCTCTTGTTCTTTCTCGGCGTGCGTACGGCCACGCTGGTCGGCGTCGCCATTCCCCTGTCCATGTTTCTGTCGTTCATCATTTTCCAGGCGTTCGGCTACACGCTGAACTTCATTATCCTGTTCAGCCTGATCATCGCCCTCGGCATGCTGGTGGACAACGCCGTGGTCATCGTGGAAAATATCTATCGATACCGGGAGATGGGGTATTCCCGGTTCGAGGCGGCGCGGCGCGGCACCGCCGAAGTCGGCGGGCCGGTCGTCGCCTCGACGGCCACCACGGTGGCGGCGTTCGCGCCGATGCTCTTCTGGCCCGGCATCATCGGCGAATTCATGCGCAACATGCCGCTTACGCTCATTGTTACGCTGTCCGCCTCGCTCTTCGTGGCGCTGATCATCAACCCGGTCATCACGGGCATTTTCGTGCGGCTCGAATCGGAAGAACGCACAAGGGCGCGCGGCGCCGCGCGCATCGCCCGGGTCCTGATTTTCGTCCTGCTTGCGGTGTTGATGGGGCTTGCCAACTACCGAATGCTGGTGGTGCTGGCCGTCGCCATCCCGGCGCTGATCTGGATTCACAAGAAATTCTTCAAGCCGGTCGGGGATTATTTCGTGGAAACGTTGCTGCCGCGCACCGTAGCGATGTACCGGTTGCTCCTTGCCTGGATGCTTCAGCGCGATTACAGCGTCCGCCGGGCATGGTTGCGCAACACCGGCGCGCTGGCTTCCCTGACCGTCGGATTCGTGCTGCTGATCGGAGGCGCCCTGCTTGCGGGCGTCGGGCCGCCTGTAGCGGGCGGCATGTCGGGCGCGGGCCTGCTCCTCGTCGTACCGGGCTTCCTCCTCTTTTTGCTGGGCGTGCTGGGCGTCCTGCTGCACTGCGCCGAAAGCCTCTACCTCGGCGGCTGGAAAACCGTTCGCGCCGGCCTCGTCTTCGGCGGCGCCATGCTGGCGATCCTGTCTCTCATCTGGCTGGGGCCGCAGGAAATCCCCTTCTTCGTCATTGTCAATCTGATGGGATTGCCCGCCGTGATTTGCGCGCTGGGCCTGCTTGGCGCCCTCCTCAACCGGCAGAAACGGACGACGCTCGTGCTGACGGACAACCGGGCGCGTTTGCTGACCGGCGCAATGGGGGCCTTGATCAGCATAATAATGGTGTTTCAGACGGCGCCCACCGGGGTGGAGTTCTTCCCGGAAAACGACCCCCGGCAGGTATGGGTCACGCTCGAAGGCGCGCTGGGCACCAATGTAGACGCCAGCGACAACATAGCGACCACGGCGCACGACCGCATTCTGAACCTGCTGAGCAACGCGCCCGAATCGGAAGCGAACCTGAAAAGCGTACTGGTGAACGTCGGCGTAGGCGGCGACGTCATGTTCGGGGGCGGATCGGAAAGCGCGGAAGTGTCCCGCGTCACCCTGAACCTGGCGGATTATGCGGACCGCAAGGAACCGAGCCCGGAAACCTTGTCCAAGATCCGGGCGCGACTGCAAGGCATTCCCGGAACAGACATCACCGTGGAGCAAAGCCAGCTGGGCCCCCCGACCGGCTTGCCCGTCAATATTGAAATTTCCGGGGAAGAGTTCGCCACGATCCGCCGGATTACCCGCGAAGTGCGCCAGATGCTGACGGAAGGCGCGGAAAACGGCGACATCCCGGGCCTGGTGGACGTGGCGGACGACCTGAACGAGGGCCGCCCGGAAATGCACGTGGAGATCGACCGGGAACGGGCGGGGCGCTTCGGATTGAACACGAATCAGATCGCCACCACGATCCGCGCCGCCATCAACGGCGTCGAAGCCGGTAAATTCCGCACGGGCGAGGACGAATACGACATCACCATACGGCTCCGGGAGGCGGATCGGTCCAGCCTCGAAAGCATCAAAAACCTTACGGTCCTGCACGAAGGCGCCCAGATCCCCGTAACCGCCGTGGCGGATTTCGACGTGGGGAGCGGCCTCGGGTCCGTCACGCGCCTCGATTTGCAGCGCGTCTCGACGGTTACGGGGAGCGCCGCGCCCGGCGTACCCGGCCCCCAGGTACTTTCCAGCGTGCAAACCTATCTGGCCGACTACGAAGCGAACCTGCCGCCCGGATACGTCATGACCTATACCGGCGAAAGCGAAGACCAGGAAGAATCCTTTGCCTTCCTGACCACCGTGCTGCTGATCGCGGTGTCGCTCATTTTCATGATCATGGTGGCCCAGTTCAATAAAGTGACGGCGCCCTTCATCATCATGCTGGCCGTAGGCTTTTCGCTGATCGGCGTACTCCTGGGCCTCATCCTTACGCGCACGCCCTTTGGACTCTTCACGTTCATCGGCATTATTTCGCTGGCGGGCATTGTGGTGAACAACAATATCGTGCTGATCGATTACATCATGCAGCTGCGGGACCGGGGCATGGAAAAACACGCCGCCATCATCGAAGGCGGCGCCACGCGCTTGCGCCCGGTGCTCCTGACGGCGCTCACGACGGTCCTCGGCCTGATTCCGCTCACGTTCGGCATCAACATAGACTTCGTAGGCCTGTTGACGGAATGGCGGCCCAATTTCCAGCTCGGCTCCGAAAACACGCAGTTCTGGGGTCCGATGGGCACGGCCATCATTAGCGGGCTGGTCTTCGCCACCTTCCTGACGCTGGTCATCGTGCCTGTGATGTATTCGACGTTCGATTCGCTTGCGAACCGGTTGCGCAGCCTTGTCGGACGCAAAAAGGACGCCGCCGCAGGCGACGAACCTGAGGAAACAGGCCCGGCCGACCGGTAGCGTACGCCCCGAAGCAGCCGGTAGCGAGACATGAAAAGGTTGCGCGATTTCGCCGACGCCCATTTGCGCATATTCGATCGGCCCGCGCCGCCTGCGCCCGACGCCGTACAAAGCGTACACCTCATCGGGATTTGCGGGGCGGGCATGGGCGCCCTCGCCGAACTCTTGCAGGAATCCGGGTACGCCGTGCAAGGGTCCGACGCGCACTATTACCCGCCCATGAGCACGCGGATCGCCGAGGCGGGCATTACCCTGCTCCAGGGGTACGACGCCCGTCGCCTGGACCCGCCCCCGGACATGACGATCGTGGGCAACGCCTGTACGCCAACCCACCCGGAGGCGGCGTACGCCAGAGAACAAGGCCTTCCGCAGTTGTCGCTGCCCGAGGCCCTTGCCCATTTCTTTCTGCGCGACCGGAAGCCGCTGGTCGTGGCGGGGACGCACGGAAAAACGACGAGCGCCGGCATGCTGGTCCACGCGCTGCAGCGGGCCGGACGGGATCCGGGATTTCTCGTGGGCGGCTTGCCTGCGGGCGGCGGCGCCTCGTGCGCGGCAGGCTCCGGGCCGCATTTTGTCGTGGAAGGCGACGAATACGACAGCGCCTATTTCGACAAGCGCCCAAAAATGATGCACTACCGGCCCGCCTCGGCCGTCGTTACGTCGCTGGAGTTCGACCATGCGGACATTTACGATTCCTGGGAAGAGTACCGCGACGCTTTTCGGGAATTCGCGGCCCTCGTCGATCCCGAAGGGCTGCTTGCGCTGCACGGCGGCGACCCCCATGTGCTGGCGCTGGCGGAGCATACCCGGGCGCGCGTGGCGACCGTCGGGCTGGAGGACGAGGATATCGTCGCCCGGAACGCGCGCGCCGCGCCGGGCGGCCAACGCTTTACGCTGCGGGCGTACGGACGGGAGCAAACAGAAATTTTCTTGCCCATGAGCGGGCGGCACAACCTGCTTAACGCCCTCGGCGTATGCGCCATCGCGCTGGAAGAAGGCGTAACGCCCGCGCAAATCGCAGACGGATTCGCTTCCTTCGCCGGGATGAAACGGCGCCAGGAAGTGCTCGGCGAGGCGAACGGCGTACTGGTCGTGGACGACTTTGCGCACCATCCTACGGCGGTCCGCGAAACGGTGCGGGCGATCGCCGAACGCTGGCCCGACCGCCGCCTTGTGGCCATTTTCGAGCCGCGCTCCAACTCGAGCCGGCGGAAAATCTTCGAAGAACCGTACGGAGAGGCGTTCGACCAGGCCGATATGGCGTTTATCAGCGCGCCGCCCATTCGGCATAACGACCAGGCCAGCGACCTGCTGGATGCGGACCGGGTGGGCGAACGGCTCCGAAGGCGCGGCGTATCGGCAAGCATCTGGCCCCATGCAGAGGCCCTGCTTCCGCCGCTGCTGGAGGCGTTGCAGCCGGGAGACGTCGCGCTCGTCATGAGCAACGGGAGCTTCGACGGGCTGCATGGCCGCCTGATCCAAGCGCTTGCCGGGCGCGAACCGGCCCCGTCCAGACCGGCGTAACGCCGCCGCCGTGCGCACCCCGGGCGCCTGCGCCGCGACGCAATGCGATACAAACCTGAAATGCATTATTCGGAAGGGCGGCGTATTATGGTACGAATACTGCAACCGATTCTGGCTATCCGGATACTTCCATGCGCCGTTTTCTCCTCCCCTGCTGCCTCCTGTTCGCCGCCATGAACCTGTCTTGCGGATCTGCCCCCGCTCCCGCCCCGCCCGAATCCGACGAAGCCCTGCGCGCCCGAGCCGACTCGCTGGCGCGCGCGTTCATTATCGTGGACGGCCACATCGACGTTCCGTACCGGCTCGACGCCTTCCACGAAGACATTTCCCGGGAAACCTTCGGCGGAGACTTCGACTACCCTAAAGCCGCGGCGGGCGGACTGGACGCGCCGTTTATGTCCATCTACATCCCGGCGTCCTATCAGGAAACGGGCGGCGCAAAGGAAAAAGCGGATTCGCTGATCGACATGGTGGACGGATTCGTGGCGCAATGGCCCGACAAGTTTGCCCACGCGGGAACCGTAGCCGACGTCCGGGCCCATTTCGAGGCCGGGCGCATCTCGCTGCCCATGGGCATGGAAAACGGCGCGCCCATAGGCGACGATCTTTCCCTCCTGCGCTATTTTTACGAACGGGGCATCCGATACGTCACGCTTGCGCACTCCCGCGTCAACCAGCTCAGCGACTCGTCCTACGATTCGACCCGGGTCCACAACGGGTTAAGCGCGCTCGGCAAGGAGGCGGTGCGCGAAATGAACCGCCTGGGGATCATCGTGGATGTTTCGCATATCTCGGACGAAGCGTTCTACGACGTAATGGACGTCGCGCAAGCCCCCGCGTTCGCCAGCCACTCCTCCGCCCGGCATTTTACGCCGGGATGGGAACGCAACATGGGCGACGCCATGATCCAGCGACTTGCCGAAAACGGCGGCGTCGTCATGGTCGTTTTCGGATCGACCTTTCTTCGGTCCGAATACGGCCCGGAGGGCAATGCAATCCGGGACAGCCTCGATTCCGCCTTGCGCGCCGCCGGACACCCCGAAAATTCGGAGGCGTACGTCCGCGCGTACGAGGCGCACCGCAAGGCGCATCCGGTCGGCGGCGTCGAGGATATTGTGGCGCATATCAACCACATCGTTGCGCTAACGAGCGTCGATCACGTGGGACTGGGGTCGGATTTCGACGGCGTTTTCGCGCTCCCGGAGGGAATGCAAGACGCATCCATGTATCCGAACCTGATTTACCACTTGCTCAAGGAAGGGTATAGCGACGAAGATATCCGGAAGATTCTCGGCGAAAACGCGCTGCGCGTGTGGTCCGGCGTGGAAGAAACGGCCCGCGCCATGCAGGACGCCGGCGAAGAATAAACGCCGCGCGGAGAGCAGGAACTTGCGCCCGGTATCCGGTTTTCGTATTGTACATATCGAAATGTACAATTCAAGAATACGCGGATCAAAACCACAGGAAGGAAACGACGAACGCCATGAAAACAATAGCCGTTTCCGCCTTCAGGGCGGCCTGCCTGCGCCTGATCGGGCAAATGCACAAGGATCGGGAGCCAATCACGATCACCAAACGCGGCGAACCCGTAGCCGTGCTTTCCCCCTTGCCCCCGCCAGCGGACGAAGCCCCATTGATCATAGGAGCGATGAAAGGTTCGGTGCTCCGCTACGACGAGCCTTTTGAACCGGCTTGCGAGCCAATCGACGTTTCAGCGTAAATCGGCGAAATCTGGATTCTGTACGTCTTTGCAGGACCACTACAAGAAACCCCCGTCCAGTCAGAGCCGAACGGGGGTTTCTGTTCGTGCTATGACAATTTAGGCACAATTAGAATACGTATGATATTCATCCTGAATTTTTATCGTAGTAGCACCTTCTGGACATTCCAGTACCACTTCGAAGGTACATTCATAATACTCCCTATTCTTTACATTTGAAGCAAGAGCATCTCCACGACAATCGGGATTATTAGGAACCATTGTCTTACCAGCAAATGGATTCCAATTCGTTGCTTCTATCCATATATCAGTTGCATGATCACCGACAAGAAACATATATTCTATGCCACTTTCTGTTTTGCCAACAAAACGGTAATCAGGGTATTGTTCAAAGTCCTCTGGCGTAGGGCTAATAAGCAGCGCTACGTCAAGTTCTCTTCCTTTTTCATTCCGAGGAGGATTATCAGTATCAAGATATGCACTGACAATCTCACGCAATTCTTGTATATTGCTATCACTAACTTTCGGCGAAATAGCCGCTGGGTTAGAGAGATCAAGGCTTATATCGCTGACATTTCCACTTGGCTCCACCAAGCCGCCTTCCTGGCAACCGACGAGCGCGGTCATCAGGCAGGCGAGGGCGATTGGGAATAAGAAAAAATGATTGGTCATGGCTTTCGCTTGTCCTTCAGTGTGTTTGTTGTACGAATTAAGGCGAAATCGATTTCCGATCCGCCTTCATGCGTTTTATAGTATGGGCTGGCCTTGAGCAAAGCAAGCAACCGCTGGGTATTTCACGGTAAATCTATAATTTTATTTATCATAAGTAATTCATTTACAATATCTTGGACACGTACATGCCTCTTTGCTTCGTGTTCCCCGGCAGCCATCCCCGCAGCCCCGCATCCCCCCGCCCTAATACCGCACCTCTTCAAGCACCAGGCCGCGGGCGGGGGCCGCGGATCCGGCGGCGCGGCGGTCCTTGCAGGCAAGGAGGCGGGCCATATCTTCGACGGGACGCTGGCCGCGCCCTGTTTCCAGAAGGGTTCCCACGACGGCGCGCACCATGCCGTGCAGAAACCGGTTGCCTGCCATGTCGAAACAGGCGTCTTCGTCCGACTCGCGAAGCCAGCGCGCTTCGTACACCGTGCACACGCGGTTCTTCGTCTCTGATTGCGTACGGCAGAACGAATCGAAATCGTGCTGGCCGACAAGCAGATCGGCGGCGGCCTGCATGCGCTCGAAATCCGGGGCCGGACGAACCGGTACGCGCCAATGCCGGTCCAGCGCGCGAAACCCGGTGGTGACGTAATAGCGGTAGCGCCGCACACGGGCGTCGTAGCGGGCATGAAAACCGTCCGGCGCCTCGGAGAGGTCGCGGACCGCTACGGCGTCCGGGAGCAAACCGCCCAGCGAAGCCAAAAGGCGGCGAACAGGCATCCGAAGGTCGTCCGCAACGAAATGCGCCACTTGCCCTCGGGCATGTACGCCCGCGTCGGTGCGTCCCGCCCCCACGACGGCGACCGGCCTGCGCAAG
The DNA here is from genome assembly GCA_022825385.1 of Rhodothermales bacterium. Lineage (GTDB taxonomy): Bacteria > Bacteroidota > Rhodothermia > Rhodothermales > VXPQ01 > VXPQ01. The sequence continues at coordinate 61,357 of JAJDWX010000011.1, forward strand.
GCGGTGGCGAGCGCGGCTTCAAGCGCGCCTTGCACCGTGGGCCTGCCCGGCTGGATTTGCCACCCGGAAAAAGGCGTCCCGTCGTATTCTATGGTCATGCGGTATACAGGCATCGCTTGCGCGCCGCATCGGCGGATATCGTATTTTGGGATATGCTGCGCTTTGCGGCGTTCGTCAGCGTATCCATTGCGCCGCGAGCGACCGTCCGATTTCCGCAGCCTTCCTATTTTTTTCCAGGCTTTTTTCAATGACCGTTCCTACGCGCATCTACCTGACGGGTTTTATGGGAAGCGGCAAGAGCGCCCTCGGACCTGGCCTCGCAGCGCGGCTTGGATACGATTTCGTCGATCTGGACCGCCATATCGAGCGCGAGGCGGGTTGCGCGATTCAGACCCTGTTCGCCGAGCGGGGCGAAGAAGCCTTTCGCAGGCTCGAAACCGCCGCGCTGCGCGGCCTTTCGGACCGGGAGCGGCTGGTTACGGCCCTTGGAGGCGGCGCGGTGGCCCGGAAGGAGAACTTGCGGCTCGTTCGGTCGCGGGGATGCCTGATCTACCTGCGCATGACACCCGCGCGGCTGGCGGAGCGCCTTGCGCAGGGCGCCGCATCGCGTCCCATGCTGCACGAACAGGGACAGCCCCTCGCCGGCGCCGCCTTGCGCAAGCGCATCGAGGCCCTGCTGGCAGAGCGCGAATCGTGCTATGCGCAAGCGGATATCGCGCTGGACGCGGACGCGGAAACGGTGGAAACCCTCGTTTCGCGGGCGGCGGAAGCGCTGGAGGGCTTTGCCGCGCAGGCGAATAAGGAATAAAGGCCTGCCGAAGGGCTCGTCACGTTCCCTATACGCCGAATCTGCGTGGTTTCTGCGGATTTCAACGCGGGAATCATACCTTGCCTGTACGGGCGCCGCACCGGTCGAAATGAATTGGGCGAAAGGTTTTGACCAGCGTATTCCTTACGACAAACGGAACGAACGACGGTGATGCGGGCTGGGGCCGTGCCGGGCCAGCGCCGCGTAATGCTTTTTGACGGGATACCCTGCGTTCGCATTCCACGCATACGCAGGATACGCTTCGTGTAGTTGGCGCATCATACGGTCTCGCTCCACCTTGGCGATAACAGACGCCGCCGCAATAGAACGGCACCGGCGGTCGCCCTGCACGAGCGTTTCGGCAGGGCACGGCGGATCCGGAAAGCACCGATTCCCGTCGATCAGCAAATAATCCGGCGCAGCGGCCAAGTCCTGGACGGCCCGCCGCATGGCCTCCATCGCGGCATGAAGAATATTCAGCCGGTCTATTTCCTGCGGCGAACACAAGCCCACGCCGACCATGGACGCGCTGGCCCGAATCGCTTCGGCCACTTGTTCGCGCAAAGGCCGCGAAAGCAATTTGCTGTCGGCCAGTTCCGGAAGACGCGCATCGGGCGCCAGCATGACCGCGGCGGCGACCACGGGGCCCGCCAGGCATCCCCGCCCCGCTTCGTCTACGCCGGCAATGCGCTCGTAGCCCTGCGCGCGAAGCGCCTCTTCAAAACGCCGCGAAGGAAGTCGGGACCGGGAAGCCATAGCGCGAAGGCAGTTATTCGTCGTACTGATCCGGCAGGTCGTTCTCGTACAGCACCACGTCTCCTTTCCGAAGAAACGTCGCCAGGAAGGCCTGCGCATCCCGCAAGGCATCGAAAACATGCAGATTTTCCTCGGGAAATCCTTTGCCGCGCAGCCCTTCCCGGATGGGCGCGGTTTGCTTGCGCCCCACCAGCAGCGCCACATCCGCATGGTCGGCGATATGTTCTCCCAGCACGCGATTTTCTTCCGCTTGCCGCTCGCCCAGCTCGATCATGCCGGGCGTTACGACAATGCGCCGCCCCGAACGGAACGCGCCCAGGATTTCCACCGCGTTCCGGGCGCCCACGGGATTGGCGTTGAACGCGTCGTCGATGACGGTTACCGGGCCTTCTTGCCGCAACTGAAGCCGATGCGGCACGGGCGCAAGCCGCTCCACGGCATGTCTCATCTGGCGCAAACGCAATCCCGTCTCGCATCCGACCGCCAGGGCAAGCAGGATGTTGGTTACGTTGTGCGCGCCCAGAAGCCGCGTCTGAAAACGCTGCTCCGCTGCGTTTTCGCCGCGGACGACAAAGGACGTTCCGCGATGGTCGTACCGGATATCGAAGGCGGCAAGGTCGGCCTCCGGGTTGCCCTTGGCGGAAACGCGCCATACCCGCCCGGGGGCCTGCGCCTGCATCGCCGCCACCCGCTCGTCGTCCAGATTCAGCACGGCCACGCCGCCGGCGTCCATGCGGGCGATCATGCGGCCTTTCTCTTCCGCAATGCGGTCTATCGTGCCCATGCTCTCCAGATGCGCAATCCCTATCGTCGTCACGACGCCGATATGCGGGCAGACGATATCGCACAATTCGTCCATGTCGCCCGGATGCCGGATGCCCATTTCCAGCACCAGCGCCTGATGCTCCGCCCGCAACATGGTATTGATCGCCAGGCAAAGGCCCATGGGCGTATTGTAGGAGCCGGGCGTAATCAGGGTTTGGCGGCGCAGGCCAAGCAGGTCTCCCAGAATGGCCTTGACGCTCGTTTTTCCGTAGGAACCCGTAACGGCGACGATTTTCAGGTCTGCACGGCGGGCAAGCCGACGGCGGGCCTGTCGTTTGAATCCCTCCTGAATGCGTCGTTCCGCCGGGGCCATAAGCGCAGCGGCGGCCAGCGTCCAGCCCGGCGCCAGCAAATCCGCCAGAAACAGCCCGCCCAGATACCAGAGGAGGTCCGCAAGGTCGCCCCAAAGCCACAAATAGGCGCCCGCCGCGACGGGAAGCGCCGCCAGCAGCGCGGCCATCGCCAGCAAACGCCGCAGGCGGGGGGTGTACTTCAGGGGTTTTTTCTCCCGGTCGCTCCGGTAGCGCCGCGAAGAAGCGAACGTACCGGCCCAAAGCGGCAAAAGAACCGCCAGGACGGGAAGCGGGTCGAACAGGGCGACGCAGACCGCCGCCAGAACCAGTTCCGCAAGCGCCAGCTGGTGCGACCGGCGAAACGCCAGCGTCCGAAAACGACGGGCGACCCAGGCCCGAAACTCCCCGGACTTGTAGCCGTGCAACTGGAAAATATGCAGAAAATAGCGCAGCCGCCGCGCCGCGCGCCATCCCGCAAAAAGCGTTGCGACAAGAACCAGAAACGGAATAAGGAACATAGTTAAAGCGTATCCTTCAGGAACCCGGAGCGGCGTCAGGTGTTTTGCAGCAAATCGGTTTTCGGAAGCAGCTTGCAAACGAAGTCTGCAAGACGACGTCAGCAATCTGTTTCGAGAAAGCGGCGGGTGGCGGCGATAAACGTGGCGAAATCGTCCATATAGCCGTAATGTCCCGCATTGCGGAGCGTAACAAGGCCCGCGTCGGGGATGGCGCGTACAAGATATTCCATCTGCCGTTGCGATATGGCCGTATCCCGGTCGCCTCGAAAAAGCAGGACGGGAACGTCGATTTCCTGCACCTGCTCGTCGAGATGACAGGTAACCATGCGAACGAAAACGCGGCGCATGACCCCTGTGGCGGAACGGTAATCCGACGAACCCAGCATGCGCCAGAGCAGCGAATGCCGTAACCAGTCGAAGCCGTGCGCGCGAAGCGGTTCGGGCGCCAGCCGAAAAGGGGCTTTTAGCGCCTGGGCCGCGGTCCGGCGGACATAATATCCGAGGGACCTGCGGGGCGCGACGCCCGAAGGACTGACAAGCGCCAGACGACGAATCAACCGTTTATACGCCGGATGCGAAGCCATATAAAGCGCAATCCGCCCCCCGTTCGAATGCCCCACGATGGTGACCGGCTGCCCGATATGCGTATCCAGGACCTCCTTGACCAGCGCGGCGTGCTCCGGAACGCCCATCGCCTCCTCGGGCGGCGGCGAATGGCCGTGCCCGGGAAGATCGACGTTCACGACCCGGCAGTCCGGGGCCAGCGCCTCGGCGATCGGGGCCATATGGGCTGCGCTGCTTCCCCAGCCATGAAGCAGGAGCACAGGCGCCCCCTCGGCGTTGCCCGTAATCGCGCAGCCCAGCCTGTCCGCGCCGTACGGCGCAGGCGCCGCGGCGCCGTTTTGCGCTTTCGACGACCCTGTGGAACCCATGGCCTTGCTATGTTGTTTGAGTACCGTACATCCTATCTTCCTCCAGGTTTTACGTTTTTCGGGCCGCTCGCCCTGGAAACCGGGATGCGGTCGCCCGGCGAGCCTTTGTCGGACGCTTCATCGGTCGGTTTCCCGCCGCATGGCGTATGCGGTCCTAATGTACGAAGCGCGCCGCGCCCATTCCTGTTGCATCGAATTATTGTTGCCGCACAGCGCGGAATGCGCTTCCCGTAGTACGTTTTCGCGATCAATGCACTGAACTGTATGCCAGAAAAAAACTTTGAAGGCATCCTCGAAATGATCGGGGGTAAAAAATTTGGCTTTATCCGCGCCTTCCGCCCGGATTTGCCAAAAGGGAACAGCGACCCCTTTACGTCGCCGCCTCTGGTGCGAAAATTTCATCTTCGGGACGGATGCCTCCTCGCGGGGACCCTGCGCCCGGGCCGAAAAGGCGCCTTGCAGGTCGCCCGCATCGACAGCGTGATGGGCATGCCGCCCGAAAAATGGGCCGACGTCGCCGATTTCGACGGCGGGCAAACCATCTACCCGGACGAAAAGCTGGAGCTGGTCACCGCGCCGGGGGAGATTTCCATGCGCGTCGTGGACCTCGTTTCCCCCATCGGCAAGGGGCAACGCGCCCTGATCGTGGCGCCCCCCCGCACGGGCAAAACGATTCTGCTGAAAAAAATGGCCGCGGCGATCACGCAGAATCACCCGGAAGTGGCGCTGGTGGCGCTCCTCGTCGACGAGCGGCCCGAGGAAGTCACCGACTTCAAGCGCGCCACGGCGGCCCAGGTGTTCGCCTCCTCGAACGACCGGGAGGAGGACAACCATGTCCGCGTCTCCACGCTTGCGCTCGAATATTCGCGCCGCCTCGTGGAAACAGGCAAGGACGTCGTGCTGCTGCTGGATTCGTTGACCAGGCTGGGACGGACCTTTAACCTGTACCTGGGCGGAAGCGGACGCACGCTTTCCGGCGGCCTGGACGCAAAGGCCCTGCAAATTCCCCGACGGATATTCGGTTCGGCCCGGAATATCGAGGAAGGCGGGTCGCTGACCATCGTGGCTACGGCGCTCATCGAAACGGGCAGCCGCATGGACGACGTGATTTTCGAAGAATTCAAGGGCACGGGCAATTCGGAAATCGTGCTGGACCGGGAAATGGCCGACAAACGCATTTTCCCGGCGATCAACCTGCGCAAAAGCGGTACGCGCAACGAGGAGCGGCTCCTCGGGGACGCCATCGCGCAGCATCATCGGCTGTTCCGGGCGCTGAACTCGCGTCCTCCCATCGAGGCCATGCAGGCGCTGATTCGGCATTTGCAGCAATCGCCCACGAACGCGCACCTGCTGAACGAACTGGTTCCAAGCGAGGCCTATTGAGCGAAGGATACGGAGCCAAGCGGCGCAACAAGCGAAAACTTGCGGCGGGAGGTTATATTTCCCGCCTTGCGGTGTCTATAGGGGAAACGCAGCACGTTTCCGTTCCACCGCTTGATCCACGTTTTCGCTATCGTGCCGAACCCGCTTAAACGCATCGAACCCGCTTCCGACCCGGATATCCGACGCCAGGTCCCCATTCGCAACTGGGCGGAAAAAGAACGCCCCAGCGAGCGCATGCTGAGCGGGCAGCACAACGACCTCTCGGACGCCGAACTGATCGGCGTGTTGTTTCGATCGGGCACCCATACCCGTTCCGGCTCCGTATCGGCCATTCAACTGGGCCGTACGCTGCTGCATACCTTCGGCGGATTGCGCGATCTGTCCCGCCGCGACACGCGGGAAATGATGCGCGTGGCGGGCGTCGGCCCGGCCAAGGCGGCCCAGCTTGCCGCCGCGTTCGAAATCGGGCGGCGCGTGGAAGCGCAGCAACTGGACCGAAGGGAAATCCGGGTGTCCTCGCCCAACGACGTGGCGGCGGTGTACATACCGAAAATGCGCGATTTGCGCACGGAAGTATTCGACCTCGTTTTGCTCAATACGGCGAACGTCATTATCTCCAGTATCCGGCTGAGCGGAGGCGGCCTTTCGTCCAGCATCGTCGAGCCGAGGGCCGTGTTCCAGCAGGCCGTCCTGGAGAACGCCGCTTCGGTGATTTGCGTGCACAACCATCCGTCCGGCAGCCCGGAACCCAGCCAGGAAGATATCCGAATCACCCGGCAACTGGTGTCCGCAGGCAAAATCATGGGCATCCCCATTCACGACCATCTCATCGTGGGCGGAAACCAGTATGTCTCCATGGCGGAACGCCAGTTGCTGTAGGCGTTTTGCAGCGCGGCAAGGCGGTTTCCGGCGCTTGTGGAATCATACGAGCGCCTTTCCCGGTATGAGGGCCGCATGCCGGCTTGCCCGGACGTTTCTTCCGTACCCGTTTGCCAGCCATGGACCTTCTGGAAAAAATCGTTTCCCTTTCCAAGCGCCGCGGATTCGTTTTCCCGTCTTCGGATATTTACGGCGGCCTCGCCGCTACGTACGATTACGGCCCCCTCGGCGTGGAACTGAAACGCAACGCGAAAGAGCGGTGGTGGCGCGACATGGTGTACCGGAACGACAATATCGAGGGCCTGGACGCAGCCATTCTGATGCATCCGACGGTCTGGAAGGCGTCCGGGCACGTAGACGCTTTCCACGACCCCATGATCGACGACAAGGCGTCGAAGCGGCGGTACCGGGCGGACGAACTGATCGAACGGCACATCGAAAAACTGGAGGCTCGCGGCAAGGAGGAGCAGGCCGGCCGCGTCCGCGAGCGTTTCCTCGCAGCGCTGCACAGCGACAATATGCCGAAAGAACTCCACCGGATCATTCTCGACGAAGAAATCAGGGGGCCGGACTCCGGCGCCTTCGACTGGACCGAAGTGCGGCAGTTCAATCTGATGTTCGAAACGCACGCCGGCGCGGTCGCAGACGACGAAACGCGCATCTGGCTTCGCCCCGAAACGGCCCAGGGCATCTTCGTGAATTTTCGGCTGGCGCAAGAAACGTCCCGGCAGCAAATCCCCTTCGGCATTGCGCAAATAGGAAAAGCGTTCCGCAACGAAATCGTCGCCCGCCGCTTCATTTTTCGCATGCGCGAATTCGAGCAGATGGAGATGCAGTATTTCGTCGCCCCCGGTACGCAGATGGAGCATTTCGAGGACTGGCGGGAGCGGCGCATGCAGTGGCATATAGACAACGGCGTCCGCCCGGAACGCTTGCGCTGGCACGAGCACGAAAAACTGGCGCACTACGCGGACGCGGCCTTCGACGTACAGTACGACTTTCCGATGGGATGGCAGGAAATAGAGGGTATTCACTCCCGCACCGATTTCGACCTGAGGCGCCATCAGGAATTTTCCGGCAAAAAAATGGAATATTTCGATCCGAAGCGGCAGGAGAAATACATTCCCTACGTCGTGGAGACGTCCGCCGGGCTGGACCGCACCGTGCTCATGCTGCTGTGCGAAGCCTACGAAGAGGAAAAGGTGGAAGGCGAAGAGCGGGTCGTCATGAAATTTCATCCTGAAATAGCCCCCGTCAAAGCCGCTGTTTTCCCCCTGGTCAAGCGGGACGGGATGCCGGAGGCGGCCCGGGCGCTCGCCGCCGACCTGCGCGAGCATTTCAAGGCGTTCTACGACGAAAGCGGATCCATCGGGAAACGCTACCGCCGCATGGACGAAGCCGGCACGCCGTTCTGCGTCACGGTGGACGGCGAAACCATGGAGACGGGAGCCGTAACCATCCGGGACAGGGATTCCATGGCGCAGGAGCGCGTGGCGACAGAACACGCGGCGGCCTGGATGAAAGACCGGATGAAAGCCTGGCGGCGGTCCGCGTAGCGGCGTCGGGAAAAAACGAAACGCCTGCGATGGCCTCCGCCGCGACGTATATTGCAACGCTATGAGCCTGTCCGACTTCCTCGAACCGCATAAAAAGTGGATGCGCCTCGCCCTGAAGGAAGCCGAGGCGGCCTGGGACGAGGACGAAGTGCCCGTCGGCGCCGTGGTGGTGCACGCCGGCGAAATCGTCGGGCGGGGCCGCAACATGGTGGAGCGTCTTCAGGACCCCACCGCCCACGCCGAAATGATCGCCCTCACGGCGGCGTGCGAAACGCTCGGAGCGAAAATCCTGCGCGGATGCACGATGTACGTTACCCTCGAACCGTGTCCCATGTGCGCCGGCGCCCTGGTGTGGGCCCGCATCGACCGGCTCGTGTTCGGCGCCTTCGACGAAAAAGCGGGCAGCGCATCCACCTTGTACGACATTCCCCGGGACCCGCGGCTGAACCATCAGATGGAGGTGGTGTCCGGCGTAGAGGCGGACCGCGCCGCCGAACTCATGCGGGCGTTCTTTCAGAAACGCCGCATCGCCCTGTAGCTATATTATTTGTACAATCATCCTTGTACAATGCCCAAACGCGCCTGTACGATTTTCTTGCGTACTCTTCCTGTGCAAAGGCCATGACGGACGTGGTCATCGTCGGCGGCGGCCCGGTGGGGCTGGCCTGCGCCATTCAAGCGCAGCGGGAAGGGCTGCGCGCCCTCGTCGTGGAGAAAGGAACCGTCGCCCAGTCGCTGGTCGGGTATCCCGTGAAGATGGAATTCTTCTCCACGCCCGAACTGATAGAAATCGGGGGGCATCCTTTCCCGGTACACGGGCAGAAGCCGCTTCGCGAGGAAGCCATCGAATACTACCACCGCGTAGCCCAGAACGAAGGCCTTGCGCTGCGCCTGTACGAGCGCGTCCTGCGCGTGGAAGGCGAATGCGACGACTTTCGGGTGGTAACGGACAAGGGTACGATCGGCGCCCGGCGCGTGGTGGTGGCCATCGGCTTCTTCGACCACCCGAACCTCTTGCGCGTCCCTGGAGAGGATTTGCCGAAAGTAACCCATTACTACAAGGAAGCCTATCCGTATTTCGGGCAGCGCGTAGCCGTGATCGGGGCGCGCAATTCGGCGGCGAAGGCGGCCCTGGACTGTTGCCGCCACGGCGCGCGCGTAACGCTGCTGGCGCGGGGGGCGGAACTATCGCGCCGCATCAAGTACTGGATCCGGCCCGACCTCGAAAACCGCATCGCGCAGGGCGCCATCGCGGCGCGTTTCAACACCGTCGTGCGGGAAATCCGGGCGTCGTCGCTCCTCGTCGAGGGGCCCGGCGGCATGGAAGAAATCGGGAACGACTATGTGCTGGCGCTCACGGGCTACCACCCGGACTATTCGTTGCTGCAGGCCGTCGGCGTAGCCATCGCCGACGACGAATGGAACACCCCGGTTTTCGACGCGCAATCTTTTGAAACGACGCGCAAGGGCGTGTACGTCGCGGGGACCGTCTGCGGCGGACGGCGGACAGGCCGGTGGTTCATCGAAAACGGGCGCGTCCATGCCGTGCAGATTATGCGGCATATCGCGGGACGGGACCTGGAGGCCGTCGATTTCGAGAATCGCCACTGGGTTACGGCGGAATAAACCGCCGGTTGCCGGGCGGCTTCCTGCCCTGCGCTTGCGAAAAGGGTATAGGGGCGCGCTCTTTATACGGAGGACATAGCATACTTGTTACGCCCGCCCGCGCCCGACCGGCAACCAACGCGCCCCCTGCGGTTACGAGGCGTCAAGGATTTGCCGCGCTTGCGGATGATTCGGCGCAAGGCGCAGCGCTTCCTGCGCATACTGGCGCGCGGCGGTGTCCTCGCCCAGCAAATACCAGGCAAGCGCCAGATTGACCAGCCCGTCCACGTACGACGGATCGAGTTCCACGGCCCTCGCAAACCATTGGACGGCGATCTCCGGGCGCCCGTCGTTCATGTGAAACGCGCCCAGATTCCCGTACGCCACCGGATTCCCCGGCTCGGCCCGCACCGCCTGCTCGAACCGGGCGCGGGCTTCGGTCAGGCGCCCGTCCTGCGCCAGCAGAAATCCCAGATTCCCCAATGCCTGCCCGCCGTCCGGGTCCAGAAGAATGGCTTCGCGGAGCGACCGTTCGGCAGCGGCGCGATCCCCCTGCCTGAGCCGGGCCGTTCCCAAATTGAAATGGGCCGGGGCCAGCCACGGATGCTCGGCGACCGCGGCCTCGTATTGCGCCGCCGCCGCGTCCAGTTCGCCTTGCGTCTCCAGATAGCGTCCGTAATTAACCCGAATATCCGCCCGGGCAGGTTGCGCGGCCAGCGCCCGCTCGTACAAATCCCGAATCGATGCGCCCCCGCGCCCCAGCCGTTCGTACGTTTGCGCCAGGGCGTTAAGCCGCTCCGGTTTGGGCTGTAGCGCCACGGCCTGCTCCAGCGGCTCCACGGCGCGGGCCATTTCCCCCAGTTGCATGTACCCGTACCCCCGGAGATACTGCGCTTCGCCGAACGCGCCCGCCGCGTCGTCAAGCAAGGTTACGCCCTGCCGGAGCGCCGTCGTGTCCCGATGCTGCAATCCCCGAATAACGTAGGCCATGCCTGCATAGGCGCCCGCCGAGTCGTCCCGGGCGTAGTACGGACGGAGCCGAACGCGTTCGACGGGGGCTTCGCCGTCCGGCGCGGCGGCGCCCTGTTCCCGGACCACGCGAATATGGTGGTCCGTAAGCGCGGTATGCGGCGTGCCCGCCACAGACGCCTTGGGCATATGGCACGAAAAACAATGGGCGTCTTCCGCGTGCGCGGCGCGCAGCGACGCTTCAGGCAACGCGGCCTGCAATGCGGCGGGCGCGTGGCAGGTCATGCAGGCGGCGTTGAAATAATCGGGACCCGCCAGCCGGAACGCTTCGTGCGGATTGTGGCAGGTGGTGCAATCCATGGGCTGCTCCGAAGCCTGCGTTTCGATAAAACAGGCGCTTTGCTTCATCAGGTCCGCGTGAGAAATCGCATCGATCTCCTCCCCGGAATCCGCCGCGTCGGATACGTAGAACGCCATATGTTCGGAAAGCGGACGCGAGGGACGATAGTCGTAGGCTCCCCGACCCTCCCGCAGCATCGACGCCGTGGCGTGCAAATGGCATTGCTGGCACACGTCCAGCCGGCGTTCGAGCGAAAGATGCGCCGGGTTTACGATGGTCTCGTCGATGTCGCCCGCCGGTTCCGGGGAAGCAAGGCGGGCCTCGACGTGCACGGACCCCGGCCCGTGGCATCGTTCGCACCCGATCCCGTGCGGCACCGCCTCGTATTTGCCGTCCACAAACGGCGTCGAGCGCGGATAACTGTTGTGGCAAGCCATGCAGCGATCCGGAATAAGCCGGTCGAAACGGGTATTGGACGCCTCGTATCCAGGGCTGAGGTCCCATTTTCCCTCCTGGGCATACCAGGTCAGGGGAAGTTCGAAGTACCGTCCGCCTTCTTCCACGAGATACGTCCGCGCCGCCGTGCCGCTGCCCACGACGTACTCCATTTCGCGAACCAGGACGTGCGTTTTGCTTCCGTCTGGCCCCTGCCGGAATTCTTCGAGCCAGAAACGGTCGCCTTCGCGGTACGGACGATAGGAGAAACCCCGGTTCGGGTCCTCCACGATCACGCCGTCGAACTCCTCGACCACGGCGGCGGCGCGCATGGGATAGAACGAATTCGCCATGCCGTGCTCCTCGAATCCGCGATACTGCTCCTCATGGCAATCGAAACAGGCTTCGTCCCCCGTAAAGTCGGCAGACAAGTTCCGAAAACGAATCGCTCCCTCGGCGGCCTCCCCGGCAGGGGGGCTGTCCGGAGGGTCCGGGGCGTCTGCGCCGCATCCGGAAACCGCCGCGCCGCAAGCCAGCGCAACCAACAGCAACAAGGCGGAACAGCGCATGGGGACTGGAGAAAAGCCTGATGCAAAAAAGGGCAGACCGCATACGCGGCCCGCCCTTTTTCAACCATGAAAAACGGATGGCGTTCGCTCAAAGCGTGAACGTTGCTGCGAACACGTTGACGCTGCTGAACACCTTCGAAGGACGGTAGGCGTAATCCACCATCAACCGGCTCGGGCCGATCGGAAGCAAAAGTCCGCCGCCTACGTTCCACTCGGACCAGTGCACCAGCTCCTGCTCGGTGGCGACGTCCACGCCCCCGCGCACGAAGAGCAGGTTCTGGAAATTCAATTCCAGCCCGCCTGCATACTGGTTCACGTCGTACGAATTAGACCGATAGTTCGCCAGCACCGTCGCGGTCATGTCGCTGGTGAACTCCCGCTCGTACACGGCCCCGAAATTCAGCATGGAGGGCAACTCCGATTTTACGTCCCGTATCTCGGCGGGCACTTCGTAGTCCCCAACCGTACTGCTCGACGTAACGATCGGGTCCTGAAGCCCTACGCCATTGAAACTGAACTGAGGCCCGAAGTTGCGCAAGCTGACGCCGAAGCGCAACCCGGATTCGCCTACGATGTAGGTCATGCCCGCGTCCAGCGCCACGGTGCGGGCGTCGATATCGTCGATGCGCTGGCTAAGCCCCTTGAAGGTTATGCCCGCAGCGATGCGGTCCGTCAACTGGCGGCCATACGTGAGGCCCACGGCGATGGTGGCGGCGGACCAGGTGTTGTTCGGGTCGATTTCGGGATTCTCCACCGTGGTCTCGGGAATGTCCCCGTAATCCCAGCTCGTTACCGTAAGCCCGATGTTGCTGGACCCGAAGCGCTGCGCCACGCCAAAGTAATTGACGCCCGTATCCGCTATGTAATTCATGCGGCTGAACATGGCGGTCGTACTTTGATTGACCAGAATGGCCGCCGGATTCGAGATCAGCGCTTCTACGCCCGAAGCGCCGTTCATCCCGCCGGTCATGGTGGAAGCGAGCGAAATCGTGCGCGGGGTAACCGGCACCGTCAACTCGGACAGCGCAGAGGTCCCGAACCGCTCGTTGCTTTGCCCCAGGGCCTCGAACGCAACGAGTCCCGGCAAGAGGGCCAACACGACGACAAGGTGTCGATATTGCTTTTTCATGGTTTTGAGCCTTTAGGTCTCGTGTTCGGTTCGATTAGAAGATGTTGATGTTCGTTTCCCGGTTGATGACGCCGAACTTCATGACCTTCTCCCCGGCGCCCGGAACGTCGATATGCAGGAAGTACATGCCGCTCGCTACCGGCAAGTTGCTGTCCGTCGTCAGGTTCCAGTCCAGCGAGGGGCTCGGACCGTCCTTGTACAACGTGCGAACCAGCGTGCCGCTCACCGTATAGACGCGGATGGTCGCCGTCTGGGGCATGTTCGTGAAACGCACCCGACGATCCTCGTTGCCCGTCTCGTACGCCGAACGGCCGCGGTACGGGTTCGGTACGATGCCGATATCGTCGATGGAGGCTTCCAGCACGGAAGCGTCGTTCGTCGAGCGGCCCAGGCCCGCGGTTACGATGCGGAACACGTCGCCCGGCTGGTGCGGCTTCGTGGTCGTGATGCGAAACACGGTGCCGATCTCCGGCTCGGACTGAAGGTAGCTCTCAGGACCCGTAGCCGTCGTTACGTCTCCGCCGTTCCACAATACGAACACCGTGCGGGACATGTAATTCCATACGTCGCATTCCGGTATTTTCGCATTGCCCGACGGATAATACCAGTCCGAACAACCGGCTTCCAACGCGCCCGCGCCCAGCTCCTCGTACTTCGCCATCGCATCCTCGTAGCCCTGCTGCCCCGGCGTATCGTTCGTCGGATGCATTACGTACACCGGATCCGTCCAAGGATCGTTGAACGCGCCAGACACCTCGTGATCCGCCCAGTGCGCGTCCCCTGTTGGATTCAACGCATCGTACATAAGGCCCCACTTGCCGTCCTCGGCCACATCGAACAGGAACGGCACCAGGCGGACGTCATCCGAAGCGTCCGGGCTCGTGCCCACGTTCCACCACTCGAACGGCACGTCCACTACCTGGCCCTTGGTAGCGTCTGACCAGCCGGGCTTGATCCATGCCTTGCCATTGCCCGTGAAACGCACCTCTACGTCGTTCGGAACGATATGCCCAACCCCGTTGAACGACGCGCCAGCGCCGCCCGTATACTGAAGCGTTCTCCCCAGAAAAGCGGCGTAACTTCCGCGATTGCCGTTCGGCCAGGTGTGAACGAACCAACCGAAATTGCTATTGTTCGTGGATTGCTGCGTGGGTATGGCGACTGCGCTTGGCGGATCCACGCCGACCGGGCCAGGAAAACCTGGCCAGTTGGCAGCGCCCCAGGCCGGAGGCGAAAGCGGGCCCGCCGCATTCGCCACCACTTGAAAAGCGTCGAACGCAGGCGTCGGCGCATCGATCGTAACCGCAAGGCCGTCGAATATCATAACGTCTTTTCCAAGCGGGGTCTCGTCGCCCGTGCGCGCAAAATAATCGACCCCGTCGATGATCGCCTTCCCGTCGGAATCGCGCGTGATCGTGTAGGCCGATTTGCCTGCGCCGACTGCGCCGTCGGGACCAGCCACCTCGTCCAGCGACTTGAACTCTACCGTGTAACTCGCGCCGGTAACCGCCGCCGGGTCCACCACGCGCCAATGAACCACGCCCTGCCCGCTCTGCGTAACCGTAACCGCCGAGGAATCCTCCGTGGCGAAATCGCTGTTCAGCGACGAACCGCCTTCCGTGGAAGCAATCTTCGACGGACGAAACGTAATGTTCGTCGGCGCGCTTTCCAGAATCTTCGGCGTGGAGTTGGGACTGTAGGCGTACGCAGAAATCCCGTAGTAGTAATCCGTGTAGTTCGTCAGATTCGGCAACGCGAGATTATACCGTATCCCGCTATCCGTTCCCCGAGCCGATACCGCCGGGAGAAAATCGCCCACGTCTCCATCGAATACATCGTCCAGCACCTTGGTGACCCCGTTCGCCACATCGAAGGTGGCCACCAGCTCGCGCTTGTCCGAAGCAAACGACGACGTGGGATACCGATAGATATTAAATCCCTCGAACGTATACGTCTTGTCTTCGAGCTCGAATTCGTCCAGGAACCGGTCCGGCACGTCGTACGCCAGAAGGTAGTTATCGCTATTCGACGGATAGCCCCACACGAGATGCGCCTGCCCGTCCAGTTCCGAAGCGTACAAGCAATGCCCCGAACCCGGATGCAACTCGGCGTTGGAGGAGTTCGGATTGCAAAGCGGCGGCGCAGGCGGCGGCAGCGGAATATCGAAGTCAGCGTCGTAGGCTGTCTGCGCCAGGATGTCCGCGGCGCGCAGCGCCGTAACGGAACTCAGGTTGTCCCCGGCCTGGGCAAACACCACCCCGAACACGATGTCCTGGCTATCTCCCGGCTGCACCGTAAACGGCCCGGTGGATACCACCAGACGACGGTCGCCTGACTGATTTCGTCCGCCGGAACCATCGTTGTTGACCTCGCTCCAGAACTCGCCGGTAACCGGATCGCCCGGATAGGCGAACTTGGTTCGCGGCCCATCCGTTTGAAAACCGTTTCCGCCCGTCGTAAGCGACTGTCCGCCACTCCAGAAACCCTGTTGTACGTTGTACACCTCCTGAGCGACACCCGGGTCCTCCGTACCATCGGGACCGCCGTTGATGAAATACATGAAACTGGTTACGCCCAGCGTATCGCCATCCTCCGTAATGGGTCCCTGAAAAAAGTCGTAGCCCGCCGCGGGCGCCGGACCGTACACATTGTCCATGGCGTTGTCGTTGTACACATAGCCCAGACTCAGCGTGGTGTCCACGCCCACGAAATCGTCCGACGCATTCCCCAAATCCGGATCGGAGAAAATGGAAAGAAACGTATTGGTAAGCGGCTCGGTGCCCTTGTACGTTACGTTGTATCTGAAAAACGTCGTGTTGCCCAACGCGTCCGCCCGGTTAAACGCAAAGGCGTGCACCCGCACCTCTACGCCGATCGGCGCAGCCTGCGTTCTGCGGTGCGCGTTCCCCACGTCGTTCATGATCCACCAGACGGCCTGATCCCCGATCAGGTCGGGACGGTCGCCCGCCGCAAGGTCGTAATTGCCCTCCGTGCCGTCCCCGTCTATCACCGGAGCGCCCAGATCGTACGGCCATTCCGCCAGATCCGCGGTAGCTTGCCCCGTCGCCTCGTAATTCTGAATATCGCTCCGACTCACCTTGTACAGGCGATCATACGCCGAGCAATCGTCCGGATTCACCGGGCGTCCGTCCGACCCCAAGGGACCCGGCCAGAATTCGAAGTTGCTGTACGTGGAGCCCGCGGTGCGTAACTCGTCCCCCACCATGCCGCCTATCCAGATGCCCATCGCATAGATAGGCGAATGTCCGGAGGCTTTGGGCACAATGTATTGCGCCTCGGCGCCGTTGCCGTAGGCAATGCTCCCGATATTGAAAAGACGTACGCGGGCATTGTTGGCGTCCAGGTCTTTCTGCGCCAGGCCCAGCGTGCACTTTCCGGGATCCGGACCCGATCCGCTGGTGCGGAGCAGGGTGGATGAAGATTCTGCTTGCCGCTTCTTCTTGTCCTTGTCGTCCTTGTCCTTATCGGCGTCTGCGAAAGCGCTGGACGCAGGGATCAGGCATGCGGCGAAAATGAACGGCAGGTATCGTGTAAGCTGCTTCATGAGCGTATGAGGCGTTGCGTTCGGTAAAATTTCCTGATCACGTTAAAAATTGAGCGCGAATCCCAGTCGGAACCGGCGGGGCCGGCTGTACATCAGGCTGGAAGCCGACGTATGCCTGCTGCCCACATTCACCGGGCCGCCAATGTACGTATTGTACAAAAACGCCGTAGAGGCAGGGTCCGGTTGCGTGGCAAGATACCCGCGTCCGCCATCGGTCATCAGATACCCGTCGGTGTTGGGCAGGCCGGTAGACCGGAAAACCGCCAGCACGTTCTGCGTATCGAACAGATTCTGTACGATCAGGTAGGCCGTGAGCGAAGAAGTCCCCACGCGGAAGCGACGATCCAGCCGCACATCGATGCGCGAGGTGGACGGAAGGCGCGCCGAATTTACGGAACCGATCGCGTCGTCGGTGAAACTGTCGTTCACATTGAACGACGAGCCGCCCAGCGCCGTGTACGCCATGCCGCTGCCATACCGGGCCAGAATATTCAGACCCATGTTCTGGAGCAAGCGATTCCCCCCGATGGAAGGCCCTTCGCCTTCGCCGAAGCGATAGTCCACCGAAGCGTTCATCGTATGCCGCTGATCGAAGTCCGCGGGAGCAATGGTGTTGGGAAACACCGAACCGCGCCAGACGATCACCGACGTGGCGCCGGCGTCCGATCCGGTGCCCTGCGCAAACGCCAGCGTATAGTTGGCCGTCACGGCCAGGTTGCGCGTCCGCCGCAGGTCAAAGCCAAACTCGACGCCCTTGGTGGTGGTGAAGTCCGCGTTCAGGTACGTACCGTAGGAGGGAAAGCCCCCTATCAGGCGACGGTTGCTGATCTTGTTCTCCTGCGTCCGGTAGAACCCGGAAATCGTAAGGGCCGTGCTGGTTCCCAGCCGCTGCCGGAAGCCCAGTTCGTACTGCACGGTCCGTTCCGGCTTCAGTTTCGGATTCGCCGTACGGGAATTCTGCGTAGTGATTTCCTCGTAGGCCCGGAACGTCGTAAACGCATTTTCCGAGGGACGCTGGCTGGTTACGTTGTAGGAGGCGAAGAACACCGCCCGGTCGGTAACCGGGAAACTGACCCCGATCCGGGGCATGAACGTAGCCTGCGGCGTATACTCCTCGAACGCCGTGGAAATGGGTTCGTCGGTCGGCCGCACCTGACCGGAAAGGTCGTTTACGATGCGCAGCGCATCCACGCGGGAACCTGCGGCGTCGAAGAAATTCCCGTCCAGGTCTCGATATCCAACCACGTCGCCTGCATCGTTGAAGTACACCGCATCGCCCGAACCAATGCCGGAGGGCGCGCCATCTACCGATCCCGCCCGGATAATGGGCCGCGGAGCGTAGATGTCCTTAAGCACCGGCGTGTTGTTGTCGAACACTTCGAGGCGTACGCCAAGGTTCAGGATCAGGTCGCGGTATTCGATCTTGTCCTGCAAATACCCGCCGTAGTAGATAGGCTGGCGCGGCTCGATATACAATGCCTCCTCTTCGTTCTCCCGATCAAAGTACGCCTGAATATTCTGCTCGTTCACCTCCTTCTGCCCCCGGAAATCGTAGCCGTAGTAGTTGGTGCGAGGCCGGAAGGCGTTGAACGGCAACTCGCCGTACGTGGCGTAGCAGGCATCCTGTTCGCAGTTATCGTCCTGGGCGTACCGGGACAGCCCGAAACCGCGTATGCTATACCAGCGCTGGGTAAACGTGCGGTATTCGCCGCCAAACTCCAGCTGATGCAAGCCAATCTGCGCCGTAGCGTTCCCGGATACCTGAAACGTTTTCCGATCCTGCTTCTGGAACGTGGCCAACGGACTGCCCGGCAAAGAGAACGTAATCCCCACAGCCGATCCCCCGCCTGCTGTGCCGTCCGCCCTGTACAGCGGGCCGTACCCCTCGGACCGCAAAGCGAAATACCGGCTTACCGTCTCCAGATAATCGCCCTGAAGGTCTCCGTAGGCAAACGCTTCTTCCACCTCGCCGGAAAATCCGTTGGGATACAGGAGATAGTTGTAATCCTGGTACGACGCGTCGATCTGGTAGAAGAAATTCGAGGCGAAACGCTGGCGCAAGGTGCCGTAGACCCGCCAGGTATCGTCCTCCCGGTGATAAAACGACTGCGTATTGAACACATGCCGGTGGTATCCAAGCTCTTCCTCTCTTTGGCGTTCGTATGCACCGCCCACGCGCAACGTAATGGTTTGCGTAGGCTGGAGCGTGAGATTACCGGTTACGATTACTTCATTCCAGGGCCGATCTTTCGACGGCTCCAGCGTAAAGTCTTCCCGGCGGTACGTGTCCGGCGCATTGATGAGACCGCCTCCATCCAGTGCGTACCCCTCGGGAAGGTTCAACAAGGAAGCCAGCGAATCCGGCTTTATGAGCTCCTTGTTGTCGAAGGCATCCTGGGCCGCGTCCCACGGGAAGGGCAGATACAGGGAGTCTCCGGCAGGCCCGATCGCCCGCACCACCTGCGGATTGGCGTTGAGCGCGGCCAGCTGGTCTTCGCTAAGCTGGTACGTGGATACGCCCCACGGACTGGCGTCGTTTTGTCGGGCGTACTGGGCGTTCACAATAAAGCTGAGGCGTCCGGGAAGAATGGGTCCGCCCAGCGAAATCTCGCCGAGGCTATGCCCGTAACTGTCCAGCCCTTGCGAAGTATAGGCCCCCACGGTGCCGAAAAAGCGGTCGGCGCCGCCCTTCGTGGTAATCGACACCACGCCCGCCTGGGCGTCGCCGTACTTGGCGGGAATGGTTCCGATCAGCATTTCCTGCTCCTGAATGGCGATGCGCGGAATGGCCTGCTCGCCCGATATCCGTACGCCGTCCACATAATACGTGAGTTCCTGTTCGCGACCGCCGCGCACAAACAGTCCCGTTCCCTCCGACGTAACCACGCCGCTTTGCAAGGACGCCACATTGGCGACCCCGCGAATCGGGAGCAACACCAGCTCGTCGCTGTTCATCACGCGCGGCGCCCCGATCGCGTCCTTCTGGATAATCGGGCGTTCGTACTCGACCACGATTTCTTCCAGTTCGGCGCCGGGCGCGAGGCTGAAATTCAATTCCCGGGTATAGCCGGCGTTGATTTCCACGTCGGATATCGTCTGGGCCTGATACCCCACGAAGGAAGCCGTCACGTCATACGTCCCCACAGGCACGCCAATGACGAAATAGTTGCCGTCTATGTCCGAAGCCGTCCCAAGCAGGGTCCCGACCAGCACGACATTGGCGCCGGGAAGCGGTTCGCCCGTGTCGGCGTCCGTAACGACGCCAGAGATTTTACCCGTATTTTGCGCCAGCGCGACGGCGGGCATGACGAGCAGAACGAATACGGTCGTAACGCACCGGAGCAGGGTCCGTCGCAACATGTGCTACCTCCTTTGATTGGTATGGTGTGTGCCTGCAACGCCAAGCGCTTCAAGGGGAGCCCGCGCCGGGCGTTGCCGTGTGGAATATAACGTGTAATAGTATATTGAGGGGCGATTGTTCCACAGGTATTCCGGGAACGCATCTTGCCCCATGTTACGTTATTGTTACCATTTTGTCAAGCGCTCCGGCGATTTAACCGCAAATATTTTTGAGAAAACCCCAAAAAATCACACATCCACCCTGCATACGTCCTCTACGCCGTCCAGCGACGAAATATCCGCGACGACCGCCGCCGGAACTGCCTCGTCCACGGTAACCGCCGTCAGGGCCATTTCGCCCTTCCCGGCCCGCCCCAGCGCCAGCGCTCCGATGTTGATGTCGTTGCGGGCCAGAATCCCCCCCACCGCCGCCAACATGCCGGGCCGGTCCGCATTCTTGTACACGATCATGTGGCCTTCCGGCTTTATTTCCAGCCAGTAATTGTCTATCCGCACCAGGCGCGGCTCGTCCCGGTCGAACACCGTGCCCGCCACCGTGCGGACGCCGTCGTCCGTCTTCAGTCCAATCTGCAACAAATTCATGTACCCGCCGGGCACCGTATCCCGCGCTTCCGTTACCCGTATGCCCATGTCCTCCGCAAGAAACGGCGCATTGATCAGGTTCACCGGCTCCGTAACCCATTTCGACAGCACGCCGCGCACGGCGGCCACGGTCAACACTTCGGAATACCGCCGCGGAACCTCCCCCCGGCACCCTACGGTAATGCCGCGAATGCGCCCGCCTCCCAACTGGCCAACCAACTGTCCGAGGCGGTCCGACAAACTCAAATAGGGCTGCGCGTCCGGCTGCGCCGCCATCTTGATCGCCAGCGCGTTCACCGGCGTCTGCACCGCCTCCCCGCATAGCGCGCGAATGACCTGCTCGGTAATCTGCACGGCCACCTTCTCCTGGGCCTCTTCCGTCGAGGCCGCGATATGGGGCGTAGCGATCACCTTGGGATGCCGAAGCAACGCGCGCAGTTCGGCGGGCGGCGGCTCCGCGGAATACACGTCCAGCGCCACGCCCCCCACCTGGCCGCTATCCAGCGCGGCAAGCAGGTCCTGTTCCTCGACGATGCCGCCCCGGGCGCAATTCACGATGCAAACCCCCTTGCGGCACTGCGCAAGCGTTTCCTCGCGCAGCAGGCCGCGCGTGGCGTCGTTCAGCGGCGTATGCACGGTAATGAAATCGCTCTGGGCAAGGAGTTCGTCCATGCTCGCGAGCCGCACGCCGATGCGTTCGGCGGCCTCCCGCGACAACACCGGGTCGTACCCGACGAGGCGCATCCCGAACCCGGCCATGCGCGCGGCCACTTCCCGTCCGATCTTGCCCAGCCCCACGACGCCAAGCGTTTTCTCGTAGACTTCGGACCCGGTGAACGCCTTGCGCTCCCATTTGCCCTCCGCCACGGAGCGGTTCGCCTGCGGTACGCGGCGGGCCATGGAAAGCAGCAGGGCGCAGGTGTGCTCGGCGGTCGAAATCGTATTGCCGGACGGCGCATTGATTACCAGGACGCCCCGGCGAGTGGCCGCGGCCAGGTCGATATTGTCCACGCCGACCCCGGCGCGGCCTATGACCTGAAGTTTCTCGCTCGCCTCGATCAGGTCCGCCGTAATCGTAGTGCCGCTGCGAATGATCCAGCCGTCCGCCCCGGCGGCGAGTTCCCGCAACGCATCCCCGGATTGCTTGAGCCGAACGACGGGCGTAATCCCGCGGGCCTCGAGCATGTCGATGCAGATCGGATCGACCGCATCGGTAATGAGCACCTTCATCGTTTGTTGGTCATGTATGAATGGTTGCGATCGTCCCGATCCATTCCAGCAAGGCGGGCAAGCCCCGCTTCGTCTGCGAAGACGTCGAAAAAACCGGGATTTCCAGTCCAAGCGCCGCAAGCGCCTCGCGCATGCCGCGTTCTGACTTCGCGCGCTCGTTGCCGGAAAGTTTGTCGCATTTCGTAAGCGCGATAGCGTACGGAGCGTCTTGTCCGCGCATGAATTCGATAAAACTGCGGTCTATTTCCCCGGGCGCGCGGCGGCTGTCCACGAGATGCACAAGCAGTCGCAAGGGGTCGCGCTCCGTAACATAGCGTTCGATGAGCCGGGCCCAGCGCGCGCGCTCCTGTTTCGAGGTCTTCGCATAGCCGAAGCCCGGAAGGTCCACGAAATAGAGCCCGCCGTTGACCAGGTAATAATTGAATTCCCGGGTTTTGCCCGGCGTCCCGCTCGTCCGGGCCAGCGTCCGCCGCCCCGCCAGCGCGTTCAGCAACGAACTCTTGCCCACGTTCGAGCGGCCTGCGAACGCCACTTCGGGCAGTCCGTCCGAAGGCAGTCCGCTCCAGGACGCCGCGCCCTTGACGAAAGTGATGTCCCGTATACGCAAGGGCCTCTGCGGATCGATCCCTGATTGCAAGCCTGTTACGCGGTCGCCAGTCGCTCCTTCACCGTCTCGCCAATCACCGCCGGGTTTTCGATGACCGTCACGCCCGCCGCCTGCAGCGCGGCGATCTTTTCCTCCGCCGTCCCCTTGCCCCCGGACACGATGGCCCCGGCGTGCCCCATCCGCCGTCCCGGAGGCGCCGTCCGGCCCGCAATGAATCCGAAAACCGGCTTCGTCATATGGTCCCGCGCAAAAGCCGCGGCTTCTTCTTCCGCCGTCCCCCCTATTTCGCCGATCATCACCACGGCCTCCGTCTCGCCGTCCGCCTCGAACAGCTGCAACACGTCCACGAAACTCGTTCCCGGCACAGGGTCCCCGCCGATGCCCACCGCCGTGCTCTGGCCAAGCCCCTGCCGCGTAAGCTGGTCCACGGCTTCGTACGTGAGCGTGCCGGAACGGGACGCCACGCCCACGGAGCCGGGCTTGAAAATCATGGCGGGCATGATGCCGACCTTGGCCTCGTCGGGCGTCAGGGCGCCGGGGCAATTCGGTCCGATGAGCCGGACGCCGTTGCGCTGCATGGCGTGATAAACCGGAACCATATCCCCTGCGGGAATGCCTTCCGTAATGCATACGATTACCTGTATGCCCGCGTCCGCCGCCTCCAGAATGGCGTCCGGGGCGAACGCAGGGGGCACGAAAATCACCGACGTATTCGCCCCCTCCTGCGCCACCGCCTCGGCCACCGTGTCGAACACGGGCTTGCCGAGATGCACGCGACCGCCCTTGCCGGGCGTCACGCCAGCCACCAGCGCGGTGCCGTACGCCAGCATTTGTTCGGAATGGAAAGTGCCCTCGGAACCCGTAAAGCCCTGCACGAGCAAGCGGGTGTTTTTATCGACGAGAATCGCCATAACGATCAGAATAAGCGACGAAAAACCGGAACGCGCCCAAGATACGGACTATCCGTACGCAGAACCGGCGAAGATTTGGAAGATTCGCAAGATTGCGCAAAGGCCCTGTCCCCTACCGCTGCAACCGCTCCGCCATGTCCCCGATGCGGAGAATCGTTTCCTCCCCGAAATGCGGCCCCAGAATCTGCATGCCTATGGGCAAGCGAGGCGGCGCGGGATGCAGGCCCAGCGGCACGACCAGGCCGGGGACGCCCGCCAGGTTGGCCGGCACGGTGTAGACGTCGCCCAGGTACATCGCCATCGGATCGTCTACCCGGCTGCCAAGGCGGAACGGCGGGGCGGGCGTAGCGGGCGTAACCAGCGCGTCCACCTCTTCGAAAACCGCGTCGAAATCGTTCCGGATGAGGGTGCGCGCCTGCTGCCCTTTCGCATAATAGGCTTCGTAGTAGCCGGAGGACAGGACGTACGCGCCAAGCATGATGCGGCGTTTCACTTCGTCCCCGAAGCCTTCCGTGCGGGAAGCCGTATAGAATTCGCGCAGCATGGATTCCGCGTCCAGGCGTTCACCCGCGGATTCCCCGTTCGCTCCGGAAACCGCCGCCTGCTCGCTGCGCAGGGCGCCGCGAAGTTCGCCCGGCGCCGCCCGATGGCCATACCGGATGCCATCGTACCGGGCCAGATTGCTGGACGCTTCGGCGGTCGTCAGAATGTAGTACGCGGCGACGCCGTATTCCGTGCGGGGCAGGGACACCTCCCGCACGATGGCGCCCTCCCGTTCGAGGCCGCGTACGCATTCCTCGATCATGCTCCGTATCCCGTCGTCGAGTCCGTCGGCGAAGTATTCCTTTGGCAACCCGATGCGCACGCCCCGCACGTCCCCCGTCAGCGCTTGCGCGTAATCGGGAACGCGGGCGGACGCGCTGGTGGAATCCCGCTCGTCCCGCCCCGCCATGTGGTTCAAAAGCAGCGCGCAATCTTCCACGGACTGCCCGATGGGTCCCATGCAATCGAAAGACGACGCAAACGCCACCAGGCCGTTGCGGGATACGCGCCCGTAGGTGGGCTTCAGGCCCGCCACGCCGCAATGCGCGGCAGGCTGCCGGATGGAGCCGCCCGTATCGGTGCCCAGCGCGGCATGGCACAGGCCGGCGGCGACAGCGGCGGCGGACCCGCCGGAAGAACCGCCGGGCACGTACTCCGCATTCGCGGGGTTTCGGACCGGCCCGAAATACGACGTTTCGTTGGACGACCCCATCGCAAACTCGTCGCAATTCGTTTTCCCGACGAAAATCGCCCCGGCGGCGCGGAGCCGTTCGATCGCGGTGGCGTCGTACAGCGATTCGAACTGTTCGAGCATGCGGGAGGAGCACGTGACCCGGCGCCCCTTCATGCAAATCACGTCCTTGACGGCCAGCGCCAGGCCCTTCAGCGGCAAATCGACGTCCGGGGATCGGTCCAGGCGGCGGGCTTGCGCAAGGGCGTCCGCTTCGTCCACCGAAATAAAGGCGTTGAGCGACGGGTTTCGCTCCCGAATGCGCGCCAAAAAGGACGAGACCAGGGTTTCGCAATCGGTCTCCCCGCGCTGCAAGGCTTTCCGGGCGTCCGCAAAAGAAGTCATCGGACGAACGAGATTCAGAACCGACGAAAGAAGAAGGGGGCGGCAGGCAAGTCGCGCTATAGCCAGCGCCTGTTGGACGCCCTGCGCGGCGCAGGCCCGGCAGGAGGCTGGACCGATCCAGAGCCGCTTGCGCGGATTATCCGGCGGCGGGCGGAGCGGGGTCGGCGGGCGCGGCGTCCGGGGCCGCAGCCGGCGGCGGAGCGGCTTGCGCAGGCTGGACCGGTTGCGCGGGAGGCGCCTGG
This sequence comes from Rhodothermales bacterium, assembly GCA_022825385.1. Lineage (GTDB taxonomy): Bacteria > Bacteroidota > Rhodothermia > Rhodothermales > VXPQ01 > VXPQ01. The sequence continues at coordinate 86,469 of JAJDWX010000011.1, forward strand.
GGCTGGGGAGCGGCCTGCGCAGGCGGCTGGGGACGATACGACGTATTCCGGTTGTTCGCGTCCACCGTAAGTTCGCGCTGCACGTCCTTCGTAGCGTCCTTGAATTCCCGCAAGCCCTTGCCAAGGCCCCGGGCAATCTCCGGGATGCGCTTCGCGCCGAACACAAGGAGTACGAGCAAAAGAATCAGGCCTATTTCCATTGGTCCTAACGAACCCATAATCAACCCCTTGTTATTATGTGTTTGATCTTGCGAGCGACCGGGCGAACGGCAGGAAAACAACGTAGCGACCAGCCTATCCGCCAGGGTACGAAAAACCTGTTCACAAAGCCTGTTCGCGGAGCCGCCGCCGCAAAACGCCCGCAACGAGACGCCCTGTCGCGAAACGATAGCAAAGACAACGGCCAAAAACATGGCTTTTACCCGTAAACGAAGCGCGGCGACCAGGGTTCCCCTCGAAAAAATACGGTCCGACAAACCGCAGGACGGACTGGAACATGCCGCCCCGCCCCGCTGTTCAGAAAGGTCCGTTTTTCATGGCGATTCGCACCCGTCCGTCTCGTGCACATCCGATATGACAAGGCAAGCGACCAGGCTATCGTAACGCCGTGCAAGCGCGTGGCGGGCATGATCGTTCCGCCGCCGGACAAGTCGATCGCGCAGCGGGCGGCGCTCCTCGCAGCCATCGGCGACGGGACCTCCCGACTGGTCAACTACCCCTCGTCCGCCGACCCGCTCTCCACGCTGCGCTGCCTCCGGCAACTGGGCATCCAGATAGAAAAGGACGGCAACGACCTGCTGGTGCGCGGCAAGGGACTGGACGGATTCTCCCCGCCCGCCGCCCCGCTCGACTGCGGCAATTCGGGCACGACGATGCGCCTTCTCTCCGGCCTGCTCGCCGGACAGCCTTTCGATAGCGTACTTACCGGCGACGCCTCCCTGCGGGGCCGCCCCATGGAACGGGTGGCCGGACCGCTACGGGCCATGGGCGCAAAAATAACCCTGAACGACGGCTGCGCCCCCATGCGCATCGCGCGCAGCGAACGACTGCGGGGCATGGAGTACCGCCTCCCGATGCCTTCGGCGCAGGTCAAATCCTGCGTGCTGCTCGCCGGGCTGCGGGCCCAGGGACGCACCACCGTGATCGAAACCCTGCCCTCGCGCGACCACACCGAGCGCATGCTGAACCTGGCGACGCAGGAACAAGGAGGGGCCCGGCACATTTTCGTTACGGGAAACACGCCCGTCCCGGCCCGCGCCCGGGTGGTGCCAAACGATTTTTCCTCCGCCGCTTTCTTTATGGTCGCCGCCGCGATCGCCCCGCAAGGCGCCCTGCTCTTGAAAAATGTGGGCCTGAATCCGACCCGTAGCGCCCTCGTTGGCGCGCTGGAGGACATGGGCGCCCGTATCTGCATAAGCGACCTCAGGGAATCCGGGGGGGAGCCGGTGGGCGACATGCACATAACGGCGTCGGCGCTCCGGGGCGCGCGCGTGGACGGCGAACGCATCCCCCTGCTGATCGACGAAATCCCGATCCTTGCCGTGGCGGCCGCGCGGGCGGAAGGGCGCACCGAAATACGGGACGCGCGCGAACTGCGCTTCAAGGAAACGGACCGCATCTCCGCCATGGCGGAAAACCTGCGGCGCCTCGGCGCTTCGGTGGAAGAATTCGACGACGGCCTAAGCGTGGACGGACCTGCCGAACTGCATGGAGAGAGGGTGTCGAGCCACCATGATCACCGGGTGGCGATGGCCATGGCCGTGGCCGGGCTGATGGCCCGCGGCGAAACGGTCATCGAAGACGCTTCGTGCGCAGGCGTGTCGTTTCCGAACTATTGGCAAGCGCTTGCGTCGGTGGCCTCATGATCGGTTTCCCTGGACGGGTCCCACAAATGCGCCTCCAGCGCCACGCATCCCTCCGCGTCGAACGTCACCCCCTCGGCGCGCAAGCGTTCCTCCATGACGCGCGGCCCTTCGAACCGCATCTTGCCGGTGAGGGCGCCGAACCGGTTGACCACGCGGTGGCATGGAAGCCCCGTCCCCGCCGCCGCGCCCAGCGCCCAGCCTACCGTGCGGGCGGCGGAACGCGCGCCGAGATACCCGGCAATATGTCCGTAGGTCGTAACTTTACCGGAAGGAATCCGGGCCACCACAGCCCAGACCCGTTCGAAAAAAGCATCGTCGCTATGATTCTGCGAACTGCGCATAGCCCATATACCCTGCGCCCGGCATTATGTTGTGGCGGGCGGCGCGGCGATTTTTGCGGCGGCGAAGCGGAAGCGGCCACGGCAAACCGGGCGAAACGATGACGCAAGCGCCGCTTTCGACGGATCGGTTCCATGCCGCGCTGGCGCAGGCGCTGGGGGCGGAACGCCTTGCGAGGCGGGTCGCGCTGGCTCCCTACACGACGTTCCGGATCGGCGGCGAGGCGGACCTGTTCTACGAGGCGCGCACGCCGGAGGAGCTTGCGCAAGCGATCCAGGCGGCCCGGGACGGCGGCGTTCCGTATTTCCTGCTTGGATGCGGCGCGAATATTCTGGTGAGCGACCGGGGCGTCCGCGGACTCGTTATCCGCAACCGGGCGCGCCAGACGGACATCGACCCCGATACGGGCTGGGTGCGGGCGGCCTCCGGAGCCATTATGTACCCGGATGTGATCCAGGCGGCCGTGGAGGCGGGCCTCTCCGGGCTGGAGCACTACGTGGGCATTCCCTCCACGGTAGGCGGCGCCCTGTGGCAGAACCTGCATTTCCTGTCCCCGGCGCCGAAGCGGGAACGCACCATGTTCATAGAAGAGGTAGTGGTGGAGGCCGACCTCCTGACCGAAGAAGGCGAACGGCGGACGGTCGGGACGGACTATTTCGATTTCGGATACGACTATTCGGTGCTGCACGACCGGGACGATATCGTGCTTTCGGCCACGTTCCGGCTGGAACCGGGGGATCGGGCGCGGATGCGGGAAATCATGGCGGAGAATCTCGCATGGCGCCAGGCGCGGCACCCGCCGCTCGAAACGGAGCCCAGCGTGGGCTCCATTTTCAAGAAAATCGAGGGCATCGGGGCAGGGCGGCTTATCGACGAGGCCGGCCTCAAGGGCGCGCGCATCGGAGGCGTCGAAATCACGCGGCGGCACGCCAACATCATGATCAACCGGGGCGGGGCCAAGGCGACCGACGTCATTGCCCTCATCCGGCGCGTACAGGAAATCGTGGCGAGCGAGGCGGGCTATCTGCTGGAAACGGAAATCGCTTTCGTGGGCGAGTACGACGAAACGCCCGACGCGCGGCCCTACACTGCGCAAACCTTTCCGAGGCAATACATAGAACGCGCCGCCGCCCGCCGCCCCGCCTTGCCATGAAAGAACCGTTCGCAAGATGGTTTGCCGGCGCGTGGGCCGTTTTCGAGAAAGACCTGCGCCTCGAACTCCGCAATCGCCATGCGGCGGGCATGTTGCTGATGTTCGTCCCCGCCTCGATCCTGCTCATCTTTTTTGCGGCGGGGCAAGAACCGCTTTCGCCCCGGATTCAGGCGGGCCTGCTCTGGATCGTGATTCTTTTTGCGGCGTCCATCGGCCTCGGGAGGTCGTTCGTAAGCGAGGCGGATCGGGATACGGCGCTCTTTTTGCGAATGCACGCCCGGGCCAGCATGGTGTACGCGGGCAAACTGCTCTTCAATTTCCTTCTGATTCTGGCGCTGGACGTCGTAGCCGTGCTGACGATGATGCTGTTGCTGCATCTTCAGGTGGCGCACGGGGGGTTGCTCGCCAGCGCAATCCTGCTCGGATCGCTGGGCCTGGCCGGGGCTGCGACGCTGCTTGCCGCGCTGATCGCCCAGGCCGCCACGCGCGGGCCGCTGCTTCCGGTGTTGCTTTTCCCCCTGCTTGTTCCGCTCCTCCTGTCGGCGGCGACGGCCACGCGCCATGCCCTGGAAGGCGGCGACGGGTGGGGCGCCAGCGCGGAATCCCTGACTACGCTGACGGCCTTCGCCGGGGTCGCCATTACCGCCGCCACGCTCCTTTTCGATTTCATCTGGAACGATTAAGGCGCGCTGATCAAAACCGCTTCGCCAAACGCTTCCTTTTCGCACTCCGCGCCGTATCTTGCAGCCTGCCGATTATTCCTTTATTTTCGCTCCATGCCCGTTTCCGGGAAAACATACCGGCGTATCCGCAACATCGTCCTCGCGTGGCTGACGCTGGTCGCGCTGGCCGGATTTCTGCTGGATATTCCCCGCATCAACATTCTGGAGCACACGGCGAGGAATCTGTATTTCCATGTGCCCATGTGGTTCACGATGATGGCTGCGTTCTTCGTATCGGCGTGGCGCTCGGGTCAATATCTTCGGTCCCGCGACCCCCTGCGCGACACGCAGGCGCTGGAGGCGGCGCGGGTCGGGGCGGCATTCGGCGTACTCGGACTGGCGACGGGCGTCGTATGGGCGCGCTTTACCTGGTACGTGGGGCAAGGAATCTGGTGGAATTTCGATCCCAAACAAACCATGGCCGCCGTGCAGCTCCTGATTTACGGCGCCTACTTCACCCTGCGGTCCAGCGTGGAAGAACCTGAAAAGCGAGGACGCATCGCTGCCGTATACAACCTGTTCGCGGCGGCCTGCGTACCGTTTCTGCTGTACGCGCTCCCCCGTCAGATGGAGAGCCTGCATCCCGGCGCCGAAGGGAACCCGGCCTTCAGCGACATTACCCACCCGACCATGCGCGTGGTGTTTTATGCGGCGGTCGTCGGATTCATCGGGCTTTTCTGGGTATTTTATACGCAGCGCGTCCGGCTGGCCATCCTCAAAGAACGCATCGAAGACGCCTTCAGGACATGACGATTCACCCGATTCAGGAAGCGGATACGACGAACGCCGCCCCGTACGATACGATCTGGACTTCGCAGGAAGTCCCGGTGCAACCGCCGGATGCGCTGGAACGAACCATGCTGGCCCAGGACAAACTCTATGTCGTGCTGGCGGTCGTGCTCATCATATGGATCGGGCTGGCGGCCTTCGTCCTTCGGACCGACCGAAAGATCGACCGGCTGGAACGGAAACTGGATGCAAGCATTTCACAGGAAACTTCCCCGGAATAAGCCGCCGCCGGGATAACCAGCAGACTACGCCGCCTACGACCATGAAGCCCAAAACCATCGCCGGTCTTGTCCTGATGCTTGGCTTCGCCGCCCTGTTGTTCCTGAATTTCGGGCGGCAGGTCGGGGGATACATGGATTTCGCCGAAGCCGAAAAGGCGGGCGTGGAAGCGCATGTGGTGGGGACCTGGGTGGAGGCGGAGCGGTATGCGTACGACCGAGACCGGAATATCTTCAGTTTCCATATGCAGGACGAGGCGGGCGCCGTGCGCAAGGTGCATTACCCGCACCCGAAGCCCGCCAATTTCGAGGACGCCGAACGCCTGGTGGTGCAGGGCGCCGCGGAAGGAGAGGTGTTCGTGGCGCAACACATCCTCGTCAAATGCCCCTCCAAATACAACGACGGCTCCGAATTCGAGACGGCGTCGCAGGAATACGCCGGGTAGATCAGCCGACGGCGTATTTTGCTACAAATAAATCAGCGTCGCCAGCAGGAAGAACACCCCCAGGCCCAGAATGTCGTTGCTCGTCGTGATGAACGGGCCTGTGGCGAGCGCGGGGTCTATCTTCATGCGTTGAAGCAGCAAGGGCACCGTGGCGCCAATGATCGTGGCCAGCACAATCACGGTCAACATGGACAGGGAAGCCGTCAACGCAAGCAATTCGAGCGTCGCGCCGCCGACCGGCAGCATCATGACCGCCGCGCCAAGGACAAGCGCCAGCGCCAGCCCGTTCAGAAGCGACACGCTCAACTCCTTGCCGAGACGCCGCGCCACGTCGCTTGCCCACAACTCCCCGCTGGCCAGGCCCTGCACCACAATGGCCGAACTCTGAATGCCCGCATTGCCCGCCATCGCCATGACGACCGGAATGAACGCGGCCAGAATAACCGCTTGTTCGAGCGCATTTTCGAACTGCCCGATGACCAGGCCCGAAAGGCCCGCCCCCGCCATGCCGATAAGCAACCAGGGCAGCCGCCCGCGAATCACCCGAAACACGGAATCGGAGGGCTCCTCGCTGCCGGACATGCCGCTCATGCGCTGAATGTCCTCCTCCGCCTCGTCCCGAATTACGTCCACAATGTCGTCGATGGTGATCCGGCCCAGCATTTCGCCGCTTGCGGCTGCCACGGGCAGGGACACCAGGTCGTATCGCTGCATGATGCGCCCCACTTCCTCCTGATCCATTTCCGGCGGAACCGCAACGAAATCCCGGTCCATGATGTCGGAGACGGGCGTATCCGCCAGCGTCAGCAACAGATTTTTCAGCGAAACGACGCCCTGCAATTTCCCCTCTGCGTCGCGCACGAACACGGCGAACACCGCCGCCACGGTTTCGGCGTTGCGGCGCACTTCCTCCGTCGCTTCCGCCACGGTCCACGTTTCGGGCACGATAACGTACTCCGTGCCCATGATCCCCCCGGCGGATTCCTCGTCGTAGTGGAGCAGCGACTGCACATCCTCGCTGCGGTCCAGCAAGGGGAGCACTTCGGCGGCCAATGCCTCCGGCAAACCCGCCAGGACGTCGGCGGCGTCGTCCGTTTCCAGGTGGCTTAGCAGTTCCTTGAGCCGCTCGGCAGGCGTTTCTTCGAGAAGCCGCATACGCAGCTCGTCGTCAAGGTCGGCCAGCACCAGTCCGGCCTGTTCGCCCGGCAACCACCCGAACAGGGTTTCGCGTTCTCCGGCGGGAAGATAATTCAATAGCCGGGCCAGGTCTGCCGGATGCAAACGGGCCGCTATGCGCACCGCGGCCTCCCGATCTTCCGACGCCATCAACGTTTCGAGACGCTCGGCCAATTCGTCGTCGACCGCGGGAGGAGACGCGGCAAGCACCTCGTCTCGAACGGTATCCTGAACATGCTCCATGCGGGGCGAGAAGATTACGAGGAATGAATATCGGCGGTGCAGCGGCGCTACGTACGCGCCTTAAGATAACGCGCCAGCGCGACAAACTCTTCAGGGGTCAATTCTTCGGGCCGCCGCGCCTCCAGCCCCTCGGGAAGAACGACGCCCGCCGCGCCTTTGGTCCAGCGTTCGAGGCTGTTGCGCAGCGTTTTGCGGCGACGGTTGAAAGCCGTCCGCACCACGTCGCGAAAAAACGCCGTCTCCACGCCCTCGGGCGCCGTTTGCTTGCCCGCAAAGCTCAGGCGCACCACGGCGCTGGTCACGGCGGGACGGGGATAAAACACCTGGGGAGACACCCGAAACAGATTTTCGGGGCGCGCCATCGCCTGAAAAAACACGCTCAAAATGCCGTAGGCCCGGGTCCGGGGAACCGCCACCAGCCGCTCGGCCACCTCCCGTTGCATCATCGCAACGACTTCCTGCACGACGTCCCGCGCATCCAGCAAGCGGAACAGGATAGGACTGGTCATATTGTACGGGAGATTCCCCACCACGAACATCGGCGCGCCTTTCTCTTGCGCCAGCGCCCGCCAGTCCGCCGCCAGCACATCCATCTGCCGCACGTCGATCCCCGGATGCGCATCCCGCAGGAACGCCACGGCCCGCGCGTCTATCTCGATCGCGGTAAACGCAGCGAACCGGTCCCGGAGCAATCCGGTTAGCGCCCCCTCGCCCGGCCCGATTTCCACGACATGCGCGGCGCGCGGCGCCCGCAGCGCAGCGACGATTTTGCGCGCCACGTTCGGATCGCGAAGAAAATGTTGTCCGAGCGATTTTCTGGGGGCGAAAGACATACGTTCGGGAAGCTGCGCTCCATAATGAATACTACTGTCCGTAAGGATTTTCAAGATACTGCCTTGCCCGCTTGTGCGCACGGGACCAGTCTTTCCCGTCCAGCGCCTGCCGGTAGGCCGCCACGGCCTCGCTGCGGCGCCCCAGCGCGTCGTGGGCCATGCCCGCGTACAGCCGTCCCATCGTAACGAACCGGTAGTCCGCCGCCTCCCGTATCGCGGGTTCCTGCAAGGCGTTCAGATGCGGAAGGGCCGCTTCGTAGTCGCCGTACGCCATGCGGCTGCGCGCCAGGAAAAAAAGCGCCTGCCCGGCCAGCGAAGGATTGTATCCCGCGCGTCCGGCCCGGTAGCGGGCGTACGCCTCCTCGAAAACGGGGTCCGACAACGCCCATCTCCCCCACCGCGCGTACACGCGCCCTTCGATCGCATGAAAAAAGGAATTGTCGGGATACCGCTCGCGAAGCCAGACCGCATATTCCACGCTCTTGTCGAAATCGTTTTCGAACAAATAATGTATCTGGAGCAGGAAGTAGACGGCTTCGGCGCGGACGAGCCGCCCGTCCCGCATGGTGCGCCGGAGCGCCTCGATGCCTCGCTGCCGATCCCCGTCCGGGAAAAACAGGGCCAGCGGCCTCAGGAAAGGATATTTCTCTGGAATCGCCGCGGCGTAGTAGTCGTACATGCCTTTCCCGAAGGCGTAATCCGCCACGTCCGGCTCCCGCTCCACCACCTCCAGCACGTAGTCCATCGCCCGGAGGCCGTCCCGCGCCGCCTTGAGCCATTGCCCGCGATTCGACCGAAGGCGCCCCCGAAACCCCAGCGCGGCCCCTTTGAAAAACATGGCGTCGAACGCGTCGTCATCCTGCTTGAGCAAGCGATCCGAACGTTCGATCACCTCCTCCATGGCCGCAAAGAAGGCGTCGTCGTGCGCCTCGTTCGAAAGGTCGGGAAGAATTTTCCACCACAGATTGAGCGCTTCCAGAAAAGGTCCGGCGGGATGTTCCGGATACCGCTCGGCTATGCGCTCGAAACGACGGGCCGCCGCCTCGAATTTCATATTGTAGAGATCGTCCAGTCCTGCGCTTACTTCGGCCAGCGCGACGGGATCGTCGAAAATGGATCCGGCGGGCTGCGCCCGGGCCGACCCAAACCTCAGCAGCAAGACTACAGCCAGCCCGACCGTGGCAGGTCGCATCGAAAAATCGTAAGGAGTACTCTGATAAAGAATGCGCAGAGTAAAGGATATTGCGGATCAAAACCGCTGCGTTCGGCGCGACGGCCTATGCGCGCTGCTTGCCAAGCCGCCGCGTTCCGGAATAAAGCACGGCGACCAGCGCCACCTTGGCCAGGTCTGCGGGGATGAAACGCACGAACCCCTTGTCGATGGACTCTATCCAGGTGGCGTGGTCGGCGGCGTAGTGCAGCCAGACGACGCCCGTAGCGAAGAATACCAGCGACCCGATCAGCATGGCCAGCCCGCTGCCCGGCAGCGTATTCCATCTCCTCGAAAGCCTGCCCACAACCAGCGCCGCCAGCGGGTACCCCAGCAAATACCCCGCGCTCACCGCCCCGACGAGATACGAAAGTCCATATCCGTCCCCTGCGAAAACGGGTGCGGAAAGCCCCAGCGCAAGGTACAGCAACTGGGCGAGCATGCCGTTGCGCGCCCCCAGAAAAAGGCCGCTGCCGAATACGAACAGCGTCTGGAGCGTGAAGGGCACCTCCCACAAATAGACGCGGAGCTGGGCCCCGAGAGCGGTAAGCAAGGCGAATCCGACGATCCCAAGCGCCTGCACCAGCGTGGAGGCGCGTTCCTCCCGAAGGACGTCGATCAGCGAAGGGGCGGGCGCGTGCAGGCGTAGCAGCATGGGAAAGGGTATGTTAACGAGTGAGAGCGAAACAAGAGAACGATCGCGCCGGGGCAGTATCCCGATATGCCGTAATATCGGCTTTTTCGAGACGTCCGCGCAAGTCCGATTCGCAGGAAACCGGCGCATCGCAGCGTACGGCGATACCAAACCCGCTCCTGCGCTATGGCATGGAACGTTCCAGACAAGCGAAACGTTTTGTGGTCAGGCTTTTCGGGGCGATATTGAGATTTTATTCGTTTTTCCGCAAGGCGTCCGCCCTCGCCGCAGCCTGCGAACCCTCTCCGCATCCGTCCCGCGCACTTTTGCTCCGCCATGCGTACCTGGATCCGACTGGAAACAGCGCGTCTGGCGACCGCGCTCAGGCGACTCGACCGCCAGGCGGCAACCGTTCTCGTAGCGGTCGGCGCGCTGGTCATTCTGCAGGACGCCATCGGAAGCCGCCGGTTCTTTTACGCCCATGCGGCCCATATTTTCCCGGCGGAATACGCCGACCTGCTCGCCTGGATATGGCGATTCGGCGTACAGGGCGTTACGGGATTCGCGCTTCCGCTGGCGATCCTGCGCGGCCTGTTCCGGCAATCTCCGGGCAAGGCGGGCCTGGGGCGAGGAGACTGGAAGTTCGGGAGCATGGCCATGGGGCTCTACCTGCCGGCGGTCATGGCGGGCACATGGATTCTGTCGGCCAGCCCGGCCTTTCAGGCGCAGTACCCGCACTACGCGCCCGCAGCAACGGACTGGACCCTTTTCCTCGTCTACGAAGCCTGCTTCCTGTTCTACTGGATCGGCTGGGAATACCTGTGGCGCGGCTTCATGCTTTTCGGGACGGCCCCGGCGATCGGGCCGTACGCCATCTTCGCGCAAGCCATCCCGTTCGCCTTGCTGCACCTGAACAAGCCGTTGCCGGAAACCGTGCTGTCCCTGATAGGGGGCATCGTCCTGGGCGCTCTCGTGTGGCGCTGCCGATCATTCTGGATCGCCGTGCCCATTCACGCCGCCCAAATGATGGCGATAGACTTCTGGTGCGCGTTGCGCGCCCGTTCCGGCGCAGACGGCGTCGGGCTGGAGGCGCTGGGGAACGCGCTGCGCAGCCTCGGCGGATAACCTGCCGAAAGGCAACCCCTGAAGCCAGACCCTGCCCGGTCCGTTCACCACTGGTAGGTAAGCGTCAGGATATGGCCCGGCCCTTCATAGCCGCTCTGGAACGCCACGTAGGCGTAATCGAAGAGCGCCTTGTCCAGGTTCAGCCCGATCCCGAAAGACGGCCCCCGAAGCGCGTCGTGGGTGACGAAGCCGCCGCGCAGCGTAACCATGTCCAGCGCCTCCGCTCCCAAACCAAAATGCCATTGCGTACGCTTCGAATCCAGGAATCGGGAAATTTCCACCGTGGCGAACAGCTGCGCCAGCGTCGCGTCGTCTTCCTGCAGCCGGATATGGAAAGGGTGCGCCGCCACCCCCGCCCGCAGCGCGCGCGGCAGCCGGGTAGCCTCTGACGCAAGGCGAGACATCCTGCCTATGTTCTGCACCGCCGCGCCGAACTGCATCCCCCGGATCGGGAGGTCGGCCTGCACGCCTGCGTCGAAAGCATACCCCCGGGAAGAATTCGTAAAAATGCGCTCAAGCAAATATTTGGCCGTGATCCCCGCCCGAAAAGGTCCGAACCGGCGCCCATAGGACGCTCCGCTGCTTACGAATTGCACATCGAAAAACCCTTCCGGCTCGCCGGGACCGGAGCGGGCTTCCAGGTCGCCGCTTTCCATCGCCGTAACGAACAATCCGACCGCCGCCTTCTCGCCCACGCCCAGCCGCGAAGCCGCGGCGTAACTCCCCGTGCCCAGCACCCACGAATAGTAAGACAACGAGGCCGTATTTCGTTCGGCGGCGGCCAATCCCGCCGGATTCCAGAACGTGCTGAACGCATCCTGGCTCCACGCCACCTGTCCGTCGCCCAGGGCGCCTGCTTCGGCGTTGACGCCATTGCGCAAAAACGCAAACCCGCCGTTCTGCGCCGCGGACGACCCGGCGGCGACAAACGCAACGATTCCCAATATGCACAAACGCCTGGCCATGGATTGCGTCACAAAAGGATGCGGAGCGTAACGAGGTGCAGCATGCCTGCGTCGTGCGGCTCCAGAAGCAGGCCGTACTCGGCCCGCAAGGTCAGGTTTCCTATGGGTCTGTCTATGGCGAACCCGGCGGAAGGCGCCTGCCCCGAAAGAGCGCGGCCCATGCGATCCAGCCCGGCGCGCAACGTCAGGAACTCTGCGATTTCGTACTCGGCCCCTGCCCGAAAACCCGCTTCGTGTACGGTTGCCCGCCGCGCCTCGAACGCTTCGAGCGGCACGGAGCCGATCCGTTGCATACTGCGGACCCGGTATTCCAGATCCGAAACGCGCGATTCGTATTCGGCGAGCACTTGCAAACGATACGCCGGAAAACGGTACGACGCGCCCACGCGCAAACGCAAGGGAAACCGGTCGGAAGTCGCGCCGCCCTCCGAACCGTACAGGCCGGAAGTGTCCCAGGAATAGCGGGCAAGGAGGTCGTCCATCGCAAAAGCAACGCGGAGGCGATCCGTGGCGTCGAACAGGAGACCCGCATCGACGCCAATGCTGTTCTCCGGATCGAGGCCCTCGTTCAGGTCCGTACGGAAAAGCTGCAACCCGAGGCCTGCCGTCAATCGAGACCCGAAGCGCGCGCCGAAAGCAAGGAAAAACGCGAATTCGTCCGTCGAATACGTTTGCGTGTGGTACCCGCTGGCGTCCCGCCCGTCGATATCGGACACCCCGGCATGGATCAATCCCGCGGCCAGGCCCGCGTGGGGCTGAATGGGCGTGGCGAATTGCACAAACTGCATCTCCCGGTCAAACCGCATGAACGCGGACGAGAGGAGTATCTGCTGTTGCATGGTTTGCGGAGCGAGGGCCGGATTGTAGTACGGCGAGGCGTTGCCGCTCGCGTCCGCAACCAGCGCATTCCCCATCGCAATGCCCCGCGCGCCAAAACCCATGCGCGAAAAAGCCCCCGCCGCCGATTGCCCCCATGCGGCGGCGACCGGAAGCAGCGCCAGCGCGCAGGCGGCGCAAATCGTTATGTACGCCCTGCGCGGCGTCATTCGAGCACCTGAATTTTGCCGTGCGCGGCGCGCGCGCCCGCGACGGTATAGAAATACACGCCGTTCGCCACGCGAAAACCGTTGCGGTCGGTTCCGTCCCAGGTCGCTTCCCGCTCGCCTGCCGAGCCTACGCTTGCCGTCAGTTCGCGGACGAGATGCATCTGAAAATCGAATATGCGAATGCGGTCGGCGCCGCCGTCCGAATCGTACCGGATGCGCACGAACCGGTCGCTGGCGGGCGAAAACGGATTCGGGTAGGCGTACGTGTCTACGTCCGGGCGGTCGTCCGTGGGCGTCTCCGGGTGCAGCGGCACGTCGGTCCGGTAAATGCGCCACGTGTCGCCGCCATTCTCGCTCTTCATAAGTCCGTCCGACGTGCCCGCCCATAACGCATTGGACGTCCGCGCGACGGCGTACACGGACAGGTCCGGGCGAATCATTCGATCCGGGTCCTCGGCGTCCCGAAAATGCCGGATCGTCCGCCAGGTGACGCCGGCGTCGCGCGTAACGAAAAGGCCGTTTTCCCCGGCGACATACACCGTCCTGGCGTCCTCGAAGGCAAAGTCGTGCACCCGCTCGCCGATCAGAACCTGTTCGAACGTTTCGCCTCCGTCCCGGGTCACCGTAACGCCGTATTTCTCCGACGGCCCGGCCTCGGCGGGATCGTTCACTGGCCAGGTAGCCATCCAGATCGGATTCCGGGCTCCGGGCAAGGGCTGCTCCTCTATGGAAGTAACCCAGTTGCCCGTCAGGGACCAGGACGTGCCGTCCGCAACGAAACGCCGCCACGCCAACCCGTCCGAAGACCGATTCAGCCCGCCCGCCGTGCCGGCCCAGATGGTCCCGTCCTCGGCGACAAGGACGCTAAATCCCCGGTGGTTCAAGTGTCCGTCCAGGCCATCCCGCGATATGGGCGACACGGAAAAATCGTACGACGAATCCGGGTGAATCGAATGCAGGAAATCCGGCGGAAGCACAACCCGCTCCCAGGTCTGCCCATCGTCCCGCGACCGGCGCACGCCGCTGGCCCAGGCGGCCACCCACACCTCTTTCCGCACCGGGTCGTAGTCGATGTCGAAAGGCGGGCTTTGCTCCGGCACGATCACCGGCAACGCGGGCAGCACGGATACGCCATATTCTTCGGTCGTATCGTCCGGGTCGTCGAGATGGGGCGGGCGCCAGTGAAACATCTCGCTTCCGGCCGGATGCGGCGCAAAACCCGTGAAAAAGACATACCCTTCCACGCTGTTGACCGTCTGGCCGTCTTCCGTTCTGGAGGAACCGACGCCCGCCCACACCACAGGGCCTTCCACGTCCAGCGAATACACGCTCAGTTGTCGCGTCGCCAGCGAATCGACGTCGGCTACAAGCCAGGTGCGCCCGCCATCCGGCGTCATATTCAGAAACGGCCCGACCCAGAGCGCGTCGCCTTCCGCGTGCAGGTTCGTCACGCTGTTGCGCAAAATGCCGGGAACGGGCAAGAGTCCCTCCGGCCCATCGACTTGCGCCTGCGCCTGCGAAACAAGCAGTAAACCGGCGAATATGCCAAACAGCGCGCGCCTCATTCCACCACCGTCTTTGCTTCCGCGACATTGCTGAGCAAACCGGCCCGGTCTCGCGCCTGGAAAGCAAACGTAACGATTCCCGGATTATTCGACGACTCGATCTGCACGATGCGCGTATAGCGACCGTCGGCGGCGGCCGCATCCCCGCCCACTCCGTCGTCAAGCATCGCAATCCGGTCGGCGGGCCTGTCCGTATTCCAGAATTCGACGGCGGCGATATTGGAAAGCCCGTCGGGATCGGAAACCACGGCGGCGATTTCCAGCAAAACAGGGTCTTCGCCCTCCTCAGGCCGATGCAAGGTGTCCGGCGCCGAAACCGCATGAATGACCGGCGGCGAACCGTCTCCCGAAACAAGCAACGTGCCGCGCACCGTATTGCTCAACATGCCTTCCCGGTCTTCCGCAAAAACCAGCACGGTGTACGCGCCGAGTTCGCCCGCCGGAATCGTCACGTCGGAACGGCCCGTGTACCGCCCGCCGTTTCCGTAGTCCAGCAGGCCCTCGGCAAGCGTCGTATCTCCAAATACGACGAAGGAGACCGCAGCAATGTCCTGGTCCGGGTCCCGCGCCGTAACCTCCATGGAAAGGGGAATGACCGCATCGGCGGCGTCGTCGCCAAGCGGGGCGATAAATTCTTGCGGCGAGAAGGAGAATTCGGACAACGCCGGCGGCGAGTCCGCAGGATCCAGCGGGCCGGGCGCCTGATCGCACGCGCCGAGAACCAGGGCGCCTGCAAAAATCCCCGAGGCAAGCGCCGTCGTATAGCGAAAGGAACGGAACAAGATGAAGCGTCCCGAAGGGTCTGGATTCGTTCGAAAAAAGGCGACCGTATCAGTTTACGCTTATCGAGGCTCCGTAAGATTCGGCGGGACAGAAACAGGAACGAGCAACCGGAATGCGCCAGGGACGACTGGAATAACCGGGAAATGCGCGACACAGGGCGAAAGGCTGCGAACAAACAGGGGGCGTACTATAAACGGGTCCCGAACAAAAAAGATCCCGGCGGGCGAAACAGGGTCCTGCGCGCAGGAGCATGGCCAGAAAACGCTATGCGACCGCAAGGCAAGCGCATCGGGTCACGCCACGTACAGAGGCCGGAAACTGAAACACAGGATAAAAATCAGTATGCCGAGCAAACCCAGCGCCATGCGTCCGGGCGTGAGGGGCTCCTCGCGAAGGACGGGCGGGTGGTCGATCTTCACCAGAAAGACGAGCAACAGGCCCCATAGCAGCCACCCCGTGTAGGCAAAATCCTGCATCCAAGGGAAAACGTACCTCGCCAGGGCGGCCAACGCCATGAGGCCCGCCAGCGCCAGGGCAATGCGTTTCAGGTTTCCGGGAAAAATTTTCGACAGATAGAAATACAATATGCCCGCCAGAATGAACCAGGAACCGCTCCCGAGCGGGGAATACAGCGCGTAAAGCAACGGCGGGATTTCGAGCGCGAACCCGATGGCGCCCGACAGCAGGAGCGCAAGCAGGAAAGCCCGGGCGAGGCGGGCATGCCAAACCCGTCCGAATAAGGCGTACGTAATGTGTCCCCCGTCAAGTTGTCCGACAGGCAACAGGTTCAACGCCGTAAAAAACAGGCCCAGCCATCCGGCGAACAACATGGGATAATGATACATCTCCCAGTTGGGAGGCGCGTCGGCGAAGAATTGCCGGAGGAATTTGTACAACAGCGTATCGCCTACGACCAGCGTAATCGCTCCGTCGCCCGCTCCGGGCAAGCGGTCCGGATAGCGCCCGAATTGCTCCACATACCGATGGATGGCTTCGTGCCCCGGACCCACGTCGAAGATATACGTGACGGGCGGCAGGGTAGCGAAGGCCGCAAGCAGGAGCGCAAGGGCGACCGCGAAACCGGCAAGCGGCCCGGCGGCCCCTATGTCGAACAGTTTCCGCAACGAGGGCACGGGTTCCCGAATGCGAATCACCGCGCCCAGCGTACCCACCCCGAAATACGGGAGCGGAATGTAGTAGGGCAGCGACGCAGCCACCCCATGATACCGGGCGGCGAAATAATGCCCGAACTCGTGCACGGTCAAAAAAAGCAAGAGGGACAACCCGAAACGCAAGCCGTCCGCCAGATACGCCGACCACCCTTCGCTTGCGTACGCCGCCAACCGACCGGTAAGGTTGCCCCCCTCCCATACCGTGGTCGCCAGCGTACACGCGAAAAGCAGGGCGTGGAACCAGTAGCGATCCCGGGGCTTCCGCGCAGCGGGGCGGGCGGGCGGGTCCGCCTCGGAAAACAATGCGCGGGGTTCGCTATGCGACGGATACATGCAGACGTACGCGGTAAAAAACGCGAAAGGAAACGCCGGGCGTCACCGGAGATCGGAAAGCCCTCGGACGATCCGCCGCATGGCTTCCTCCAGATCTTCCATGGAGGCGGCGTACGAAATGCGCAGTCCGCGCGGATCGCCGAACGCGTTCCCGGGCACGAGCGCCACATGATGTTCCTCCAGCAAATAGAAACACAGGTCCTCGCTGGTCCGAATCGCTCTGCCGGAAGCAGACGTCGAATCGAGATAACGGGATATGTCCGGGAAAAGATAAAATGCGCCTTCGGGACGCGGGCAACGGACCCCTTCGATGGCGTTCAGTTGTTCCAGCATGAAGTCCCGGCGGGTCCGAAAACGGCGCACCATGTCCGTTACGTACCGCTTGTCCATTTCCAGCGCGGCGATCCCCGCCTTTTGGGCGATGCTGCACGGAGCCGAGGTGGTCTGCCCCTGTATTTTCGCCGCTGCTTTTACGATGGCCGGATCGGCCGCCATGTACCCGAGGCGCCAGCCGGTCATGGCGTAGGCCTTGGAGAAGCCGTTCACCGTAATCGTTCGCTCCTTCATGCCGGGCAGCGAAGCGAACGCGACGTGTTCCGCGTCGAAAAGAATGTGTTCGTAAATCTCGTCCGAAAGCACGAATGCTTGCGGACGCCGCCGCAACACCTCGGCCAGCGCTTCCAGTTCTTCCCGGGGATACACCGATCCGGTGGGATTGGAGGGCGAACACAAGATCACAAGGCGCGTGGCGTCGTCGATGGCGGCCTCCAGATCGGACGCGGCAAGGCGATATTCTCCGGCGGCGGTGGTGGGCAAGGGTTTGGGCGCCGCGCCTGCAAGGCGGACCATTTCCGGGTAACTTACCCAGTACGGCGCCGGAATGAGAACCTCGTCCCCGGGACGGCAAAGGGCCGCCACGGCCAACGCGACGGACTGCTTCGCGCCTGTGGAGCAAAGCACCTCGTTCGGCGCGTACGAAAGTCCGTTGTCTGCCTCCAGTTTTTGGCAAATCGCCTCGCGCAAGGGAAGCATTCCCATATTTTCGGTATACCGGGTATAGCCTTCCCGGATGGCGGCTTGTCCGGCTTCGCGGATCGGCGCCGGCGTATCGAAGTCGGGTTCCCCGGCGCTGAGGCCAATGACGGGGAACCCCTCGCGCCGCAACTGCTTGGCGCGCCCGGTCATCGCCAGGGTGGCGGAGGGCTGAACGGCTTCCACGTTGGGATTGAAACGAATCATGGCGGTAGACGCAAAGGATCAGGGACGGCGGCGCGCAAGCGCGCGCAAAACAGGTTCGGGTACGAAAGCGGACACGTCGCCGTTCCAGCGGAGAATATCGCGCACCAGCGTACCGCTTACGAGGGCATGCCGCCCCGAAGCGGGCAGAAAAACCGTTTCGAGCCCCTCCCGGAGCGCCCGATTCGCCAGCGCCATGGGCAATTCGTACTCGAAATCGCGGGCTTGCCGCAGCCCCCGAATCAGCGCCGCGGCGCCGGTTTCCCGGGCGCGATCCGCAATCAGCCCTTCGTGCGCCACGACTTCCACGCCCGGCAAATGCGGAATACACTGGCGAATCAGCGCGCAGCGCTCCTCGATGGGAAAAAGCGTTGCCTTGTCGGCGTTCACGGCGACGGTCACTTCCACCTGGTCGAACAACGCCGCCGCGCGTTCGAGGATATCGAGATGTCCGAACGTAAACGGATCGAACGTGCCGGGGTACAACGCCCGTTTTATGGAAGGAGAGCGGGACAAGATCGAAAAAAGTCAGGAGGAAACAGGCGGCGAGGCGGGCTCGGCGGCGTCGCGCTCCGGGGCGCCGGCGGGCTTGCGGCGAAACACCGACACGATGGTGCGTCCGTACGAACGGGATGCGTCCAGGTCGGGATGCGCCGGTTCCCGGTCAAAGAAGATACGCCGATCATGTTCGAGAATAAACAGGCCCCCTTCCTTTACGCACGGCAGCGCCAGCGAAGGCATGTCCGGCATATCTTCCAGGTCGTACGGCGGATCGGCGAAGACGAAGTCGAACGGCGGCCCCGTGTAGCGACGCACATAGCGTACGGCGTCCGTCCGTAAAAAGATGCATTGCGCTTCCACGCCGAGGAGGCGGGCGTTGCGGCGGGCTACCTGAAGCGCGCGTCCTTCTTTTTCCGCGAAGACCACCGAGCGGGCGCCCCGGGAAAGCGCTTCGAACCCTATGGTTCCGGCCCCGGCGAACAGATCCAGCACGGACGCGTCCGCAAAATCTTTCCTGTTTTCCGCAAGATGGAAAAGCGACTCGCGCGTCCGGTTCATGGTCGGACGGGTCTGGAGGCCTTTCGGGGCGAAAAGCTGCCTGCGCGCGAATTTTCCTGCAATAATTCTCACGACGAAACCGGGGGATCGGCCTGAAAAAAGAGCCCCTCGCCGTCGTACAGGGCGGCGCCCACGCACGCGACATAGGCGGGATCGTCCGCCTCGGACGGCGAACAAGCGACGGAAACGCCGGACAGGGCCGACGGGCGCAACGTCCGGATATCCCCGCCGAACACCGCTTCCATTTCGGAAAACAGGGCGTCGGGGACCGGGTCTCCGTACGCATAGATCGTACGCACGTTCGCCGGAGGAATGCCGAAGCGGGCCGCCGCCGCCGCGCCCAGATACGCCGCGTCGATGGGCGCCACGCCTTCCGCAAACCCGCCGAAACGCCATGCGTCGCCAACGAAAAAAACGTAGTCGAGCCGATCCGTACGCCAGCCCAGGCCCAGGGCGCAGGCCGCTTCGCCGGCGGGTTCTCGCGCCGCTTCCGCATGTCTGATGGCGCGGGCGGCCGCATGGGCGGCGGACATAAGCCGTACGCGCTTCGCTGGCACGCCCCGAACAAGCTGCCGCAAGCGCGCTGCAATCTGCGCTTCCACCGCCAGGACATGCATCCATTCCAACGCGCCGCCGCTCTCCAGGGCCTCCCGATGCACCGCGTCGGCGACGATGCGCAAGGGCCGTTTCGGGGCCAAGAGCAGATCGATTTCCTGCCGCAAGCGCTGTCGCCGAATGTCCGGCCCGGCTTCCGCAGCGAGCGGCGCGCGAAAAGCATGGCTTGTCCGGGGAGCAATAGCAATGCGCAGATCGTCCAGCCCGCGCGCGCCCCCGGAATCGGAAAAAACGTCGGCAAGCGCTTCGGAAACCGCGCGAAGGCGCCCGTCTTCCCGCCCGGCGAACAGATTGCGAAGCGCGCCTTCGCCCGCATCGATGCATCCAAGGCGCGAAAGCCTGCATCCCGACGCATCCCGCGCTACTTCGGCGTACCGAATCGTTCGCCTGGAAAAATCGATCCCCGCCCGTACGTACGCGTCCATGAATCCGCTCGTCGGCGCAAGCAATGCGCGGCGTGAACCGTCGCCCGCGAAGCTACTCCCAGCTTGCGGCGTTCAGCCCGGTGGGGTCCGGCTCAAGGGTTCCGATTTCGTCGTCGGAATCCGGATCGCGGAGCAGATACACCATGACGCGCGACGTATCGTTCACCTCGTACTCGAAGGCCGCGCCCGTACGCGGCGAAAAAATGAAGGAGTCGAGGTTCGCGCCGCTGCCGAAAAGGCTGTCGCGGTGCGCCTGCATCGCCGAATCCGTCCGGACCCAGGTATGCAAGCTGTCCAGCGTACCCGGGAAACGCCCGTTGCTTTCGTCGTAGCGGATAAGCGCCGCCCGGACGTTGCTCATGCGCATGCGCGTGCGCTCGGTGAGTTCCTCCTGGCGCTCCACCGCCGCCCAGGGTTCGGTAATGGAATGATAGAGGTAATACCCCATGCAGAGGATCAGTATCCCCAAAGCCACCTGAATAATGGTGCGTGTGTTCTGGCTGCCTGCCGCCATAGTTGCGCTCCGGTTCCCGCAGTGTATGATTGTATAACGAATTAGGACGAAACGGGAACCCTGCGCACGGTACATGCGCACAAAGGAACCCGCATCTGCGCAAAAATACATGAATGCAACCCGAAAAGCAACAACCCGGGCATTATCTGTGTAGAGAACGGAATTTCTTGCGCGGATTGCGGTATTATTATCGCATGCGCCCCCTGCTCCAGCAAGGCCTGATCCCGTACGCCCCATGTCCACCGACCTGCTCGTCAACATAGACCATGTGGCCACGCTGCGCAACGCCCGACGGGAAACGATACCCGATCCCGCCCAGGCCGCCATGGCCGTAGAGGCCGCGGGCGCCGACGGCGTGGTGTTTCATTTGCGGGAAGATCGTCGCCATATCACCGACCGGGACGTGCGCCTCCTGAAAGAAGTCGTGCGGACGAAGATGGATTTCGAATTGTCCACGAACCCGGATGTCGTGCGGATTTGCTGCGAGACGCAGCCGGAACTGGCTACGCTGGTGCCGGAGCGGCGCGAGGAGGTCACGACGGAAAACGGCCTGGACGTGACCGCCCGCAAGGAACAGCTCCGGGACGTCGTCGCGCAACTGCGGGACGCGGGCATAGCCGAAGTGGCCCTGTTCGTCGATCCCGTGGATAAAGAGATCGACGCGGCGCGGGAAACCGGCGCCGATTGCATTGAACTGCACACGGGGGATTTCGCCAATGCGAAAAGCCGGTTAGCGCGCGCCCGATGCGCGGCGGACCTGGCCCGCGCCGCCGAACGCGCCCACGCCCTTGGGCTCGTCGTGCACGCCGGTCACGGACTGGATTACCGCAACTACGGGGCGTTTCGGGCCGCCGTGCCCCATGTGCGGGAGGTTTCCATCGGCTTCGCCGTCGTGGCGCGGGCCATCCTCGTGGGAATGGAGCAGGCCGTACGGGAAATGCGGACGCTGGTGAAAGGGTGATTGTGGGGGGATAATCCCCAGGCCACGCTGGAACAGCGCGGCGTTGGGGGGCGTTTGGGATTTGTGCGCGGCGAACGATTTTCAACAAAGCGACCCATGAACCGACATGAGCGATTATTGCAGACCATCCTCCGAGGACAGTCGGACGCGAATATTCGCTTCGCCGAGTTGCGAACATTACTATTCCGTCTCGGCTTCTCGGAACGGATTCGAGGCAGTCACCATCTTTTCGACAAGGAAGGCATTACAGAAATCGTCAACCTGCAGAATAAAGGTGGACACGCCAAACCGTACCAGGTAAGACAAATCCGCCGCCTGATCCTGAAATACAACCTCAAGGAGGAAAACTGATGCACAAGTACGAAATCATCCTCTACTGGAGCAACGAAGATCAAGCCTTCATCGCGGAAGTCCCGGAGTTGCCGGGATGCATGGCGCATGGCGACGATCAGGAAACCGCCTTGCGCAACGTCAACGACGCAATGCAATTCTGGATCGACAGAGCCCGGGAACTGCGCCGTTCTGTCCCGGAACCCAAAGGCGAGCGCTTGATATTCGCATGACATGAACCCCCCGCTCCTCATGCCCGAAGCCGCGACCGAAGGCCACAGGTGCGGCTATGTCGCGCTGGCGGGGGCGCCCAATGTGGGCAAAAGTACGCTGCTGAACGCGCTCGTCGGACAAAAACTGTCCATCGTAACCCGGAAACCGCAAACCACGCGGCACCGGATCCTCGCCATGCTGACCGAGGACGATCACCAGATCATTTTCCTCGATACGCCCGGCATCGTGACCCCTCGGTACGGCCTGCACAAGGCCATGATGCATGCGGCGAGCAATGCGGTCGGCGACGCGGACTTGCTGGTGTTCATTGCGGACGCTTCGCGCAGCGCGCCCGACGCCGCCGGCATAGACATGATTCGGGACCGCCCCGCCCTGCTTGCGCTGAACAAAATGGACCTCGTCCGGCAGCCAGACGCCCTGCCGCTCGCAGAAGCCTGGCTTGCGCTCGGCGATTTCGACGAAGTCGTGCCGATTTCGGCCCGGAAGAAAACGAATCTGGACATTCTGCTGAAGACCATCCGGCAACGCCTCCCCCTCGGCCCGCCGCTCTACCCGCGAAACATGATCACCGACCGGCCCGAACGCTTCTTCGTGGCCGAGATCGTCCGGGAGAAGATATTCAATCTGTACCGACAGGAAATTCCGTACTCCACGGAAGTGCGCATTGTGCGTTTCGAGGAGCGGAAGAACGAAAAGGATTTCATCTCCGCTGAAATCGTGCTGACGGCGGATACGCAAAAGGGCATCCTGATCGGCAAAAAAGGACAGGCCCTGAAGCGGCTGGGCACGGCGGCGAGAAAGGATATCGAGGCCTTTCTGGACCGTCCCGTATACCTGGACCTGCACGTGAAGGTCCGCAGCGACTGGCGCAATCGCGCGACGTTCCTGCGCTCGTTCGGGTACCGGACCTGACCGCCGCGCCTTGCGCGGAATCAGGGGTCGAGTCGTACG
The DNA here is from genome assembly GCA_022825385.1 of Rhodothermales bacterium. Lineage (GTDB taxonomy): Bacteria > Bacteroidota > Rhodothermia > Rhodothermales > VXPQ01 > VXPQ01. Next base: position 109,411 of record JAJDWX010000011.1, read on the forward strand.
CCCAGCCCGTCCCGAACCGCCTCGCGCAGCCCGTCCGGTACATGCCCCCGGGGCGCTCGCCGCATCGAAAAAGCGCGCCGTTCGGGATACGTTCGGCGAAGCATGACGAATCGGCGGGCGGCTTCCTCCTCTGAGGCAGGCCAGCCACGCCGCATCCGGCGGTCGTCGCGCCTTATGTCGTACATGCCTCGAACCATATGGCAAAGCCAGTCCGTTTCCGGCAGGCAAGGGTCGGGCGCGTACGCCGAAAGCCTGTCCGCTTCGCCCGCCGCAGGGTCCGCCGCGTTTTCTACGGCGAATGCTTCCAGGCCCGGCAGGGCAAGCATCGCGTCGCGCAACATGCGGGCGCCCGCCGCCTTGCCGTCGTACGAATACCCGGCGATATGGGGCGTAGCGACGTCCACGCGCTCGAGCAGCGCCGCGGGAGGCGCGGGTTCGCCCTCCCATACGTCGAGCGCCACGGCGGCAGGCCGCTGCGGCGAACGGCGCAACGCCTCCAGAAGCGCTTCGTTGTCGATCACGCCGCCGCGGGACGTATTGACGAGCCAGGCGCCCGCGCGGCACGCAGCCAGTTCGTCGCGACCAATCATGTGCCAGGTGGGATGTGGCCCTCCCCGGACCAGCGGCACATGCAAGGTCAGTATGTCCGCCTGCCGGATCAGGGCGTTCAGCGAAAGATAGGCCCCGGCTGCGCCCGCCTCCGCAAGCGGCGGGTCGCACAACAGCGCCTGCATCCCCAGCGCCGCCGCCCGCCGCGCCAGTCGGCTCCCTATACGCCCGCACCCGGCGATGCCCAGCGTCTTGCCCCGAAGCGCGGCGCCCCGGATCGTCGCCAGATGCAAAAGCGCAGCCAACACATATTCGACCACGGAATCCGCATTGGCGCCCGGCGCGCAGGCGAACGGAATCCCGCGCCGACGCAAATAATCCAGGTCGATATGATCCAGGCCGGACGTCGCCGACCCCACGAACCGGACGGCGCTGCCGTCCAGCAAGGCGGCGTCTACGCGGGTAACGCTGCGCACGAGCAGCATGTCCGCATGGCGTACCGTTTCGGGGGATATATCCCGCCCTGGCGCCAGGCGAACAGGCCCCATCGAACCGAACAGCGCGCTGGCCAGCGGAATATTTTCGTCCGCTACGATGTCAAGGGGACGCATGGCGTACCGAAATCCGCCAAGGTCAAAAACCAATGCCGAGACTGAGCACCGTCGCATTCAGGCGCTGCTCGTCGGGCCGGATGACGACGTCGGCGAATTCGTACTCCTTATTGGTAAACCTCGACACCCCGAAGGCGCGCTTCGCCTCGGGATAGAACCGCAAGCCGAGCAACCGGATTTCCACGCCCACGCCCACGGCGGCCGCCATGGTGAGCGTACGGAGGCGGTCCTGATTGTTGGTGTCCGTAGCGAATCTCAGTACAGGCCCGGCCACCACATACGGAGACGCCGTGGGCAAATCGTATTGATACCGGACATCAAGCGGAATTTCGATGTAGGTTACGAAGTGTTCGTCGTTCACCGAACCGGTAATGTCGGGAATCCCGCCGCCCGGGCCGCCGAAAACCGACCCCGGGTCCGGCGACGTGTCGAACCCCGCCGTATCGGACGGATCGAAAAGCCGCCCTGCGTCCATATACCGCAATCCCGGACGCAGCGAGAACGACCCCAGCGGCAAATCAACCCACAGGTGAACATGCCAGCCGGGCACCCGCTGAAGAGAAGCCGACTGGTCCTCCGTAGCAATGTCGCCCAACTCGGAAAACATGACGCCCGCGGAAACGCCCACCTGCGCGCGCGCGGAGATCGCCGCAACGCAGCAAAGCGCCGAAACGATGATAACACCCAGTCCTTTTCGCATAAAATGCCCCGTAAAAGATAGTTTGCGCAATCCGGCGTGCGGCGACATGACATGGCGCTTCGCGCAGAAGCCGGCAAAAGACGCCTATTGCAACCTTACTCGCAGAAGCAAGTTTCTGAGGTACGCATATCGAACATGCATTCCCGCTCCGCAACCCGGACCCACAGCAAAAGCGCCCGTGAATATCGGCATTACGTGTTACCCGGTGTACGGCGGGAGCGGGGTCGTCGCCACAGAATTAGGCAAGGCCCTCGCGCTCCGGGGGCATCAGATTCATTTCATCGCCTACTCCATGCCGTTCCGGCTGGCGCACGTTACGGAGAACATCTCCTTTCACGAGGTGGCCGTCAATACCTATCCCCTGTTCGAATATCCCCCCTATTCGCTGGCGCTTACGGGAAAAATGGCGGACGTGGCGCAGTTCGAGCGCCTGGACTTGCTCCATGTGCACTACGCCATACCCCACGCCACAAGCGCCGTGCTGGCGCGGGAAATTCTGCGCGAGCAAGGGCTGCGCGTTCCGGTGTTCACCACGCTCCACGGCACGGACATTACGCTGGTGGGGCAAGACCCGGGGTTCGCGCCCGTGGTAAATCACGCCATCAACCATTCCGACGGGGTAACGGCGGTTTCCGAATACCTCCGCAGCGAAACGGAGCGGCATTTTCAGGTCGATGCGCCCATCGAAGTCATTCCCAATTTCATCGACACGACGCGCTTTCGGCGCAACGAAAACGCGGCTTTCAAACAAGCGGTGTGTCCGGATGGGGGAAAAATCATCGTGCATGTCTCGAATTTTCGGCCCGTGAAGCGCGTCGAAGACGTAATCCGCGTTTTTCATCGCCTTGCGCAGGAGGGCATGGCGGTGAACCTGCTGATGGCGGGGGACGGACCGGACCGCGCGTCCGCCGAGCGGCTGGCGCGCGAACTGGGCGTATGCGGACGGATTCGCTTCCTCGGCAAACAGGAACCCATCGAGGAACTCTTGTCCATCGCCGACGTGTTTCTCATTCCCAGCGGCTCGGAAACATTCGGGCTGGCCGCGCTGGAAGCCATGGCGTGCAGCGTCCCGATCGTATCAAGCCATATCGGCGGATTGCCGGAGCTGAACGTGGACGGCGAGACCGGATTTCTGTGTCCGCTGGGCGACATCGACGCGCTGACGGAAAAAACCCGCGCCATTCTGAGCGACGACGCGCTGCAACGGCGGCTTGCGAAAAATGCCCGACGGCGGGCCGTAGAAATGTTCGACCAGGACCAGATCGTACCTGTGTACGAGGCCTACTACGAGCGGATTCTGGAACAAGCCTGAAACGCCGCCAGCGGCCTTGCGCGTCTATCGAAAACGCAGAAGGCCGCGCCTGGCCGGTTCATACGCAAAAATTCGACTGAAAATCACCTGAAAAGGTTTTTTTCTGTTGCGGTTTTCGAGGAAAACGCCTATTCATACCAAGTAGCAGTAGTAGAGCCACCGCAGATTCACGCACCCAAACCCCGAGAACGTCATGCTGAGCAACCTGATGAAGAACAGAATCGTTATTGCCGCGGTCGCGCTTTTCGCCGGATTCGCACTGGCGTATCTCGTCTTGCCGCAACCCGATTCGGGGTACCCGGACATTGACATTGTCGTGAACGACCCCGCCGACGATATCCCGGACCATCTGACGGAGACGAAGGACGACATATATTTCGTGGTAGAAGAAATGCCCACGCTGGTCGGAGGCCTCAAGGCGATCGCGAAACAAGTGAAATACCCTGAGATCGCCCATAAAGCGGGCATAGAAGGGCGCGTATTCGTGCAATTCGTCGTGAACGAGGAAGGCAGCGTGGAAGACGTGGTCGTTACGCGCGGCATTGGAGCCGGTTGCGACGAAGAGGCCGTGCGGGTCGTGCGCAACGCCAAATTCACGCCCGGCATACAGGAAGGCGAACCGGTCAAGGTGCGCATGACGCTACCCGTTACCTTCAAACTCGCGAAGACATAGTTTGCCTGGGCGGCCTTGCATGTTTTTCCTTGCAAGGCACGCTGTCAAGTCAAACTTGTAAAGACGGACGCCGGGCGCCTCGCGCCTTTGGGATTGGTTGGCCAGAAAATCCCGTCTTGCCATGCACATTCAGGGGTTTACCTGCAACCCGTTCCAGACGAATTGCTATGTCTGCCACAGCGATGGCGAAGGCGTATTGATCGATGCGTCCTGCTCGACCCCGGAAGAATGCGCCGAGGTCGAGCGCTATATCGGCGATCATGGCTTGACGATCCGGCGCCTGCTGCTGACGCACGGGCATATAGACCATATCCTGGGCTGCGCGCACCTTGCGCGGACGTTCGGCATGGGCTTCTGGATGCATCGGGACGATCAGGCGTTCGTCCTCCAGGCAGAAGAGCAAGCCCGGGTTTTCGGAACCTGGATCGAAAAGCCGCCCGCGCCGGAAGGCTTTCTGGACGAGGGGGACTGCGTATCGTTCGGCGGCGCATCCCTTGAGGTCCTGCATACGCCAGGACATTCTCCGGGATCGATTGCCTTCTACCATGCCGATTCGCAGGCCGTGATTTCCGGGGACGCGCTGTTTCAGGGCTCCATCGGGCGGACGGACCTGTGGCGAGGCAGCCTGCCTGAACTGATGCAATCCATTTTCGGGAAAATCCTTGCGCTTGGGGACGCCGTGCGCGTCTACCCCGGACACGGCCCGGACACGACCGCGGGAATCGAGCGGCAAACCAACCCGTTTCTTCTATCCGCCCCATGAAACGGCTGCACGGACTTATTCTGCGCATGCTCCCGGGGCGCGCGCTCGGGTGGCTGGCGACGCTCATGTTTCTGCTGGTGCTGCAGTTCCTGATCAAGTACCTGCCCGATCTGGCGGGGAAGGGACTGCCGCTCGGGGTATTGCTCGAACTGATCGCCTACAACCTGGCCTACATGGTGGTGCTCGCCGTACCCATGTCGCTCCTCATCGGAACGATGATGACGTTCGGCCGCATCGCCGAATCCCGGGCCTGGGCGGTGATCAAGGCGTCCGGCGTGTCGCCTTTTCGGCTGATCTGGCCCACCTTGCTGGTCGGTGCCTTCGTTGCCGTCGGCATGACGTATTTCAACAACCGCGTACTCCCCGAAGCAAACTTTCGCGCCCGCAACCTGTGGTACGACATCCGCCGCAAGCGCCCGGACTTCGAACTGCGCCCGGGCAGGTTCTACGAGGGGATACGAGGGTACAGCATGCTCGTGCAGCGGGTGGCCCCCGGCGACGGCGCGCTGGAAGATATTCTTATTTACGACTATACGGACAATGCCCAGACCGTGATCAAGGCGCGCGCAGGGCGTTTGCTCCCCCTTGCGGATCGACCGGAGCTGACGCTCACCCTGTTCGACGGCGAAATACACCGCACGCCGGAGGGACAAGCATTCTCCCGAACGGAAGAACGCTACGAGCGGCTTGCCTTCGAGCGGTACCGGATGACGCTGGACGCTTCCGAGTTCGCTTTCGAGCGCACGGCGGAGGGGCGTACAAACCGCTCGGACCGCACGATGCCCACGCAGGACATGGTCCGGTTCGTGGATTCCCTGCGGCAAAGCATCGATTCCTCGCTGGTCTATCTGGCCGCGCATTTCACGCCGGAGCATTTCGGCAGACACGCTTCGCCAAACGGGGCGGCGGGCGGCAAGGAACCCTTCCTGGGCGCGCGCCCGGCGGCGCCGGAGCAAGCCGAATCGGGGGCCGGACGCTCCCCGCCCGACCGCGACGCCATCCTTTCCCAGGCCATCGAACAAGCCCGAAACGTACGCATGATCCTGGACGATACGCAGCGGGGGACGGCCTGGGAATCGCAGCGGGCGGACCGGTTTCTGGTGGAAATCCATAAAAAATACTCGATCGCCGTGGCGTGCCTTATCTTCATGCTGATTGGCGCGCCCCTCGGGTTGACGACCCGGCGCGGCGGCCTGAGTTCGGCGGGCATTCCGGCGGCGGGCATTTTCCTGTTTTACTGGGTAACGCTCGTGCAGGGAGAAAAACTGGCGGACCGCGGCTTTCTCGATCCCTGGATCGGTATGTGGATCGCCAACCTGGCGATGCTCGCCGCAGGGCTATGGCTGATGGTGTACGTAACGCTGGATCTGCGCGCCACGCCCCCGCTCCGCGCGCGGCTCCTGCGGCGTTTGCGCAAACAGGCTTCCTGACGACCGCCTTCTGCTCCCCGCCCCCATGCTGTACCTCGTCCCCACGCCCATCGGCAACCTGGAGGATATTACGCTTCGCGCCCTCCGCATTCTGAAGGAGGCAGACCTGATCGCCTGCGAGGACACGCGGACTTCGGGCGTCCTCCTGGCCCGCTATGAAATCGACGTCCCGACCATCAGTTACCATGCGCACAACGAACGGCGGCGGACGGCGGACCTCATTGCGAGGATGCAGGCGGGACAGCGCATCGCCCTCGTCAGCGACGCCGGATCGCCGGGGATTTCGGACCCGGGGTTCTATCTGGTGCGGGCCTGCATGCAGCACGGCATTCCGGTAGAGGCGCTGCCCGGTCCCACAGCTATCGTACCAGCGCTCACCGTTTCGGCGCTGCCTGCGGAGCGATTCGTTTTCGAAGGCTTCTTGCCCGCGAAAAAGGGGCGGCGGACGCGGCTCGAAGCGCTCCGGGACGAATCCCGGACCATGGTTTTTTACGAATCCCCGCACCGGGCCGCCGCCGCAATGCGCCAGTTTGCGGAAATATTCGGACCGGACCGCCCGGCGGCCATCGCGCGGGAACTGACCAAAAAGTTCGAGGAAGTCCAGCGGGGCACGACAGGCGAACTGGCGGACTTACTCGAAGAAAAACCCCGCGTCCGGGGAGAAATCGTGCTGGTCGTGGCGGGCGCAGGGGTTACGACGGCGTTGTGGGAAGGGTGAGGCTGGGGGTCATGATTCCGGGGATGGCGCATCCTGGTCGGATCCATTCGACAGATCGGGCTCCGGGGGTTGCAACGGCGCGTCGGGTCCCTCGAAAACCACGCGACCATCGCGCCAGAACACGGCGTACTGGCCCAGTCTACGCTTGCGCTCCAAAGCCTCGGCTACTGCTTGCCGCAGGCACTCGAGTCCTTCCTGTGCAATGTGATCAATCTCGGGCATAGCGTCGTATCTCCTCCAACGTTTTCAGCATCGCAGGCTGGACTATTTCCCGCCGCTCGCCGTACTGCGAAAATACCCATATCGGCTTCCTGTCGGCATTGCAGTAACAAACCGCATGATCCGCCAGAAACACATATTCGCCGAAAAAGTTGTCCAAACTACGAAAATATCGCCGCTCGACACCCCCCCCCCTACCGCTGATACCGATACTGCCGCAAAGCCTCTGGCTTTTTCGTTCTGGACACGATCTCTCCGCAATCCCGGCAGCGAAATACGACTTCCCGAGGGGGGCCGGTGACGCCCACCAGAAAATACACCGCGCTGAACATGCCGTAGCGAATATGCGGGAAGACCCGGGCGTGCTCCTGCCCATGGCCGCAGGGACAGGCCGCCGCGGGCGCCGGCGCGAAATCCGAAGGCAGGAGCGCTTCCGGCTCGGTCGCCGCCTTGCCCAGCGCCTGCGCGTGGCGATAGTGCTCCGCGCCCGCCGGACGCTCCACTATGTGCTTGTCCACCGAGAGCCTGCCGGAACCCCACAGCACAAGCAAAATCAGCAGGAACAACACCAGGGCCGAAAATTCCAGCGACTGCGTAGCGGCCAGGAGCCCGCCCTGCAAGTGCACAACGAACACGGCCCCGACCAGAATGGGCAGTTGCGCCAGCGCAGCAACGCGCGTAAAGAGGCCAACGGCGATCATAACCCCGCCCACAAGGTGCGAAAGCGCCACGTAATGAATCAGCACGACGGACGTAAGCCAGGCCGAGGACGAAGAGCCGATCAGGTCGATAAACGCAGACGAGTTCGAAATAAACAGCACGCCCCGCGCAAAAAGCCCGACGCCGAGATAGATTCTGAGTAGTTCGAACGCAATGTTGCCGAGCCGTTCCAGCCGCTCGCCAATCGAGCGAAACGGCACGAAGCGCCGCGTACTCCAGGAGGCGTCCACGGACCAGCGCCCGGCGCCATGCAAAAAAATCGGAATCAGCAAAAACAGCACCAGCGCCGAAAATTCGAAGGATTGGCCTGCGGTAAACAAGCCGCCTCGGAGATGAACCAGGAAAACGGCGCCTGCGAGAATCGGTACTTGCGACAAGGCCGCCAGGCGGGTATACAATCCAATGGCCAGCATGGCTCCGCCCAAGAGGTGTACGCCCGCCACGATATGCATAACGGCGGGCGAAGCAAGAACAGTGGCTTCGCTACCGGCCACCAGCGCCGCGAAAGCGTCGGGACGAATCAAAAAAAACAGGCCCCGGACCAGGAGTCCAGCCCCAAGATAGATGCGCAGCAGATCGAAGGCGAGATCGCGATTCGCCTCAAGGCGCTGCGCCAGCGTCATGGACACAGGCATAACTATTTTTGATAATGTTGAGTGGTGGAACGCAACCGCGCCTTGTACTTCTTGAGCCGTCGGCGAAGGATCCGCGTACATTCGTCGAGCGCCTCCTCGTGCGTAGCGCCGTCGCTCGTCGCGGCGAGCGTCTGCTGGTACACATGCACGATAACCTCCGCGGATTTGACCTTGTCCGGGTGGCCATTCCCGGAGAATACGATGCGCGCCTCTGTAATGCCGTCGTACACCCGCTCCAGTTTCGCCAATCGGGCTTCGGCATATTCCTTAAGCGTCGGAGACGCATCGAAATGACGGGCCGTAATCTGTGTTTGCATAGGATACCTCCTTGCGTCGAACAACTTTAGCGATGCCGCGCAAACGCGTACCCTCTCGTATTACGGAATTGACAGGAAATTATCAATGGATAAGGCGATTAAAACGGAAATTTCTGTCCATTATGCGGAAAAATACCCCGTTGCGCGCAAGTACCGATCTTCGATTGCGCGCATTTGGGCTTTGTCCGCCGGGGCTTTGTCCCGGTAGCCCATGAGATGCAGAAGGCCATGGATCGCGTAGCGCATGGCTTCTTCCTCTTCGTCCGCCCCGAATTCCCGGCAACGTTCGCGGGCCGTATCGAAATCGATGTAGATTTCCCCGTCCACCGCAGGGGCGTTCGGATCCGCTTGCTCGGCGCCATAGTCGAAGGCCAGTACGTCCGTAGGCGCGTCGCGGTCCAGATAGCGCCGATGCAGGTCCTGCACCGTCTCGCGAGAAGCCACCACCAACGCAAGGCAGCGAACCGCAACCCCCTCGGCAGACAGCACATGGGTCAGTACGCGGCGAAAACGATCCGCCGGAAGGCCGCAGGACGCATGCTGCAACGCTACCGTGACCTCGCCCCCGGACATCAACGAAGGTCGTCGAAGAGCGTCTCGGTCATCGAAAGCGCAACGCTGCTCATGACGAGTTCCGGGGCCAGCTGCGTGAAATCGGCGGACAGCAGGCGTTCGTCCACGTTCGAATACAACGAACATCCCGCCTCCCGTTCGATCACGAGGCCATGCGCAACCCCTGCGCGGCGCGCAAAGAAAAGGACTTCGCCCAGCTCCTCGCTGGCGATAAATCCCGTGCATCCCTGGAGTTGCAGGAACGAACCGATAGCGTATACGGAAATGAGGTTATTGGCCTGATCTTCCCCTACCGCGCCAGGAAGGTCCAGGTCGGGCGTGATTTCCAGCGAGAGTCGCCGACCGCTTGCCTCGTCCAGCAGTTCATAGCGGACCATAGCAGGTTCGCGCCGAGCCGGTACGCCCAGCACGGTAGCGATGCGATCGAAGTCCTTGTCGGAAAATGCGAACGGCATAACAGGAACGGCGCCTGCAAAAAACAAACGATCGCCTAAGGAAAAGGCCGGCCGGCCTTAGTACGGCTCCTCGGGATATTCCTCCTCTTCCCCTTCGGCAGGGGCATCGCCTTCTTCCCAGGAGGAGTATTCGTCATAATGCTCCTGCTCGTCGGGAATGACGTTCACGGCGTGCAAACCCTTGGAGCCTTCCTCCAGATCGAACGCAACGCCTTGCTCCTTGCGCAAGGTTTTGAAGCGTTCTTCTGTCTGGATCGAGGAGTAATGTACGAAAATGTCTGCTCCTCCGTCCGGGTTCACGATAAATCCGTAACCTCTTTTGGCGTCGAACCATTTCACGACGCTCTGGTGCGTACTCATGATACTGTTTTTGAAATTCAGGATGGTTTGGGGGAATGCGGCTGGGTGACGGCGCGCAATGTTTGGGCTTGCTCCGAATTTCTCGCAGAAATCCGGTACATACTGAATATACGACAAGAAATGCTATAAGGCCACCCCTCGTATGTAATTTTTTCATTTTTATTCAAAAAAACCGTGCGTCCACGGGCGCCCGCCCCTTGCCTGCAGGCTATTCGGGACTGGTTTCCCCGGCAAGCGCTTCTTCGTATCGCTCGTCCGCCGTCCGGTATTCTTCCGCAGACCGCCTGAGCGTAGAGTCCTCGAAAATGTCCGCAAGGCGTCCGCTGAGCGCCGCCGCGGCTTCGTAATCGTTCACCTGGAGATAAATGCCCCGGAGTATTTGCAAATACGATCCGGCGCGTTCCAGTTCGCGGGTCGTAACCGCCCGTTCGAGGCGGCGCAGCAGCATCGGTTCGGCGCCTTTCGCCACATCCACCGCCTTTGTGACATAACCGGCTTCGAAATAGGCCCGCGCCAGCAACAGGTACGACTGCTCGTCGCCGGGAATCGTATCGAAGGGAACCTTGGCCATGAGCGTATCGAGCAAGGCGCCCGCCTGCTCCGCTTCTCCGGCCAACGCAAGGGACTGGGCGGTATGGGCGAAAATATTCCGGTAATTGTCCACCATCCTCCGGGTGGTTTCGTCGTAATAGACGGTCGGATCGTTCAGGTTGCGGAACCGGAACTGCTCCAGAATGCGCGGCGCGACGGACGGCACCACGCGCCCGAACGGCTCTCCATGCCGGACAGGCGCGACCTTCAGCGCCTGGCCTTCAAGATGGAAAAATTCCTGCAAGTCCAGTTGGCCGTCCGGGCTGACCGTCACCGCGAAATACACAGGCCGCCGCCACCCTTCGCGCGCATTGGTGGCCACAATGTCCAGCGAGGCCTGGTCGGCGACGTACAACATGCCGTATTCGTCGTTATAGGGCCGGCCCTCCAGCCGCCAGCGCATCGGGTTCATGATCAAACTGGAGTCGACGCCGGGAAGAGACATCTCGGATTCTGCGGCGAACCGATCCGTATTCGCCGGTATTTCGATCTCCCGCGGGGTCCAGGGCGCCACGCGAATCTGGTCGATCATGTCATCCGACATGGTGAAGGAAACCGGCGGCGAGTCCCGCGACCATTGATGCTTGAGCTGCCGGATGTACCAGGGCGTATTGAGCAACGACAGGTTCACGACGCGCACATCCCTTCGCGTGCCCTCGACTTCCTGCAAATACCAGAGCGGAAACGTGTCGTTGTCCCCATTGGTGAACAGGAGGGCCTCTTCTTCCAGCCCGTTCAGCAGGTTCCAGGCGTAATCCGGCGCCACGTAATGGCCGGAACGGTCGTGCTCGAACCAGTTTTCCTGAATCATCCAGGCAGGCACGGCAAGAAACAGGAGCGCGCCCAACGCCAGCATGGCGGCGCGAACCTTGGGCCCGCTCCACCTGTTTTCGAGCAGTCCGCGCAAGGAATAGAGCAGACTGACCGCACCCAATCCTGTCCAGAAGGAAAAAGCGAAGAAACTGGCCACATAGGCATAGTCCCGCTCCCGGGGCTGCAACGGCGTCTGGTTCAGATACACCACAATGCCGAGGCCGGTGATAAGAAACAGCGTAAGTACGCTTGACGCCCGCCGCCAGTCCCGACGGAAGTGAAATCCGGCGCCGAGCAGCCCGAGCAGCAAGGGCAACGCATAATATCCGTTGCGGGACGCCCGCGAGGAAGGCGTTGTCGCAATCTGCGCGCCGCTCCCGGCCTCCTCGGCGGCAGAGGGGTACGCCTCCGGCAAGCACAGGTCCTGACCGGAGGCCAGGCGGTAATTTTCGCAAATACGCCGGTCGATAAACCCGAACCCGGTCGCGTACGGCGCATTCTGCTCGTCGCTTGCCCGGCCCACGAATTGCCACAGGAAATAGCGGACGTACATATGTTGAATCTGGTAGTCCCAGAAGAACTGCCAGTCCGAATCGTACCGGGCGTACGAGGCGTGATGCGACGGTTCCGGCGAATACCTGCGGGGAAAGAATTTCTCCTGCGAAAAATCGATGGATCGGGTGCGGTCGTCGAAAGAATGTCCTTTCAGCAGGGGCAGTTGGCCGTATTGTTCGCGTTTCAGGTAGGAAACGATGGCCTCGGTCGTTTCCGGGTCGTTCTCGTCGATGGGCGGATCGGCGGCGCTGCGAATGAAAATCAGGGCATAGGTCGAATATCCGATCAGCACCACCACGAAACTCAAGGCCGCCAGGTTGGCTGCGGCCCACCCTCGCTTGTGCGTGTACCATACGCCGAACGCGGCGGCGGCCACAACGAACAGCGCAAACAGCACGGGGCTCCCGGTCTGCCCGGCTATGGAAGGCAGATACTGCACAACGCCGGGATAGACGACCAGAAAAACGACCACCGAAATACATCCGGTCCACAGGATGCCCCGCCATCGCTGCGCCATGCCCCAGGAGGGCTTGTCTATTTCCGTAAAATAAACGATGAGGGCAATATAGAATACGGCCAGCAGGTTGAGCAGATGCACCCCGATGGCAAGGCCCACCAGGTAGGAAATGAGCACCAGGTAGCGGTGCGCGTACCGTCCCGCCGGGCGCGGGTCCCCGGCGAAGGCCCGCTCTTCCTTGCGGGTTTCCTCGCTCCATTTCATAACCAGCCACACCACGAGGGCCGTAAAGCACATGGACAGACCGTATACTTCGGCCTCGACGGCGTTGAACCAGAACGAATCCGTGGCGGCGAACGCGATGGCGCCCACGACGCCGCCCGTCAGGGTTGCGATGCGGTGTTCGGGAGACGGGTCTTCTTCGCCGCGTTCCTGCACGTGCCATTCGCGGACGAGGCGGACGATAATCAGGTGCGTGAGGAGCACCGTGACGGCGCTGGACAGCACGGACACGAAGTTCACGGAAAGCGCCACGTACGCCGTGGGCGCGAACATCGAAAAGAGGCGTCCGACCAGCATGTAGAACGGCGCGCCCGGCGGGTGAGATACTTCGAGCAGGTTGGCGATGGCGATAAATTCGCCCGCATCCCAGAAAGAGGCCGTCGGCGCTACGGTAAGCCCGTACAACGCGAGCGCGAACAGAAAAACGGCGCCCGCAACGATTCTATGCGTGGTCATGGGTGGAGGACATGTACGGGAATAAACATGCTACTGCTAACGCCGACCGGCGGCGGGCGTTTCATGGAGGCGGGGGCAAAAGACCGGAAAAGACGGGGCTTTGCCAAGGTTGCGCGGCAGTTATTCAGAATTTCCTAATAACTGATTCGGCGCGTGCATATCCCCGCTGCAAGCCCCGCGCCGCTCCATATTCCGTAGCAACCCCCTACGCCCCGGCCCGCTCGTACTGCTCCGCCAGCCAGGCGGCGTAGCCCTCCGCCGTGTGCACCGTAAAGTAGCCGCGCATGCGATAATGCCCCACGCCGCAGAGTTGCGCGCACGCGATTTCCCAATCGCCCGTGCGGATGGGCGTGAAATACAACGGAATGGACAATCCTGGAATCGCGTCCTGCTTCACCCGCATTTCCGTAAGGGTGAAACTGTGGATCACATCCTTGGACGTAAGGTGCACGATGACCGGCTTGTCCACGGGTACGTGCATCTCGTTGACGGTCACGATGTCGTCCGCCGCCGCCGGGTCGTCCGGCTTTAACCCGATCGGGTTGGTTTGCAGGTCCACCAGATGGATGTCCCGCTCGCCGAATACGCCGTCGGGTCCCGGATAATGGATATTCCACGCGAACTGCTCCGCAATCACATGCACCACCGTGGATTCTTCCTCGGACGGATAGTTCGCCTCGGCGCGCAGCGTCGCCCAGGTAGGAATCGCGAACGCAAAAAGCAGCACCAGTTCCGCCACGACCACGCCCACCTCCTGATAGGTCGAGAAGTGCGACTTGGCGCCGTAGTAGTCCGCTTTGGGGTTTCTGGAAGCCCGGAACCGGTACAACGTGTAGAGAAAGAACGGCGCCCAAATGAGGAAAAGCACCAGCATCAACCAGTGCACCAGCCCCATCATGGCGTCGATTTCCGCGCTGTGCGCCGACGCCGCTTCGGGCAACCCAAGGTAATTTGTAAGATCAAGCCACTTTAGCATGGGAACGATCAGGCGGATGGATTGGCGTTATAAGTCGGTTGCGCTCATGCGGTCGCGCGCATTTTCCCCTACCGGGCGGAGCGCGCCCTCCTCCGTCATGACCGCCTCTCCCCGGGCAAGCAGCCGGGCGCGGCGGCGCATACGCAGAAAAAACGCCCCGACGCCCCCGCCCACGACGCCGGTCACGCCGATGAGAAGCAGCATGGCCATGCTGATGCCCTGCGTCACGGGGTTGTCCCCGGCGCCGGCGCCCCAGCACATCTCGCAAGCAACCGCCGCATGAGGAAATAGCGCGAGGCACGCCAACGCGAGCGGCGGAAACAAGGCGGCGATACGACAAACGACGCGCATTACAACCTGCCTCCGGCGATGTACCCCGTACGCGCCACTTTTTTCAGGAAACGCCTGCCGTAGAACGCCAGCGCGGCGGCAAGCGCAAAGGCAACCGCGGCGGCCGCGATAGACAGCGCGCCGCCGTCCGCAAGCGCCCATGCCCCGAAACCGAGGGACAGCAGCGCCGAGGCCGCGATGAACACGATATGGAAGGCTTTCAACGACACGGTCAGAATCCGAAAATTTCGGTGCCCCCCTGGTCTACGTAATACACGCTCAGGATCAGAAACATCGCCAGCAAAAGTCCCAGGCTCAGCCACACCAGCCATCGGACGATCTGCTCCTCCGAAACAAGGTGCATGAAATACGCCGCCACGAGCCCGGCCTTGACGGTCGCGATCAGCAAGGCGACAATGAGCGCGGGCGCGAAGGGCAGTTCAAGATACCCCACGACGACGGTGACCACCGTAAGGACGGCCAACGACGCAAAAACGAACATGTACACGCGAACGTGCTTTTTTATTTCCTCGATGGAATGTCCTGTATCGCTCATAATGCGCGGTATGTTGTCCAGGCTGCGCGCCCGGCGTGTTAAAGCAGATAAATCGTCGGAAAGAGGAATATCCAAACGAGATCGACGAAATGCCAGTACAGCCCGGCGATCTCGATCCGGTTCGTGAACCGTTTCGGGTCGGTCTTCCACATGCGGGCGCCCGGCCACATGAAATACATGTTGACGAGAATGCCGCCGATCACGTGCAAGCCGTGCAAGCCGGTCAGCACGAAGTAGATGGCGAGAAAATTATTCTCGGCGGGAAGATACCCGTGGCTGAACTTTTCGCCGTACTCGAAGGCCTTTACGACAAGAAAGACGAAGCCGAGGGCAATGGTTGCGCCCATGTACAACCGGTACCGGTCGAAGCGCTGCATGGCGAGGGAGGCCCACGACATCACCATCGTGACGCTCGATCCGATAAGCACCATCGTGTTGAGCGTAGCCAGCGGCACGTTCAGAATGTCCGACGCCCGTTCGTACGCATGTCCCCCAACCATGCCGGGCCATTCGGGCGCCCCGATGCGCAGAAAAATATACGCCGAGAACAGCCCCCCGAAGAGCATGACTTCGGAGGCAAGGAAAAGCCACACGCCGAGCTTTGCATTATTCACGCCCGTATCGGGGCGCGGGGCGACGGTGAATGGAATTTGCATGGCGGTCTGGATTCGCGAAACGGATGCTTGCATAGGTAGGAAGGTTCCGGCGGCGGACTAATTTTCCGACGCTTCGGCAGGCGGAACATCCTGCGGCCAGTAATCTTCGTCGTGGTCCGGGTGGCTGTATTCGTACGGATCCCGGTACACGGTCGGCAGGTCGCGGAAGTTGCCGTGTCCGACCGGCGGCGACGGCGCGGCGGACCATTCGAGCGTCGTGGCGTTCCAGTGGTTGTCCGCGGCGGCCTTGCCCTTCTTCATGCTGACGAGCAGATTCACGATAAACGGAATCTGGAAAACGAACAGCACCCACGCGGCGATCGACATCACTTCGTTGTAAACGAGCACGTCCTGCGCATGGGCATAGATTTGCCCCCCGTCGTACAGCCGTCGCGACACGCCGGCCAGCCCCTGAATGAGCATGGGGAAGAAAATAAAATTCATGCTGACGAGGGTGCCCCAGAAATGAATTTTTCCGAGGGTATCGTTCATCGTTCGCCCGGTCATCTTCGGGAACCAGTAATAGATCCCGCCCATGAGCGCGAGAATGGTGCCCGGCGCCACCACGTAATGGAAATGTCCGATCACGTAATAGGTGTCGTGCAGGGGAATGTCCGTGGCGGCCAGTCCCAGCGGCAACCCGGTAAGCCCGCCAATGCCGAACATGGGCAGAAAGCCCAGCGCAAAAAGCATGGGCGTCGTAAATCGAATGGAACCGCCCCACAGCGAAAGAAATAGCGCCGTGAGAATAATCACCGACGGGATCGATATGATCATCGTGGTGGTCTGGAAGAAGGTGCTCATCACCTGGCCCATGCCGGTAATGAACATGTGGTGCGCCCAGACGATGAACGACATGAACCCGAGGAAAACAAGCGAGTAGACCAGCACCTTGTAGCCCTTGAGCGGCTTGCGGGCGTTATTGGCGATAATTTCCGCGACGATGCCCATGGCGGGCAACACCAGCACGTAGACCTCCGGGTGCGCCAGAAACCAGAAGAGATGCTGCCATAGCAATGGACTGCCCCCGCCCGCCACATCGACCACTTCGCCGCTTACGACCAGGCCCGACGGCATGAAGAAACTGGTGTCGAGCAGGCGATCCGACAATTGCAGGACGGCCGCCGCCTCCAGCGGAGGAAACGCCAGCAGCAACAGAAACGACGTAATGAACTGCGCCCACACGAAAAAGGGCATCTGCATGAAACCCATCCCGTCGGCCCGCAACTGCACGATGGTCGTCAGGAAATTGACGGCCCCCAGGAGGGAAGACGTGATGAGAAAAACCATGCTGATAAGCCACATGGTCTGCCCCATCGACTCGATGACGGACAAGGGAGCGTAGGAAGTCCATCCGGCCTTGGCGGCGCCGGCGGGCACGAAAAAACTGCCCAGCATGATCACGCCGCCCACGAAAAAGACCCAGTAGCTGGCCATGTTCAGCTTCGGAAACGCCATGTCCGGCGCGCCGATCTGAAGCGGCACGACATAGTTGCCGAACGCGCCCACCGCCAGCGGCACGATGCCCAGGAACACCATGATGGTGCCGTGCATGGCCCCCAACTGGTTGTAGAATTCGGGCAGCATGACGCCGCCCGGCATCGTGTCGTCGCTAAAAAGCCAGCCGATCAGCGGCACCGGCTGGCCCGGATAGGCCAGCTGCCATCGCATGAGCATGACGAGCGAAAACCCGAACAGCAGAAAAAGAAGCGATGTAATGCCGTACTGAATCCCGATAACCTTATGATCGGTCGAGAAAATATATTTTCTCCAGAAAGACTCGTGATGACCGTCTTCCCCGTGGTGGCCTTCCGGGACGGCTGCATGATCAGCCATAATGATCGATTGGGACTTGTTCTTCAGATAAAACGTCGAAAAAATGGACGGCGGCTCGTTTCCGGCGCGGCATGGAAAAACGCCGCGCCGGAAACACGCGATGTCGGCGGCGTCAGGCCCCGCCTCCGTCGCCGAAGGTAAAGTCGAGCAGGACGGATTCGCCGTCGACCACGGTCACGCGCTGTTCCTGTACGCCGTATTCTTCGTGCCAGGCCTCGATGACATAGTCGCCGGCGGGCAGGTCTCCTATCGAGTAGCCCCCCGTCTCGTCGGACGTGCTGAAAAAGGGATGGTCCGTGATGCCGGCCCAGGATTCCATCCAGGGATGCACATCGCACTTGATGCGGGCCGCGACCTCGGGGACGCGGAACGTTTCCGTGCGCTCCTGTCCCTGCATGGGCATCCCGAAATTAAACCGACGATTCGCTTCCGGCTGCGCATGGATGTTGTGCAAGAACGTGTCGCTGTTTTTAATCAGGATAGGCTGCCCGGCCTGTACGCCGAACACATGCGGGATATAGGTGCATCCCACCTGATCCAGCACCACCGGCTCGGAAGAAGCGGGGAACGTCCTATCCCCAAGCCCGTCCTTGACGTATACGAAGACCCAGCGCAGCGTGCCGTTGTCGTTGACGACCACTTTCTGGCTGAGGGCAGGATCCATGTTGTTCTGGCTGCGGATGTCCATGCATTCGCGGTCCAGGTTAAGTTCCTGCTGCTCGGGAGCCATGCCCGTAAATTGAATGGATCCCGATACGACGGCGCTTCCCGCCGGGGTATATTCCTCTGCGGCCGCCTCGCCGCCCTCCGCGGCCTCGCCGCCGGCGTCGTCGGCCGCGCCGCCGCCGCCGCATCCCGCCACAAGCAGGGCGACCAGAGCGAGCGGAAGCATGGAAAACATAATTCTGTTCATGGGGTACGTCCTTCGGTTTGATTAAAGGAGCAATATGTGCGTACGATGCGTATGCGCACTTCATCGGACACAGTATACCAATACTATAAATAATTTTTTGTGAAAATATGGAATGGCTTTGGCCTCTTTTCGAACCCTACGTGCGAAAAAGCTTCGAGCGGCGCGGGATAGAGGACCCGGATATGTCCGATCTCGACGCGGCCTTCCTGCGCCTCGTCGGATCGGCGACCGTAACCATTCTGGTGCAGGAACCCTGGCGCGGATCGGTCCGCTTCAAGGGACTGGACCGCCTTGCGGCGGCGGAATGCATGGACCTGTTCCGGGATCCGGAGGGCTATCTGTTCGGACGCTTCGGCGGCGGAAAATACAAGCTCAACTTCCACGAAGGATGGAATTTCGTGGCCACGCAGAACTTCAAGCCCGAAGGCGAGCCGAAATGGACGGACCTGCCCGATCTGGGGACGTAAGGAAGGCGGCGCGGCGTCTTGTCCCCGGAACCGGCGCCGGAGCTACATGCTTCGTATGATGATTTTGCCTCCCTTGGAAGGCAATCCGCCCCCCGCCCCCGGAGAAAGCCGCCAGGAGAATTTCAGCAAGACGTAGCGCCCCAGCGCCGCGATGCGTTCTTCGCGAACGTAGGTGTTCGTATTCGAAAAACGGATGTTCTCGTTGCGCCCAAGCAAATCGAATCCCGCCAGTTCGACGTCGGCGCGGTCGTTCAGCACGGACCGCGCGACGGACGCCTCCAGAATGGGCACGCTTGCGGCGTCTCCGAACACTTCCCGGGAATAGACCCGATAATTCAGCGCGCCGGACACGCGCCATTTTTCCGTGAGATACCAGGTCGCGTCCACATAGTACGTACGGTTGACGTATTGCTGGTTCTGCTCCGGATTCAGCGAATAGTCCGTCGCATTGAAGGCGTAGCGGGCGCCTGTCTGTATATCGAAACGGTCCGTGTTGCGGTTATTCAGCGACACGTTCAGCGTATGGCGCAAGATGCGGGCCTTGTTTTCGGCTCCGTTGACGTATTCGAGGCTGCGTTCGAAAAACGGATCGTTGTTCACGCTCAGTTCCACGCCGAGGGGGCGCACGGGCATGCCGAAATGAATCCCCCCGGAGACATTCCAGGCGCCGCCCGGGCTGTTGACCGGCGTAATCACCTGCCTAAGCCGCTCGTCCACGGTTCGGGATTGCACGATGGCGTCGTCTACGTATTCGCCCCGAAGAAACGTAAAAACCTTTATGAACGCGAACGGATCGTAAAACGAAAAGCGCAGCTCTGCGCCATGGCGATATTCCGGCCTGAGCGACGGATTGCCCGCCCGCGCCAACAGCGGATTCGTGTTGTCCGTAAGGGGCTGGAGCTGCGCAATGGACGGCTCGCGCGCGCGGGCTTCGTACTCCGCCCGAAGGTCCATGCGCTCGCCGAAATCATAATCGAAATGCGCCCGCGGCAGCACATGCGTATACGCGTTCTCTATGGACGAAGGGGCCGCGCCGTTCCCCGCGTTCCCCGAATTTCCCGCAAGAGACGACCGCTGGAAATAAATGCCGGCGCCCGCCTTGATATATTCCCCATTCGCCTGGTAGATCAGGCCTCCCTGCGTATAGGACGATGTCCGGTCGTATCCGGAAGAAAGCATTTCGTTGCGTATGGAGACGCCGGGCGCCACATCGAACGCCAATTGCTCGCGGTCTTCTTCGAGGTAGCGCCGTTCGACCTCGACTTCCAGCTTGCCCCTTTCTCCAACGGGCTCGACATACGAAAGTGTTTGCGTTGCGCGGGACGAACGCCCCGGACGCTCTTGCAACTGCCTGATTTCCTCCCTCGAAAGCACGTTTCCCTCTTCAAGGAATTCCGTGATCGAATGCAGGTCGCCGGACAGGTCGTTGTCGTTCAGGCGGCCATCCAGCCTGAGCGCCAGGGTCCGGCCCTTTTCGCCCAGTCGGCGCCGCCAGGTAAGCGAGGCGTCGCCCCCCAGATTATCGCTTTCGGAAAGGTAGTTGGTTCGGGCCTCGTTGCCGCTCCCGTCGCGGGCCTGCGTAACGGTCCTCGAACGATTCTCAAGGGAAGAGGCGCCCGCCGTCAGGTTGCCTCGCAAGCGCATGTCGTGCCCGTCTGCGAATTCATGCGACGCATGGAAGGTAACCCGGTGGGTCCGGTTGTCGGCGATCCGTTCGGCGGTCTCGTTGACGCGAGAAGACTGCGCAGCCCCGAGGAGCTGCTGCTGTTGCGCCGCCCGATCCTGCCGATTATCCACATTCGACAGAAAATAGCTGGCGTGGGCCGAGGTCTTTTCCCCGAAATCCCTGTTGAGATTCGCGCCAACCGAAACCGTCTCGGACAATCCGTCTCGCTCGTTGAGCAAATCCCCCGTAATGGTAAACCGTCCGCCCATGCGATCCAGCCCGCCCAGCAGCGAAAAAATGTCGTTCAACGAGAAATTCTGCCGGTTCACATTGTTGACGTTCCCCAGAAAAGATACCTGCGCAGCGGGACTGAACCGGTTGATGGAAACATTGCCGTCGTAGCGGCGCTCGCTTCCGTATCCTCCGGTCAAGTGGCCGAAATACCCTGTTTCCGCCTCCTCCTTCAGGTCCAGATTGATGGTTTTGACGTCTTCCCCGTCCTCGACGCCGGTGAACTCCTCCATGTCCGACGCCTTATCGTATACCTGCACTTTTTCGACCACGCTGGCAGGCAGGTTTCTGGTGGCGATCGACGGGTCGCTGCCGAAGAATTCCTTGTCCTCGACCAGCACTTTCTGCACTTCCTCGCCTTGCGCCCGAATGGCGCCGTCGCGCCCTACCTCGATGCCGGGCAACCGCCGCAACAAATCTTCCACCCTGTCGTTGGGGCGCGATCCGAAGGCAGCCGCATTGTATTCGATCGTATCGGCCTTGACGACAAGGGGAATGTGCTCGGCGCCAACCACCAGTTCGTCCAGTTCGAGCGTGGCGGGCGCAAGCAGAATGGTTCCCGCGTCGTAGTCGCCCCCGGCCAGGTCGATATCCTCCCGATGCGTCTGGAACCCGACGAAGGTGATTTGCAGGATATAATTCCCTTCCGGAACGCGGCGGAGCGTGAACGTCCCCTCCCGGTCGCTCGTCGCAAACCGGGTCAGCACGGAATCCGCGCGGGTAAGCGCAACCACCGTGGCGGACGTAAGGGGCGCGCCGGTCGAATCCGCCACGACGCCGGAGATTTCGAACCGCTGGGACTGGGCCGTCGCGATCCCCGATAAACAAAGCGTGGCGAGCAAGATTAAAACCGCGGCGGGCGCCGCAGCCCGCCAGGCCGTCCGGGCGCGCGGGACGGCGCTCCGCGCAGCACAGGATCGAAACGGACGCATGGCCTTAACGTTCGACTCGGATATGGAAATTTCCGCCGCCACGGTTTTGCATTTCCTCCAGTTTCTCCTGTTCAATTGTCTCAAACTCCTCCCTTGTCGCCTTTCTTCCCTTGTCCGGGGCCTGCAGCGCAGCTTCGTCGGGCGGCGCCAGCGAAACATGCGTGGCGCTCCATACGCTACAGCGACTGCGATACGGCTGTAACGAACGATGGGCAGCGTATATTGTTTGCGAAACGCTCCCTGCCCGAACCTGTGCGCGCCGGTCGAAATATCCATGAATAATGCAAAATAACGCCGATACCGCGCTGGCCCCGACGCCCGATCACCGGCGGCGGATGACCACACTGCTGGGCTTGCTGGCCAGCGAAGACGCCCAGGAAACGCTGGCGGAACGCTTCGAGCGCCCGCAATTGGCCTACGAACTGGCCTGCGCCTGGTTCGACGACGTGTACGTCCCCAGCGAACGCTATATGGACGGGCTGAAGGGCGACCTTTCCTCCGAGGCGGCGGAAACGTTCCGGGACGCCTTCGACCCGGTGGAAATAGCCGCCATGGAGCGCTTCCACCGTTTTTTCGAGCTCCGCATCGACATGCTGTCGCCCGCATTGCTGGCCTCGCGCCGCATCCCGATAGACGACCGCTGGCAAAGCCTGATGAAAGACGCGGGCTATCTGCTGGAAGACCTCGGCGGCGCAAAGGATTTGCAGCGGCGGCTTGCCGAGTCCGAAGACCTTGCCGAGGTTATCCGAACCGCAACTTGAGTCCGAGATACAGGACCGTCGCCGCAAGCGCCGCATTGACCAGCGCCGACCACAGGGCGATCCGCGTTTTGCCTTGCGGAACGAGCGCCAGGCTATACCACGCCTGATTGACGCCCATCGCGAGGAAAAGAACGAACTTGGCCCCGACCAGCTGTAGCCAGGCGGCGGGATAGCTGAAGTTCGTGAGCCATCCGGCATTGATGAGATTGAAAATGCCGGTCAGCAAAATGGCGAAAAAAAGCTCCCTGCTCAGCCGCTGAAACCGCCGAACCAGCGTTTCGACGAGCGCGGCGGCGCGGTCGGGCGCGAACTGTTCGCCTGCAAAACGCCGCACGGCGGGCGCCGCCACGAACGGCACAACGATCATCCCGCCCACCCAGACGATGATCGCCGCCAGATGAATCCAGAGCACGACGGCCCGAAACGTGAACATGGCTTCAGGATATCCTGATTAAGTCCGCAAACCTCAGCGTATCCTTTACATGCCCATGCCCATGCCGCTGCGCGCCTCGTTCAGGACCGATTCGGTCACTTCCGCAAACCCCTTTGCTTCCGCATAGCGCTCCACGCCCTGCATAACCATTCCGCGGGCGGAAGCAGGGATATTCTCCATGCGCTGGAGCGCGCCCTCGGTCCAGGGCATGCCGCTGCGCGCGAAGGCGTCGTTGACCATACCCGTAAACGGGCATTTCGAGGCGCCGCCATGCGCAGCCGGGGCGGCGTCCTCGACCGACGAGGTCGCCAGGCCGTTTCGTATGCCCTCCATCGGCTCGGCGGGAACGGCCTGTCCGCCAATCTTCACGCCCAGCGAGCGCACCACTTGCGTCTCGCTCGCATTGGTAAGCATGGCCGTTTGCCTGCCGCACGCGGGGCAGCCGAAAACGACCGTCATGGAGCCGCGGTCCGGGCCGCGCGTTTCGTCGAGGCGCATGGCCTCGTCACATTGCACGCAAAGAAATTTCATGAGGCGTCCAGAAGCAAGGTGAGTCGATCGGCCAGTTCGGCGAAGGCGCGCGCCGCCGGACGATCAGGATATTCCTGAAGGTACGCATTTCCATCGTCGGCAGCCATGCCGAGCGCTGGATCGAAGGGAATGCGGGCAAGCACAGGGACGTCCAGCGCATCCGCCAGCGGTTCTGTACGACCCGGCGGGTACAACGGATCCGCCTTGCCGCAATGCGGACAGGCGTGCGACGCCATGTTTTCGACCAGTCCCAGCAAAGGCACGTCAAGGTATTCCCGAACCATGCGCACGGAACGTCCCACTACCTCCAGAGACACCGCCGAAGGGATCGTCACCGCCACCGCGGCGTCGATGCGCGGCGCCACGTCGGCCAGCGTCGGCAAGCGCTCCGACCCCGGAGGCAAATCCACCAGAAGCATATCCAGCGCGCCCCATTCGGTATCGGCGATCAGCTCCCGCAACGCGCCGGCCTCGCGGAGCCCCCGCCACGCGGCGCCGCCCGCTTGCGAAGGCGCGTCCCACGCCACCGGCGCGGTCTCGTCGCGCAAAAAGAGCGCCATGGACATGACGCGTACGCCCCACGTCGTTTCGGGAGGAATCACGGTCCCTTCCATGCGCGACAGGCTGATGGGGGCCTGTACGCCGGTCATGCGTCCAAGCGACGGACCATTGATATCCCCGTCCACGAGTCCGATGCGCCCGCCCGCCCGCGCCAGCGCCGCGGCAAGATTCACCGCCACCGTACTCTTCCCGACGCCCCCCTTCCCGCTCATAATCGCCACGATGCGGCGGACGTCGCGGAGGCGGTCTGCAAGCTGGTTCGCCTGCTCGGCCACCTGGCCCGCCACGTCGGACCCCCCGTCGGTCGCTATGTCGCGCCAGGTTTTCATCCGCGCGCCTTGATGGTCCCCATCACGAAGCGGCTTTTTCCGCCTGCTGCTTGCGAATGGCTTCTTCCATGGCCCTCCGGGACACTTCCACGCCTTCTTCGGCGATCTCCAGCGTAATGATGGTGGTGTTGCGCCCGTCCGCCGCCGTCTCCATCCGTCCCTGGGTCTTGTCGCGCATGAATCCCTCGGGAACCCGTTCGAGGCGAGCCCAGGCCTCCGGCGTCCACTTGTACGCGCCCTTCTCGACGAATTCGACCGGAACCGCTTCGCGGCCCGGAGCCTCGCCCGCCGGATTCTCCTTCAGTCCGTCGCCGGGCGCGGAAAGCGCCGACGTATCCTCAAGCAAATCGCCCACGACCGCCGCCACCATGTCGCGGGTAATCGTATCCAGCCCCTTGACGCGGGCGCTCTTTTCGATCTGCGCGCGCGCGCGGCGCATCTGGTAGCCGTCCGGCACTTTTCGCAGCAGTTCGCGCGCGTCCCGCGTCCACTTGATCTTCTTTTTGTCGAAGGTTTCGACCTCTTCGACGGCGCCTTCCAGCGGCGCCAGTTTCCGAAGCGCTTCCTTGTCTATTTTCTGGAACTGTTCGGGGGCGGCGCCGCAAACCGCGCACACGGCGGGCTTGAATCCGCGCGCCGCGTAGCCGCACTGGCTGCATACGTACGTCGTTTCGTCGGCGGCGGCGATCTTGTCGCGGGCTACCGACTCGGCGATAATGCCCATGGACCGCATGGCGGATTCCGGCAGGATGGTGGCCATGGCCTGCTCCACCACTTTTTGCGTAATCACCGAGTGCCCTCGCTCCATGGCCCAGCGATGAATCGTCGTGCGGGCAATGTTGCGGGCAAAGTCGGGCGCGGTGTTGACGAGAGCGGTCGCCTCGTCCGTCCAGATCATGGACTCCTCGGCCTGCACGTCGAGCGGGGGCGTATACCGTTTGCTGGACAGCAAGACATTGCAGGGGACCATCCGCAACAGATTTTCGGTGTTGCTGCCGATATCCATGTCCTCGTCGCTATGCACCCCGATGCGGCCCAGCACCAGCAACCAGGGCTTCTCGCGGCGGACGTATTGAAGAATCTTGTCGAACGCCTTGCCGTCCAGCAGCGTGATTTTCAAATCCACGCCCTCCTCGGCGGCCACGCGATGCGCCACTTCAAGGTGCGACTGGTAGATTTTCGCAAGTCCTGTGTCGATCACCTCTTCGTGAAGTTGCTCCTGCTCCTTGAACCGGAATACTTTCGAGGCTTTTTCGGTAAGCACATTCACGATGCTATTGAACATCGCATAGTGCAAATACGGGTCGTAGACCGATACCGCCTCCACGCGCTTGTCCAGTTTGCGGCCCAGTTCGAGCGCCGTTTTCAGGCCCGCGAACGATTCGGGGCTGCCGTCGACGCCCACGACAATGTGTCCGCCGTCCGCCTCGCCCACGGCGTGGCCGTTCATCTGGCGCTCGAACGAATCCGTGTTCTTTACGATCAGCATGTCCGTGCGCGCCCGCCGCACCACCCGCGAACATACGCTGCCCAGTACGCTGTCCCGAACGGCGCCAAGGCCCAGCGCGCCCATCACCACAAGGTCATAGTCGCTTTCCTCTATATCCTCCACGATCACCTTCCAGTTCTTCCCGTCGTACATTTTCGGCTGGAAAGGCAATTTTTCCTCGCGGCAGCGCTTGTCCATCACGGTCAGGTACGAATCCGAAATCAGTTCGAGCCCCATGGTAATGAGCGTGTCGTGCACCTTGCGCTGCTTTTCCATCTCCTCTTCGACGAGGTATTCCTCCGGCAGCGTAAACTCCATCTGCTTGAAGCGATAATCGTGCATCCGGGCCGCGTAGGCATGGCTGCCCACGAGCTCCGCGTCGAGTCGCTTCGCCAGTTCGACGGAAAGGTCGATACTCGCCATCGAATGGTCCGAGTTGTCCACCGGAACGAATATGGTCTTGTACATGCGGGCTTAATAGATCAGTTTGAGGCGGTCGTAAATGTACGTAAGGCGATACATAACATAACGCAACGGTTCGAAATCTTCTGCAAGAAGCGAAACCGCAAGCAAGGCGCGCTGCAAATGGTCGGCGCGGCGCGCAAGCGAAGCGCGCTTCGCGTCTTCCAGCCCGTCGGCGAACGCATGCATCCCGAAACGCGCCCGCACCAGCGCGTTCCAGGCGTCGCTGCCCGGCTCAACGCCTTCCATCACCCGCTCCAGCCGCCCCGTTTCCATGCGCACGATGGCGGGGGCCATGCGTCGGAATTCCTTCCAGCCCACGAAATCCAGCTCGTTCCAGTCCAGACGCTTCGCAGCCAACTCGGCGGCGCGCGCTTCCAGCGCGTCGGACGGCGCTATGTCCCGAGAGGACGCCATGGCGACGAAGGACCTCAAAACGGACGGTGGACGACGCCGGGGTCGAGACGGTCCGCCATTTGAAGCAAGCCCTTGTACTTGCGACGAAATTCCGCCGGGTCCTGCGCGATCGTTTCCATGGAAAACCTGGGCAAAAGCGCGGTCAGGCGCTCGTCCATCTCTTCCCGGTCGATCCAGCCATATTTCATGTACGTCAGCACAATATGATAATCCGGTTCGTCGCCCCGGGCTATGTGCCGGAACGCAACCGAATACGGATCGAAATGGCCCAGCGTCAATCCGGAATCCGCCAGCTCCCGAACCAGCCGATGGCGCGCTTCGAATCCGTCGGGCAGGGGAATCAGGTCGCCGGGGTATTCCTGGTCCAGCGCCACGCCGAACTGCGCCGCGGCGCGGGCCGCCGCCGCATCCCATTCGGGTCGATGGCCCACGTCGGCGTACAAACGCACGGCGTCCGTCCACGAACGCCATCCCTCCAGGACTTGCGAAGTTTCGCCAAGCAAAAGGACGCGCCCGGCAAGCGCCTTGCCGGGAACCGATTCGGCGTAGCCGCGGGCTGCCGCCGTCAAAAAATTCTTCAGCACGAAACGGGTCGCCAACGCGCCGATCATGATCTACCCTCCGTATTGGGCGCCGCGCCGGTTTCTTCCCAGTCGGGAATGGGCACGATCGCTTCCTCGGGACACTCCGCTACGCATTCCATGAAGTCGCAACAGGTGTCGTCGATGACGTAAATCGGATCTCCGGGGGAAATCGCGCTAATGGGGCACACATCCACGCACAGTCCGCACTGCGCGCAAGCGTCTGTGATCATGTGAGGCATGGCCGCAAAGCGATGGGTGCAACAAGACGCGAAAAGCCCCGGAGAGGCGGTGATTATCCCTGCCTGTGTCCGTTCAGGGCCTGCTTGTCGATCACGCCGCCCGCCTCGTTCACGGTGTTGTCGCTCCGCTTGCCCGGATACCGGCGCTTCGGCGTCTTGTCTTTCCAGCGGTAAATCCAGAAGCAGTACGCATACGGATATATGGTCTGGACCACATGGAACGGCTCATATTCGAACAGGCGCCGCATCGCCCAGCAGAAACGGTACCGCTTGTCCTCCGGCTCGATGATTTCCACCACGCAGTCCGCCTGAAAACTGACGAACACCGGCGCGTTGCCGGTCCACAACACGGAAGCAAAGGGGTTTTCGACCAGGTTCCGAAGCGTCGATCCCTCGAAAATCTCCAGCAGCCCGACGCGCCGAAAATCGATATGTTCGGGATGAGAATACAGTTCGCGGGCCGTCCGAATGCGCAGGTCGCGCGTCTCGTTGACGGCATGGGGGGGCAATTCCTCGATCTGCGCGACGGCGTCCTCGACCAGTTTAAGGTAATGGTCGATATGCTCGTCCTTCGGGGTGAACCCCACGCCCTTGTTGGCCAGATTCGGCACAAGCGCGTCCTCGGCCCATGTGGCCACCACCGGCAAATGGCCTGCGTTGAACGCAATGTACTGATCCTGTTCGATCGCGTCGTAAATGCTGTGTTTGTAATCGAGTTGCCAACGGATGAACTTCTCCGGCAGTTCGATAACGTCCAGATGCTGATCGGCGCCCTCCTTTTTGAGGCGGGCTACGCCATGGGTTACCTGTACTTGCTCCGTGAGTGTTTTTGCGTCAAGCTGTTCCATGAATACGGGGAGGTATAATGAATAAAAAGCGGGCTACGCGAGTCGTTCCGGAATAGAAACTTCTTTAATAGCCTGGCTATCCTGTGGTTTCCCGACCGGCTCCGAAAAAGACGGCGCCCCCCGGTCCATGCCTGCAAGGGCTTCCTGCATGACGCGGGCGGAGATGCGCCGCACTCCGTGGCGGTCGGCGTACGCTTCAAGGCCCTTGCGAACCTTGTTGCGAATGAAAGAGATTGGAATGCGATCCAGCCGCGCTTGCGCTTCGGGGGACCACTCGATATCGCATCGAGCAAGCGCCCGGCCCGTCGGCTGGTACAGGCAGGCCGGATCCTCGGCCAGATAATCGTTGAAGGCTGCCTGGGCGCGACACCGGCAGCCGCCGCAAAGTTCGTTGAACTCGCACGCGCCGCATTTGCCCTTGAGGCGGGCAGGGTCTCGCAAATCCGTCAGCACGGGGGACGAAGCCCATATCTCGGAAAAGGACTGCTCGCGGACATTTCCGGCGACTACCGTCATGTACGGACACGGCGTAACGTCCCCGCCCGGCGTGATGCGGCAATATTCCGTGCCCGCCATGCACCCTCCGCTTTCCAGGCCCCCCAGCCCCTCGTCATACGCGATCTGCTTGAATTGGGGGGCGCACTTGGACCGAACCAGCATGGGGCGGTACTCGTCCTGCACATGCGCCATTTCCCGCAGGAGCGCGTCCGTGGCGAGGGCGGAAAGGTCGTTCATCTCCTGCCCCCGGCCCGTCTGCACCAGAAAATACAGATTGAAGGACCAGGCGCCTTTCTCTCGCGCAAACGCCATGAGTTCCGGGATTTCCTCCCGGTTCATGTCCATCGCGGTGGTTTGCACAAGCGTTTGCAGCCCATGGCGACGACAGGTTTCCAGGGCGCGCACCGAATGCGCCCAGGCGTTCGGCCCGCCGCGAAAGGCGTCGTGTTTTTCGGGGTCGATGGAGTCGATGCTTATGCCCACCCCCTTTACGCCGCATTCCGCCATCTTGCGGGCCACGAAATCGTTGACCATGACGCCGTTCGTCCCCATCACGACCCACATTCCCCGGTCGGAGGCTTTCTGCGCAATCTGATAAATATCCCGGCGCAGCAGCGGCTCGCCGCCGGTCAGGATGAGCATCTCCGTGCCCAGCGCCTCCATCTCGTCGATAAGCGCAAGGCACTCGTCCGTAGTCAATTCGTTTTCTTCGGCGGCGCCCCCTTCCATATAGCAATGAGGGCACTTGAGATTGCATTTCCTGGTCAGATTCCAGGAAACCAGCGAAGGACGATGCCCTGCGGAGGGAGACAAGAAAGACAGGGAGCGGGCGGCGTCCATTGGGTACTCGCAGAAAAGACTTCTAAAGGATACGTAAAATCAGGCGGAAACGGACGTACGGCGGCGGAAGCGCATCAGCCCGACGATGCTGAGCAGCGCCAGCAAGGTCAGGCCGCCCGCGCGCAGCATGGGCATCACGGGCGAAGGACGCTCGGAAGGCTCGATGTACAGATAGTACCATCCGGTAATGCCCCGGCGATTGCCCCGCTCGTCGTTGAAGCCGTCCCATACCGAAAAGGCGATGGGGACGAACGCGCCTTCCGCAAAACGCTCGTCGCGCGGCATGGCGAACACGGCGGTCCATTCCCCGTCCTCGTACGTCGCATGTACGGACGGATCGGTTTCGCCGGCAATCAGGTTGCCGCTGCCTCGTCCGACATACGAACGCCCCGCGCCCGACGCCAGATCGGCAAACCATAAATCCACCGGCTGCCCGGCGTCTCCGAACAGGAAATACGGCAGGCCTTCCGGCGCCATTTCCTGCGGAAACTGTACGGCGACCGCATCGGACCAGACGCTGGCCACGGTATCCCGAACGACCTGCTCGGTGGGCGGAACCGCCATATCCGGCGCATTTTCGCCCGTCGTTTCCGCAGACATGTCGTGCCATGCAAGCATGATGGCGATTTCGTCCGCATTGTAGCGGGCTTTCACTTCGACGCCGTCCACGCCCGGCATAAAGGAGCGTCCCGATTCGATCACTTGCCCCACGACGGGAAAATAGGCTCCGCGCCCCTCGCCAAAAGCAGCCCGGCCCTGCGCCGGATCGACGGGGTCGGCTGCGTAGCGCGCCGTGGCGGCGGTCGCATAGTCGGGATCGTCCTGCGACAGCGAGTAGACGTAATCGACAAGGGCCCAGCTGTCCTCTATCGGGGTAATGCTGTAGGATGGCATGGGCGAGCCGTCCAGCCCCGTGGTGAACGTGCGATAGATGTCCTGGCGCGTGGCGCCCCCGATAAAGGTCCAGCGTTTCGTAAGGTCGGCGGGACGGATATGGTTGCCCCACTGCTCCTGCAAGGTCGGAGCGGAAGACCCGTCCCCGCGCCCGGCCATGCCATGGCAATCGAAACACTGGTTCTCTTCGTACACCGCGCGCCCCCGCTCGGCGGACGCTTCGCTAAACGACGGAGGATCCGGAATCTCGGCAAGGTCCGGCACGCCGTACGGCCCGGAAAAATCGGCGTTGAAGGTCTTGAGGTAGTAGACCAGGTTGCGAATTTCGTCGTCGCTGAGTTGCGGCCAGGGCGGCATGCCCGTATACGGCATCCCGTCGCGAATCACCCGCGCAAGGTCGTCGTCCGTGGGCAATTGTCCGCTTGGCGTGGTGCGAACCTTGTACACGCCCGCGGTAAAATCGCGGGGCATCGGACGCATGAAAGGCGCCGCCACGCCATCCCCTTGCCCGGCGTCTCCGTGACATTGCGCGCACTTGTCCATATACAAGGATCGGCCTGCTTCGCGTTGTTCTTCGCTGCCCAGATCGGGCGCGGGTTGCGCCCAGGCCGCAAGCGGAAGCCCCGCCACGCCCAGGCACGCCGCAAGGACGCACGACAGAAAGCCCGATCGGGAAAAATGCCTGACGGCGCGTCTTGTCCGGCAAGCAGCAACGCGAATCGCTATGTCGGTTACGTTCCTAATGACCGTCTCCCCCTCCACCGTGATCCTCCCGCGCGCGCGGTCGGTGTCCAGTGAAATCGTACAGGAAAAGCGTCACGTCCCACATCTCCTCTTCCGTAAGGAAATTTTCCCAGGCGGGCATGGCCGACAGCCAGGGCGTGGATTCGCTCGGCAGACCCGGCCCCCCCTTGGCGATGCGCCAGAAGATATACCCCTCCTGAAGCATGGCGATCGTCGTGGCGTCCTGGAAATTCGCCGGAATGGGATCGTATCCGTGGGCGAAAAGACCATCCCCCGCCATATCGTCCCCATGGCAGTACACGCAATTTTCGTAGTACACGCGCCGCCCGTTCGCCACATGTTCCGCAAAAGCGGCCGGATCTTCCGTTTCCAGCGCGCGATACGGGTTGTCGTCGTTGACCAGGTCGATCGTCCGGCCGGCCACCTCGATGCTCACCGGCGGCGGCGGATGAATCGTGCGGCTGCTGAGCGGAGGGGCAGGCCCTTCCGTAACGTCGAAATACACCCGAAGCGCCACAAGGCAAGGCAACAGAATGAGGGTGACCAGGAGAGCAACCGTATACTTCTTCTCCGTAGCGAAGGCCACGGCCCGGTCCAGCGCGAACCGGAAATGCGCCGAATTCGCCGAAATGTACGCCAGGAGCGAAAGCGTAAGAATCGCAAGGAACATCCCCTGAATAGAGGTGGGCAAGGGCGGATTGATGCCCCAGCGCAGAAAAACAAAGGTGGCGGCCCACCATCCAACGAGCCAGCCGAGGATGTTCATCTTCGGAACGAAGCGCAGGGCGAGGAGCCCTGCGCACGCCGCAAGCAGGATAAGGATATTCATGACCCTCCCTTTTGCATTGCCAGATAATCAACCAGCGTTTTGAGCTGCCCGGACGAGATCTTGTCGTAAAATCCGGTCGCGTTCAGCTGGGCGGACATCAGGCCCGCCGTAAATTCCTCCGCCACGACGGCGTCGGGGTCCATGATCGCCTCGTAGAGTTCGGCGGTCGAAAAATCGTTGCCCGCATTGTACAAACTGGGACCAAGAAGCGGCGTGGGTTCGGTAACGCTGTGGCATGTGCCGCAGGCGTACATGGCGAACAATTCCTCCCCGGACAGATTCTCCGCCGAAGGCCCCGCCGCCGCGCTGGCCTGCGAAGCCGCAGCGGCGGCGGAATTTTCCTCGCTCTGCCAGCGCAGTTCCGTATCCAGCGTAACCGTAGCGACGCCGCCAAGACTCTGGAGGTACGCAATCACAGCAAGGATTTCCTGGTCGTTCAGGTCGATGGGCGGATCGGAGATGGGCGTCATGCCGGGCAAAAAGCCCTCGACGATATATTCGTTGGGGTCGTAGAGCGATTCGGCAAGATACTCCACGTCGCTGAACCCCTCCTTCCGGTCGGCGGCCACCAGCCCGATGTTCGCCAGATCGGGAAAACGCCCCCCGGTGTCCCCGGATACGGTGTGGCACGTAAGGCACGTCCCCTTGCCCGACGCGATTTCCTCCCCGGCGACGACCAGTTCCTCCGTAGTCATGTCGGCGCCCAGTTCCGTCTCTTCGGGCGGATACGTCACTTTTTGCGGCACCATCTGGCTGACGTAGCTATAAAAGGCAGCCACGAGGACCGTGAAGACGCATATCTTGAGTGCATTCATCATGGCGACGCGCCCCCCTCGGCCTCGAGTTGTTTCTTACCGGACAGGCTGGACAGGAAAAATACGACCGCAATAAACGCGAAGAAGATCAGCACGGTAACCGACACCACATTGGCGGCGTAGCCCAGCGTAGGCGTAAACGCATGCTCCGACGTATCGCGCATCACGCCGTATACGTGCCAGTGCTGTCGAATGCCCGAGCGGACGTAGCCCATCAGCCCCATCGTCCAGGCAAACGTGATGGCAATGAAAAAGAGCGCGTACTGCGCCCGGTTGGGAATCTTGCCCCACTCGATCGGCCCCAGAATCCTTGCGTTCCTGAACATGAACACATCGATGATCGTGATCGAAATCATGGCGAAGAGCACCAGGCCCACCTGCGGAATAGACAGCCCGATCCGTACGGATGCTTCTACGAAGTACCCGTAGACGCCAAGGAAAATAACGACCCCCACGACCGCCGCCAGAATCCCGAATTGCACGATATTGCCCGTTTTCGCCCAGGAAACGGTCGCTTCCTTGTTGGCCCGGCGATAGAACAGAAAGCTCAGGTAGGTGGTGAGAATCAGTACGTTGACGGCGGTGTTCTTGGCGGACATCACCCCCAGCACGTTCAGGATCGGGTGATGGGAACCGCCCATGGCGCGGGCTTCCTCCACCGTGGCGACCAGCGAATGCGGCGTCGCCCAGACAATGAAACAGACGGTGATGGACGCAAGCAGCCACTTGGTGAACTTGCGGTATCGCTCCGCTCCGTGGATGCGCTCCATGCTTAGCCACAGATAATAATTGGCGGCAAGGAACAGGTTGCCGATCAGCACGGCCTGAATGATGAACAACCAGGAAAAGGTGCCGCCCATGAGCGCAATGCCCAGACTCTGGGAAAAGGCGTAAATTTCGCGGCCCAGCCAGTACCCCGCGAACGGCAAAGGCAACAGCGCCGCAATGGCGATGAAATTGCCCATGTAGCCCATCCAGTCGTAATGCGCCCGCTCCTCGTCGGTCTTCGCGCCGAGAAATTTGTAGGCCCCGTACGCCGCCGCAATGGAGCCGCCGAAACAGATGTTCGCAATGAGCCGGTGGATGTTGATGGGCATCCACGTGAAGTTATTGATGGCGTCCCAGGTGCTGAGCAAATTCCCTTCCGCGTCGATGCCGTTCGGGGAATTCATGAAGGTCAGCCAGGAATCGGCGATAAAGATGATGGCGATGCCGACCATGTTGAGGCCCAGGCCAAGCAAGAGGTGCAGCCACTTCGGCATCTTGCCCCATCCGTAATAATAACTGTACAGGAAAACGGCTTCGAGAAAGAAGACGCAGGCGTACAGCATGAACGTCCAGTCGAAGATGGAGACCAGGTACTCCATCAACCGGGGATACAGAATGAACAGGAAGAACGTAAGGAGGGCGCCGAGGCTTGCCGTAAAGGAGAACGAGACGGACAACAGGCGCGTGAATTCGTGCGCCAGGTCGTCGTAGCGCTTGTCGCCGTTGCGAAACCCGATGAACTCGATGGTGAGCGCGAACATCGGGACGGCAAGCACGAACGCGCCGAACATCAGGTGCAACTGGGCGATAACCCATACCACCACGCGGCTGCCGACGACGGGAAAGGATCGGTATTCGACGGGTCCGGCGGCGTCCTGGGCCCATGCGTCGGGCGCCCAGAACGCAACAAGCGTCATGCCCGCTAACATCAAAAACAGGAGGGACCCGGCGGGGAGCCTCCTCGCAAGCCACTTCATCCGCGTTTCTGATCTTTCGTAGTAAAAAAGGAATTCCGGGTAAAGAATACGCAACAGGCGGCGAGAGTGCAAAATTTTTTTAGCGGGAATTCGCAATTCTGACGGAACAACGCAAATTCCAAA
Organism: Rhodothermales bacterium; assembly: GCA_022825385.1. Lineage (GTDB taxonomy): Bacteria > Bacteroidota > Rhodothermia > Rhodothermales > VXPQ01 > VXPQ01. Next base: position 144,365 of record JAJDWX010000011.1, read on the forward strand.
CAGGCGCGACGGCTGTTATCGCCGCACCGTTATCCCCTGGTGCATCGTTCCGCTTGGCGAAGCGATGCGGACGAAATACAGACCCGTCGCCAGTTCGCTTGTGTCGAGCGCGACGTTTCCGGGAAGCGCGATGCGGGCTACGGGAACAGGAACTTGCCTTCCGCGTATATCGAACACCTTTATTTTGGCCGTTTCGCCAGCGGTGCCTGCAACGGCCACTGTGGCGTGTCCGCCCGCCGGATTGGGATAGATGTCGATCTGGAAGGGCGCTTCTGGCGTTTCCCGCGCTGCCGACGTAACGTTCTGGCCATTCTCTGCGCCCGGCGAGCCGTTCATCTTCGCCGACGTGCGCCAGCATTCGGGCAGCGCGTTGTCGCAGGTCGAGTCGGCGAGTTCCAGCGTATAGCCGTCGCCGTCCGGCTTTTCCGGCCAGGGATTCTTGTCGTTATAGACGACCGAGTCCGCTATGGCCCCCGACGCGTCGAAGAGGCGCACCAGTTCGCCTCCGTTCGACAGGCCAAAGTCCGCATCGCCCACGACATTGGAGACGTCGGGATGGATGGCGGCAAAGCGGGCTATTTCCTGGGCGACGACAAGGTATTCTCCGCTTTTCAGGACGGTTCCGTCGGGAAGCATGAATACGTGGTCGTCGTCCTCGTCGGAGTAGGTCCATCCGGTCAGGTCCACATCGGCTGTTCCTGCGTTATACAATTCTATCCAGTCCCCGCTGTCGTGGTCGTCGTGCGCATGGTAGTTGATCTCGTTGATCACGATGGCGTCGGTTTGCGCCATGGGGCCCGACGGCGACGACAGAGATGTTTCGACGACGGACTGCGCGTTGGCCGGATCGCCCTCGGGAGCGTCTGCGTACGCCGGTTCATTCGCCAGGAAGATGAGCCCGGCGGCCAGCAGGGCGCAACGTATGGGTCGCGCCATGCGGCGGAGGGAATGCGCGCGGCGCCGAGCAAGCGCTCTGCAAAGGGTTTTGGCGGCGTGTCGGATTGCGTACCTCGGCGTATCCAGGAGCATATGATTAAGGTCTTGTAGCGTAAGGTTGACGATGTGGCGTTCGGTTGGGGCCTCCCGCAGCGCATGTTCTTCTACGGCGCCACTATAAAAGACCGCATGGGGGAGAAATGTTCTCCCCGCCTGCGCCACCCGCGAGGTTGTCAAGGCGCAGGCGCGAAAATTCTTTCGTCTCCGCCTGTAACATTTCCGTATTTTGACCGTAGTACAGAGTATCCTAATTCACATGCGGGGCGGAAACGCCCTGGACGGTTTTCAAACCCGCGACGCCTTCCCGGCGTTGACACAGGACATGAGGGCGCAGGACGCGACAATGAAACCCGAAACGAAAAATCTCTTGGCCATTCTTGGCACTATCGCCGCAACGGGCCTTGCGGTTATAGGCGTCGTTGTCGCCTTGCACGTGTCTGTTATCCTGCAAGTGTCCAATGTGCAGGAAGATATTGCAGACGTACGGGAACGCCTGGCCCGCATTGAAACGCGCCTCGCTATGTCCGCCTCGACGGACTCCACTTCTGCGCCTGTCCAGCCCGGCGCGTTGACTTCCGCTTTGTCGAACGTTCCGGCGTCACGCTCCTCGCCCGCGCCGTAGAGCCCGGCAAGGCGGTACAGATACGGAGGAAGAAGCGATCTACTCCTCCGCCCCTTCCTCCGTACTGTGGATCGTTTCTTTCCCCACGTTGCCAAGGTCGCCCCGGAAAGCCGTATCGAACAGGGTGAACGTCAGGAATACCACCACGAAAAGGACGCCCAGCGCAAAAAACAGCGCATTGACCGGCTTGTCGTACTTCAGCGCCATAAAGAACAGCACCACAAGCAACGCCTTCGATCCGGCGATCGCGAGGGCCAGCGGGATGTTGAATACGCCTATGTCGATTTGCGCCGTGAGCGCCGTCAACGCCGTCAGCGCCACCAGCGCGACGAATACCTTCAGCAGTGTTGTTCGCGAAGTAATATGGTGCCCTTTCATGCTCGCAAGACGCGCCGCCGTTCCGGCTCGCCGCTAAATGAGGTAAAGCAGTGGAAAAAGAAATATCCAGATAATGTCCACAAGGTGCCAGTACAAACCGGCCAGTTCCACCGGGGTATAGTACCCGCTGTGGAAATGCCCCCGCATCGCGCGCAGGGCCAGCCAGGTAAGTACGCCCATGCCAACCAGCACATGCACCCCGTGAATGCCGGTCATGACGTAGTAAATGCTGAAAAAGATGGGAACGATCCGCTGCCCCATCTCCTCGTAGGCAAAATATTCGCCGGGGAAAATGCCCAAATGGAATTTGTGCGTGTACTCGAAGTACTTCACCACCATGAACGCGGCGGCAAGCAGCACCGTAACGAACAGGTTGACGACCAGCGCCCGCCGCTTGTCGGTCTGCGCCGCGTGGATCGCCAGCGCCACCGTAAGGGAGGAACCAAGCAGGACCACCGTATTCAGGCCGCCCAGCCAGGGATTCAGTTCGGTAGACGCCACGGCGAACACTTCCGGGTACCAGACGCGATACACGGCGTAGGCCACGAACATCCCGCTGAAAAGCAAGACCTCCGTGACGAGGAAAAGCCACATTCCCATCTTCGCCGCGTCGAACTGCTGATCGGACGAAACGAAGTAATGTTTCAAATGCGCCAGAGCGCGCTCCTTTGCGGCCTGTTCTGCCGCGCTCGTATTGGCCATGATTTTACGTCCGGTCCTGGTTCAGATGGACATCCGGTTGGGCGTCGGGCGGGGGCTCGTCCCGATGCGCGGCGACCAGTTCGGGGATCCGGTCGAACTCGTAGGGACCCCGCGTGACGAACGGCGTCCGATGGAAATTATGGGGATCGGGGCGGGGGCCCGTATGGGTCCACTCCAGCGTGGCGCCGCCCCAGGGATTCGCGCCGGCTTTCTTGCCGCGGAAAAGAGAAACCAGCAAATAGATTGCCACGAGGAACAGGCCCGCCCCCATAATCCACGAGCCGACGGTCGAAAGCTGGTGCAGGAAGGTAAACTCGGGGAGATAGTCGTTGTAGCGCCGGGGCATGCCGCGCGAACCCATCACGAGCTGCGTGAAAAAAGTGAGGTTCAGCCCCACGAAAACGAGGAGCGCAGCAAGGCGGCCGGCCGCCTCGCTGTACAAGCGCCCTGTGATTTTCGGCCACCAGTAATGCAGGCCGCCAAGCAACGCGATGGTCGTGCCGCCCACCATGACGTAATGAAAGTGTCCCACGACGTAGTAGGTGTCGTGCAGGTGCACGTCCACGGCCAGTACGCCCACCATAATGCCCGTTACGCCGCCTATGGTGAAGAGCACCAGAAACGAAAGCGCGTACAGCATCGGGGTTTTGAACGAAATGGACCCCTTGTACATGGTGGCGATCCAGTTAAACACCTTGATCCCCGACGGAATCCCGATCAGATAGGTAATCAGGGAGAAAATAACCGAGGAAACGACGGACTGCCCGGCCACGAACATATGATGCCCCCAAACCAGGAATCCCAGCAGCGCAATGGCCACGGAAGACAACGCAATGGCCATGTACCCATAGATGCGCTGCCTGGAAAACGTAGCGATCAGCTCGGAAACGATCCCGAAACCCGGCAAAATCATGATGTACACCGCCGGATGCGAATAGAACCAGAAAAAATGCTGGAACAGGATCGGGTCGCCGCCGAGGGCGGGATCGAAAATGCCGATATGCAGGAGGCGCTCCAGGAAGAGCAGCAATACGGTAATGCCCAGCACCGGCGTAGCCAGCACCTGCACGATGCTTGTCGAATAGATGCTCCAGACAAAAAGCGGGAGGCGGTTCCATGTCATGCCCGGCGCGCGCATCTTGTGCACCGTAACGATGAAATTGATCCCCGTAAAAATGGAGGCGAACCCTGCGATGAAAACCGCCATGGTGAGAAAAAGCACCGAGGGGCCCGTCCGCGCCGAATAGGGCGTATAGAACGTCCATCCCGTATCCACGCTGCCCGCCACCATCGCTACGAGGATAAGCGCGACGCCCAGCAGATAAAGATAGTAGCTGGCCAGATTCAGCCGGGGAAACGCAACGTCTTTTGCGCCAAGATGCAAAGGCAAGAGGAAATTCCCCAGAAAACCGGGGATGGCGGGAATGATGAACCCGAACACCATGACGATGCCATGGAGCGAGAACATCTGATTGTAACTCTGGGCAGACAGAAAATCCTCGCCGGGGGACAGCAGTTCCGCGCGCACCAGGAGCGCAAAAACGCCTCCCAGCAGAAAGGCGATGGCCACCGTAACGGCGTACAGCATGCCAATCCGCTTGTGGTCCAGGGAAAACAGCCACGACCCGATGCTTTTGGCATGGGTAACGTAGTCGCCGCGTTCCTCGGCGGCCTGCCCTTGCGGGGTTTCGTTCCGATCTTTGTCTTCCGTCATGGATTCCGTCTATGCGTCTTCGGTGTGCGCGTCCGCGCGCGGCGTTATTCCTGCTCCCGGATAAAAGCGATCAGCGCGGACAATTCCCGGTCGCTGAGCCCTGCGTACGGCTGCATCACGTTCTGATACCCTTCCACGATCTTTGCGCCGGGATCGACGATGGATTCGCGAAGGTAATCGTCGTCCACCAGGGCCGTGGACCCGTCGTCGAGCGTTTCGGTCTTGCCGTACAATCCCGCGAAGCTGGGGCCAATGACCGCCGTCCCGTCCAGGCTGTGGCAGGCGAAGCAAGCCTGTTGCTGATACAATTGCGCGCCCAGTTCGGGCAGCGGAGTATCCTCGTCCACGCCCGCCGAAGCCAGCCAGGCCTCGAAATCCCCCTGCGAATGGGTGATCACCGAAGCCAGCATGATCGAATGGCCCGCGCCGCAATACTCCGTGCAAAACACCTGAAACGTATCCACGCGGGTGGCCTCGAACCACACAGACGAATAGCGATCCGGCAACACATCCTGCTTGACCCGAAAAGCCGGGACGAAGAAACTGTGCAACACGTCCTCGCTGCTCATGACGAGGCGTACGGGGCGGTCCACGGGCACATGCAGTTCATTGGTCGAGACGGTGCCGGTCGGGTATTCGAAATCCCATTTCCACATGGCGCCGCGGGCGTAAATCTCGTAGGCGTTCGGGGGCGCCACGCTTTGTTCGATAAACAACCGAAATCCCCAATTGAACACGACGAGCACAAGGATCGTGGGCAAAACGACCCAGGATATTTCCACTATTTTGCTGGGCTTCACGCGCGCCGGGACCGCGCCGGGCCGCCGCCTGTAGCGATACGCCAGGTAGACGATAGCCGCCGCCACCCCCGCGAAGAGGATAATGCTTGCCCACGTTACGAAGTAGAACAGGCTGTCGATGTCGGGCGAAAGGGTCGACGCGCCATCGGGCAGCCAAAACGATCCGGTCATAGTTGCCGATTCCTTTTTTCCGAGTCGGGCCTGTTTGCGACGGACAGGGTCATGCGGCGTATTGCGAGCGGCGCCATGGAAGCGCGAAAAAGCGGTGGGGAGTTCATGTCGCGGACGCGGGGGCGGGCCATGCATGCCGCGCCTCTCGTCGCCGCAGCGTAACGAAAAACACCCCCAGCAGGACAAGAACGAGCGCGCCGCTGAACTTCATCAGGTTGGCGGCGTGCAGCACATACGCGTTGGCGTTCCGGTCGTATTGCATGCAATACAAAAGAATCCGGTTGAGCGGCGAACCCGCCCGCCCCTCCGAGACCTCGATAAGCGCCGCGCGCACGTCCGAGGGGGCAAACCGTACGCCCGGCATGTACCGCAGCACGGTCCCCTCCCCGCTCAGATAAATGAGCGCAAACGGGTGGGCGTACTCCGCTGTGTCCTCCACCCAGGCGTACCGAAACCCTACGGCTTCCGTAAGCGCTGCGACGGACGCCTCTTCTCCCGTAAGAAAATGCCACCCGTCCGCCGCTTCGGGCTTGCCCAGCATATCGAGGTACATGGCCTTCCGCTCCGCCGCCAGCGCGGGCGTCTCTTCCGGGTTGAAACTCACTGCGAGCGCCTCGAATTCGTCGCCGGGGGTCCAGGGCATGTCCCGCAGCGTTTCGGTCAGCCCGTGCAGGACCATGTTGCACAATGTGGGGCACTCGTGATAAATCAGCGTAAGCAATACGGGGCGTTCGCCGTCGAAGTACTGCCCGAGGGTCGCCGCTTCTCCGGCTTCGTTCCGAAAAACAAGGTCAAGCGACGGCTTCGCGCCAATTCGCTCGTCCAGGCCCATCCCCTCCACGGGCGGGGGCGAGGCGGCAAACGATTGTCCGAACGCCGGAGCGGCCCCCATGCCTGGCGCCGCCGCGAGGCATGCGATCCACGCCCAAAGCCCCGGCGCAAACAGCCGGATTCGATATAACGCGCCGTCTCCGCTCATTGTCGTCGGTAGGTAGCCATGTACTCAGCGGCATAGAACGCTTCGGGATAGACCGGAGCCTCCTGGACCATGCGCTGCATGGCGCGTTCTATGGGAATGCGGTACCGCTCCCCGGGCCCGTCGAGCGCTTCGTATTGCGCGAGGAGCAGGGCGGCGTGCAAACGCGCCTCCTCCAGTTCGGGATAGACGCCCTCTTCGGCGGCTTCCGTCAACACGGCTTGCGCCGTACGGTCCGTATACTGAAAAAGCGCGACGATAGCCAAAACGACGAGGAGGGCGATGGTAATCACAAAACCAAGGATCTGCCCGGCTTCGACGCCTTCTGGCTCGACATGCGGACGATCAGTCCCTTCGACCCATTGCGCCCCTTCCGATATGTCCGCGACATGCGACATGGGTTCGCGTCAGGCGTTTTCGAAATGGAGCGATTCGTCCAGGCCGGGCGACCGAAAAGGAACCAGGCTATGCCGGCCGAGGCGATACATGAATGCGGCAAGCACGACCCCGAAGAGGCCCAGCCCGTTCGCGATATCCAGAAAATGAATGGTAGCGGCTTCGTAGTGCAACACCGGCGCCGCCAGCCAGTGAATATCGAACCACTGCATCGCAAGCAGCCAGACGCAGATGCACGCCAGAAACAGCCTGGACCGCTTGGCCCCCCTGGACAGCAAAAGCAGAAAAGGCGCGACGAAATGGCCCGCGAGCAGCACGGCGCTGTGCGCTTCCCACCCATGGGTCAGGCGGTGGCGATACCAGAGCGTTTCTTCCGGAATGTTGCCGTACCAGATCAGCATGTACTGGCTGAACGCGATGTACGCCCAGAACACCACGAAAGCGAACGTCAGTTTGCCAAGGTCCTGGTAGTGCTCCGTGGTGACGATTCCCCGCAAGTGGCCAGTGGCCTGAAGCGTCATGGCGCACAACGCAAGCAGGGCGTGAATCGACATGAAGGCGCCGGAAAACACGTATACCCCGAAAATGGTCGAAAACCAGTGCGGGTCCAGGGACATCAGCAAATCGTAACTGGCGAAGGCGGTGGTTACCGCGCCCACCGCAAGCCCCAGGGCGCTCACCTTTCGCTGGCGGGCCGCGATGCCGGGATCGCCTGTCGCGTCTTCAAGCAAGGAATTGCGGTACAAATGGTATGCGACCAGGCTCCACGCCAGAAAGTAGATCGCCAGGCGAGCCAGAAAAAACGGAACGTTCAGGTAGGGCGTCTTCCCGGCAAGGATCGGGTCGGCGGCCACGGCGTCCGCATGCGTCCAGTGGTACAGATCGTGCAACCCGAAAAGGACGGGAATCCCCAGCACGGCCAGCAGCGGAAACGTCCAAAGCAAGGCTTCGGCCATGCGCCGCACCACAATGCTCCAGCGCGCCCTCGTCAAGTGCTGTATCAGCGCGAAGAACAACGCGCCCAGCGCAATGGTCAGGCAAAATACCCACCCGATCAGGTACGAAAAATAAAACTGATGCGCATCCGTCAGCCAGCCGGACAACCCCGTCGCAAGCCCGATCCCGCCAACCAGCAAGGGAATGCCCCACAAGCGCCAGTCCCCCGTATAGCGGAATGCCTCCGGCGCATCGCCGCTCGTCGCTGCGAACGGATCCAGCAAACGCTGGAAAATATGATTTTTTTTCAGTGTCGCCATCAAAGTAGCGTATGCTCTATTCGTTGTCCCCGGCGGCGCCGCGGCGGAGGTCTTCGAGGAGCGCGGCGGGTACGTCGCTGCCGGGCGCGTACTGACTGCGCTGAAGCGCCCGGAGGTAGGCCACGATAGCCCACCGATCCGCCACCGGGATTTGCTGCGCGTATCCGGGCATGGTGCGTACGCCATTCGCAATGACGTCGTACATATACCCGTCCGTGACTTCGCGCAACCGGTCGCTATGATAGGTCGGAGCCGGCGTATACCCGAACCCGCCTGTCGTAACGAGGCCTTCGCCGTCGCCCGCGGCGCCATGGCACGGCGTACAGAAAATGTCGTACCGGGTTTGTCCGCGCTCCAGCAGTTCGAGCGTCAGCGGAACAGGCATGGCCTCCGTATAGGCGCCGTCGGCGTTCCGCCCTTCGTGATACCGCGTATCCTCGCGCAAGAATCCGCGCGCAACCGTGCCGGGAACCGGCGGCCGCATCGAGCGCCCGTCCGCAAAAAAGGCGTTCGCCTCCTGCGGATCGAACCGCTCCTGATAATCCATGTTCAGGTTCGGGTGGATCGGCGTATGTTCATGCGTGGCGCCGCGGCAAGAGGCCAGCAGCAAGGCGGCAAGCGCCAGAACCGTTCCCGCGCGCTTCGCAAGCAGGGGGCGGGCGCCGTTGCGGACGCGCGGCAAAGTCGATCTGGTTGCAGGCCGCGTCATGATTCTTCCGTAAGCAGTTCAATGTTGCGCCCGCCAACGTCCGTCAGGAAGCGCCGGGTTTCCTCAAGGTCGAATCGCTTGTCCGAGGCCGCAATATGCAGGAAAAACGCATCGTCGGTCGCCCGCGCGAAATTGCGGGAATAAAAAAGCGGATTATGCGGGCGCGGCAGCCCGTTCAGCGCAAACATGCCCGCTACCGCGCCAAAAGCCGAAAAAAGCACCGTCAACTCGAAAATGACCGGAATAGACGGTTCGATGGCAAAAAACGGCTTGCCGCTGATGTTCAGCGGATACGCCACGGCGCCCGTCCACCACTGCAACCAGTACGCCAGCGCAAACCCGGTAATCCCGCCGCCCAGCGTAAAAAACCCGACCAGCGAATTGCCCAGCCCCATGGCCTTGTCCATGCCATGAATCGGGAAGGGGGAATGCACGTCGAAATGCCGGTAGCCCGCCTTGCGCGTTTTCTCCGCCGCATGCAATAGCGCGGAGGGGTCCGCAAACTCGGCGAGCAACCCGTACACGGGCTCGCTTTCGTAGACGCCCATGGACGCCTTGATGTCCGCAATAAGCTTCTTCATGACGATTCCTGGTCGTAAAAGTGCGGATCGGCTTGCGGCGTGACGCCCTTGACTTCAGAGAGCGCCACCATCGGAGCAAACCGCAGAAAGAGCAGAAACAGGGTCAGAAACAGCCCGAACGACCCGGCGAAAGTCATCACATCCACCCAGGTAGGCGAAAAATAGCCCCAGCTCGAAGGCAGATAATCGCGATGCAGGGAAATCACCGTGATGACGAAGCGCTCGAACCACATGCCGATATTCACAAGAATGGAAATGGCGAACATGAGCGGTACGTTCCGCCGCAGACGCTTGAACCAGAACACCTGGGGCGCAAGGAGATTGCACGACATCATGATCCAGTAGGCCCAGGCGTACGGCCCGGTGGCGCGGTTGATGAAGGCGTATTGTTCGTACCCGACCTGGGAATACCAGGCAATGAAGAATTCCGTGATGTACGCAAAACCCACCATCGATCCCGTGAGCAGGATGATGATGTTCATCTTTTCGAGATGGTTCAGCGTGATCAGGTCCTCGATGCCGTAGACCTTGCGGGCGATGACCATAAGCGTGACCACCATGGCGAACCCGGAAAAGATGGCCCCCGCCACGAAATAGGGCGGGAAAATGGTGGTGTGCCAGCCGGGCACGATGGATACGGCGAAGTCGAACGACACCACCGAGTGCACCGACAGCACGAGCGGCGTGGCGAGGCCCGCCAGCAACAGGTACGCCTTTTCGTAATTGCGCCAGTGCCGGTTGGAGCCGGTCCATCCCATGGAGAACACGCCCAGTACGCGCTGCCGGACGAACGAACGGGCCCGGTCGCGAAGCGTAGCCAGATCCGGGATCAGCCCCACATACCAGAACATCAGCGAAACAATGAAATAACTCGACACCGCGAAAACGTCCCACAGCAGCGGACTCTTGAATTGCGGCCACATGTCCATCTGGTTCGGGATCGGAAGGGTCCAGTAGATTACCCAGATGCGCCCTACGTGAATGGTCGGAAAAAGCAGGGCGCACATGACGGCGAAAATCGTCATGGCCTCCGCGGCCCGGTTGATGGAGGTGCGCCAGCGCTGCCTGAACAAAAACAGAATGGCGGAAATCAACGTGCCGGCATGCCCGATGCCCACCCAGAACACGAAATCGACGATGGGCCAGCCCCATCCGACCGGAACGTTGTTGCCCCAGACGCCCACGCCATTCCACACCTGGTAGGCGATCATAACCAGCAGGTTGACGAGCAGAAGCGAAGAAATCCCGATGGCTATATACCAGCCGAGGGGCGGTTTTTTCTCCGCATGGCGGGCCACCAGTTCGGTGAGTTCGTGAAAACTCAGGTTGCCGGTAACCAGCGGCGGCTCGGCGCTATGGCTCGTTGAATGACCCACTGCAATCGATGAAAATTATCCCTGAGGTTCGAGTTCGGGGTTCGGGTTCGTTACGCGCGCCAGGTACGAGGTGCGCGGCTTGACGGACAGTTCCGCCAGCATTTCGTATCGACGCGGATTGGCCCGCGCCCTGGACGCCGCGCTGTTCGGATCGTTCAAGTCGCCGAAAACAATGCTCTGCATGCCGCACGCTTGCTGACACGCCGTCTTGACTTCGCCGTCCCGGAGCGGCCGGTCTTCGAGGTTCGCGGCGTGCTGCGCGCCCCGGACCCGCTGGATGCAATACGAGCATTTCTCCATGACGCCCCGGAAACGAACCGTCACATTCGGGTTCTGCGCCATCTGCACCGTCTCCGGCAAGGTCTTCGTCCAGTTGAAGAAACTGAACCGGCGGACCTTGTAGGGGCAATTATTGGAGCAATACCGCGTGCCGATGCAACGGTTGTATATCATCTGGTTCGTGCCGTCCGGGGAATGCACGGTCGCCGCCACGGGACATACGGCCTCGCACGGCGCATTCTCGCAATGCATGCAGGGCACCGGCTGCACGACCATGGCCGGCTCGTCCGTATCCGCGCCGTCCCCGGAAACGAAATAACGGTCGATGCGCAGCCAGTGCATTTCGCGCCCGCGGCCCACTTCTTCCTTGCCCACCATCTGCACATTGTTCTCGCTGTTGCATGCGACCACGCACGCGTTGCAACCCGTACACGTATTCAGGTCGATGACCATCCCCCATTGATTCGCGTAGTAGCGGTTTTCCGTGATGGCGGGTTGTTCGGAAGGATGCGCCTTCTGCCAGAGGGCAGGATACTCCTCCCATTCTTCCTGTCCATGCAGCGGCGGGACCATGTCCGGCGCAAACGTGGGACGCTCCCTGAATTCCGAAAGCGTGGCCTTGCGGAAAAGCGGTCGGCCTTCCATGTAGCCATGCTCCTGCGTCGTGGAGATCGTCCAGGTATCGCCCGTCGCCCGCACCTCGGCCCCGGCAAGCACCCGGCGCATATCCCCGCCAAGCAGCGCGGCGACATTCGACCCGACGCCGTTCGCAAGCGGGCCGTCGGCGTAAATATCGGTGTAATGATCCAGGTCGAAGAACCGGGCTTCCCTCGGGGGGCGATCCGTAGCGATGCGGCGCCCGTATCCCATGGTCAGATGCACCGAATAGTCCGGCAAGCCCGGTTGAATCCAGGCAGGCAAGCGAACGCTTCGGCCCGCCACGGAAATTTCCACCACATCGACCTTGTACTGCCCCTTGTCGTATTTCGCCGACACGCCGAGGCGCTCCGCCATGGCCGGAGAAATCAACGCCACATTATCCCATACGATCTTCGTGACCGGATCGGGCAGTTCCATCATCCAGGCATTGTTGGCGTACGAACCGTCCAGCACGGTGGGGTCGAGGCGCAAGACGACTTCTGTTTCCTCGTCGCCCGGCGCAGCAGCGGACAGGGCCGGCGTCTGTAGCGCCGGAAGCGCCTCCGGGTAGCCGCTGTCCGGCAAGAACCCGTCGTGCAACGCCTTGCGCCACGCTTCCTCCATATTGTCGGGCAGGTAGGCCGACCATTGCGCCCGCACCAGGTCGTATCCGGGCGTATCCACGCCGTCGGCAAGCAGGCCAAGCACCTCTATGTCAGATTTCGCTGCCTCGTACAGGGGCGCGATAAGCGGCTGTACGACCGAAAGCGTACCGTCGTAGGCCCGCCCGTCGCCCCAGGCTTCAAGGTAATGGGTCTGCGGAATATGCCACTCGGCCGCCTGGCCGGTTTCGTCGAGATGCAACCCAAGGTGCGCCGTCCGTGCGACGCGGCCCATCCCGGCGGCGAAATCGAATTCGGGCGGCGCGCTATACGCCGGATTGCCCCCAAGCAAAAGCAGGAAATCAATGTCGCCTGCGTGCATGGCGCTGGCCAGCGCAGCGAAACGTTCGGCCTGCGACGACGCCATGTCCTCGTCCGAAGCCAGATAGGAAACCGTCGAGCCGACGGCGCCAAGCGCCTCGTTGACGGCCGCCGCCAGCGCATGGACTTCCGGGGGCTGGGTATCTCCCGCCACCAGCACGGCGCGGGGCCCCGCCGCCTGCAGGTCGCGGACCATGGCCCCCATAAAGGCGTCCTCCATGGCGCTTCCTCCGGGAGATTCGCCTACGCCGAGCCGGGCCGCCAGCGCTTGCGCGAAAGCGGGAATGTCCCCGGAACGCAGCCGCTTGCGATGATCGGCCATGCCGCCGGTAAGCGAATAGGCGCTCTCTGCGACATACAATCTGCCGGGGGTATCTTCAGGAGACGCCATTTGCCGGTTTCGGGCGTATTCCGCCGCATTGGACAGCAAGTTGATCTCGGTCGGCCCCAGAAAATCGCTGTCGAGGCTGACGATGACTTCCGCCTCGGAGAACCGGTATACGGGCCGCGCTACGCCGCCCGCCTCGGTCCGAAGCGCCAGCCGGGACGGATCCGGGCCCTCGGGCGCATGCGTAACCCATTGCAGGGCCGGAAAACGCGCGGCAAGGCGGTCGCGAAGCGCCTGGATCGTGGGCGAGGAGGTGGGCGGCGCCACCACGCCGATCCGGGATGCGCCGTCGAGTTCCTGCGCAAACCGGACGAATTCGCGCCATTCCGCGCCGACGCCCCCGCGCAATACGCGCTGCGAGCGATCCGGGTCGTACAGATTCAGAATGGAAGCCTGCTCGAACGCCCCGGACGCGCCCCCGGACACGGGATGCTCCGGATTCCCTTCTATCTTGGTGGGACGCCCTTCGTGGCTTCGGACAAGAACCGGACGGAGCACGCCCCGGTATGGCATGCCCGTAGCGTAGTACAGCGGTTCTCCCGGAACGATTTCCTCCGGCTGGCGCGTATACGGAAGCACCTGCTCGACGGGACGACGACAAGCCGCCAGCCCAGCCATCGCCATGGAAGCGCCCATGACGCGCAGAAAATCCCTGCGGGACGAACTTCCCGGACGCTCGCTGGCGCCGGGCATGAACTCCCCGTCATGCAGTCCGCCCAGCTCCCCCCGGAGATCGGCGGAACTGCGCCAGAACCGCTCGCGCGGCGACGGCGTCGCTGCATTTTTAAGGACAGGAAGGTCGATCATGTCGATCTCGCGTCTGATCCGATGCTAATAATGACAAGCGGAGCAATTCAGGGGAGGCCGAATGCCTTCCCGCGCTATGCGCTCCGCATTGCGTTCCATAAAATCCGCCGGGTGTTCATACCCCATGACGGTCGCCGCTTCGTCCGGGCGCAACTGCTCTTCCGGGTTGCGATGGCAATCGAGGCACCAGCCCATCGACAACGGCTCCACCTGGGATACGACGTCCATCAGGTCTACCCGTCCGTGGCACGTCTCGCATCCCACGCCATTATTGACATGGGCCGCATGGCTGAAATGCACGTAATCCGGCAAAAAATTAACCTTGATCCATTCTACCGGCGTATCTTCCGCCCAACTTTTGCGCACCGGCTGGAGGGACAACGCTTGCGTCTGCACCTGCTCATGACAGTTCATGCACGTTTCGGTAGGGGGCAGATTCGCCTCGGCGAACCGCTCGACGCTCGTGTGGCAATACCGGCAATCCAGTCCCAGTTCGCCTGCGTGCAGCCGGTGGCTATAAGGCACGGGCTGTTCCGGGGCATAGCCCACGTCCGTGTACTCCGGAGAGAAGTAGTACCAGACCAGGCCGACCAGGACAACGCCTCCTGCGAGCGCGCCGACCAGGGAAAGGATCGGCAAAGCATTGGCGCCTTTGGGAAAAAGCTGTGGCATGCGAATAAGTGCAAACTGCGTAAATCGGGCGGATCCCGACGGCGCGGACAAACCGGCCAACCTTTTAAGGATACTCTGATTAAATCCGCGAAGCTCAGAGGCATGCGAGGGGTGCGCTGGCAAGGAATGACGAAGCGATGTGGCAGGCCCCACATAATGAGGAATGACACAGCCAGCGTACCCCTCGCAGCCTCCCGAAGGGCGCGTCACGGACGCAACGTACCGAATCTACGGTATTTTCTGCTGATTTCAATGATCCAGGCATGACGGTCTTTGCAGGCAATAGTGACGCGCTGAGCGAAGCGGCTTTGATCAGAGTATCCTTTAAGGTACTACTTAAATTGAACCGGCTCGACGTTTTTCGATTGAATTTAGGATAAATTGTGCAAAAAATGCTTCGCCGGGAACGCGCAGCCGCCTGCTCACCCATGGAAACAGCCCCTTCGCCCGCCGCAACGGACGATCCCCGCGCCAGCGCAATCGACCTTTCGGTCGTGATCGTCAATTATAACGTACGGGAGTTTCTTGAACAAACGCTCCGCGCCGTGTTCCGCGCGCAGGCCGACCTCCGCATGGAGGTGTTTGTGGTGGACAATAACTCCGTGGACGGGAGTCCGGCGATGGTGCGCGCCCATTTTCCCGACGCGCGCCTGATAGCCAATGAAAGCAACAAAGGTTTCAGCGTTGCGAACAATCAGGCGATTCGCAAGGCGCGCGGACGCTATGTGCTGGTGCTGAACCCGGACACGATCGTGCAGGAAAACACGCTGGTTACCCTGGTCCGCTTCCTGGACGAGCGGCCGGACGCCGGCGCGGCGGGGTGCAAGATACTCCACCCGGACGGAACGTTCGCCCTCGAAAGCCGCCGCGCCTTCCCCACGCCCCGCGTAGCCTTTTTCCGCATGACCGGGTTGTCCGCGCTCTTTCCGCGCAGCCCCGTGTTCGGGCGCTACAACATGACCCACCTGCCGGAAAACGAAACCGCCGAAGTAGACGCCCTGAGCGGATCGTGCATGATGCTTCGGCGAACCGCCCTGGACGAGGCGGGCCTCTTCGACGAGGAATTCTTCATGTACGGGGAAGATATCGACTTGTGTTACCGCATCCAGCAGGCGCGCTGGAAAATCTATTATACCCCGGACACGGAAATCATCCATTACAAGGGCCAGAGCACCCGGAAAAGCGAAATGCGCTACGTGCGCCTTTTCTATGGGGCCATGCTCCGGTTTACGGAAAAACATTTCGAAAGCCGGTACTCGAAATTGCTGGCCCTGCTGCTGCGATGCGGGATCGTGGTCCGGGCCGGGATGTCCGTGGCGGCGAAATTCGGCCGCCTCGCTGGCTGGCCCCTGCTGGATTTTTGCCTGGTGTACGCCGTCGCGGCGCTGCTGGGGACAGGCTATGCTTCCCTGCTCGATACGCGCGTGGCGCCGCTTTTCTTTTCCGTCGTAGCGCTCGTCTACGGCCTCGGCTCCGTAACCGGCGTCGCCGCCCTCGGCGGATACCGGCGCAAACATGCTTTCCGCTCCGTTCCGGGAGGCGTCCTGGCGGGCTTTCTTCTTGTATCCGCGCTCTCCTTTTTCGTAAAAATCATTGCCTTTTCGCGGCTGGTCGTACTCGTCACCTGGCCCGCCGCCGTCCTCGCCTGCTGGATCGCCCGGTGGATTCGCCGACGACGGAGCGCCGAACCCATGCATGGGCGCCGCGCCCTCCTCGTAGGGCAGCGGGAGGAAGCCATCCGCCTGCGCCATATGCTGGCCCGGCACCCGAAACCGCCCTTTTCCCTTGAAGGATTCATTACGCCGGACGAAGAAACGCCCGCGCGCAACGGAAGCGCTCCCGACGGGCTCGTTGTCCGCGATCCCGCCGAACCAGCCCCCTGGAACAACCCGGAGCGCGCCGAGGAAAACGCGAATCCGCCCTGGCTGGGGAGGACCGGGCAATTGCGCGACCTGGTCCGCCTCGGACGGCTTCACGACGTCGTTTTCGCTTCCGCCGCGCTTTCGAACCGGGACATTTTCCGATATATCCAGGAACTGCACGACCTGAACGTGCACCTCCGCATCCTTGCCGACGGGCGGGACCATGTCATCGGAAGAACGTCGGTAGACGATCTTTCGATGGTGAATCTCGTAGAAACGGAGGACGCATTCGTGCGCGCCCGCCCGTCGATCCTGCGAAGATTGCTGGAAAAAGGCATTGCAGCCGCAGGCCTGGTCCTGCATCCCGCCCTGACGGCGGCGGCCCGCCTCGCCGGACGCCATTCGCTTCTGGCCCGCCTTGCCCATAAAACGAGAAATTTTCCCGATATTCTGTTCGGACGACGCGCCCTGATTGGCTACGACGAAACCGCCGAATACCGCCCGCCCCCCGAATGGCGCCTTCGGCCCGGCGTATTCGCCGTGGTGGACGCGGTCAACCTTCCCCCGGACGCCGCAGACGAACTGGACGCCGCATACTGGTTCTATGTCAGCAACCGGACCTGGTCCCTCGATTGGGATATTATCGTCCGGTCGCTGGCTGGCGCCAACGGGATACACGAACGACTCGCTCCATGAAGCCATCTCCTCAATATCTCCTGGACTTTGAAAAACCCCTCGTGGAACTGGAGCAGAAGCTCGACGAAATGAGGGCGTTCGACGCCCGGGACGCGAAAGTCGATTTGTCCCGGGAGATCGCTGCGCTGGAAGCCCGCGCAGACGAACTCCGCGCATCCATCTATCGCAATCTGACGCGGTGGCAGCGCGTACAAATCGCCCGGCACCCCATGCGGCCGTACACGCTCGATTACATCGAAGGCATGACGGACGACTTCGTGGAATTGCACGGCGACCGCCTCTACGGAGACGACCCCGCCATCGTGGGCGGATTCGCGAAATTCCGCGGCGGCGAATATGGCGGCGCGAATCGCTCCGTCATGATCATAGGGCACCAGAAAGGCCGCGACATGAAAAGCCGGAAGCACCGGCGTTTCGGCATGCCGAACCCGGAAGGATACCGCAAGGCGTTGCGGCTCATGCGGCTGGCCGCCAAGTTCAAGCGGCCGGTCGTTACGCTGCTCGACACGCCCGGCGCATACCCCGGCCTGGAGGCGGAAGAGCGGTGCCAGGCAGAAGCCATCGCCAAAAACCTGCTTGAAATGGCGCGCCTTCCCGTGCCCGTCGTGGTTGTGATTATCGGGGAAGGCGCCTCGGGCGGCGCGCTTGGGATTGGCATAGGGGACCGCATCCTGATGCTCGAAAACGCCTGGTATTCCGTGATTTCTCCCGAGAGTTGCTCGCAAATCCTGTGGCGCTCGTGGGATTACAAGGAAGACGCGGCGCAGTCCCTGAAACTTACGGCCCCCGACCTGATCGAGTTCGACGTCATCGACCGGATCGTCCAGGAGCCGGAAGGGGGAGCGCACCGAAATCCGCCCGCCGCGCTGCGCAGCGTAGGCGAGGCGATCGCCGAAACGCTGGCGGAACTGGACGGGACGGCCCCGGAAGATTTGATCGAAAAACGCATCGAAAAGTTCGAACGCATGGGGAGCGTTCGGGTCGATGCATGACCGGCGCCTGTTCGCAATGAACCCGCTGCCCCCGTATATCTCCGAAGAAACGGCGCGGAAATTCGTCCGGGACGCGCTGGCGGAGGATGTCGGCGCAGCGGACGTAACCACGGAAGCCGTCGTCGATGGCGCGCTGCGCGCCGAAGGACGCTTTCTGGCCAAGGCGGACGGGACGCTGGCGGGCCTCGCCATGGCCGAATATGTTTTCTCGGCGGCGGACAGCCGCATCCGGTGTTCCTGGACCTGCGAAGAGGGCGAATCCGTTCGCGCGGGCGCAACGTTCGGAACGGCGTACGGACCCGCGAAGGGGCTACTTATGGCCGAGCGCCTGGCCCTGAACCTGATGCAGCGCATGAGCGGCGTCGCCACGCTTACCCGCCGCTTCGTAGCGGCCGTCGAAGGGTTCCCCGCGCAGATTATGGATACGCGCAAGACGGCGCCGGGCTTGCGGCGGCTCGATAAATGGGCGGTCCGGCTGGGCGGCGGCGCAAACCACCGCCTGGGCCTCGACGATATGTTTCTCATCAAGGATAACCACATCGCCGCGGCCGGGGGCGTGGCGGAAGCGTTGCGGGCGGCGGCGCGGTACCGGCGGACGCGCGGCCTGTCGATACCCATCGAAATCGAAACCCGCACGCTCGACGAAGTCCGGGAAGCGCTGCGGGCGGAAATGCTAAACGCCAAGCGCGGCGACCGTATTCTTCTGGACAACATGGTGGCCGTGTGTGCCGACGGCAAGCCGGACGTATCGCGTCTCCGGGAAGCCATGGCCCTCGTTGCCGGACAGATTCCCGCCGAAGTGTCCGGCAACGTAACCCTCGACACGGTGCGGGCGATCGCAGAGACGGGCGTACGGTATATTTCCTGCGGCGCCCTGACGCATTCTGTCGAAGCCCTGGACCTTTCCCTGCAACTGCGCATCGCATCATGATCCGCTGCGCAAAACCGCCTCGCTCTTTCGCGCCGGACAGAAAATACGCTTGCGTAATACGTTGTAACGACATTGTAATTACGTTGTAATGACATTAGCAATACGCCGCATGGACCGGACCGAAAGCACATGGGCGCGCAATGCGCCTGCCCGATATGGCGGCGTCGAAGCCGGCGGCACGAAGTTCGTATGCGCGATCGGGGACGCTTCGCTGACCTTGCTCGAACGGGTCGAATTCCCTACCGGGGGGCCCGACGAAACGCTTGACCGGACGATCGATTTTTTCCGGTCCCGGTCAGGAAACGGCGGATTGGCCGCCCTGGGCGTCGGCTCCTTCGGGCCGGTGGACCCCCGTCCCGACTCGCCAGCCTGGGGCTATATCACCACCACGCCGAAGCCAGGATGGCGCCACACAGATTTTGCGGGCCGCCTGAGGCGGGCGCTGGGCGTACCCGTCGGATTCGACACGGATACGAACGCCGCCGCCCTCGGCGAGGGTACGCTTGGCGCCGCGCAGGGCTTGCAC
The DNA here is from genome assembly GCA_022825385.1 of Rhodothermales bacterium. Lineage (GTDB taxonomy): Bacteria > Bacteroidota > Rhodothermia > Rhodothermales > VXPQ01 > VXPQ01. The sequence goes on from JAJDWX010000011.1 coordinate 163,817, forward strand.
ACCTTCGTCTACCTGACCATCGGCACGGGCGTGGGCGGCGGAGCGCTGGTCGGCGGCAAGCGCGTCCACGGCCTGCTGCACCCGGAAATGGGGCATATGAAGCTGCCGCGCGCCGAAGGCGACGATTTCGAGGGCGCGTGTCCCTTTCACGGCGACTGCCTCGAAGGCATGGTCTCCGGCCCCGCGCTGCATGCCCGCGCAGGGGGACCGCCGAACCGCCTGCCCCCCGACCACGAAATATGGACCCATGTAACGCACTATCTCGCCGCCGCGCTGGTAAATATTACGTGCGTCCTTTCCCCGCAGCGCATTATCCTCGGCGGGGGCGTCATGCATCAGCGCCATTTGTTTCCACGCATCCGGCGGCGCGCGCAACATCTCCTCGCCGGCTACCTGCAAAGCCCGGAAATCATTGCGCATCCGGAAACGTTCATCGTGCCTCCGGGACTGGGGGACAACGCCGGCGTGGTGGGTTCGCTGGCGCTGGCCCGCCTCGCCGCCGAACAAGCCGCCTCCCGGGCACAGAAACATTCCGCCGAAAGAACCATTTGATTATCGTATCCTTAACGAACAGGCGGCGAACCCGCGCTCGCCTCCTTTACGTCCTTCCGATCTTCAGAACCTCTTTGCATGCAGCGAGCGCTACGGCACCAGCATCTACAACGTAAAGACGCAGCGTCTCTATGCTACAAGAGCAAAGCCGGCTGTTTCAGCGCATCCTGTTCGCCGTCGATCTGGCCCTGATCGTCATCGGGTGGATTCTTGCCTGGTTCGTCCGTTTCGAAGTCCTCGCGTGGGCGAATTTCCTGCCGCCGTCCGGGGTGATCCCCCTTTCGCGGTACCTCGCCTTTCTGCCGTGGGTACTCATCGTCTCCATGACCGTGTTCTGGTTTTCCGGTCTGTACGCCCCGGATCGCCTGCAACGCATGACGCATCTCGTGCTCAGCGTGACCAAGGCCGTCGTCATGGGCCTGATCGTGGTCACGGCCTCGCTCTCCTTCTACCGCGAGTTGTCTTTCTCGCGCCTGCACATGATGCTTTTCGGCGGCGCCACCCCGGCGCTGATGGTGCTTGCCCGCCTCGCTATGTATATGGCGCTCCGGCGCGCGCAGAAGCGAGGGATGCACCTGCGGCGCGTACTCATCCTGGGGGCGGGTGACGCCGGACGCAAACTGGGAGAAGCGTTGCGACAGTATCCCTGGATCGGGTTCGAGGTTGCGGGCTTCCTTGACGACCACAAAAAAGGCCAGGAAGACGTACTGGGCGGCGTTTCGGAGGCCGTGGCGGTCGTGGATCGTTTCCAGCGGGAAAATCGGCCCATACATTACGTCTATATCGCGCTTCCGCTCACGGTCTTGCATCGCATCGAGCCGATCGTGAACGAACTGTCCACCCGACTGGCGCACGTCTGCCTCGTCCCGGACCTGTTTCATTTCGACATTGTGAACAGCCGGGTCACCAGCGTGGAGGGCCTGCCGATCATCCATCTTATCGACGAAGCGCCGCTGGAGTTCGCTCGCGTCACGAAACGCATCGTGGACGTGGCTTTCGCGGCGGCGGCGCTGGTCTTCCTGTCCCCGCTCCTGCTCTTGCTCGCCATCGGCGTAAAGTTGTCCTCGCCCGGCCCGGTGTTTTACAAACAGAACCGGATGGGGCTGAACGGACGCACGTTCGACATGCTGAAGTTTCGCTCCATGCCCGTGGACGCCGAAGCCGCTACCGGCGCCGTATGGGCGCAGCCGGGCGAGAAGCGAGCCACCCGGCTCGGCGCGCTCATGCGCCGCACCTCGCTCGACGAATTGCCGCAATTCATCAATGTGCTCAAGGGAGATATGTCCGTCGTGGGGCCGCGGCCCGAACGGCCGGTGTTCATCGAGCAATTCCGGGGCCGCGTACCCCGCTACATGCTGCGGCACAAGATGAAGGCGGGCATTACGGGCTGGGCGCAGGTAAACGGGTGGCGAGGCGACACGTCCATCGAAAAGCGCATCGAATACGACCTGTACTATATCCGAAACTGGTCCTTACGCCTGGACGTGAAGATCATGGTGATGACGCTCTGGTCCGGGTTTGTGAACAAGAATGCGTATTGAGGGGGGGGGGGGATTCAGTCGCAGGTGCGCGGGGCGGACCGAGGTGGAATCATGGGCATGGAAGGCAGACAGGACCTGTGGTTGCGCGGCGGGGACGTGGATTTTTGTACAGTTTATTTTGTACAATACGTAACGATTTGCAAGAAATGCGGGGAAGGTTATATTATTCGGGATAAGTCCAGGAGGCGACGCATGGGACTGCGCCGCCCTGGACGCCCTGCTCGCCTTCCCCCACACGCGACCACCGCATAAAGACCTTGCCGGACAAGATTCTAAAAGTTGGCATAGGGCATCTGTTTGCTACGTACAACCAGTTCGACCGAAACGCAATTTTCCATATCGCTGGAATGCGGTATTCAGAGGAAAGCACACCTGAAGAACAAGACTGGATCACCCATCCGGGGCATCGCCTCACCCGGCGTCTCTACGAACAAAGCAGAATCGGCAAAATCATCCTGGAGGGAAAGCCATCCTGGACAGAAGCAAAGCCAGACATCGTTCCCTTCTTCAGCGACCTGGACGTGCTTTTCCTTTATGACCGGGAAAACCAGAAGGAATGGTTCGAGCGCGTTGTCCTGAACGATGCGCCAACACCTCCTGTTTGCATTGATCTCCTTGAGATGCATCGCTTTTTCTGTCCCGACCGCAATCTGCCGGACAGAAAAAACCTGCCGGAGCGCAATCTGTCGGACGACGAAGCCCTGATCCAGCAATTCGTTTCGCAAACGGAAATAAATCGCTCCGCTCCCCGGCTGCCTTTCCTTGTACGCAGCCTCGGCGGCGTATTGCAGGATATCGTGTCCCGCATTCGCTCCGAATCGGAAGCACAGCAAGGAAAACACCTCGTGTACACCTTGCTCGGAAGGGCCCTGAACGCAGGAGAAGCCGCCGCACCGCCCCCTGCGTTTCGGGATTTCGAAGCCTTGTTTCAGGTGGCGGGCACAGCGCACCGGATCCAATGGAACAAGAATTCTCTTTTCGCCAATCCCTACGGGGACGAGACGCTCCAAATAATTCAGGACACGGACTTCCCGAAAGACCCCGATATCGAAGACGATACGCGCAAACAGAGAAATTGGCTGATCCAGGAATGGAGCAAGTTACTGGCCGAGGAAGCAAAGCAAGGCTATGAGGCCGTACCCCGCCGGAAACCAATCGATCCGAAAAATCCCCCTCGCGTGGCGAGGCCTGTCGTCCATGCCGAGCGCGTGGACGAAGCCTTTAACTGGCTGATCGCAGAAGAAAACTTCCAGCCTCGCAAAGAACAACAGGATTATGCCCGTTTCTGCACTGAGGCGATCAACCAGGGGGGATCGTACGCCATCGAGGCCGGGACCGGTACGGGCAAAACGCTGGGCTATCTGATACCGGCCTGCGAATGCATACGGCAAAGCCAGGCTATGGCCGCAGAGGACATGGAGGATGGCGAGGACATGGAGGCCGGAAAGGTTATTATCGCCACCGCCACGAAAAACCTGCAGGACCACCTTCTGGACAAGGAATGGCGGCGCATTACTCAAACCGGATCGCTCTATCAGGATCTCAAAGCGGCCCCGCTGAAAGGTCAAAACAACTTCCTGTGCATTACCGCTGTGGCGGATATTTTTTGGGAAGCCTATAAACCACGACCTGAAAAATCTCAGCAACCTCTCGACAATACATTTCTGAACGACTTGTCGCAGCAACGCCTTGCCTGGTTATTTTTATTCCTTATTTTGATACGAAATGGAGGCAAAATAGAAAACATTTCCTGGAATTTGTTCCGATCCCGATTTCCTGATCTGGACGATTTTCTAAGCGAAACGAAGGCGGACATAGCCTGTACGCCCGGCCTGTGCAGCATGGATGCATTCTGCATCTACCGGCGGCATTTACACGAAGCGCAAGCGGCGGATGTCGTGGTAACGAATCATTATAAACTCCCTTTTATGGATAGCCAGATACAGGCGCTTGGACACACATGCCTGATCGACGAGGCGGATCAATTTCCTGATAATCTGCGCAATGCAGCCGCCGAAAGGCTTTCCCGATACGAGATTCATCGATTTTTTCTTCAACGCATCCAGGGTTCTCCAAAGCGGCGCGGCTTCGCACAAATTTTGCAAGATAATTTTCTTAAAATGCGCGATTCCAATAAAGACGACGTCGATAAAAAAGATATCAACAATGCTCTGGAGAATATTCAATCTATTCTTTCATCTTGCGAAGCAATAAAAAATTCCTCGAATGCCATCGGAAAAATATTAAATAATAATAATAAAACCGGAAATAATAATTATAATTCATTTGAAAAAAGATGGATTGATTTGGGGTCTTCTCTCGGAGAGCATTTAAAAAATAATCTTTCTACAATAAATACACATTCTAAAAACATTGCAGAATGTTGGTATAATATATCTAAAATAAAAATATATGAAAATAACGATAATTTGCAACAAAAACAAGAAAAAAAACGTATAATAAAGTATATGGATTCTTCTAATGAATTAGCCGAAAAAACAAATGAAATAAAAAATGATTACCCTTCTAATAATTATGTTCATGTTTGTTCTTATAAAGATCCCGGTTGGGAATTGGAAAAAATTCCATACGATATTTCTAAAATTGTGCAGGAAAATTGTTGTCATCCTTATGCCACAACGGTATTTACATCGGCTACGCTTTTCGTAGACGAAACACTCGATTTATTTTCTACCGAGCTGGGTATTTCATTTACCGATAATAGGCGGCGACGCATTGCATCCCCTTTCGCATATGCAAAACAGGTGCGTGGATTCGTTACCGACTCAATTCCGCCCTACCTGCACAACGCGCCCAGGGAACGCCAAATCACATGGCGCCGGGAGGTCGCCCGCGCCATCGCCCGCCTCGCCGTAGCAATGAACGGACGTACGCTGGTCCTGTTCACCAGTACAGAGGAGATGAAGGATATTTTTACACAAGTACAGCCAATTTTAGAACAACGCGGTATCGAGCCTTTGCTACAGCAAGGCAGCAGCCTTGCAGAAATCGATACGTTCGCCGCTATAGAAGAAAGCGTGCTCTTCGGAGTAAACCGCTTCTGGACGGGCGTGGATTTCCCGGGCCGTACGCTCTCGCAAGTGATCGTGGTGCGGTTGCGTAATCCAAGTTTTGCCAAACCGCTCATAATACATCGAAGGAAAATCATGAAGGAAGCATTTTGGGAAGATTATTACAGACCTGCTTCCAAATTACAATTCCGGCAGGGCTTCGGACGCCTTATTCGCAAGGAATCGGACAAAGGCTTGTTCGTGGCGCTGGATCAGCGAATCTGGTCAGACAGAAACATGCGCGATATGCAAAGTGTCCTGCCCATCCCCCTCCAGCCCCGCCCCACCGAACCAGACGCAATGCAGGACTGGTTTATCAACGAGGGCCTAACGCATCTGGGCCTGAGAGAGGAATTCAAGCGGCGCAATATTGACCTGCGGAACATAAAAATTCCCGATAAACCACGCCCTGCCCCAGGAAGACCGAGCCAAAGAAGATGACCGGCAAGGGATATACCATAGCGAAGCGCCCCGCGCGCCGACGCAGCCCGTACACTAAAACCCATATCCCGTCGTTATGAGCTGGGTGATTGGATTCGTTGGCAACGCGCCGGACGCCGATGTAGCCGAAGCGCACGACGCCCCGCGATACGGCGTACGGGAGTCCGGGGTGTATGCCCAGGCAGGCGGATTGGCGCTGACCTGTGCGGGCGGCGCCCTGCCGAACGGCGGTTCGTTTCTCGTAACCGGGCTGGCGGCGGCAAACGGAACCGTACTGACGCGCGACAACTGGGCCGACCGGCTGAATCCCCAGAAACCCAACCTGCGCGACCTGGACGGTCACTTCGTAATATTCCGTTGGCGTTCGGGGCGAGCGGAACTTTTCACCGACCCGCTGGGCGTCCGCACCGCGTACCTGAAGGCATGGCAGGGAGGCACGCTTTTTTGTACGCGCCTGGACTGGCTCGCAAACATCGTTGGCGGGCTGGACATCGACTTCGAAGCGTTCGGGGCGCACTGGCTTCTCGCGAACCAACTCACCACGGAAAGCCAGGTACAAAATGTCGCGCGGCTTGGGCCGGGCGGCCATGCCGTCATGGAGCACGGACGCTTCCAGGCGACAGAAGAGCCATGGGAAAGCGAAATCCGCCCCGCCGATACCGATGGCGACGGCTTCGCCGACGCCCTCTCCCAAGCCGTAGACTGGAAAGGTCCGGCAGCCTGGAGCCTGGGGCTGTCCGGGGGACTGGATTCGCGATTGCTCCTGGCGCTGCATACGCCTGCCGCCGCGCATGTCTGGGGGCCGTCGGAGCATCCCGACGTAGACATTTCGCGGCGGATTGCCCAAGGCGAAGCCCTGCGTCATAATATTTTTGCAACCCCCGTTCCCGAAACGGACACGTGCCTTTCGCTCCTCCGCAAGCACATAGCGCGTACGCAAGCCATTGCCCCTGCTTCGTCTGTCGCGAGCCTTGATAACTATAGCCGATTGCACGCCATAGGACTGGGCGTGATCGACGGGGGTTTTGGCGGAGTAGCCCGCAGGCAGTTCATGACTCGCTTGCTGGCGCGACGCGCATTTCGAGCGCCCTGGCCCATGATCATGCAACATTTGTCGATTGATCGAGCGAATGTTTTCGCGCCCGAAATTGCGGAAATCATGCGAACGGGCGCGCTTGCGCAAATTGCAAAGCAGTGGGAAGCGATACCGGACACAACAGACCCTGAAAATGCCGTCGATCTTCTTGGGGTACGTACGCGCCTGCCGAATTTTTTTGGATTGGAGCAAAATTATCTGGACGGGGAGGCGGCGTGTTACATGCCCTTTGCGCAGCCCTCGGTGTTAAAAGCACTATTTCAGGTACCGTTGGCGCAACGACGGAACGGAAAACTTTTCCGGCGACTCATAAAACGTCACTGCCCGTCGCTTTCGAGGCACCCGCTGGTCAAGGGAACAATCACCTATCCCTATGGATTGGGGACGTACGGGACCTATGCCGTATCGACGCTCAAAAAGCGTCTCGGACGGGCGTACAGCGATCCCCGGCCACATCAATTTCTGAATGTGATGAAGCCATACGTCCTGGACCTGACGGGAAGCGCAGACGTGCAAAACTATACGCCCTACGCGCATAAATCGGTGCGGAAGCTTGCGGAAGCATACTATAATGGAGACTTGCGCCAGGTTTCCCGTCTGAACTGGTGGCTGACATTCGAAATATGGCGCCAGACGCTATCTGGCAAGCGCTAAAGGATACGCTGATTAAAACCACTATACTCATGCAACACAGGCTTCACTGCAAAATACACAGCCCCGCTTTCAAGGCAGCGATAGCCCTTGCGACGGCCCTCTTGCTGGCGGCCTGTTCGTCCGAAGCGCCCGAGCAAGGGGCGAACGTTCCGGCCGCTTCGCAAACGGAAACCGCGGCGGAGGACTCGCTTTCCCAGGAAGAACTGGCGCGAGATATCCGCACGATTGTTACGGGAGTAAAATCGCCCGCGCAACAAACAGCGCTCGCGCAAGCCGCCCGCATCGCGCCGGGCCAAATGAACCACGACCTGCGCGAAATCCTCGTCGATGCGGCGACTTTTGTCAATTATTTAATGCTGCCTGCGTTGAAAGCCAACGATGCCCGTCTGGACAGCCTTTCCCAACTTCTGACCCGCGCCTTGCAGCCTCAGTTTTCCCAGGAAGAATTGACGGCAGACATTCTCTCCATCGCATATCGTTTCCATGAAGAAAGCGCCTCCCTTGAGCCGGTACCCCAAGCGCGTCAGGAAACGGCGGCATGGGTAGCCATGCACATGCGCGCCGGAGAAATGGGAGAAGAATTACGACATGCTGTGGTTGAAGGAATAGCAAGTATAGGCAACGAAAGTTATGGTATGTATACGACCAGGAGTTTTCTTTTAGACGCATTGATAAATCAGACCCCCGGGGGCATGGAAACACTGGCGGCAAATCCGAAAGCAGTCGTTGGCCCCGACATTCTTGACGAAGGTCGTATGTCTTCCTTTACATCTTTCGTCCGGCAAATATCAAGGCAGGGTACACCGGAACCATATATCCCTCCGCCAACGCCAAAGCCAGAGATCACGCCCTTTCACGGACTTCTCGCGGCTATACAATCTATCTCGTCGGGCGAAAGGGGAGAACGACAACTGGAAGCTGTACGGCATGTGGAAAAAATGGCGGAAGCGGATCCAACGCAGATAGGAGATACGCTACGCACGGCGATAGTAGACGCCTTTTTAGATATGCACAACGCGGCAGCAAAGCCAACGTGGAGCAACCCGGGAGCCGACGCCTACTATAGTTTACTGAATACGCTTGAGCACCTTATCATAATCATTGGAAACACCGAAACTGTTCAACTGTTTTCAGAATTGGATTTGTACGAATATCAATGCGTCGGGACCGCAAGCGAAGGTCTCTTCAAGAATTTTCCCGACTACAGCATTCCATTGATCATTGAATCCACTGCTCAACCGGGAACCCTATCTGAAAAAACACCCGATGCACTGTATATTCTGGCCGAAATAGTAATCGATTATAAACGAGGCAGGCTGGATATATCGCAGGATAACAGAGACCTGTTGATCGCCACAACCCGGCGTTTTCTGGAAGAAGACCTCTCGCTTGCGTGGAACACGCGAGGCGCATCCAATTCGTATAGCGATTCAAACGTTCTCTCCGCAGCTATCCACTTGGCCATCGCGTTGGACGATCCGGACCTGATAGACATCTTGCAGGAATTGGCGACGAATCCGGATAAAATAACCGTGCTCGGCCTTTCCGAAGAACAGGTGGAAGATTTTCAGGAAGGCATAAGATGGCGTTTAGGCTGGCGGCCCTATATGGGGCCTTCTGATTGTTAGATAAATTTATATGAAATATGTTCATTTAAGTCTTCTATAATAATTTATTAAAAGCATTCAAAGACTCACTATTCACCACGATACGGCATATCCAGCAGCCGCAAGGTATGATGGAATATTTCGTTTATGAATTTCGCCCATTCACGTTCAATGTGTAATATCTCTGCGAGAAGAAATACTTTTTCAATGTGCATGTTGTTGAGTTGATTGCGCATTTCTTTCGTCACCACGCCTGCGATCAGGAAATTTTTCGTTCTTGCAGAGGTTCGGTCAAAAGATTTTTTAACGGCGCCAAGCCGTTCCAGAGCCCCAGCCGAATCGGTGCCGCCCTTCACCTCAATCGTTGCTATCTCTTTCCAGGAACCGTCCGGCATTGCTTCTTCAAAGCGGATATCCGGTTCAGAGGCATATACCATACGGAAATGGTCTTGAGGGCCCAGATACCATGCCGTCCGCGCTTCGTTGACCTGGCAGGCAATATTCGACCGGGTTTCAAGCCATTCCGCGATTCTGTCTTTGACGGATCGTTCCGCTTCCTGGCCAATGATATTCCTCAGTGCGCCATCCTGTGTGATGCCTATAGTCGCTATAATGTTACGATAGCCATTTTCAAGTGTCCAGTCTGTAGAACCTCGAATAATGGAAGATATGACGGCATTGTACAGGCGGGCGACCCGGAGCGCCTTTTCTTCCGTAACGCGTACGGCGGCAGGCGCTTTTTCCCAACGATCTATGGCGCCGACAATATCTCCGACCCTCTTGCGGGAAAGCGTGGCGATTCCTCGATAATGCAAGGACGCATCCGGATGTACGCAGAGCAAGTCAGGATGGGCAAAAACAAGCCTGGGCTTGGCGCCTGTTTCCTCAATATATCGCCATGCTTCCATGTCAATCCCGAACTGCTCAGGCTTTTCCCAGGGAAGATGTTCCGCAAATGCAAGTATCTTGTTGCGAACCGCTTCGTCCGTCCGGGCGCGAATCTTGTCCGAAATAATTCGTGCGCGTTGGCGCGCAGCCTCCAACTTATTCAAGTCCATTTACGTTCGCTGCCAGTGATATACGCATTTGCGAATTTCTTGCCGACCGAATCGCCCCATCTGCTGGCTGGAATTTCCCTTCCCCCTGGGCAGAGCCCAAATAGTATTGCAACGAAAACCTGACCGTTCGGCAAAATCGGAGAGGATCAGATCCACAGGAGCCTCTTCGCCATGATAACGCACATTGTCGTTGACCATGAAAACATGCCCCCCAGGCGCCACGATGCGAGCAAGTTCTGTAATGACGACCGCCATTTCCGTGAAATAATGTAGAAGCAGGCCGATAACGTTACGATTGCCGAGCTCGTCCGCGTGTGCGCGAAGAATAGTCAAAACCTCTGCCAGCGCAGCACTGGCATCCACCATCTCAAAAACGCGGGACAACGAGTCGGACGCCCCATATATCTTTGCGAGCTCGTCCCGCTTGGATCGATTTTCGACGGTCGCAGACAGCAACGCTTGTCGGAGCGTCTTGAACGCCTGTTCATCGTACCCCAGAAAAGCCAGTTCAAGCGCATACGTGCGGGTATAGTCATACCGATTCGCATAAGGCGGGGACGTAATGACCGTATCGAACGAGCTCTCGCCGAGATTGCGCAATTCGGTCAAACAGGAACCCCCTATCAACTCCGGCGATGGACCGCCATACGTGCGCTTGACAACCGGAATATCCGCGATAATCTGATCCAGGCGGCGTTTCAGCGCGGAGCCGAGCGACGGCAATGGCCCCTTGTCTAGCCGGGTGCTGTTCGTTCGACCGGAACGAGGATCCCACCGAAGATACTGCCCGTCTTTCCGGGTGTAACTGACATCCTCAATAACCGTCATGCAAGCGAAGTTCAGAACCGTCGCGAGGGACGCATCGGACAATCCGGCAAGAAATGTCCGCGCTCTTGCGATGTCTTCCTCCGCTTGCTGCGAAAAAGCCCCCCGCGTGATGCGAACATGCGGGAAACGCCGCTTTTCGTCCGCTTCCCCGGATTCGATATGCCGAAGCAATCTTGCCGAAGCGTCCGTCAATGTTCCGGGGGAAAGTCCGTTAGCAACGGCAGCGATGGCGCCCGCAGCCAAGTTCCCGATCGGCATGATTTCGATACCAGTAGCGCGCTTGCCCATACGACTGGCCGTCAACGCGGTAGTCCCGATACCGGAAAAGGGGTCTAAAACACGGTCTCCGCCGCCTGTATTCAACAGGCGTTCGACGAGCCGCGTGGAAAACCCTTCCTTGTATTTCATCCAGCGAAAACCCGGAATGCTTTTGTTGCCCTGATAAGAAACAAGGCGCCGGGTCAGGTCATAGTCGATGCGGATCCGGCTTGCAAAGCGGGCAAGCAGTTCGCTGCGCGCGGAAGTTGGCCCGCCATTCGGCGACAGGGCAGGCCGGGAAGCAGGTTTGGCCGCCAGGGGCAACGTGGTCTGAATCACTTTTTAGACCGTTGAGGGGTGACTATGGGGTTCGGGTAAAGGTACGACAACAATGTGCATTGGTTCGCCGCATGGCATCGAAAAAACTCTTTTCCTACCCCTCCCTACCCCCCATCTCCTCGCTCGCCATTTCCCATTGGGCGTACGCCGTATCGAGGTCTTCCTGCATCTGTTCGTACTGGACGCGCAGCGTACGAATCAAGGCTCCGTTCCGGTACGTATCCGGGGCCGCCATCTGCTCCTGAATTTCCTGAAAGGCCCGCTCCTTTTCGGCGATTTCCCGTTCCAGGCGGTCGCAATACGCCCGCAACTGATGGATCGTCATGGCTTCGGGATCGACCGCGCCGCCCTGCTTCATGGCCCGGTGCAGACGGTTGCGTTCTTCGGCTTCCCGCCGCTTCTGCTCCTTTGAACGCGGCCCGCCGGAACCCTTTCCAGCCGTTTCGGACCGACGCTTTCGAGGCGCCTTTCCGCCCAGCCCCTTCGAAGCCTGCCCTTCCGATTCGGAACGAGCGCCTCCAAACCCCATGCGCTCCCTGTTTTCGGAATAAGCGCCAATGAACGTACGCACCCGCCCCGCTGCGGCGTACCAGACGCGGTTGGCCACCCGGTCCAGAAAATGCCGGTCGTGGCTGATGACGACAAACGCGCCGGAATACTGGCGCAACGCTTCTACCAGCACCGGAATCGACGCCGCGTCAAGATGGTTGGTCGGCTCGTCGAGGATCAGAAAATTGGACGGGCGGAGCAAGGTGCGGGCCAGCGCAACCCGGCTCTTTTCGCCCCCGGACAGCACCCGAACGCGCTTGAACACATCGTCCCCCGTAAACAGAAAGGCCCCCAGCACGGAGCGCAGTTCCCCATCCGTTTTGTCCCCGGCGGCCCGGCGCAGGGATTCGAGAATCGTGTCCGCCGGCTCCAGCATATCCGCCTGATGCTGGGCGAAAAAGGCGTGCTCTACGCGGTAGCCCAGCGTCCGTTCGCCCTCGAACGGCTCGGTCCCGTTGAGCATGCGCGCCAGGGTGGATTTGCCCGCCCCGTTCTTCCCGATCAGCGCGATTTTGTCCCCCCGTTCGACCGCAAGCGGCCCGGCGTTCTCGAAAACGCGAATATCGCCGTCCTCGGTGCGGTAGGTTTTGGAAAACGGGCTTAGTTCCAGTGCCACGCGCCCGGACCTCGGCGGCTCCGGGAAACGAATGCGCACGGCGGCCTCCTCCGACGGGGCAGGAGGAATGCGCTTCAGCCGTTCGAGCATTTTCACGCGGCTCTGCACCTGTTTCGCCTTGGACGCCTTGTACCGAAACCGCTCGATGAACCGTTCCGTGGCGGCGATTTCCCGTTGCTGATTCTCGTGCGCGGCTTGCTGAAGGGCGCGCCGTTCAACGCGTTCCCGGAGATAAAAACTGTAATTGCCTGCGTAAGAATGGATGCGCCCCTGGGCCAGTTCGGCGATGGTCGTCACCATCCGATCCAGAAAATACCGGTCGTGGGAAACGATGACCACGGTCCCCTCGTAGCCTTTGAGGTGGTTCTCCAGCCAGTCGATGCTTTCGATGTCGAGGTGATTGGTCGGCTCGTCAAGCAGCAAATAGTCCGGCTGGCGGAGCAGCAGCCGGGCCAGCATCGCCCGCATCCGCCACCCCCCGGAAAAAGACTTCACCGGGCGTTCCATATCCTCGGCGGCGAACCCGAGGCCTGCAAGCACCACTTCCGCCTTCGGGCGGATCATATGGGCCTCGCGCAGGGCCAGCGCCGCATGGACGCGGTCCAGGGCATGAAGCCGCCCGGCGTACTCGGCGCCCTCGTGGCTCTGCAACCCCTCCAGTTCGGAAACGAGTTGCGCTTCCTTGGCCTGAAGGTCCCGAATGTCCGGGAATCCTTTCAGCGCCTCGTCCAGAATAGACGCCTCGGAGTCGAGCGCCTGCACATCCTGCTCCAGATACCCGATAGATGTGCGGGCGCCCATGGCCAACCGCCCCTCGTCCGGCTCGATATGCCCTTCTACGAGGCGGAGCATGGTGGTTTTGCCCGCGCCGTTCTTCCCGATCAGCCCAATGCGTTCCCCGACAGGAATGCTCCACGACAACCGGTCGAAAAGCACCTGATCGGCAAAACGGAGCGATATGTCGTGGAGCTGAATCATGGGGGGAGAAAGGCCTATGCGGAAAAATACGAATCAGGGTGGTACCTTCTAAAAATATTTCATATACTCCTAAATCGAATGCAGGGCAATATATTACAATTTTTTTCAGTAATATTAAGCTCCACGCATAGTAAATATGCCCCCGATGCACACAAAAATATGCAAAATGATCCCCCCCCCCCACAGGTCCGAATTCACGAATATTTCACAAAAAACCCCTTGAAGATACTATTGTCAAGGATGCGCTCGCGCATTTTCTAAATCACGATGCTTGCCGGGCAGAAAAGATCGATATTCTACTGGCGCTCGATTATATTCACAAAAACCTGCTCTCGGATTCCTTGTCCGTACAGGAAGTTATCAAGGTGGAGCGCATACGAACCCACTGCTTCTACGAACGGTTCGCAAGCGAAGTTACGCGAAACGGGTACGCACGACGAACGCCGGGAGAGTACATAGCATGGGCGCGTACCCAGGTAGCCAGACGCATACTTGAGCAAAGGCCCTGCAATTTGACCGAACTGGCATACGCCCTTGGATTCAACTCATATCTCAGTTTTTATCGAGCTTGCCACAAGTATCTCGGCTGCAAACCGTCGGAGATATGGAAGGAAGATGACAAAAGAGGATGAAAATTTTTGATATGCTTATGCTTGTAAGATTATTATAGTCTATCTAAAAATATTTGATAGTATATAATATTATTAAATATATGCAATTACGATATTATTTTTCATGATTTGCGCGAAAATACTCGAAGGTTTTTCTGTCATATAAAACGATACATTGGATTTTGTTTCCAAAATATATTTATCATTAATCAGAATCTGAAAATATACACGCTCATTATTATTCCATTTGCCTCGAATATTATGATCTGCATCTTGTGTAATATCATTGAGTTCAATTTCATAATATTTTGATTCTTTAATATTAATTTTATCAATAATTTTCACATTTCCTTCTTGAAAAAAATCCTTAATATATGAGATTTCTGTAGCATCGACCAATATGTTTTCGGAGAAATCGTCCTGTCGAGAAAAACGATAGCGAGCTTGAGTGATTATGTTCATCGATCTAGGGGGTTAGGGTAAGTTAGATCAAGTAAAAGGGGAATTAGAGGGCATAAGGGCAAAATCCATAAGTGATCTGGCAAATAGATTATCGCCCAAAGCCAATGCCTCCGGTTTACCAGCTGAAGTCACTTGGCCATTTTCAAAAATGTAAATACGATCTCCATATCGGGCAACTTGGGCACGATGAGTCACTAGGAGGACGCCAATTTCTTTTCGCATATCCCGGAGCATAGTCAGAATAAAACGTTCGGTGTCTCGATCCATCGCTGCCGTGGCTTCATCAAGCAGCAGCAATTGAGGCTTTTTATACATTGCCCGAGCCAATGCAACCAATTGTCGTTGTCCACCCGAAATATTGACTCCTTCTTCACCAAGAAGTGTTATATAGCCCTGTGGAAATGTAGAAAAAAAGCGATCAAACCCCAGATGTTTACAAAAATTAATTACTTCTTCCGCTTCTTCAACAATATTGCCCAAGCAGATATTTTCGATAACCGAACCATTAAAAATCTTAATCTGTTGAGGAACAACACCAATAACTTTACGCCAAGCATTTGTAGAAATTTGTTTCCAGGATACTATTCTATTGTTAAGAAAAATATCTCCATTGGTAGGTCGATAAAATCGTTGCAGAATTTGAAGCATTGTAGTTTTGCCACATCCACTTTCTCCAAGGATGGTAACTATTTCGCCACGATTCACACAAAAAGATATATTCCTGAGCAATTCAGAGCAACCTGGAAAACGAAAAGATACGGCACGGACCTCCAAGTTTTCAAAAATTTCTAACATGCATTCCTGCTTATCCAATTTTTGTTTGTACTCCGGTTGCAGAGAAGCAAATTCATACATGCGATCAAAAGCGACTCTCGCCTCTTGCAGCCGAAGATTCGTAAGAGCCAAACTCATCGCAGCAGGGATAAGCATTCCTGACATTTGCAATACAGCTACAAGTTGCCCGATCTGCAAACGATCATCGAGTACCAACACGGCACTATATGCAAGAACAGCAACAGATAAAATGACGGAAATGCATTCCGTCCATATATTGAAACGAATACCAATCTTTCCCAGTCTAAATATTCGATCCTGAAAAAAATCATATATTGTCTTGGTCATATCGGAAAAGGCATGCTCCTTGTTTAATGCCTTTATGGTTTCCATGCCTTGGATAGCATCAACATAGTTGCTTTCATTGATGGCATGCGCAGCCATAACTTCTTGTTGTCCCTTGACAATCGGACGATGATAAAGCCAGGCAAATATTCCTATCAACGGTAAACTGAGCATGCAAATAAAGCCAATTGGTACAGAATATATGAATACGAAAATGGCCGATACTATAAGAATCAGAGCATCTATCATTACATTACCTAGAATATGAGTAACAGCACTCTGTAAGCGATTAGTATCATTCATACGGGCAATAAGATCTCCTGTTTTACGGCTGTAAAAAAATGGTTGGGGCAAGTGTACCAAAGCATAAAAAAATCTCCGATAACTCGATTGTTAAAATCGCGACTTTGTGTAAGCAAAAATCGCCCTCTTATATATGATAGAATACTGCGAAACCATAGTAATATAGTTAACAATATGAGTCCGGCTATTAATTCTGTAATGTTTTTATCTGGAAGTATACGATCAATAAGTGTCTGAGAAAAAAGAGCTGTGGAAAGACCAAGAATTGCTATAAATATTCCAAGAAAAAAAGCAAGAGTAAGTATATGTAAATCATCTTTTAAAAGTTGATGAATCCATTTGTATTTAGCTTTCCAAATTTGTTTTTTATATATAAAATCATTAGTAACTTCAAGTAATAAAAGTGATTTTGATTCCCATATCGATTCAAGTTCTTCGGGGGTATATTCACTCACTCCACAAGATGGGTCACCAATTATAAACCGACCATTTTTATAAGCATAACAAATAATATAATGTAATAGATGTTTATCCTTTATAACATGAATAATCGCGGGCGAGGAAAAATTTTTCAAATGCTCTATATTACTTTCATAGGCTCCCGTTTTTAAATGAAATTCTTTTGCGGCCTGATACAACCCAAGAAGTGTAGTGCCTTGGCGACTGGTTCCGCTTAATTCACGTAAACGTTCCAATTCTGCCTGTCCACCATAATAACGAATAATAGATGCTAAACAAGCAACGCCGCAATCCGATTGATCTCGCTGATGAACAAGTGTTTTCATAGCAGCTTTTTTCACCGTATGAAATTTTTTAAGTATGACCTGTTTAAAAAACGACATACTAAGATACTTTTTTCTGTATGATGAAATAAAGGATATCATGGCGAACCTCTAAGAATCCTCTCAGAAATAGATTCCTGGAGTGCTTGATAAATTATATCAGCACTCGTCTCTCCTGTAAATTTTTTTATAAGTTGCCCATCTGCTCCATAGATAAAAGTGCTTGGCACAATCGAAACATCGAATTGCCTATGAACTACGCCAAGACTATCCCAAAGAATAGTTATATTATTTTCTTGATATAATCTTTCAATTTTTTGATATTCTTGTAGCACATCAAGTGATTCGCGTGAAATCATAATAAGCGATCCAGCATTTTTAAGTTCATTGTGTTGCAGGATACTGCTTATTTCTGATTCGCAATATGGACAAATAGTGGTAAAATATATGAAAATTACGGGATGCTTCAGCGGCAGATTATCCTTGACAAAATGATTGCCTTCAAGTGTTCTTAATTTAAAATCCGGAAGTGTTGAAATCCTCGCAGCAATGGCACGTCGAACCTTTACACCCTCATGAATACGTATACTAAGCAACGCGAGGCAAGCCAGCATAACAACCAGTGCGGCAATGGTTAGATAGCGTTTCATGATATTTTACCCGGAGTTGAACTGAAGATTAAGGAACATCACTATACAAAGTCGCAGGAGCAGGCTCATCCCGTAAGATGGCAACACAAATCGGACGCACTCGGACAAGGAGCGATTGCTCTGAAATGCCATGACCCAGCAAAGTGATATGCAGTAAAGTAATTCGAATACATTGATTGCCTGAAGTGGAAATACTAGCCATGTTTCAATATTCACACTATTAAAAAGGCTCATCATAGATAGAATCTCTATACTTGAGTAATCTGCCAAAGTTTCGATGCCCACGAGTTTTGCCCATAGCAAACGGATTCCTAATGCTATAACGAAAATACCCTCGCAAAGAATTGCCGCTTTGAAACATTCTTTGAAGCGAATATCATCGTATTCAGAAACCACAGCGCCTGCCGCAACAAAAAAAGACATATAGCAAGCTTTCCCAGCAATCACGAGAGGCAAAAAAAGATAACCAATCCATACGTATCTTTCCCGTAGCGACAGATAGAATGTAATTCTGTCTGTGGAAAGTTGCTCGGCAAAACTTCGATGATAAACTGCTTCCGTCAGCACAAACCAATCCGCAATGATTGTAAATATCATATAAAACCCAGATACAATCAAAAATACGGGCCAGCCGTATATACGCCACTGTCTCGTATTCCAGAGAGAGGATATTGTTCTTATTGTATTCATGAGCGGATAAAATCTGATTAACCGATATTGGCCGATCGGGCAAAGAATCGTTCCAGTTCCTTCAGGGTCTCGTCCGAAATCAGTTCGTCCCGCTCGATACGCCCCTGATGCAGCAGCAGAATGCGCTCGCAAGCGTCCGTAACGTGACCCAGGTCGTGGCTCGAAACCAGAATGGTCGCCTTCGTCTCCTGCGAAATATCAGCCAG